>CALFOT010000099.1 GCA_937919925.1 uncultured bacterium | reverse complement strand
GAGCTTGACGCCATGGTGGCCGCTGCGGTGGAAGTGGATGGCTGCTACGGGGCGCGCCTGACCGGGGCGGGCTTTGGCGGTTGTGCCGCTGCTTTGGTACATCCCGAAGCACAGTCGGACTTTGCAGCGCATGTAGTTCGGCGCTATGCCGCATTGACGGGGCGCAGCACCAGCGTGCAGTGGTTCGCCCCAGCAGGCGGTCCGCTTGAAATCGCTATTTAAACGCTGAATTCGCGGTTTCAGTCTTTCGCCACTGGTAGCAGAAAGACGTGTCGGTAGCTGCGTTTCCCGGCAGGCACTTCTAAGGCCCAACAAGTTCCGGTTGCGTGGTATCCCATTTGCTCTAAGACGGCAGTCAAGCTGTTGATGCCTTCAGCAGTTTTGATGTCTGCGTAAGTGGACCAGCGCAGCCAAGTCGTGTTCGGCCAGTGCTGCCATTCAGCAGCCAGGTTTTCATCTGCGTTGGCCACAAAGAAACGCTCGTTGCCAACTTGCCACCACTGCCCACCTGCCAAACTACCTTGAAAATTGGCATGCACTTTTTCCTCTAAATAGAAAAGGCTGGTTTCGACCACGCCAAACTCATCGCTGAGGTTCGCTGCCGTGGGGATGGCGGATTCCAAATTCCCGATTGGAAATTTTTCGTCGGAGACGGGCCGGAAGGCGCTGTCTTGAAACAATGCGCGGGCGCGGATGGAGTCGTACTGCTCGGTGCGTTTGCCAGCTTGGTATTGCCACTGCCAAAGGTGCGGCATCGACTCCGGTTGTTGTTGCGCGCTTCTCCAATCGCCCAAAGTGAGGCTGGAACCCGCTAGCTTGGCGCGCGCGGGCAATCCGTGGCCATCGGTTTCCACCACTAAAGGGCCGAATGGGGTGGCGCGTTCCAGGGTGATGCGGAGATCCTGTGATTGCGGGCGCGTGAGGAGCGCCAACTGTGTTTCCCAACCCCATGGAAAACGTAGGACTTCCCAGCGCAGCATGGTTTCGGTGGTCAATTCGGCAGCGTCGTACGGCTCAAATGGACCGCTGACTTTTTTTAACCAGCAATGTTCGGCATCGAATAAACGGAAATCATTTCGCTGGCGTTCCTGGCCGACCTGAAAACTCATACGCTGCGCCCCGGCGAGCCACAGTTCCGCGGCCTGCTCAATAGGGCCGTTAGCGCTGTGAAAAATGATTTTGCCGAGGAGTCGAAAATGCTTGGCAGGACTGAGTGGTTCGACGGCAGCTTGGTTGCGCGCAGCCGCGAGTTGCTGCAGCAAACCGTTGTTGGATGCTCCAGTCAGAGGCGCCTGCTCCACGCTGCCGGGGGCTTGGTGCGGCGCTGCCGATTTCGCGCAGCTCATCCCGCCAACTCCCGCCATCCCAAGCGCCACCAACCACCAAACCTTCATTGCTTGGCACTCCATTCTTTTAGCCGGCGATTGGCTTCCATCAGGGTTTCAAGGCGTTTTGAGTAACAAAAGCGCACGTAGTGTCTGCCGTCTTCGGGGTTGGCGTAGAACGACGATCCCGGCACCGTAGCCACACCGGCATCTTTGACTAAGCGCATTGCAAAGGCGACGTCATCTTCGTCGCGCTGCTGGTAGCGACGGATATCCACCATCGCGTAATAAGCGCCATCGGGGATCTCGCACGCAAAGCCGGCGGCGTGGAGGCCCTCCATCATCAGTTTGCGGCGCGCGACGTAATCCACACGCAACTGATCAAAGTAAGCGTCTTCCCAGAGCAGTGCTTCCGCCACTGCTTCTTGCAGGGGAGCCGGCGCGCCAACCGTGAGAAAATCGTGCACCTTGCGGATGCCATTGGTTAACGCAGGCGGCGCAATAATCCAGCCAATCCGCCAGCCCGTCACACTGAACGTTTTTGAGGCTCCCGAAATCACAATCGTGCGTTCCGCCATATCGGGTTCCAGCAACGGTGTGCGGTGGGGGCCAGTGAATAAAATCTCCTCATAGATTTCATCGGTAAACAGCAGCATGTCGCGCTCTTTGATGAAATCACACAGCGCGGTGATTTCTGCGCGGTCAAACACGCGCCCCGTGGGGTTGTGCGGCGTGTTCAAAATCAGCGCGCGGGTATTGGGTCCTGCAGCGCGTTTCAGCGCATCGACATCCACAGTAAATCCCGTACCAAGTGGCACGAATAAAGGCACTGCCCCCGACAAGATGCCGTCGGGACCGTAGTTTTCGTAAAAAGGCTCGGGCACTAAAAACTCATCACCGGGATCGAGCACCCCCATGAGGGCGGCAATCATGGCTTCGGTGGCGCCACAGCAAACAGTGACTTGCGTATCGGCATCAATGGTGACGCCGCGGCGCTTCTGCATATAGGTTGCAATCGCGGAGCGTAAGCGATCACTGCCCCAAGTGACGGCATACTGATTCAAATCGGCGCGAATCCAGCGCACGGCCGCTTCTTTGAGCTCTTCCGGTGCGGGGAAATCAGGGAAACCCTGCGCCAAGTTGATGGCGTTGTGCACGCGCGCCACGCGGGTCATTTCACGAATCACGGATTCCGTGAAACGACTAGCTTTGGCAGATTCGCGAATGGCTGAGCGACGCATCCGCCGATTATCGCACACCCCAGCCTACTGCATGGCGGGGCGCCAACTATCCGCATCCGGGCCAAGGTCGCGGCCGTGAATGCGAACTAACGCGCCCCGTGCGGTACCGGCAGTCAGAGCCGAAGGATCACTGAGGGCCGCAACCAAAGGGCGTGTGGATCCCTTCGAACCGATTTGACCCAGAGCGAATGCGGCAGCGGTACGGACTTGTGGATCCGGGTCTGCTGCGAGCAAATCGGTCACCGGCGGAATCGCGATGTTGGCTTTGATCAAACCTAGGCTTAACGTGGCTTGAGCACGCACTTGTGCTTGCGGCGAATCGAGCAATCCCAGCAACGTGGCGGACATGGTGCCATCCACATCATCGTGCGTAAGCGCAGCAAGTTGGAAGAGCGCAAAGGCGGCATTGCTGACCACTTCAGGCGTGGCAACTGGAGAATTGAGTAGCTTGTAAATCGGCCCAATCGGCGTGCTTGGCACGCGCAGCACACCGATACCCAGGAGGGCTTTCGCAACCACTTCACTTTCCGAACTACCAACATTGTTTAGCAGTAGCGGTAACACTGCGGGATCTCCGGAGAAGCCTAATGCTGCCGTTGCAATGCCACGATTACGCGCGGCACCTGAGATGGCTTGGTCTTCGAGCAGAGCTCGGTTTTGGGCAACCACTACACCAAGCGCCATAGCGGTATGGGAAACCATCTCTTGATTTTCTTCGCTGCGTGGTGCCGCCATGATGTCCGTCCAAGCGCGAAGGTGACGATCGCAATCCACAATCAAACGCCCAATCTCGGCGGCGCGGTCACTGCGTGGGCTAAACTCGGGGCGCGTTGGTGTGGCATCGGCAGCGTTTGCTAAGGCTGGCTGGAGCGCATTGCTGGGCTTTTGCGCAGCGTTTTCCAAGGCATGGAAGGAGGTCAAGTTGTAAACATCTTCCGGCGGCGCGGAGCCACAGGCCAGGAGGAGTAGGGAAGCAAGTGGAACCAACAGGGGTGCGAGGCGGTGTAGCATGGCAAAGACGTACAATATATGACTGCCGACGACCTCGGCATCTTCCGAAACTGTGGACATACTGGAATCAATGGCCCGAGGAGGGCACGACCGCGTGATTGCGGTGCAACACGAGGCCTCTGGGCTGCGCGCCTGGATTGCCTTGCACCATCTGGGCTATGGTCCAGCGTATGGCGGGATTCGCGTATTGTCCTATCGCACCGAGAACGATGCTTTGCACGATGCGTTACGCCTGTCGCGCGCGATGACTTTGAAGTGTGTACTTGCCGGAGTGAAGGGCGGCGGCGGCAAAGTTGTGGTGATGGCGCAACATCTCATCAACCGTGTCGAAGCCATGAAGCAGCTTGGACGCGAAGTGGAAGCTCTGGGTGGTGTCTATCAAACCGGCCCCGATGCCGGCTTCACTGCAGCAGATGGTGAGGCGCTGCGCAGCACGACCGTCCACACCGCGCAGTTTTTTAGTGGTGGCAAGTTGCGCTCTGGGGGCGAGGCTACCGCCGAAGGGGTGATGCAAGGCGTGCGCGCGGCATTGGATTTCCTTGGCACGCCAGAGATGCAAGGCATCACGGTGGCGATTCAGGGGCTTGGTTCCGTGGGTATGGCGGTGGCGAAACTGTGTTTGCAGGCAGGTGCGCGAGTAATCGGAGCGGATATCAACGAAGAAGTGGCTACTACTGCAGCTGCGCTTGGTGTGGAAATCGTGGCGCCTGCGAAAATATTGGAAGTGCCCTGCGACGTGCTGGCACCTGCTGCTCTCGGCGGCACGATTCATGATTTGTCGATTGCACGGATGGAAACGCGCATTGTTGCTGGCGTCGCCAACAATGTGTTGGGGCATGCCCAGCAAGCGGAGTTGTTGCGTCAACGTGGGATTATTTTCCTACCCGATTTTGTGCTCAATGCTGGAGCTTTGATTGAAGGCAGCGGTTTTCTTGTGAGCGGCCGCGAAGACTGGTCCGAAGAATTGCGCGGCATCGGCACGACCATCACGGAAATTCTGCGCCGCGCCCAACGGGAACAGTCTTCCACGCTTGCTATTGCCGAAACCATGGCTTTGGAGCTCGTTTGATGGAGCCTCTGCTCCTATTTGTAGTGTTCGTTGCCATTGCGGTCTTGGGGTACTTTGGCTGGCAAGCGGAGAAACGTCGGCGCGAAGAATTTGGCCAGTGGGCGGCCGCGCATGGCTGGAAATACAACCACCAACGGGATCCATCCATCCGACTCCGCTATGGATTTTTGGACCGCCTGCAGGTGGGGCATAGCCGCATGGGTTACAGTTTGCTGACCGGCCCCTGGCAGGGTTTTCGTGCCGCCGCCTTCACTTTTCGGTACACCACCGGCAGCGGCAAGAACCAGCAAACCCATCACTTTTGCGTGGCCTTGCTGCATCTGGAACAAGACTTCGAGGAATTGCGCATTTACCCAGAAAACATGCTTTCGCGCTTTGGCCAGAGCTTCGGTTTCGAAGACATTGATTTTGAATCACTCGAGTTTTCACGGGCGTTTACGGTGCGTTCGCGCGACCGTAAGTTTGCTTACGATTTTTGCCACACCGGCATGATGGAATTCTTGCTGGAATATCGTGATACTGCCCTGGAGCTCGAAGGCGATACGCTTGCCTTGTTCCGCAACCGCCAACTTACCGCAGCCGACTTGGAGCCTATGCTTCAGCGCTTGGTTGCCATTCGCGGGCAAATGCCCGAGTACCTTTTCCGCGCTTAAAATCCCGCCATGCTTGCTCTTTGCGCTGTCCTTTTTGTGATGTCGATTTCACTCCTGATCGTGCGCATTGGAGCAATTGCCCTGGCAATGACCGGACTTTCGCCGCAAATTGCACGCTTCCAAGCACGTTCCGCTTACTTCGGCGTTGGTTTCACGACGGTGGAGTCGGAGAAGATCTTGAGCAATCCCGTGCGTCGCGAAATCGCCTTGGCATTGATGTTGTTCGGTAATGCCGGCTTTATTTCGGTGGTGGGCTCGTTGGTTTTGGCCTTGTTGAACACACCGGATGAGGGCTTGTTTAGCCAAACTTGGTTTCGCGTGACGTTCATCGCAGCTGGCGTTTGTTTGTTGTACGTGATTTCCTACTCCAGGTGGATTGATCGGCAAATTTCTACCGTGGTGCAATGGGCCTTGCGCCGCTGGACAAAACTCGAAGCTCAGGACTACAGCGAAATGCTGCACCTCGCCCACCACTATTCGGTTGCCGAGTTCCCTATCCAGGAAGGCGATTGGCTCGCGAATCGCACTTTAATGGATCTGCGTTTGGGGGATGAGGGGGTGATGATTTTGGGTATAGAGCGCGCGGAAGGCGGTTATATTGGCGCCCCGAAGGGTAGTGTGGTGGTGCGACCCGGCGATGATTTGATCGTTTACGGCAAGGAAGAAATGCTGAAATCTCTGGAGCGCCGCCGTGCTGGTCAGGAAGGTGATGAGCAGCATCAAAAGGCTGTAGACTTCAAACAGTCTCACGGAATCTTTTCCGATCGCGACTAAAACTGTCCTCGCTTGCACTTATTGGTAGAATCCAGCCATGCTGCTCTGGATCCCCCTTGGTGTTGTTCTTCTCATTTTGTTTGCTGTCGTCGGCATGTACAACGGCTTGGTGTCGGTGCGTAACCATTGCGATGAAGCGTGGTCGAATATCGATACGGAGTTGAAGCGCCGTTATGACATGATTCCAAACTTGGTGGAAACGGTCAAAGGCTATGCAAAACATGAGCGCGGTCTTCTCGAAGAACTGGTCAGCTTGCGCGAGAAGGCAGCCGGCAATCACGGCGCGGTGGCCAGTCAGGCGGCCGATGAAGCCATGTTGCAGCGCACTTTGGGATCCCTGATGGTGCGGCTCGAGGCTTATCCTGATTTGAAAGCGAGTGCTAATTTTTTGGAGCTGCAGCAAGAGTTGGCCAACACGGAAAATCGCATCCAGGCCTCACTACGTTTTTACAACGGCAATGTCCGCGATAACAACAACCGCATCCAACAGTTCCCCTCCAATGTGATTGCGAACATGTTTCATTTTGGGCCGCGTGATTTCTTTGAACTTGATATCCCAGAGGCAAGAGTTGCTCCGAAAGTGCAGTTTTAGGGGGGGGTAAGCGAATTAACTCAAATTTTTTGTTTGCAGATTCTTGGCAAAAACCTTGAAGTTAGATGTTCGATAATGACGCTATTCCTTTTGTAACTAGGAATCCTCAAAATTGCCTGGGGCGGCTTGCCCAGTCATTTTTTGGGGGGGTGAAGAAAGAGCTACTTGACAATGGATAAACTGTCTACATTGCCTCCAGCAGGGGCAATCTAGATTTGCTTATTTGCCTAAGGGTTTATTTTCCTTGGGTAAATTTGTAAACACCGAAAGGTGCCATCTGAGGGGATGGAGTTGCGGTCCTGATGAAAGTCGGGGCCGCATTTTTTTATTCTGTTTTATCGAGAATCTTGTGCTCCACAGCGGCGTTCGCTGCAGCGCGGTTGCGTGCACGATCATCGAGCCGCGCAGTGACTTCGCCGCCAAGCAGAAGCACCAAGGAAATCAACCACAATAAGAACATCAGCAGAAAGAAGCTGGTGAGGCCACCGTAGATTTGGTCGAAGTTACCGAGGTGACGCAGCCAAAAACGGAACACGCTTCCGAGCAGCATCCATGCAATCACCGTTGGCAACGCACCGGCAAGTAGCGGCCGCAAAGCGACGCGTCGGCTCGGCAAGTAGCGATACACCAAAACCACAAAGCTCGTCATCAAAAGGAGCGTGGCTGGCAAACTTAGCCACTCCCAAACTACTTGCATAGAAATATCGAGGCCGGTGAAATCGACCACCACATTGCCAAGTTGGCGGCCGCCAATCAGCAGTACGTAGGCCAGTCCCATGAACAGCAAGCCAGCCACAGTGATTCCCACATCTTGCAGGCGTATCAATAATAGATTGTTGGTAGGTTTACAGCGAAACACTCGATTGAGGCCTTTGCGTGCACCGCGTATGCCGCGCGACGTCGCCCAAAGTGCCGCCAGAATCCAGAGGAGCAGGCTTCCCGGTGGGCGGCGGTTGGCAAAGTCGCTCACATAGCGAGAAAGCAAGTTTGCTACGTCATGCGGCAGGCTGCTGAACATGCTGTTGACAACCTGGTCAACATTTTTCTCCAGCGGCAGAGCATCGAGCAGGCCAACCAACAAAATCAGTGCCGGGAATAGCGCCAGCATGAAGTAGTACGTCATCTGCGCGGCCACGCCGGATAAATCATCGTGGGCGAGTTCTTCAAGCACGCGTTTGCCGATGGTAAGCAAACGCCGCACCGGGCCGGTGACGTAATCGAGGCCGTGGTCCATGCCGTCGTCGATGCTGGGTTTGTGCATGCCCTATTTTGCCGTCGCGCCGTTACTCTAGCGCCGCGATGTTCTTCTCAGCCGACTTTGATTTGTATGAGCCCCGTTTCCAGGGAGACTCGGAATGGAACCAGCGCCGTTTGGCCGTGCGTAAGCGTTTGCAGGCGCTTGGTGAAGAGTTGAAGAAGGCATATGCTGCGCTTGGAATTGGCCTGGATCGGCGTGAAAGTTTGCACAATCCGCACGCTACCAACGGCAAGAGGGTACGCCGTCAGCGCACGATGCTGTTTCGCGACAAGAAGTCACGCAAGGGTTTGCAGGATTTTCTCGGCAAGGAACTCGGCAAGGATTTGGATTCGGCGCGCAATAACCTCCATTTTCAAATTTGCATCGACCACACCAGTTGTTGGTGGGGGCTGCGGATTGATGAATCCGCTTGGTACGATTTGAATGTGTTGGTTAAACGCGCGGAGGAAAGTGATGGCCAAAAGGATTTGGCGGAGGCCTGCCGGGCGGCGGAAGGGTTTTCCTTAGAGTTGAACGGCGGTGGCGCGCGCCCGATTGACCAAATGAACAGCCGTGATTGGCGTGATTTCGCTGGTGTGGTGCAGCCTGGTCAATGTTCGCTTGAAGTGGTGGCGCGGATGCCCAAACAGGCCGTCATCGCAGCGGGTGAAGATTGGGCGGTGGGCGTGATTGCCGATTTGGAGCGCTTGGCGCCGTTGTATCGGCTTGCCCATTGGACGAATGATTCGCCCTCGGGCGTGTCTTGGTAGTCTCGCGAATCATCACAGTATCGATTTAGTGTTTGCTTCTGTTCCGTGATTGGAACGAAGGCGGTGTTGATTCTCGCTTCGTGATTGGCACACGGCTTGCATAGGGGGGCCATGGCTTTTAGCTCCGTTGCCTTTTTCCTGTTGTTGACCTCCGTCTGGCAGGAACCCAATCCAGAGACTCAAGCGGTTCCCGTAGCTCCTGAAACTACGGTCACCGCCACCCGTGTTGCGACCAGTGAGCAAGAGGTGCCACGCAGCATTACCGTGATTGATGAACAGGAGTTGCAGCGCCGGGTGCAGGCAGTGGCTCTGGATGCATTGAAAAGCGAAATCGGCGTGTGGCTCGAACACCGCACCGGCTCATCAGCCGATCCGGTCATCCGAGGTTTATCTGGCGGCAATATTTTGGCGATGGTGGATGGCAGCACTCTTTCCACGTTTTGGGGTGAAGGTGGTTTTGCTGGCGACGACATGTATGGCAAGGTGGATTCTTGGGGGATTGAGCGCATCGAAGTGGTGCGTGGGCCGGCGTCGGTGTTGTATGGATCGAATGCCCTGGGTGGAGTGGTGAACTTGATTACGCGGCGCCCCCCTATTGATTACACCTCTGGCGAGTTTGATTGGGGTGGGGAGTTTCGTAGCTCGTATGCCACCAATAATTCCGCTTGGCGTGAGCGGTTGGATTTCTGGGGAGCTACCGAAAAGGCGCGTTTTCGGGTGGGCGGTGATCTTGCGGCGATGGGAAATTTCAGCAATGGCGACGGCCGCGAATTAACTTTTACTAGCGGTCGCGAGAGCAATGCTGATTTGAATAGTGAGTTCTTGATCAGCGATGAGGAAACCCTAATTTTCAACCTACAGCGTGTCCATCGTGATCCGGTTTATCGTCATTACCGGACCACGCAAAGCAATAGCAATGATCGTTTGGGAATCTTGCTAGAACTGCGCAGCGAGCGTGCTAGCGGCATTTGGGACCGTTCGAAGGTCAAGCTTTATATGCAAGATAAGGAAGATTGGCGCTTTTGGGATAACGGCGATCGTGGCAAAGCACACTGGCGTACGTACAGCTTGGATTCACAGGCGGAGCTCGCTTGGAGCGCGCACCAAACGATATATGGTTTAGCGTTTCAACTCGACCGTGGCGAAAGCCCCGATGATGAACAGTTCACCATGTTCCCGGCCGGTGGCGGTACTGCCATTAAATCTGCACCGGATAGTGACTGGTTTAACGTCGGCGTTTTTGTACAAGATGAATGGGGCATGAATGATGATTGGAGCTTGTTGTCTTCGTTGCGCTACGACTATTTTTTGTTCGACGCCGATCCTGATCCGCTCTACTCGGCACCTGCTGGCACGCCCGCCGGCCTGGATGATGTGCATTCCAGCGAAGGCGCCTTGACCGGCGGCCTTGCGCTCACGCGTTACCTTAGCGATAACTTTAATGTTTATCTTTCGTGGTATCGCGGCTTCCGTCAGTTCGCACCCAACTTCGGCATCCGCAAGCATGGCTGGGGTGTGTTGTTTCCGAACGAGCTGTTGTCGCCAGTGGAATCCGATACTTTCGAAATCGGTAGCAAGTACAGCGATCACACTTTGGAAACTTCCACCGCGCTTTATTACACCGATTTCAACAACTTTCAAAACATCGTCGCGGATAGTTACGCTGGCAGCGATTACTACGATTACGATTCCAGCGGCACCTTTGAAGCCGATGAACGGGTCTATCGCACCACCGCCAACGGCAATGCCTTTGTGCGTGGTATTGAAACGGCGGCCAGCCTCAGGCTCGATCGTTGGTGGAAGAATCGCAGTGCAGAAGACTGGACCGTCGGCGGGGGAATGATGTGGAACTTCGGTACCGACCGCACCAACAATGTGCCCTTGCGTCACACTCATCCGTTGCGCGGCCTGGCCAATCTCAGTTGGGAGCCGTTGGATAATGCCTATCAACCATATGCGGTGTTGAACGCTGAACTCGTTGATGCTTACACGCGCATTGATCCTGCGCGCTTAGCCAGTGATGTTGGCTATCTCAACGATCCGCAGGATTCTTCCTCTGGCTTGCTGAACAGTATGGGTTTGCCCGGCTACACCTTCTTTGATCTGCGCTGCGGCTTTACCAGCCAAGGTGGGATTGGCTGGAACTTTGCAGTGGAAAACCTCCTCGACCGCCAGTTCCGCACCGCTCATAGCCGTGTAGATGCGATGGGACGCAACTTTGTGTTCAGCGTGACCGTGCCTTTTTAGGCCACTCGCCGCGGTCATTTGCCGCGTCTAGTCCTACGTTTTTTATCGCCGCAAGGCTAGAATTTTGCACCATGGCCGTCCCTTTTTTTGACATCCAATACAACCTCGATCCCGCTACCAAAAAGTCCCTGCTGGGTCGTTGGGAGCGCATCTTGAACCACGGCGGCTTCGTCAACGGCCCCGAGGTGCGTGAACTGGAAGCAGCACTTGCGGAGTTCTTGGAGGTTCCGCACGTGGTGTGCTGCTCCAACGGCTCCGATGCTCTCGTTTTGGCTTTGCGCGCTTCGGGCGTCGGCCCCGGCGATGAAGTGTTGGTGCCGGCATTCACTTTTTTCGCTTCCGCCGGCGCAGTTTCGCGTTGCGGTGCTACACCGGTGTTCGTGGATGTCGATCCCGCTACTTTTTTAATCGATGGTGCTGACGCCGCTGCCAAGGTCACCGCCAAAACCAAGGCCGTGATGGCAGTGCATCTCTATGGTTTGCCGGTGGATGTTCCGGCGCTGGAGCTACTCGTCAACCAAGCGGCTGGTCGCAAGATTGCGGTGGTGGAAGATGCGGCGCAAGCGATTGGTGCCGCTCATCCGGCGGGCATTGTTGGTGCCATGGGAAGCGCAGCGGGGTGGTCATGCTTTCCCACCAAAAACCTCGGCGCTCCAGGGGATGCGGGATTTGCCAGCAGCGCTTCTGCGGAAGTTGCCGAGCACATGCGGCGGTTGCGTGAACATGGCGGCGGGCGTCAGTATTACCACGATGAAGTGGGCTACAACTTCCGTATGGATAGTTTGCAAGCTGCGGGCTTGCTTGAGTTTTTGCCACGCTTGGTGGAGTTCAACGGCATACGCAACAACAGTGCTGCGCATTACCACGCACTGTTCAGCGCCGCAGGTCTGGTGGGCAAGTTCCTCCAGCTGCCAGCCTTAACGCCGGGCCACGTTTTTCATCAATACGTGATTCGCGCCACGCGTCGTGATGAGCTGATGACCTTTTTGCGCGCGCGCGACATCGGTTGTGCGGTTTATTATCCGCTGGCGCTGCACTTGCAGCCCTGCTTTGCGAATCTGGGTGGCCAGCCCGGTCAGCTTCCGCACTCGGAAGCCGCAACGGCCGACGTCCTGGCGTTGCCAATTTATCCGGGTGTCAGTTATGCCGGGCGCGAGGAGTTAGTGGCTGCGGTGGTTGCGTTTTATCGCGGTGATTGAGGTTGTGCGGCGCGCACGGCAATCCGCTGGCGCGTATTGCCGTGCTGGAATTTGCTCCATCAAGCCAAATAACGTTGATCCTCATGGGAGGGGTGTGGCAAACTCATTAGACTGTCACATAGCGAGTCCTAACATGCCCCAATTTTCCCTTCACTCCGATACCGATTTTGGTCTCATCGTTGTTTTTTCCATTGTCCTTGCCATCATTTGGATTGCTGAGTTTGTGCGCTTGATGTCCGCTGCTGATGAGGCTTTTCCTGGTCAGTATGTTCGACTTGCATGGGTGGCAGCCTTCCTAGTCTGTTGGCCTTTGGCTCCTTTTGCATTTCTTTATTGGCGCAGGGGGCAAGCGCGCACACGCGTGGTGCATCAAAAGCCTAAGACCAGGATTCCGCGCCAGAGTTCTGCGCCTCCAGATGCACCTGTTGAGTAATCCCATCATGATGCAAGTTCACTATCTCGAAATCGTTACTCCCGACGTGGATGCCACGTGCGGTACTCTAGAGAAATTACATGGTGTGAGTTTTGGTGCGCCTGAGGCCGTGCTCGGCAATGCCCGCGCCGCTTTGCTGGACGGCGGCGGACTAATCGGTGTGCGTGCACCCATGCACGAGACCGAGGAACCGGTGGTACGGCCCTATTTCCTGGTCGAAGATATTGACGCCGCGGTCGCAGCCGCCACAGCAGCCGGCGGCGAAATTGCCCACCCGCCGCTGGAAATTCCCGGTCACGGTAAGTTTGCAATTTACATCCAAGGCGGCATCCACCACGGCCTCTGGCAGATTTAGTCTTGTTCCGCTTTCACGGGTTTCCGCAGCGGTCACCAAAACGTACGGAACCAGCAGCGGGTTGGAATTCGTTGTGGAGTGGAGCATGAATCCTATTCCAGGTCGTATGTGCTCTTCTCCAAGTGGGCGCATGCTACGAGTGGAATTCCCGCGCTGGTTCGTGCGCGTGAAAACTTCGTCATCGCTTAATTTGGGCACGATGATTGCAACTTGGAGCAGCAACTCTCACATCGACACCCCTCCCGCGAGGAATGCAGTCGTCCGTATGCCGCCAACAGATGGAAGAATCAATCCAAACCATACAACTGCAAATGCTCATTCAAGCGCTGGATTTCAACCTCCAGCTGATCCAAGAATCCACCCACATCCTCAAGGTGGTTGGTGCGCGCCAGATCCTCAATCAAGGTGGCGGTTTCTTGAATTCCGACGGCCCCAAGGTTCGCGCTGGAGTCCTTCATGGCGTGTGCGCCACTGTCGATGAGGTCAGGCTTATGCGTGGCCAAGCCTTGGCGCATGGTTTGCAGACGCGCCGGGCATTCCTGGAGGAACTCATCAAATAGCTCCAGTAGGGTTTCCTTGTCGCCGAATAGCTCCGCGAGTTCTTCTACGCGGGCAGTGTCTAGAGGTGATTGGGTAGTGCTCATGGGGTAGCGCCTCGATGGAATTTCGAGACGACCCATTTGCGACCCCAATCAGGAGCGACTTAAGAAGAAATAGAGAAAATCTGCGCGTTAGCGGGATTCCTGCGATTGCCGCAGAATCCGTCGGAAGCACCAAGCGTTGATTCCGAGCAAACTCGCCCAGGTGAGCAGCGTGACCAGTACCCCCAAAGGAGTGAGGGCAACGGTGGGATTTTCAGTCGTGGCAGCTAGAACCTCATCGGCCCCCAAACTGGGGTCCGTGAGGACAGTGACAAGAATGTTGAGCGGGGGCTGCAGCACGTTCGCGACGACGGAAGGGGGGGCAAGCAACGCCCCGTGCCTTACTTGTACGTGGGGAACTTATCGGATTTCAAGTCTGACCAGTAAGAATTTAAGTCGTTGCGTACTTTTCCGCTAAGTAACACTACACCTAGTACGTTCGGGAAGGCCATGCCTAAAATCATCAGATCGCCGAAGTCCAAAATGTTCTGCGATTGAATGACCGAACCTAAAAAGGTGAAGGTCAAAAACAGAATCTTGTACGACAGCGAAGCATTGTCGCCGAACAAGTAAGCCCAGCAACGCTCGCCGTAGTAACTCCATGAAATCATGGTGGAGAAGGCAAACAGCGCGACGGCCACACTCAGCACATAGGGGAACCAACTAATCACACTGCCGAAGGCTTGCGAGGTGAGGCCGGCGCCGTTGGCATTATCTAAGTAAGGAGCAAAAACCGCTTCCCCAGCAACCAAAGTGGTTGGGTCGTAAGCGCCGGTAATCACAATCACCAAACCCGTCATCGTGCAAACCACAATCGTATCGATGAAGGGCTCAAGCAAGGCCACAATGCCTTCCCGCACCGGATACGCCGTTTTTGCAGCGGAGTGTGCGATGGCGGCGGAACCGACGCCAGCTTCGTTACTGAAGGCCGCGCGCTTGAAACCCGTGACCAGCACGCCGACAAAACCACCAAAGGCAGCGGTGGGGTGGAAGGCGTTATCAATGATCATGCTGAAGGCACCCACAATGTGCTCACCGTTGCTGAACAAGATGTACAAACAAGCGGCGACGTAGATGCCGCACATGGTCGGCACGATTTTCTCCGCGGTGCTGGCGATGCGTTTGATGCCACCGATAATGACTACACCCACCAAAATGGTCATGATGAGGCCATATACCCAGCGATGCTCCGTGAGCCATGGCGCAGTTTCCTGCATGGCGTTCAGTGACTGGTTCACTTGGAAGGTGTTGCCGCCGCCTAAAGAGCCGCCGATGCACAGAATCGCGAACATGGTGGCCAGAACTTTGCCGAGCATGGGCATGTTCATTTCCTTCAGGCCCTTGGATAGGTAGAACATGGCACCACCCATGACCTGGCCGTTAGGCCGCACCTCACGGTATTTTTGGCCGAGCGTACATTCGGTGAACTTCGCCGACATGCCTAAGAAGCCAGCCAGAACCATCCAGAAGATGGCGCCAGGACCACCCGTGGCCACCGCGATGGCGACACCAGCAATGTTGCCCAGGCCCACTGTGGCGGAGAGCGCCGAGGCCAAGGCTTGGAAGTGCGTGACTTCGCCCTCCCCTTGGCTGTGCGGATCGGTGAATTTACCGCGCGTGACCTGAATCGCGTGGCCGAAACCGCGCAGGTTGATAAAGCCCATCCGCACGGTGAAGAAAATGGAGCCGAGCACCAGCCAAATCACCACCAACGGGATGCTGCGGCCGCCACCCAGCGGCACCGGAGCGAAAAACACATAGCTCAGCCAGCCCACCAGCTTGCCCGCGCCGGCATCGAGGAAATCAAAAGAGCTGCCTTCTGCGGCAACCGCAAGCTCTGCGGCATCGGTAGCGGGTTGGACAGCGGCTTCCACCCCCGGAGCGGTACCAGCTGCATCTTGGGCAAAGCCTGAGCTGGCGAGGAGCGAGAGGGACAGGAGGAGGCAGAGTAGGCGTTGGAAGTTCATGCTGGCGGGGTGGGATACCGAGGCGCGGCAGGTCGATGATGGCGGACGCGGGGCCATTCGGCAAATCCAAGTTTATTGGGTGTCCATCGAGAGTGGGGACGTCATCGGTGGCGAGGTAACCAAACCATGAAAATAGACCTTTCCCAGATTGAAGAAATTGAAGAATTCCGCTCGGTTCCAACCGGCGAATACCATTGCAAAGCCGTGGAAGTGCGCGAAAGCGATAGCCCTGCGGGGCATGTCCGTTGGGGCATCCGCTGGGAGATTGCCCATGGCGAGTATCAAGGGCGCACGGCATGCTGGGATTCTCTGCACTGGTCAGAGCGAGGCCTGCCACGGGTGAAGTTTGTCTTGCAGATGCTTGGTTTGAAGGCGGAGGGGCCTCTGGATTTGCAAACCGATGATTTGGTGGGGCGCGAAGCGTTGGTGGAAGTCGTGCCGGAAGAGCGGGAAGATCCTGTTTCGGGGATTCGCCGCTTGCAGAACCGAGTTCCCTTCGCTGGATATGCTCTGGCGCCGGTAGAAGTCGCTTCTGGCTCCTGATTTCGTACAATTCGCCCCATGAGCGGGGCTCCTGCTGCCGACAGGTCGCCGGTTTTCTTGGAAGAACGGCGACCTTCACCCTTAATGGTCAAGCGACTGTGCCTAGGCGCGGTGGTGGTGGTGGCGTTGACTCTGCTTTTGGTGCCGTTGCCATGGCTAGGCCGCGGCGCGATTGGCGGCAGCTTGTTGCTGTTCGTTTGGCTGTTATGGGCCTCCCGCTTTACGATTCGTCTGGAGCAAGAGTTCTTATTTCTGCGCATGGCGCCTTTCCCAACCCGGCGGATTCCACTCGAGGAAATTGCTGGCGCGAGTACCCATATGAGTTATCCATGGGGGATTGGAAAACGTGGCTGGAGCATCGCGCGGTCACCTGGAGTTGCGGTGTATTTCACCCATGCTGGCGCCGGGGTCGTGCTGGAGTTGGCCGATGGCCAAGCGATTTGGCTGAACGCCGATCAGCCGGAGTTGCTCGTTTCCTTATTGCCAAAGCGCCGCAAGCGCAAGTAAAACTTCATCGGCGGCGGCGGTCGCCTGCTTCTGCGCCGCGTTATCCTGTCTCTATGGACGATCGAAGTCTCATCGCCGTGGCCGAGCAGGCAGCTGCCACCGCCAAGGTCCTGCGTTGCCCCATTGAGGGTGCCACTGTTTTGTACGACGACGGCAGCATCAGCCGCGGTTGCCGCTTAGAGTTTGTTGATCCCGCATTGGATCAAGATGCTATTTCGAATGCGATTGCTGCTGGCCGCTCGGTGGGTGCTTACCGGCCGCTGCGCGTGGGTATTTACGCGCCGGTAGCCCATGGCTTGCCAGAACTTTCAGCCACCGCTTTGTTACGCCTTCAGGCGGTTGCCGTACCTGGTCTGGAAGTGATATTTTCCTCCGGAAGCGGTGAACGTGTGGTGCGTAGTCTTGCCGAAATGCTAGCCGCAGCCGGCCTTTAATCCCATTTTTAGCAATGACTGCAGCAGATCGCCAACGCTACGCGCAACTGGTCACTGAGCTCCGTGAGCATGAGTTTGCTTATTACGTGTTGGCCTCACCGTTGATTGCCGATGCGGAATACGATCGTTTATTTGTCGAATTGGTGGAACTGGAACGCGTTCATCCCGATTGGATCACGCGCGACAGCCCCTCACAACGCGTCGGTGCGCCGTTACCAGAGGGCACCAAGTTCGAGCGCATCAGGCACGCGGTGCCGATGATTTCGATTGAGTCTTTGTTCGACAATGCAGCCGTCGAAGATTTTGTGGCGCGGGTGGCAAAAGTGCTGGCGGTAGAAACTGCGGCCCATGCGGAGTTTATTTGTGAGCCTAAATGGGATGGAGTTTCCGCGAGTTTGATTTATGAAAAGGGCTTGTTGGTGCGCGCTGTTTCGCGGGGCGACGGCACTCAAGGCGAAGATCTCACCGCCAACCTGCGCGCCGTGCGCGGCGTGCCGCTGAAGTTGCGTGGTGTTGCACCGGATTTGCTGGAAGTGCGTGGCGAGGTGATGTTTCGTATCGCTGATTTCGACAGCATGAACGCTGCGATGATTGAAAATGGCGAAGCACCCTTCGCCAATCCGCGCAATGCCACAGCCGGCACTTTGAAGCGCTTAGATCCCGCGGTGGTGGCCTCGCGCAAGTTGCATTTGATGTGTTGGGAAGTGGTACGGGTTGCAGGCGGGCCTACTTTTTTAACCCACACGGCGGCGATGGCTGCGGCCCAAGAGTGGGGCTTTATCGTCACTCCTCATCGAGCGTTGGTGCACGATGCTGCCGGCATGATCCAGTTCCATGATGAGCTTGAAGAGCAGCGCGACAGCATTGCTTTTGAGCTGGATGGCGTGGTCAATAAAGTTGATTCGCTGGAACTGCGCCGTTTACTCGGCGCGCGCGCGCGGACGCCACGTTGGGCTTGTGCGCATAAGTTTTCGCCGCGTGAGGCCACCACGCAGCTGCTTGATATTGAAATCCAAGTTGGCCGCACCGGGCGTTTAACGCCACGCGCGGTTTTGGAAGCGGTGCAACTGGGCGGGGTCACGGTGCAGTATGCCACTTTGCATAATGCAGGCTACATCGCTGGCCTAGATTTGCGCATTGGAGATCGCGTCACCGTGCGCCGCGCCGGCGACGTCATCCCGCAAGTAGTTGGGCCCATCACCACGGTGCGCAGTGGTGAAGAGCAGGTGTTTGTGTGGCCGAGCTCTTGCCCCTCTTGCGGCACGTCGGCGGTGGAACGCGGGCAGTATCGTTATTGCATGAATATCGAATGCCCTGCGCAGTTACGCCGCCGCATGCAACATTTAGCTTCGCGCCAAGCTTTGAAAATCGAGGGCCTGGGTGAAAAGGCGGTGGAGCAATTCACAGCCGCTGGTTTGGTGCATTGTTTTGAAGATATTTTCCACCTTGATTATGCAAAGGTTGCCGCGCTCGAACGCTGGGGTGAGAAATCAGCCAGTGCCTTGCAAATACAGATTGACGCCGCCCGCGCTCCGGAGTTGCCGCGTTTTCTTTATGGTTTGGGCATTCCCGAAGTTGGCATGGAAACGGCACGTGCTTTGAGCGAACGTTTCCGCACTTTGGATGCGTTGTTGGCGTTGGGGGTGGAGCCACGCGCTGGCACCCACGCTGGAACCCAAGAAGCCACACTTTGGGACAGTACAGAGTTGCGGCCCGAGAAGAGTGCGGATGCGTTTGCGGAACTTTGCGCGATTGATGGCGTCGGCGAAGAAGTGGCGGGTTCTTTTCTGGCCTTTATGCGCGAACCGCGTAACCGTGAGGCGCTTGCCGCGATGCGCCGCTACGGCGTGGAACCCCGCGCCATGGCGGAGCGCACCACCACCGAGGTAGAAGGTGTCAGTGGCAAAACTTTTGTGCTCACCGGCAGCATGAGCAGGCCCCGGCCGGAGTGGCAAGCCGTCATTGAGGCTGCTGGTGGCAAAGTTGTTGGCTCGGTTTCGAAGAACACCGATTACCTTGTTGCTGGTGACAAGGCCGGTTCCAAACTTGCCAAAGCCACAGCGCTCGAAGTTGACGTGCTCGATGAAGCGGCTTTGCGTGCTTTACTTAGCGATTAATTTCTGGTCGCGGCAAGCTATATGCCCAAACGAAATTCGGCCAGTAGCGGTAGATGGTCGCTTGCCGCTTTAGCCACTTTCAATTTACTCACATGCACATGTGCCTCGTGCAGCGGTCCGCGCCAGAAGAACTTATCAAGGGCACCGGCCGGCGCCGGACTGGGGAAGGTGCGCAACGGTTTGCGCTTTCCATGTTCGCTCCAGGCATCAAATCCCTGCGCGCCGATACCTGCACCGTGAAACAGAAGATTGCGCCAATCATTGGTGTCGCCCCCCAGGATGACGGCTTGGCTTGTGGGCAAATCTTTCAGAGTGTTACTGTTTAACACCGCCTGGACTTGATGCATGCGCTCTGAGGCTGATAAGCCCAAATGCCAGTTGAACACATGCAGATTGCTGCGTCGTGGCAAACTCAAACGCGTGTACAAACAGTTGCGGCTTTTGCGCCAACCGCGGCGCAAATCAATCGCACGGCGCTTCACCAGCGGATGACGGCTAAAGGTCGCATTGCCATAACTACCGACCTTCAGGACATGGCTTTGCGCCCAGCTATGAAACTCGTAGCCCATCTCTTGCGCAATCAAGTGATCCAAGAATAATTTGTTCGAACGCGGTACGCCACGATCCACTTCTTGCAACAACACAATATCAGGATCGTGGTGACGCAAAGTTGCCAGCACCCGCTCGGGATCAAATCTTCGATCCAAGCCGATGCAGCGGTGGATGTTCCAAGTCAGCAAGCGTAGCAACATGTCATCTCTCCCTTAGAAAGCTTGATCAAAGATGCCAAAAAACGATTCCTGGAAGCGGTTCCAAAGGGCGCGCGCCTTCCACATTTCCAGAGTAATCTCACGACATGACTCGAAGTCGCGTTCGAAAGATTCGCCGAGTGCTGCTGCCAGGGGGACATGGCGGGTGCCGACGGCGATTTCATGGTTGGAGAGATACGACCAGCGATCTAAATTCGGCGTGCCAATTAAAGTCCAGTCGTCATCAAATAACGCTGCTTTGGCATGCTGAAAGGATGGCTGATATTCAAATAAGCGCACGCCATGTTTTAATAATTGCGCGTAGTAGCGGCGTGACGCCAGGCGTACATTTGGGTGATCGTGCTGATTTGGTCCGGGCAACAACAAGCGTACATCCACCCCGCGTTCTGCCGCAAAACGCAATGCTCGGCGTAATCTCAAAGGCGGAATAAAGTAGGCCGTGGCAATCCAAACCCGCTGCTTGGCTTTGCCAATCTGAAAGTTTAAAGAACGGCGGAAACAGCTTAATGCAATGGCCTTTTGCGGCAACAGGCATTGCTCATTGTCACGGGCCGGGCGTTGCGGTTGCGGCTGTGGCAAGCCTCCTAGCTTGGTATTCCATAAACTTTCAAATGCAATTTCAAAATGAGCGGTAATCGGTCCGGTCATGCGCAACATTGTTTCGCGGAATGGGCTTGTGGCGGTATGCCACCAAGGGTTAGCAATTGCTATGCCACCTGTCCACGCAATTTTGGAATCGATCACCACGATGCGTCGATGGGTACGCGTCATGATACGCTTGCGGAAGTTGAGCAATAAATCGGTCCAGCGTAGGGGATGGAAACACTGAAATTCCGCAACGGCTTGCAAGCGTTCGCGCAGCGCTGGAGTCATGGCGTACGAGCCGGCACCATCCACCAAAACGCGCACTCGGGCACCCTGGGCGACGGCGCTTTGAAACGCATTTAGCAGGGCGTCGGCGGCGGCACCATCGACCAAGATGTAGTTCTCAAAAAGAATTTCTACACGCGCAGTGGCAATATCTTCCAGCAGCCGCTGCCATGTGGAAACTGCTTTGGTGTGTAACTCCAAGGTGCCGATGGGCACAAAGGGAAACGGGACTCGTTGCGACCTGCTCATAGGGCTTTACGGTCAGGAAAAGGACTTTACAATATCTGCTCTTGGGCCGTTAACTCAGTGGCTAGAGTGCCACCTTCACACGGTGGAAGTCACAGGTTCAAGTCCTGTACGGCCCACCACTCTCACGTTCGTGCCTGCGGCCCGACGTTCGTTTGGCGCGCCTCCCAGGCCGATGCGGACGCGGTGGGCTCGCTACGCAAGCCG
>CALFOT010000098.1 GCA_937919925.1 uncultured bacterium | reverse complement strand
GATTGGCACCACGTTGACGTCATGGATGGGCATTTTGTACCCAACCTCTCGATTGGCCTGCCGGTGGTGGAAGCCATGAAAAAGGTCGCGAAACTGCCGCTGGATGTGCACTTGATGATTGAGCAGCCCGGTCAATGGGCGGAGCGTTACGCCGAAGCAGGTGCTGCCATCCTCACTTTTCATTACGAGGCCGCCGCGAGCAACTTTGAGGCCACCCTGGAGCAATATCGCGCTACTGGCTGCTGCGTGGGGGTCTCCATCAACGGCGGTACCGAGCCCGAGCCGCTGCGCCCCTACCTGGATCAAATCGATATGGTGCTGGTGATGTCGATCTACGCTGGCTTCGGCGGCCAGAAGTTTATGCCAGAATGCCTGGAGCGCATCAAAAAACTGCGCTCTTGGGGGTTTAAGGGTGATATTCAAGTAGATGGCGGCATCACCGATGCCACCATTGGCGCCTGTGCTGCTGCGGGGGCCAACGTGTTTGTGGCTGGCACTTACTTGTTCCGAGCCCCGCTCATGAGCGAAGCCATCACCCAGTTGCGCGCGGCAGCGGCAGCGGGCAACGCAAATGAGGCCGACGTCAGCGTTTCACGCGAGGTAGAATAGAACTCATGGCTTTCCGTTTGCGTAAAAAGAAGGATATGCCGGGTGGGCTCTGGAGCAAGTGCCCCTCTTGCACGAAAATGATCTACTCCAAGGATTTGGAGCAGAATATGTCGGTTTGTCCTGAGTGCGGTTTTCACAACACCATCTCCGCGCGCAAGCGCATTGAGATCACCGCCGATCCCGGTACTTTTGTGGAGTACTTTGCGGATCTGCAACCAAGTGATCGTCTGTCTTTTATCGACAACATTCCGTATGCCGAAAAGATTGCCAATGCCCAAAAGAAGACTGGCAACGCCGATGCTTGTTTGGCTGGTTTGTGCCGCATTGGTGGTCATGATGCCGCCTTGGCCGTGCTGGATTTCACCTTCATGGGCGGCTCCATGGGAGAAGTCGTTGGCGAGAAAATCGCGCTGGCTGTGGAGCTGGCCACCGAGAAGCAAATCCCAATTCTGCTGTTCTCCGCATCCGGCGGCGCGCGGATGCACGAAGGCGCCATTTCGCTGATGCAAATGGCAAAAACTTGCGGCGCTCTGAAGAAGTATTCGCTGCAGGGCGGCTTCTCGATTTCGGTGATGACCAACCCCACCACCGGCGGCGTCACCGCGAGCTTCGCCAGCGTCTGTGATATCACCGTGGCCGAGCCCGACGCCCTGATTGGCTTCGCCGGCCCCCGCGTGATTCAAAATACCATCCGTCAGGAGCTTCCTGAAGGTTTCCAGAGATCCGAATTCCTCCTTGCGAAGGGTCAGGTAGACATGATTGTCACCCGTGATCAGTTGCGTGAGAAGCTGGGTCAGTTACTCGGATATGCCGCAGAAAGAGCGGTATCCCGCTGATTACAGGCCGCTAACACTCTCAAGAAAAGCACTGGTTCAGCCGATAATAGCTGAGCTCCCATGACTAACAATGCGCACAACGCCCAGCCATCTGGAGATGGTTTGGAAAGAGATTCCGTTACCCAAGGTGGCGTGAACCCTTTGGCTAGCACCCACGCTTTGTTGCTGCTGGAGGATGCGAGTGTTGCTGCGCTTTTGCATACCCATTTGGCGGTGCTGGGAGTGGAGAGTTCAGATGCCCGCAGCCTCGCTGGTGCGGCGGCTTTGTTGCAGCGCGATGAAAGTTTCGGCACACCTGCTGATTTTCTATTTGCCGATGAAAAAATCGCCGGCACTTGCGGCAAGAGTATGTGTGGCGCTTTGATGTTGAAGCTGCGCCACCGCCCCACGGTATTGCTGGCTACTCAGGGTGAGCGCGCTGGTAGCTGTGAGGATGTTGCAGGCAGTTGTGTGGATGCGATGTTTGATTTCCGAACATCGGCGGCGGAGTTGGGTGTGTTGCTCCGGCAATTGCGGAAATCTTCGCTGTAGGGTTGGTGTTGATTGTGTGTATGTGTGTTGTTGTGTGTATGTGTGTTGTTGTGTGTGAGTGAGGTTGTGGTTGTGGTTGTTGCGGTGGTTGGGTGATGCGTGCGGCGGGCGGGGCTCGCTGGGTGCGCTTCACGGGGCGAGTACGCCCCAAAGGCGCGCCCCACAGCGACCCACCCGGCGCACTTCCGCCATATCCCTGCCAGCCCCCCCTGTCCGCAATCCCCTGTCCCGTCCACCCCACCCTGCAGGAGAATGAGTTTTGCGGGGGTGGTCATTGGGTGACGAGAGGTGGCTGCGTGATTCGCTGGAAAAACTAGCCAGCGGCCTCAGCGGCATGTATACTTCGCCGCTCATCATCCCCGATAGCTCAGTTGGTAGAGCAGCTGACTGTTAATCAGCTTGTCACAAGTTCAAGTCTTGTTCGGGGAGCCAAACACGAAACGCCGCTGGAGAAATCCAGTGGCGTTTTTTGATAGAGCAACATCTTTTCTGTAAAAGTGGCAGGTTCATCAAATGCCTTCCATGAGTAGATAAGTTTTTCCAGTTTCCCATTCGTCGCTGGTTTCCACTGTCCCGTGTAACGAAACTCCTTTACGTATGACCTAGCAGTCCAGGGGGTCGATTCCTGCCTCTCAGCGCTCCCATCAGGGAGCAGGAGAGAGACTGAGATGGATGAGGCTGCCATCTACACCGGAGCAAAGCCAAACACTGCCTCGGTTCACCAAACCTCCTGGATCGGCATCAGCAGAGCCCACGCCGAAATCAAGAATTCCATCTCCGGTTACATCGCCAATGCTAGCAATCGGAATTCGGGTTTCGGCAAAGGAGAGGCCGAGATCGAATTCGTAAAGCACTTCTACACGTCCACCATAAGGTTGTTGCGCCAGCGCTGGTGAGGCACAAAGACCGTAAATGGACAAGAATAAGTAAATGAGACTGGTTCGCATGCCAAAAGAGCCCAGTGAACTTTGAAGCCAAGGCCCGCCCTAACCAGCACCGAGGATTGGCGCTGCCGCGGAAATCTACTTCAGATATGTGGATGAGAATGTCGATGAGTCCCTGGTAGCAAAAATGGAGGCCATTTCTTTACCCACATCTCGGATGTCAACTGAGGATTTCCGCCCAAACACGCGCTGCTGGGCTGGCAGTAGGCGGTTCTTCTGCCTGTGTGCGGCAGCAGTTTTCCTGGTGCTCCCTGCGCGAGGGCAGGATTCGGTCAACCCCCTCCCACAAAGTGCGGCAAATAAGCTTGAGGAAGGGCCTGAGCACCGTTTCGTGGAACCGATTATGACCGAGGAGACCATGCCCAACCCGGTCGGAGACTGGGACCTCAGAATCAGCACGGAGTACCGGCGCCGTGATGACGTAACCACTGCCGCCCTTCCTCGCATCCAGTTCTTCGGCGGTCTGTTTCCACGCGTCGGAATCGAGATTGGGGTGCCCCTTGCCTATCACGAGGGCGATGACAAGGCGCTTGGCATTGGAGACGTTGAGATTACGCTAAAGCGCCTGATGGCTGGTGATGGTCTTGCCACCACCGCTGTCGTTCTCGGTTTAGAA
Source organism: uncultured bacterium (assembly GCA_937919925.1). Taxonomy (GTDB): domain Bacteria; phylum Planctomycetota; class UBA1135; order UBA1135; family UBA1135. The sequence continues at coordinate 6,871 of CALFOT010000098.1, read as the reverse complement.
ACCGGTCTTCCGCTTGGAAGCGTGGCCGACGACCTCGGAGAGGGCGCCTACGAGCTGGCACCGTTCGTCGCTCTCCTGCGCGACTTCGGTTCGTATAGCCTTCAGGGCAACACCGGCTGGTCCACACAAATGGCCAAACGCGACGGGGAAAATGAGAGCCAATGGTTCTACAACATTGCCCTGATTACGTCGGTCTCCAAGAGTCAGCTACATTTGATTGGCGAACTCAACGGCGGATGGTCCGATGCCGACGGCAGCTCTCCTCAGTCGGCAGCTTTGGGAATCAAATACCCGGTCAGCGACGGTGGATTCCTTGCCCTTGGGATTCCCTTCGGATTAAACTCCGATGCCGACGATTGGGGAATCGTAATACAATTCCAGATAGAGATCTGAGAGGCATCCGATGCGTCTCCAAAATCCTGGGAAAAATTCTGCACAGCCACTATTGGCTGCCCAGGCTCCGCGCTCCGCAAGGCTCTTGGTTGTAATCACGGCGCTCGTTATAGCATCGGCCTCGGCTGCAATCGTATTGCTGGAAAACCAACTCGAACGCGCCTGGACCACACAGGTCTCACTGGTCGAGATTCAGGCACAAGTCAATGCGATCAATGCTTCCGAGTGGGCGATGATTGCCCGGTCGACAGACCAGAAGGCGCTTCTGGAAGGCACCACCGAGATTCAAGAACAGATTCATACGGCCCAGAGCCAACTGAATGGAATCGAACAAAGCCTTCCACAGATGGCCAACATCCTGACTGGGTTCGATAGCTACAGCCAAGCCATTGCTAGAGAGATGTCCTTTCTCCTTGACGGACGAATCGAAGAGGCACTGGAAGTGGACGAAGAAGCAGTCGACCCCGCATTCAAGGGTCTGACTGAATTGCTTGCGGCCGCGGGCGTTGTGTGCCAAGAACAAACGCATTTAACCAAGTACATCGCGCAGCTCGGTATTTTCGGAATCGTATTGCTCACCATAGGAGTCATCAGCTTCCTTGCCAAAAAACTGGCCTTTTCTTATACACAAGCCGGATTGTTGGAACTCGAAAAGAGCGTGCTCGATTCCTCCAACTTCGCCTTGCAAGCCGAGATTGCCGCTCGCACACAAGCTGAGAGGGAGCTAATGATGGCAAAGGAATCGGCCGAAGTAGCGTACAAGGCCAAGAGTGAATTCCTGGCGACCATGAGCCACGAGATCCGCACGCCGATGAACGGAGTGATTGGCATGAACGCCTTGCTTCTGGACACACCACTGACGAGCGAGCAACGCGAATTTGCGGAGATGGTCCATGACAGCGGAGAACACCTCTTGGTTCTCATCAATAACATCCTGGACTTCTCAAAGATTGAGGCTGGCCATCTTGAGCTTGAGGCGATTCCTTTCGACATTCAGGATATCCTCGAATCTGTCTGCAATGTGATCGCCCCGCAGGCTGAGCTCAAGGGTGTAGAACTGATGTACCTGATTCGGCCAGGCACAGCTGAGCGCTTCATCGGCGACCCGAGCCGCTTACGTCAGATTTTTCTTAACCTCGCAAGCAATGCTATCAAGTTTACCGAGCAAGGCGAGGTGGTGATTGAGGTCAATCTGGAGCACCAAACACCACAGTTTTCTAGGTTGCGCATTACCGTCCGCGACACCGGCGTCGGGATTCCTCCCGATCGCCTGCACAGGCTGTTTCAACCCTTCTCCCAGGTTAACTCGTCGACTACCCGCCAGTTCGGCGGAACTGGCTTGGGACTGGTAATCTCGAAACGGCTCGTAGAACGAATGGGAGGTGAAATAGGCGTAGAAAGCCAGCCGGGCCAAGGTTCAACTTTCTGGTTTACTGTCGAGCTTGAAAAGCAGGTCATGAACGCTTTGCCTGCGGATGTCTGCGGCAGGCTCGGGCGACTGCGCATCCTAATCGCCGACGAAAACGTAACCAGCAGTAACATTCTGTCGCTGTACACCTCAGCTTGGGGTTGCACTCCCGACGTCGTGTGTCACAGAAGCGAAGCCTTGGTTGCACTAAACGAGGCTGTTAGCGCCGGCCGACCCTACGACATCTTGCTACTCCACCATCAGATGCCGAACTTTAGCGGCGACACCATCGTGCGGCAAATCCAGTCGGAAGAAAGGCTACACAGCACGAGAGTGATTATGCTCTCCTCAGTTACTTGCAAGCACAACCTCACCGAACTGAAGTTGCCGGGAATCCATGATTATCTGACGATGCCGGTCAATCCGTCCAAGCTCTTTGACTGTATCGCAACAGTGATGGAAGCATCGCAACTCGATCCCGCAGCTGCTCCCTCGCCAACAGTTGTTGCACTTTCACAAATCCAGAACAGCTTCCGCTTCCGCAGGAGCAATAAGGATATATCCATCCTTGTGGCTGAAGACAATCTGATCAACCAGAAGATCGCCGCCACGCTGCTGAAAAAAGCCGGCTACCATTGCCAAATCGCACCTGACGGGCAGCAGGCTCTGGACGCTCTGAAAGAGGGGCATTTTGATCTGGTCCTCATGGACTGTCAGATGCCCGAGGTGGATGGCTATGAAGCCACGCGACGGATCCGCTCCCAGGAACGTGGGACTGGTGCGCACTTGCCCGTGGTGGCAATGACTGCCAACGCTATGGAGGGCGACTGCGAAGCCTGCCTCGAAGCGGGTATGGACGACTACCTAACCAAGCCTATCGACAGAGAGAAGCTTTTTACCACTATTGAACGGCTGCTGCGTAGGAAGGAGAGATCAGGCAAGTAATGGGCACTTGCTCGGCTGAGTAAGCGATGACGATTCATCCCGAAAATTCACTCCGGTACGGGTGGAAGCGCATCTTTCAAAGCCTGTACGGTGACCGGAATCGCGAAAGTCTGTTCCGTATCGGCCTCCTTCACATCAATCGCAAAAGAAGTGCTCCCATTTTCGAACCTCACCGGCGGTGGAAGCTTGGCAGGGCTCCCCATCCACGATGAGTACATAAGGAAATTGAGAGTGACTTCCCAGGATCCGGCGAAAGGGAGTCCTTCCGCAGGGTAATCCGTAACGCTGGCAACAAGGCTTCGATGTATCGAGTGTTGCTTGTTGTTACTGTCCGTTGCTGTGAGAACCATCCTCCAGTATGAGTTCTCGGGAAGAGGAACACCCTCCGGTGGAACCACTCGAACAGGAATACCGCTTACAAGCACGACCTTCGCTTCACCATTGGAACGGACCTCTTGTGGACGATAGCCGTCCACACGGAGTTCAAAGTCAACGATGGCTTCAGGGGCGAAAAAAGTAAAGGGCTTCCCAGGCTCCCAATGGCCCATTGCATGACCGTATTCGGAAACGAGCACGAGAGGGGTTGGATGCGGTGTGCCTTTAGCTTCCATGTGAAGGACATGCTCAAAAACCTTTCCCCGTAAATCCCAGTCAGGGAGTTGCTTGCCCTCGCGAGAGGATTCAACAACCTCGTCAACTGGGACCAGTTCGGCCAAGGCCATGGAGCTGCTGCGCACTTGAAGGCGAACATTTTTGAGGTTCACTCCAGTAATCCGGAACCGTCCGTTCTCCTGTTCCAGAGCGGACCACGTGAGAACTTCTGTTTCCCCTGGTTCAGGCCAAAGCGGATATGCCTGAACATGCAATCTCTTATACCAGTCCGGGTCATCAAGAAGTACTCGACCAGAAATTTCGCCTTGTTCAGGTTGCGAGATAATCAAATCATCTTGACCGAATAGGAAAGGAATAGAGATTCCCCAATCCAAATGAAGTGAAAAGGAATATTGCGGGTAGTCGACTGACCCAGCAAAACGGAATCGCCCAGCGTTATCTGTGTGGAGCTCAACGCGGCCAATCTCGGTTCCACTCATGCTGCCTGTACCCCTCGGATCGTTGATGCTTAAACTAAGTCGTTGCGCGGCGGCAGGATTTCCTTCTGAATCGACGACCATGCCAGCAACGATTAAGGATTCTCCGAGCGTGGTCTCCAGAGGTTCTTGATCAGTCGGGGGAGAACTCAAATAGAACTCAAGTAATGCAAATGAGACTTGCCCACGAGTTTCGCTTCGTCCGCTTGGATAAAGAAGGAGCCGCGCTTGTTCTGCCCTCCCCTTCAATGCCTCATCAACAGAGAGCGTGATCCAACCATTTTCATCACTGGTTTCATCAATACTCATCCTCTGCCACTTACTCTGGCGATCAAAAAAATCAATCCGTGCAAAAATTCCAGTTTTCGACAACGGGTTCCGATCCGGTCCAAGGGCGCGGACTTGAAGATGGGGTGCCTCTGAAGGGAAAATTAACTCCAATCGGGAAACCTCTCCCAATCGGGTAGGGCCTGAACCAGTCACAAATACGTCTTGGCTGGTCTTCGTCGAATAAGTCCGTACCAAGAGTTCCGTATGAATCCCCACCTGCTCGAAGGTGGCGACTCCGTCTTTAATCCAGGCTGTTTGCCTGCCTACTGTTTCGTCATTAAAGTAGATAGGCTTGCCATGATTCAACTGAAGATGTACAGCTGTACGGTCCTCGAGCGGCTTTCCGTTTGAATATCGGCATGCCACTTGGACGCCACCAGTTACGGGCATAACGAAACGAAGATCTTCTTTGCCAATTGTGGCTTCATAGGCATCGGCGAATTGTGGCGCGGCACTGGGGATGCGCAGTCCAATCGTGCATTGTCCGTTTTGGCTATGTGCTAAGAGAACTTCAAGATGTCGAAACTCCACGGTTCCTTGATTGTTCGTTTCCAGAACCACGGAGTTCAACATGAATGGAGCAGTGTTCCTGATGGAGAGCCCCACTGCGACACCTGCCAGCGGGCGCCCACTTTCATCCACCACAACCACACGCTGGCTGATGACTGGGCGGAGTAGCAGCTCGGCAAAACTGCTGTCTTCTTTTTGATTTGCGAACTGTTGAAAGTACGCGAATTGATTCCCTGCGCGGGCACCGATCTCAATGTGCCCGGTCGGAAGTGGAATAGGAACCTCTCCAGCCTCATCGGTGGTGTGCATAACCCCGAAACGTTCGAGCTTTTGTTCCAAATCAAGAGGTTCTTCTTCAGGTTTGAGCGCCTTAATTCGGGCCTCAATCATGTGATCAAGGATGAATACTTCAGCGTTAACGACAGGCTCCAGGGTATTTGCGTCTCGCACAATGACGACAAAGGGAGTCTCGGTTTCTGCCGAATCGATTGCCGTATTCGTGGAGGCCTCGTGTTCGAAAGGAGATCGTTCAATAGTGGTTGCGGCTTCACCTCCAATGATGCCCGTCTCATCTCGCGGTGCGTCCAATGCAACCACTGCCTCCCCTAACGAATGCTGGCCACTATCCGTTGGTGTCCATGAGTTCCAAGTAAAAAGCGTTATTAGGGTCAGTGCAGCAAGGCCAACAAGTACTTTGGTTTTTAGGGTCATCGTCAATACCGTGATGAGGCCACCGCTGGTGACCTTGGTTAAGGGAACAGTGAAGACTAAACATCGTTGACGCCAATCCTTGCCGAGGGTGGAGGACAGTTCGCTTCGCATGAGCGCCAAGCCGCGGTGAATGCGCGCGTGCGTTGTGGATTCCGGAGCGTTCATGCGCTTGGCGATTTCGCGAATCGTAAGCTCCTCAAAAAATCGCAAGTATAAAGTTTGACGATAGGGCTCTGGCAACTCCGCCAAAGCACTGGCCAACTTACGGACGGCATCCATGCGATCAACCACGAAGTCGGGCTGATCAAATCCATCATCCCCCCATTCTTTTGCCTCTCGAATCTCCGCCGCTACGGTTTCACGCCGACGTCGCGCCTTCTGTTCCCGCCAATGATTTCGTGCCAAGATGCGCACTACCCCACCTAGCCAGGCGCGTGGATTGACTCCTTTCCCCGGTGGGCTTTCCAGCGCCGCCAACCAAGTTCTCTGGGCTACATCCTCTGCCGCAGCGGAATCCGCCATGAGGCTATGAGCCAAAGCGCGCACCCATCGACCGTGCTGTAGCAGGGCGTCGAAATCCAAAGGTGAAGAGGAGCTGGACATGGTCTTCCCTGAGACATGGTGCTGCAAAGGGGAATATCCAATAGTTTATGGAAAATATGGTCTAGCATCCGCCTCAGCTCATCAGAGACCAAGCAAAACGCCTCGACTTGGCAAACAGGTTCCGCGGAGGAAAGATATCTTGTTACGATTCCATCTGAGCTTTCTAGCCATCATGAGTTTGAATCCTGTTCCCATGCCCAAACCACCCATGTTCATTCGATTCCCACAACTAGCCATTTCTGCACTTTCCTGCTCCCTACTCTTCACTAGCGTTTCAATCTCAGGCAACCAACCTTGTGCCAGGGGATACGAATTTGACTTGGGATATCTTCGTCCATGACAGCCAAACAGGTGTGACCGAACGTGTGAGTGTAGGTTGGCTCGGTACACAGGGGAACGATGGCAGCTACTATCCTTCCATCTCTGCAGACGGACGCTTTGTGGCGTTTAATTCTCAGGCAAGCAACCTCGTGTCCGGGGATACGAATGTGACCTCCGACATCTTCGTTCACGATCGCATGACCGGAGTGACCGAACGGGTGAGCGTGAATTCACAGGGCATACAAGGGAACCTCCTCTGCGAAGACTCCTCGATCTCCGCCGACGGGCGTTATGTGGCGTTTAGTTCGTCTGCGAAAAATCTCGTGCCCGGGGATACAAACTTGAAATTGGACTCTTTCGTCCATGACCGTCAAACCGGGGTGACAGAACGGGTGAGCGTGAGTTCACAAGGTATACAAGGGAACAACCACTGCAACGGCTCCTCAATCTCTGCCGATGGTCGATACGTGGCCTTTTATTCGCTTGCGTCGAACCTCGTGCCCGGGGATACGAACGCGTGTGACGACATCTTCGTCCATGACCGCCAAACCGGGGTAACAGA
>CALFOT010000097.1 GCA_937919925.1 uncultured bacterium | reverse complement strand
AGTGCAGTGGCGCCGGTGTGACCATCCACTGCCAGCGCGGCGTCGGCAGGTAACTTGGCCCAAACATCGCCGGAGATTTGCGCCGGGTAAGCCATGAACAAGAACAAACGCCCGGTGAGCGCGGGGTTCAGAATGTTCATGCCGGTGCCGCCAAAGACTTCTTTGCCAATGAGGGTGCCGAACATGATTCCGATAGCGACTTGCCACAGTGGAATACCCGCAGGCACGATCAGCGGGAACAGCATGGAAGTGACCAAGAAACCTTCGTTGATTTCGTGCTTACGCACAATCGCGAAAGTTGCTTCAATCACACCGCCTGCAACCAGCGTCACGATGTAAATCGGTAGAAACGACAACACTCCTAGCCAACAGGCCTGCAGGATGACATCCATGCTGATGGAGTCAGCAGCGGCCAGACCGTAACTGGAGTTCGCCAGCATTTCCTGATAGCCGTTATTGAAAAACGACCAGAAGATACAGGGCATCAGCGCGATGACCACGACGGTCATCATGCGTTTCAAGTCGATGGCGTCGCGTACGTGCGGGCCAGAAACCGTGCGTTGTGCGGGCGAGTACAGAAAGCTATCCGCCATCTCGAAGACGGGGAACCACTTTTCGAATTTGCCACCCTTATGGAACAGCGGCTCGACGGAATCGAGTTTTTTACGTAGGAATGACATTTAGCCCTCCTTCTGAATGCGGGTGAGCATGGCGCGCAGTTGATCCGTAATCGGGACCTTCGACGGGCATACGTATTGGCACAGCGAAAGATCCTCTTCGGCAAGCTCCAGCACGCCAAGCTTTTCGGCGGTCTCGAGATCATTCGCGGCCAAAGCCTTGATCATCTGTGTAGGAAGGATGTCCATGGGCATGACGCGCTCATAGAGCCCGATTGGCACGATGGCGCGCAGAGCCCCATTCAAATCCGTATCGGTTTGGAACGATTTGCGCACGAACTTGGCGAGGTAAGAGTTGGTCAGCGACCAGCGTTTGCCGACTGGCATCACCCAATTCAGAAACTCACGTTCGGGGGAATCTTCAAGCAGAGTGAGCTGGTGGGCGTAGCGGCCAAGGTAACCCGTTTCGCTGCCAGGGTTGGCGGTTGCACCATCCAGGACCGAGCCGGAAATGAAGCGCACCTTGCCAGCTTTGGCGAAAGACTTGAAGTCGGCCGTGGAGGCACCACGGCGCGTGATGCGGATGCCCGTTTGTTGGGCAGCTGGGCCCACTACGGCAATGCGCCGCTCAGTGGCCAACTTACCTGCTGCAACGAACTCACCGAGATCGGCCACACTTTGGTAATCGATATGCCATACCAAACGCCCGGCTCCCACTGGATCCAAAGCGTTGATGTGCACACCAGCGTTCCCTGCAGGATGCTTGCCCTTGAAGGCTTGGTGGGTTACGCCATCGGCGAGCAGCGCGCTCCAATCTTCGCCGGCTGCGGTGCACAAATAGGTTGCACCTCCAGACAATTTGCAAAGAGCAGCTAAGCCAGTCTGGAAAGCCTTTTCGCGCCCTTTGAGAAGCGCCAGAGGTCCAGCGGCAAGTGGCGACGTGTCCATGGCGGTCACGAAGATGCTGCGCGGCGTGTCGCTGGAAAGCGCCACCTTATTAAAGGGGCGCTGGCGCAAGTTTGGCCATAAGCCGGATTTACACAACACGGCAACGAGGGAATCGCGATTTGCCGTAGCGAGATCAAATTTCTCCACGGTGACTTGTTCCTCGTGTTGTGCAACATCGATCACAATCGAAAGGGCTGCGCGACGTGCGCCTCGGTTCACTGCTTGCACAGTGCCGGCGGCGGGTGAGGTAAACAGGACACTTGGATCACGCCGATCGCAGAATAAAGGGGTGCCAATTTGCACCACTTGACCTGCTTCGACCAGCATTTTGACCTTGATCCCCCAGGATTCCTGGGGCAACAGTGCGACGCGATCGATGGCAGGGCCATCGATCAGGGATGTATTAGCGAGGGCGCCGTGGATTGGTAAATCCAGCCCTTTTTTGATGTTAATGACTGCCATCGGACCGACTTTTTCAGCCGTTGGGTTCGAGGAATCAACGTGACTATCCTGCTCCGCACTAGGGTCCGGAGAGGCCAGGAAAACGCGCAGATTCTACTTACTTCCGGACCTTTAGGCGACCATCCACTCTGCTTTTTCCGTCCGACAACGGAATTGCCCATTTCCGGGCACTATTTTTGGTCTTTCCGCGGCTCTTCGAGAGGGATATCCATGCGGTAAGTGCCACCATCGGCAACCTCGATTGCTTCGGATGTGAAGCGACCTCTGCGCAGCAGAAACGTGCCGCTAGGCAAATCTTCAATCCTGAAATCCCCCTTTTCATCGAGGGCGGCCATCGCAATCATCTGCTTCTCACCATTGCGGAGCTGAATTTGTGGCCCACGGCGCCATCGATTGTTGTTCTGCTGGTTGTTGGTAGGGGGGACAAAGTTCGCATCATGGCCAAAAATGACGGCTCCAGGGTACATATGGTGCGAGCCTAGCTGCACTGCGTTGCCTCCTTGCACGGTAAACGGCTCCGATTCCCACGTGCCAAAACCTTGCGCGCGTGCGATCACACGCCATTGACCATCGGGAATATCAAAAAACTCGTAGTTGCCGTAACGATCGGTACGTGTATTCGTTGATTGCTCATCCGAATTGCTATAGGTGTAGCCGCCACCACTGTTGTAGCTGACAAAGTTGCTGTTGCGCCGCTGTGGATCACCCGTTTCCAGCACCACCGGAGCCAGTGCCACCGTCGCGTTGGTCAGCGCACCAGAAGTTTCCAGGAGTTTGCCCTGGACTGCGCCACCATCAAGTTCGATTTCCACGCGCTGCGACCCAACATACAGCTGCAATTTCAATTTGGTAGCCGGCGACGCCATCCCGCCCTTCACCGAAATCTCGTATTCGCCAGCCGCTATGGGTGCCAATTCTGCCTCTCCGCGACCGTCTGTCGCTTGGCCTCCATTGTTGGAGCCACCCCAGAAACCGTGTTGATCTTCCACGACTTCCGTGATGTTTACTTTGACGTCTTGAGCATGCGCGCCATGGCGTGAAACATGCACCGTTACTAACGCTAAGTCATTGACGGCCAACTCAAAATCGGTCGTCGCACCAACCTTAATCTTGACGGTGCTTTGATCCACCGGAGCTTCTGGATCATCTTCGCGATCCCACCACCAACCACCGGCGTCTGAGGCACTGTAAGAAATTTGATAGGCACCGGCTTCGAGATCGTTCCAAATCGCACGCCCTGCGGCATCGGTACTGATCGAGGGCATTTCTTTTTCGGCATCTGCAGTACGTAAGGCAACTTGAATACCAACAACTGGTTGCTGCAAGCCATCGACGACTCGCACCCGTAGATGGCCGCCAGTAGACAACTCCACATCATGGTTTTGGGTGGTGCCGGTAATCTCGAGCGGATCTTCGAAGGTGGCGAAGCCGTCGGCCTGAACGCTAAGGGTATAACGTGAAGCGGGTACGGAGGCGAAAATCGCCACACCATTGTTATCTGTGGAAATACGGTGGCTAGGATTGCCTCTACGACCTCTTCTTCCCGAATCGGAGTATCCGAAGGAGGAGATGAGCGAAACCGAAAAACTACTATCGCCAACAAAAATGTCATCGCCGCCGCCTTGCTCTTCTGGAGTCAGACTTATTTTTGCGTCACTCACCGCTTTGCCGTTGGCATCCAACACGTGAATGGTGAGTAGATTATCGAGCGCTAGTTCGAGGCGCAGATCTTTGACATCCTCGGTGACTTCCAGCGCCTGCTCTTCAATCGTGCCGAGAGCCGAAGTTAGGCTCAAAGTGTAAGATCCAGGCGCCAGAGGTTTAAAGCTAAATTCCCCCGTTTCTTCGGTTTGCGCCTGACCACCCCAATCCATTTCGCCATCTTCGCGAAAACGTTGTAGCTTTACAGTAGCGAATTCCACTCCGGTTCCGCCAGCAGTCACGTGTCCGCTCACCAAAAAATGGCGCGGTAGTTTGATCAGCGCGTTGCCATCGACTTCCACTTCTTCGGCATAGCCGGCGCCGAAACCTTCCGCATTGGCACCGAGTTTCAGATTCATTTCAGAATCCAAACCGTAAATTACAAAATCTCCGTTGTGATCGCTCACAGCTGCGGGCACGGTTTCCTCAGGGATTGGAGGGTTCCACTGATTGCCGTAGAAGCGGAAATTCTCATCGACTGGCAAAGTGAAAATACGGGCACCTGCAATTGCAACACCATCTTCATCGACCACCCGCCCGCGAGTACTCGCGCCACGTTCTAAAACAATCTCCAATGGAAAATCGCCTTGGCGCTGCTGAATATTTTCTGCGCGCAACAGAGTCTTTACATAACCTTGCGCTTGGACATCAAACTTGAAACGCCCACTGCGTACACCCTCAAAGAAAAACTTGCCATCGGCCTGCGTAACTCGGCTGTCTTGAAAGTTGCCACCCCATTGCGAGCCAACGGTTTCACTAATGGTGACGCGCGCTTCCGCAAGAGGCTCGCCTTTTTTATTCACCACAATCCCGGCCACGCGATTCGCTGGAGTCAGGGCGATTTCACCGAGGTCAACCACTTCATCGGTTTGCAGTGGCTGCACCATCCGTTTTTGCGTGCGCCAAAATGCGCCACCGACTTCCAAGCGGAAAGTGTGGCCGATGGGCACCGCCGCCGCGAGTTCGCCGTGCGCGTTGACGGCCAGAGTATTCGCTTCCTTCCATGCTTCGGCGTCAATTTCGTCGCTGCGAGGATCCCAGTTGAGCAGCAGGAATTTGGCAGTGCCGTCTTCAATTTGATTGCCGTCACCATCGACTAGTTTCATTTTGATGAGGGCAGATGGCCCTTCGAAGGGTAGTGCAGCTGCGAGCCCGGCAGCAAGCGAGGCTTCGGCTGGCCGGCTCTCAAGTTTTCTGCGGTCAACGGCCGAGGAAATGTTGTCGCTTGCGTCTGGGGTGCTAGACTCGCTGGGTGCCCCGCGCTGGGCAGAATCAACTTCGAGTAGCCCCACATTGGCAGCGCTAGCATTCCCCGCAGCTGGATCGGAACTTAGAACCACCCACGACCCGGCTCCTAAGAGCACGGCGAGAAATAAAAAAAGTAGCCAGGTTTTCATGGGGATTTGTTGGGTTCCAGCGTAAAAGAGAAACGACACCGATGAACATCACTTTAAAGCATTTGCTCCTGTTTGCCGCGCTTTCCAGCGCTGCAGTCCTATTTGTGACACGCCCAGCCCTCTCAGGGCCACCAAACAATGATATCAACTTGTTAGAGCTCTCCACGGACATCGCTGATTTAGCCGCCAAAGTCTCGAAGGGTACCGTTTTTCTCAGTGTGCGGCGTAACGATGGCCGCACCACCGGTTTCGGCCGCGGTACTGGATTTGTGGTGGATGCCATCCAGGGAACGGTGGTGACTAACGCGCACGTGGTCGAAGACGCACCCTCCGCCATTGTCCAGTTCGCGGACGGCCGCCGTGTTACGGCTACTGTTCTTGGCGTGGACAAAAAAACCGATCTCGCCGTGCTGGATATCCCTGCCGGAGCTTCCCGCTTTCAATTGGATTGGGGCAACAGCGATGCCTTGCGCCCCGGCAACTTAGTGATGGCGGTGGGAAGTCCACTTGGCCTAAACGGCACCACCAGCCTGGGTGTGGTTAGTGCTCTGGGCCGCAAATTGGAGTTGGTGGACGATTCTTATGAAGACTTCATCCAGTTCGATGCTTTCATCGACCGTGGCTCTTCCGGTGGACCTTTAGTCAATATGGCCGGCGAAGTGATTGGCATCAACACCGCCATCGGTGGTGGCGACGGCCGCTCGGAACCGATGTGGCGTGGCATTGGCTATGCCATCCCCACTGCGATTGCCAAACGTTACGTGGCCGATCTTGCCACCTTGGGTCATGTGCGCCGTGGTTTTATCGGCATTTCGGCCAATGGCTACGATGCCCAACACGCAGAGCTGCTGGGTTTGGATCACCTCTATGGGGTGACTGTGGTGAGTGTTCAAAAAGGTGGTCCTGCCGATCAAGCCGGGATTACGGTGAACGACGTCATCCTGGAAATCCAAGGGCGTGAAATTACTAGTGCGATGCAAGTCAAAACGCGGATTGCTGCTTTGGAGCCGGGCTCAACTGCCAAAGTGAAGTTACTGAGCAATCGCGCTTTCCGCACGGTGCGCGTGACTATTGGTCTACGCGATAACGCGGAAGATGATTCCAGCGACGCAAGTGGTGGCTAGTGAACTCCGAGTTTCCTTAAGACGCCTGGCTATCTTTGCCAGACTGTACGCGCCGCGCTTCGAGTTTGGTTTTTGCTTCCAACAACACAGCCTGGATGGCGGGATTGTGGTTGTAGCTTGCCGCAGCGTTGAGAGCGGTGAGGCCGTTTTCATCGGTGGCCTCGAGCGAGGCACCGGCATCCAGCAGCACCTGCAGTACTTTGGGATTGGAGCTCATGCGTGCAGCCCAAATTAATGGAGTGGATGCATCGATGGCGCGCGCGTTGACCTTGGCGCCGGCATCCAGCAGCGCAGTGATAGTTTCCGGGCTGGCATAACTTGCGGCAGCGGCAATTAAGGGTGTCCATCCCACCAAATCGGTGGCTTCCAACTCCGCGCCGGCGGCGAGGATGAGTGGAATGACCTTCGGATTGGTATTTGACTCGGCGGCTAACATCAACGCTGATTGCCCTAACAAGTTTTTGGCCAGGATGCCGTTTTGGGTGCCTTCCAGTTCCATCAGAGCAGCGGACACTTCCGCTGGCGAGCCGCTGGCAAAAGCCTCCCAGTCCTGGCTAAAAGCAGGAGTGGAGAGTGCTGTGGCGCACAGCAGAGTACAGAGTAGGGGGGGCTTCAAGGGGAGGTAAGCGAATGCAAGTCAGCAAAAAAACCAGGTTGCTGGCGGGCCTATAGTCGGCGTTGACCTAGTGGTACCTCACTTTTTGCAACATCTTATTTTTTTAGCCCGTCTGTCTCTCACATTGACGGTTGGTTACACTCCCATCATGAAATGGATGGTTCTCGTCGCCGCTGCGCTGGGTTTGGGCGCCTTCACTTCTACTCGGTCTCAAGATGGTCCCGAGTTCGAGTTGATTCCAGTGGCCGGGCAGGTCTCGATGTTGACTGGCGTTGGCGGCAATATTGGCGTCATGGTCGGCGACGATGGCATCCTGATGATCGATACGCAGTTTGCCGAGTACCAGCAGCCGATTCGTGACGCCATCAAGAGCATTGCCGCTGGGGCTCCACGTTATGTAGTGAATACACATTGGCATGGGGATCACGTCGGCCGCAACTTAGCATTCGGTGCCGAAGGTGTGTTGGTGTCTCAAGACAAGGTGCGCGTGCGCATGAAAAAGGGTGCCGGGGAGCGGCCGCCGGCAGCCGCGGGTGCATTGCCAGCGATCACTTACAGCGACGCCATGACTTTGTATTGGAATGCTGAAGCTGTGCAGCTGATGTATTTTCCAAAGGGCCATACCGATGGTGATACCGTGGTGTTTTTCCCGGATTCCAAAGTGGTGCATCTGGGAGATTTGATGTTCCACGGCATGTTCCCCTTTATCGATCTGGAAAGCGGCGGTGATGTGCGTGGTTATTTGAAGGCCTCAGAAACTTTGATTGCGATGCTTGGTGACGACATCAAAATCATTCCAGGGCATGGCAAAATGGCAACGCTGCAAGACCTGCGCGCCCAAGCCGACATGCTGCGTGAGTGTATCCAGCTTATGGAGCTACGCATTGCCCAAGAGATGACCGCGAAAGAAGCGATTGAAGCGGGTTTGCCGGCCCAATACGCATCTTGGTCGTGGAGTTTTGTCCCCACAGAAAAGTGGCTGGGTACACTGTATGCGGGTCTTCAAACGAAGAATTCCTAAACGCACCTTGCGTCAAACCATCATGCTTAATCAGTTCCTACGAGTACTTTCTACACTTTGTTTATGCGCTGGTGGGTGGGTTGCGCTGCTGGCCCATGGGACTGTAGATTTAGAAAATGATGTAGAGGTTGCCGCCCCGCAATTTTTCCGCATCACCGTGGTGGATGCTCAAACGCAACGCGGCGTGCCATTGGTGCAGCTGCGTTTGGTGGATGGCACCACTTACTACACCGATAGTGCTGGGGTGGTTGCTTTTTATGAACCCGGTTTGATGGGCACGGAAACTTTCTTCCATTTTGAAAGTCATGGTTATGAATATCCAGCAGATTATTTTGGTTATCACGGTCTAAAGCTTACGCCAACCGAAGGTGGAGCTGCCATAGTGCAACTGCCACGCATCAACATTGCCGAACGTCTTTATCGGATTACCGGCGCGGGCATTTACCGCGATAGTCGTTTACTTGGCGATGCAGCGCCGATTGCCAAACCTTTTATCAATGGCTTGGTGGCTGGACAAGACAGCGCCCTGGCTACAATTTTTCACAACAAACTTTTTTGGATTTGGGGTGATACCAGTCGACCGGCTTATCCACTCGGTAATTTCAAAGCATCGGGTGCAACATCAGAGTTGCCAGGCAACGGCGGCTTGGATCCATCGGCCGGCATCGATTTAAGCTATTGGGTGGATGCAAATGGCTTCAGTCGTGAAATGGCGCCCGTTGCCGGATCGGGAGTGGTGTGGCTTGGCGGCCTGCAAACGGCTCCGGATCCTGGCGGGGTGGATCGCTTGTTCGCCTACTTTATGCGCCTTGCTGGATTAGGATCACCGCTCGAACAAGGTTTGGTGCTTTGGAATGAGACCACCGAGATTTTTGAAAAAGTTTCCAACCTTCCGTTGGATGAAACTTTGCATCCACACGGTTCCGCACCCTTCAAACACGTTGATGGGGGTGTGGAGTTCCTTTATTTTGCCAATCCACTGCCGAATATGCGGGTTCCTGCCCAGTTGGCTTTGATGGACCAACCGGATCGATTTGAAGGATTTACGCCTCTCGTGGCTGGCACGCGTTATAGCGTTGGCGCCACACAACTGGAACGAGATCCCCTCAGTGGCAAGCTGGTTTGGGGGTGGAAAGCCAATACGCCGCCACTCACTCATGCACAACAAGAGCAGCTCATCACTGCCGGAGCCATGACTTTGCTGGAATCACCCTACCGTCTAAAAGATTATGATACGGGCAGTTCCTTAATCGAACATAACGGCACGGTAGCGTGGAATGATTATCGTCAGAAATGGATCATGATTTTTGGCGTATCGTTTCGTCCTGAGTCCATGCTGGGTGAAATTTATATTGCTGAGTCTAGCAACATCGAAGGGCCATGGATCCATGCGCGTAAAATTGTCACGCATGATGATTACAGTTTCTACAACGTGGCGCAGCGGTCTTTTTTCGATCAGGCCGGCGGCCGTATCATTTACTTTGAAGGCACTTACACGATGATGTTTTCGGGGTCTGAAATCCCCACGCCGCGCTACAACTACAACCAAATCATGTACCGCCTCGATCTCTCCAACCCTGCCCTCTCGCAACCTTAGAAGCATTGATGGATACAGAAGAATCTCTTCGCACCCGTAGCGCTTCGCAGTGTGAGTTATGCGCCGCGTCAGAGCGCTTAGCTGTGTATGAAGTACCTGCAAGTCCGGTGGTGGGTCTTGCAAGCAGTTTGTTGCTGTGCGCCACTTGCCGTCAGCAAATTGAGCATCCTGAAACCATGGAGTCGCACCACTGGCGCTGTTTAAATGACAGTATGTGGAGCGCGGTGCCAGCGGTGCAGGTTGTCGCTTGGCGCTTGCTGCAGCGTTTGCAAACCGAAGGGTGGGCGCGTGATTTACTCGACATGCTCTATCTCGAGGAACAGACTTTGGCTTGGGCGCAGGCTGTGGATGGGGCGGAAGATGAGGAAGAGCCGCAGCTGCAGCATGTCGATAGTTGTGGTGCCTTACTTGCGGCGGGGGATACCGTCACCTTGATCAAAGACCTTGTGGTCAAAGGCGGGGGTTTCACCGCCAAGCGTGGTACCGCGGTACGTGGAATCACTTTGGTGATGGATCAGGTGGAACATATTGAAGGGCGCGTAAACGGTCAGAAGCTGGTGATTCTCACCCAATTCGTGAAGAAAAACTAACTCGATTTAGTTGCTATACTCTTATTCCTCTAGGAGGAAGGTGATGTTATGCCCCTCCGTTAAGCCTATGTCTGCCAGCCAAACACATGCCTGACACCAAACAAAAATTCGACCATCTTCAATACAAACACACCACGCTACTCCAGTGGGAGGCCGCAGCTGAGGCCTGGCATCGCTGGGGCGCTTTGCTGACGGCTTGGCTTGGAGGTCCAACTGAGATCATGCTGGATATGGCAGGGATTACAGCGGGCAGTCGTGTGCTGGATGTCGCCGCTGGCGCTGGCGATCAGACTATCTCTGTGGCCAAGCGCATCGGCCCTGATGGTCATGTGCTCGCCACCGATCTTTCGCCTGGAATTTTAGAATTCGCAGCAGCGCGTGCGCGTGACGAAGGCTACGACAATGTCGCCATTCGCACCATCGATGGGGAAAGCCTCACGGATTTAGAGGAGGGATCTTTCGATGCCGTCATCTCGCGCGTGGGTATGATTTATTTTCCGGATCAGCAACGTGCTCTGGCGGGCATGCGTCACGCGTTGAAACCTGGCGGTAAGGTTGCAGCAATGGTGTACTCCACCGCCGAGAACAATGCATTCTTTTCGGCACCCGTTGGGATTATTCGCCGTCGCGCACAACTACCACCACCACTTGCTGGTCAGCCTGGTCCCTTTAGTCTTGGCGGGGAAGGCGTGTTGGAAGCGGCTTTTGTGAAGGCCGGCTTTTCCAGTGTGGAAGTGAAAGTCATCGATGCGCCGGTGTTATTGGCCACCGCCTTGGAATGTCTGCAATTCGAAAAGGAGTCCTTTGGTGCTCTACACCAAATGCTGTCTAGTCTTTCTGAATCCGAAAAGGATGCAGCGTGGCAAGAGATTGAAGAACGCCTTGGTGAGTTCCAGACTGCGGATGGTTTCCGCGGCCCATGTGAACTTGTGATTGCTGTCGGCACCAAGTAGTTATCGTGCTGCTTGCGCACTTGCCAAAGCCACATCTAGTGTTGCGTCGCGCCACGCCGGCGCAACCTCTACGTGTGCTCGTGAGTGGTTGTATCGTTGGTGAACTTTGTGGCGTTGATGCCACTGATAACGGTATGGGTGGCTGCTTGGCTGATTTTCTGGCGCTGCCCGCACTGACCGTATGCACCTTCTGCCCAGAAGACGTGGGTATGGGCACGCCTAGAACGCTGCCAGATCTTCATGATGGCGACGGCTTCGCAGTACTTGTTGGTAGTGCACGTGTTGTGGATGATCTGGGTAATGATTGCACGGTTGCTATGATGCAGGGTGCGGCAGCAATGCTCGCCTTCGCGCAACAGCAGGAAATTGAACTTGCTGTTCTCACCGATATGAGTGGTGCTTGTGGCTCGCAAGTGATTTCCGCTGGCTGCCGCTTGGATGCGCAGCGTAAATATCAAGTAGGAGTTGGGGTAGCAACCGCGATGTTGTTACGCGCGGGATTTGCGGTGGTCAGTCAACGCGACTTCCGCACTTTGGACCTTATCCGCGGCTACCTAGATCCGAAATTTCCTACCAACCCCGCACTTCTTGATCACCACCAAACGCCTTGGTTTCTGCAACAGTTTGGAGGTGTTAGCAGTTAATAGTTATTTAGCGGTTGCTGGGGAGTTAAGCGGTTTGCGAAATAAATAGACGAAGCGTGAAGTTGTGTCACGGCCAGTGTGCTCACGTGAAAAAATGTTCCAATCCAGAGCATCGTCGGGATTATGCAGTACGTAACTTTGGGCCTCGAATACGAAACCGGCGGCTTCAAGTTCTTCACGCACCAGCGTTGCTTCCACGCGATGTAAGTTTTTTCCTTCGCTAATCCCAGCGCCGTCTTGCGCATGATGATCCACCACGCCGAATACACCACCCGGCTTAAGCACGCGGAAAACTAATGCGTTGAAAGCTTTACGATCCACTTCTTGCCAGCCGAAGTCATGGTAAAAACGGATCAATATCGCGGCATCAAGACCTTCGGGCAAACCAGAATCGGCGAACTCGGTATCGAGTCGCACCACATTAGCAAGACGGCTTTCTGCTAAGCGGGCGGTAAGCGGGGCGTCGGCAAAAACCTTTAGAGGAATCGCCGTGTTCTGGCAATAAACTTGGCCCTTTGCACCCACCGCGCGTGACAAAATCTCGGTGTAATAACCATCGCCCGCCATCAAGTCCGCCACTTTCATGCCCCTTTTGATAGCGAAGAAATCAAGAATTCTAGCCGGCTGACGATTGGCATCGCGGGCTAGATCACTTGCTAAACGGTTCGGGTGGTGTACGGCAGCGGCCACCGGGTCGTCGATGGTGGAGGGTAGGAGCAAAGGTGCGCCGAAGCAGGCAGTGGCAAGCAGTGCGAAGGTCAGGAAGAAGCTCATGTTGGGATTCTAGAGCAAATATCTAGCTGGCGGGCGCCGATATCCTAAGCCTATGGGTTTGCGGCATCTACCGAGGGTGGCAAGGTTGGCGATGGTGGCCACCCTAGTTGGCGGCACCTTGCTTGCTTCCTGCAGCCAGCGTAGTGCCATCACCCCAGGCAGTATTCGCGTGGCGGTGGCCAGTAATTTTGCCGCCACTCTGGCCGATCTCTGTCGCGCTTTTGAAGCGCAAAGTCCATACCACGTGATTTTGGTTTTGGGTTCCACGGGCAAGCATTATGCGCAGATTCACAACGGTGCTCCGTTGGACATTTTCTTCGCCGCCGACGCGCGTCGTCCCGCACTATTGGAGAGAGAAGGGCTGGCAGTCGCTGGCAGTCGCTTTACGTATGCGATAGGAAAGTTGGTGTTGTGGAGCCCACAGCAAGGTTATGTTGCCGCGGATGGTGAACCGTTGCTGCCACGCGCTTGCCGCCACCTGGCAATCGCAAATCCGCAGCTCGCACCTTATGGCCGGGCGGCACAAGAAGTCTTACGCGCGCGCGGTTTGTGGGAAACACTCCGTGGTCAGTTGGTACAAGGGGAAAACATCGGCCAAGCCTTTCAATTTGTGGAAAGTGGCAACGCGGAAGCTGGCTTTGTTGCTTACTCACAAGTAAAGCGGCCGCAGCAGCCAATCCGTGGATCGCTGTGGTTGGTCCCAGAGGAACTCTATTCGCCCATTGAACAACAAGTGGTGTTACTGCAAGAGAGTGCTGCAGCACACGCTTTTCTTGATTTCGTGCGTTCTGCAGCGGCGCGCGAAATATTGCACGGCTACGGTTACAGCACGCCATGATGTTTCACAGCGCCGATCTCATCGCTTTGGCCCTCACCTTCAAGTTGGCAAGTATCACAACTTTCATCTTGTTGCTGATTGGCACCCCACTCGCCTGGTGGTTGGCAAACACGCCGTGGCGTTTCAAGTTTTTGATAGAAGCTGTGGTGGCCATGCCGCTGATGTTGCCGCCGACGGTATTGGGTTTTTATTTGCTGATTGCGCTGGGAAATCATGGCCCGATTGGGCAATTGGTGGAGTGGTTGGGCGGGCAGCCACCGGCATTTACTTTCACAGGTTTGGTGATTGGCTCGGTGATTTACTCGATGCCCTTTGTGGTGCAACCTCTGCAAAGTGCGTTTCGTACGGTAGGACGTCGCCCATTGGAAGTGGCTGCCACGCTGCGTGCTTCGCCGTGGGATCGTTTTTTTACAGTGGCTGTGCCGCTGGCCGGCCCAGGTTTCTTGACTGCTGCAGTGCTTGGTTTCGCCCACACCATCGGTGAGTTTGGCGTAGTGTTGATGATCGGAGGTAACATCCCCGGAGAAACCAAGGTGGTTTCGATTGCGATTTACGATCACGTTGAAGGCATGGATTACCACCATGCACACGTGTTGTCGGCTGCGTTGATGTTGCTGTCCTTTGTTTTGCTCGCCGGGGTTTACTTTCTCAATCGGCGCTTGCGGATGGTGCAACTATGAGCATTGAAGCGCAATATTCCATCACCCGTGGCGATTTTTTGCTCGACGTGGATTTCAGCATGCCCAGTCGTGGCGTGACCGCCTTATTTGGGCCGTCGGGTAGCGGCAAATCCACTCTATTACGCGCCATTGCTGGTCTGGATTTCCATCCGCAGGGTTTTTTAAAAGTAGCAGGGGAAACTTGGCAGGGTGATGGGCGCTTTGCTCCAGCGCATCAACGGCCGTTTGCTTATGTGTTTCAAGAAGCAAGTCTCTTTGCGCATTTGAACGTCAGGAGTAACCTCGAATATGGATTCAAACGTGTACCGCCACAACAACGTCATATTTCGGTGGAGCGGGCGATTCAGTTACTGGGCCTAGAAAATCTTGTTGCGCGGAAACCGGAAACTCTTTCCGGCGGGGAACGTCAGCGCGTCGCCATCGCGCGGGCTTTATGTGTGAGCCCGCAGTTTCTACTCATGGATGAGCCGCTCGCTGCTTTGGATGAAGCCAGCAAGCGAGAAATTCTTCCCTATTTGGAATCCCTGCACGATTCCTTGGGTATTCCGGTGCTTTACGTCAGCCACACGCTGCAAGAAATCGCCCGCCTCGCCGATTATCTGGTGTTGCTTGAAGCGGGTAAAGTGGTCGCAGCCGGACCAGTTCCGCAAATGCTGACGCGCTTAGATCTGCCGCTGGCGCATAGCTCGGATGCCGGGGCAATTTTTGCAACTCAAGTTGCTGGTTTCGATCAGGTTTTTCACCTTACGCATCTTGATTTTTCGGGCGGACGCTTTGCGGTGCCGGGAATGGCGCTAAAGCTTGGCCAACAAGTACGCGTGCGCATTGCCGCGCGCGATGTGAGCCTTACCTTGGAGCATCAAGGCAGCACCAGTATTCAAAATATTTTCCCGGCGGTGGTAGAGGAGCTTGCGCTTGAAAACGACGCGCAGGTGATGGTGCGCTTGCAGGTTGGTGATGCGCCGTTACTCTCGCGCATCACCAAAAAATCTGCGGCCGAGCTTGACGTACAGCCAGGCAAACAGATGTTCGCACAGGTAAAGAGTGTGGTGTTGTTAGCCTAGAAATACGCTACCTCTCGTTGTGGATTTCAGGCAAATCTGCAGCAAGCGGATGGCTCAACGTGGATGGGGCCCGTTTGAGCATGTCATAGGCTTTGTTTACCGCAGTGGGATTGGAATCTACTTGGAAGCCGCCATTGGCCAAATAGAAGCGATCTCCATTCACGCCAGCGCTTCGATCTAAGCGATTTTCCTTGCCAGTGGCATCGTGGGTAAAGCGAGCTTCTTCCAGCGCCACCCAAATACCTGCGGTGGTGCGAATCCACTGGTTATGGAATTCACAAATACGTTGTAGATGTCCGTTTGCACCACCAAAGTTCTCATTGAATGAGTACAGCCCATGAGGCAGTTTGCCATCACGTGGAGCCTTGAAGCTAGCAATCAATCCCCAAGCTTCGCGCTCTGGGAAATAGAACCAACCGCTGTAGGTCGTGAACGTCCTCTCCACTTTTGCGTGTAGTAAAAACTTATAAGTAGCACCGAGCTTCCAGTCATAAACCAAATGGCTATGCCCGCCGGTGCCTTCATTGCCAAAATCACTAGCGACTACATTTTTGCCTTTTGCAAGTAAGTGCACGCGGTTGTTGTCGGCAACTTTATCGCGTGAAACAGCTTCTTCGCCAGCATCCCATACCGAAAAAATGATGCGGCGTTCGGTAGGGCTGTTTACTTGTATGCCGAAGTAACCGCGATGCCAACCAGTAGCTTCGTAGTAAGTCCACAGTGGATCTGTTCTCGGCGTGACTTCACAATAAAACCACTCCACATTATCTTTAGCAATTTCGGGCACCGGATAGCCGAGGTGCACGGATGCCGCATTACGTCGCTCGACTAGAGAAAAGTGGGCGGCGTTCGCTGCCGGCCCCGAAAGGGTGATAGATTGAATCCCAGGCCGGGGGCCAGGAGTTTCAAGAAGCAGCGCAATGCGGTAATAGCCGCATTCTTGAATGGGGAAAGGGCCGAACTGTAGGCGGCTTTCACCCCCTTCGCTGGTGAGCCCGAAACTTTGTGATTTACCGCTGGCCATCTCCATCACCATCATGCGGATGTGGCCCCCAGGGGCCTTAGGGAGCTGATTCAGCTGTATGATTAGGTTGCCAGTGGAGCGGATTTCTCCGTACCAATTCAGGGAATCTGTCCAATCGCTAACACTGCCATCTTGATGGCGGGTCATGGTGCCGCCATCCAGTCCAGAAAAAGCCGTGTGTGCCGGTATTTCGAGTTCTGCGGTGGTTTCTGGTGCCAGTACCGGTACCGGCTTGGGATCGGTTTGGAAAACCAGAGTAACGAGGGACAGGATCGCAAGCATTAAAGGATGATAAGGCTAAGATGCCGTCAATGTGAAAACGAAATCACCAACGGCCTTCCTTTTGCTTGGTCTCAGTTGGCCCTTGGCATTTTTGGTAATGCAGTTCGTCGCGCCCATCGCGCAGGATCCCACTTACCATGATTTTGCGAACACCGGGGCTTGGTGGGGAGTGCCAAACTTCTGGAATGTTTTTACTAACCTGGCTTTGGTGATTGCTGGCGCGGTTGGTTTACGTTCCATTTACTCCCAACGCACCTTACGCTCTGCTCTGGGAGAGACTTTATTTTTCGTTGGTTTGTTGCTCACCGGATTCGGTTCAGCCTATTACCACTACGCCCCGGACAATCAAACTCTGCTGTGGGACCGTTTGCCAATGACGGTCGCATTTATGGCCCTGTACGTGGCTTTGCTCGGCCATTGTTTCGACCGGCAACTCGCGCAACGGTTTTTACCCTTGGCCTTGCTGACGGGGGCGGCCAGCGTTCTCTATTGGAGCTACAGTGAATCCAGAGGGGCGGGAGATTTACGCTACTACGCCGTGGTGCAGTTTCTTCCGATGCTGCTAATTCCAACCCTCCTGCTGCGCTGGCCGCCGAAAGCCTTACGCGTGAGTTACCTGTGGAGCATGTTGCTGCTCTACTTGGCCGCCAAACTCTGCGAATATTTCGACGACACCCTAGCGGGACATTTGCCGTTTCTACTCACCGGCCATGCGCTAAAACACCTATTTTCTGGCGCCGCGGGATTCGTTTTTGTGGGTGCTAGAAGTCATGCTCAGATTTCTCCTCAAGAATAAACTTTCCTCACAGGACTGTGGAATCATTGAATAATAGAATGTTGCTTATTGGGAGAATCGAGTTTTGCTAGTGAAACTTGCCATAATTAAGAAAAAAAGACCTTTATTGCTGAATGGGGATTCAAATCGCCGATGAAAAGGAGACTTGCTCATGTTGTGCTTGCGGCATCACCGCACTGGGGTCAACCAAATGCCTCTTCTTCCGATTTCTGAAAACCCACCCATTCGGCTTGCCACCATACTTCTCCTCGGAGGCATGGCTTGGTTGGTTGGCGCCGCAGCTTCCGCACAGGAACCTGTTCCCAGATTAAGCAACATCTTTTCTGTAAAAGTGGCAGGTTCATCAAATGCCTTCCAT
>CALFOT010000096.1 GCA_937919925.1 uncultured bacterium | reverse complement strand
CGTGGAACTCGGTGGCAGTAGAACCTGGGCACACTGTCAGTACATCCACGCCGCTACCGCGAAACTCTTCAAATAAGGCTTCGCCGAGCAGCAAGTCATAACCTTTGGTGGCGCCATAAACCGAAAAATACGGTGTGGGTTGGAAGGCTGCGGTACTGGCGAGCATTACCAAACCGCCGCGGCCACGCTCCACCATCGCAGGCAGCAAGGCATAACTGAGTAACGTGGGTACTTCGCAATTGAGCCGCACCATATCGCGCAAGCGCGCGGCGCCGCCTTCTAAAAACGGACCTTTCCAGCCGAACCCAGCGTTGTTCACCAACAGCCCAATTTCGAGGCCGCGCACACCTTTCATAATCTGCGCAATCGCATCCTCGGCGAGTAAATCAATGGCTAAAACGCGGCAATCTACCCCATGTTGGGCTTGCAGCTGTTTGGCGAGGGCCTCCATTTGCTCCGCACGACGCGCCACCAGCACCAAATTCATTTTGAGTGCAGCAAGCTGACGGCAATAGTCTGCGCCAAGGCCAGCGGAAGCGCCGGTAACCACAGCCCAAGGGCCGTATTGGTGGGTGAAATCCATGGCTCCTATTAGAGCGGAATCTAGCCAAGTCCCAAGCAGTAGTACAAAAAAATGAAGCGCCGAGATCCCCCCGGATCTCTGCGCTTCTCCTCACCAATAATTAGTGAGGTCTATCGGCGCCATCCCCCCGAACGGTCATCCGACAATGCCTATTACGACGTCTCCGCGACGGGGTTACACTTTTTAGCAGAAATAATTTAAATTTCCTGATGCCTGACCTCAAACCCCGCCGCAGTTTGGATGCGCCGCTGACCGAACTTGCCGGGATTGGCCCCAAGCGCGCCGCAGATTTCCTACGTGCTTTTGGTATCGACAAAATCGGTCAATTGCTATGTTTGGTGCCACATCGCTACGAAAGTCCAGGAATTCCTTGCAATGGGCTAGATTGGACGGCCTTGCTGGGCCAAAAAGTGCGCGTAACCGCCACCGTGACAGGGCTTTCGATTTGGAGTCGTGGACGGCGTCGCTCGCTGCTGACAGTGCGGCTGGTGACCGCCCAGGGGCAGAAAATAGCGGCACTGTTTTTCAATCAGAGTTATCGCAAAAACCAGTTTCCTATCGATCGCGTAGTGCAGTTGGAAGGGCAAGTGGCACTGAAAAATGGGGCGACGTTGGTGGCGCCGCGGGTGGTGCCAGAAGAGGAAAGTGCGCCACAGTTTTTATCGCCTATTTATGCACAGCGCGAGCCACTCTCCAGCAGCGCGATTCAACGCGCGGTGGCGGCGGCAACCGCGTGGTTTGAGGCCGTGGAGGAGCCGTTACCAGAGTTTCTTTTGTCACTTGCTCAGGTGCCTGATTTGCCCAATGCGCTGCGCCAACTGCATCAACCGGCCAATTTGGACCAGGCTGAGGCGGCTCGTCGGCGCTTGGCTTTCGGGGAAGTGTTGCATTTGGAACGGCGTCGGCGGGTTGCGCAGGCGAACACCACCGCCGTGCCATTGCCCCACGATGACGCCCTTTGGGAGCGGATTTTTATGCGCCTGCCTTTTGCTCTCAATGATGGGCAGCTGCAGGTGCTGCAAACTTTGCGCCTGGAGTTGCAGGGGAACACACCTATGCGGCGTTTGTTGCATGGCGAAGTGGGCAGCGGCAAGACTGCAGTGGCGTTTGCGCTTGCCCTGGCGGTTGCTGCGGATGGCGGTCAGGTTGCTTTGCTGGCGCCCACTGAAATTCTTGCGCGCCAACATCTAGCGACTTTCCGCAGTTGGTTGCAGGGAGCGCGCTTGCAGATGGTGGGTTTGTTCGGCGATGACCGCGCCACCACTCGGCGCGAAAACTTGGCGGCTTTACGCACCGGGCGCGCGCAAATCGCAATTGGTACGCATGCTTTGTTCAGCGCGGATGTCCACTTTAAAAATCTGCGCCTGGTGCTGCTGGATGAGCAACATCGTTTTGGTGTGCGGCAAAAAGCGGCGCTGGTCGACAAAGGCACGCATCCACATGTACTCACGATGACCGCCACGCCGATTCCGCGCACCTTGGCTTGGGCGCAATACGGTTCCTTGGATCCGTGCATTCTGCGCCAACGCGCCGGCAGCAATGCCACCACCACCACCACGGTGCATCCACTTGAACAGTGGCAGGCTGAAGCCACGGCCTTGCGTCCGCGATTGCAAGCAGGCAGCCAAAGCTTTGTGGTGGTGCCGCACATCGATGGCGACGAAGGTTTAACCGCCTGGCAGCAGCGTTATATGGCGGGTCCGTGGTGTGGATTACGCGCCGGCGTGGTGCACGGACGTTTACCCGGTGAACGCACCGCTGCCGTCGTGCAGCAGTTCCGTGCCGGTGAAATCGACATTCTGTTCGGCACTACCGTGGTGGAGGTTGGCTTGGATATTCCGGGTATTGAATTCATGTCCATTCTGCACGCGGAACGCTTCGGCTTGGCCTCATTGCATCAACTTCGCGGGCGCTTGGCACGTGGAGCAGGGGCGCAAGCAGGATTTTGTCAGATTTTTTGCGCCAATTTGGAATCTTTTGAGCGCCTCAAAACGCTCGAAACGGCTGTCGACGGATTCCAAGTTGCTGCCTTAGACCTACAGCAGAGGGGGCCAGGAGCCATGTTGGGTACCCGTCAGCATGGCAAAAGTGGTTTCCAGGCCTTCGATCCGCAGCGTGATGACGACTTGGTTTGCTTACTTAAGCGGCAAGAGTTGAGAAACTGGTTGGCCAACCAAGAGTAGAATGGGCTTCCGTTTGGGAGTCAGTTTCCCTTGGTCTCGATGATTTCACGCCTCCTACCTACTAGTCTTACATTTTTGGTGCTTGCTGCGGCCGTTTCGGCGCAAGGTAAGCGCCTTGATTTACCGCCAGCTCCGCCAAAATCGGAAACACCTCAAGCAACTAGCCAGGCTGGCAAGCAGAATCCCAATGAGGCCGATTCTGCAGTTTTGCAAACAGGGGAACGGCCGGCCATGTGGGCCGAGCCGCAGAATCCATTCGAAGAATTGTTTCTGCGTTTCGAAATGCTGCACGACACGCGCAAAGTTACGCGCCGCACCTATCTAGAGGAACTACGCGGGTTGGGCCTCGGCTCCCTGGATACTGCGGTCAAGGCGCTGGATTCTCCTTTCGCGCCTTCAGTGATGTTGGCGGCTGAAATCCTAGAGTGGGTTGGCTCCAGTGCCAATGCCGACGCCCTGATCAGCGCAGCTTCTGCGGTGAACGATGTGGAAGCCGTCGGCGTGTGCTTGGATAGTGCCATGCGTCTTGCCAATGGTGTTTTGCCGGAAGCGGCCGTGCGTTTGCTTGGGCATCCGAAACGTCAAATGCGCACGGTGGCTGAAGCACGTTTATCGGAGCGGCCAAACCCTGCGCACTTGCCGAAACTGCTGCAGTTTTTGAACTTCGGGCGGGATAATGATGTGCGTTTACGTGCTGCTCGTTTGTTATCGGCCTTTCCCAATGATCCGGATGCGCGCCTTGGCTTGCGCCATGCAATCGGTGACGAATCCATGGACGTCGCCATGTTGGCGGTGCGCTCTTTGGCCGGCGATGGCAATGAAGAAGCGATTAATTGGCTGCACGATGAATTTCTTGCCGCCACCACGGAAATGGAAGCCGCCTACTTGCTCATGGGTATTTTGCTGCATCAAGATCAACGCACGGAGTTACTGTTGCGTGCTGATATGGAAGAGCGGATGCGCAAGATGCTGCGCGCCAAAGATCCATTTGTGAGTGGTACGGCTGCTTCAGGATTAGCCGAGTTTGTTTTTCGCGCCGAGTTGCAAGGCGATATCGTGGAGTTGGAACGAGGCATTCCGCTAGTGCTGGTGCGGGCGGTTGGTGGCGTGGAGTTTTACCCGCAGTACGCGCGTTTTGCACCGTTGGCGGAGCGCAGTTTGCGCCGCATTTCCGGCGTGCATTTTGAGGAGCAGGCGGGATCAGCATGGGTTGGTTGGCTGGCCGAGAACCATGAGGGTTTTCACATCGTGCGCGGGCGCATCGATGTTGCGGAAGGCGATCTCGCGCGCTTGCGGGTGACTTGGCAAACAGCGGGTGGTACCAAACGCACTTTGGTGGGTGCGGATGCCGTGCGCCTTAACGGGGATCGCGTCGTGGGTAGCCGGGGGGCAGCGAGCTTGCTGCAGATGGTGCAGAAACCGGGATTGTTGAGTCCATCGATGATGCCTGGCGCGATGGGGTTGGCAGATGCTCCGCTGACTTTGGCGATTGATATTTCGATCGATAGTCGGCGCAAAAATATGAGTTTCCATGGCTCGGCTGGGGCACCCTGGGTGGCTACTTTGGCGACAGGCCTCGACACCCTCTATGAAAGCACTGGCTGGCAGGCTCTGGCCGGTAGCGATGCCATCGGGCGCGTCTTCCTGGATGAAAATTTAGAGCGTTTCGATCGCAATGATTTTGCGAACGAAGCACAGCGCACCGCCGCTTTGATTGGTTTATCCACGGGGCGCATTGCCAGTTTGGAAGAAAAGGTGCTGCGTTCTTGGGTAGCGGAGCTGGCAACCATTGCGAACCGCGAGGCGTACTGGACCCCAGCTCTTTCACAGGAGTTCCTAGGCTTGATTCCATTGTTTGCACAGGATGAGGCCTTCGTGACCAGTCTGCTGTTGATGGTGATGTCCGACGGCACCCACAGCATCGACGCTGAGGCAATCGATGTGCTGGCGGCCTTGGAAGAACCGAGCCGTTCTGATTTGTTGCTTCGTGCGTTGTTAGTTTCCAGTGCCGATCACTGTGGTGCGCTGTTACAAGACGAACGCCTTGCCGTGCGTCTCGCTGCCGTGCGCGCGTTACCAAGTTTCGATGGTGCAGGCACCAGCTTTTTAATTGCCGCCTTGGATGACGTTCATCCGCTGATCCAGCGCACAGCAATCCATGGACTCGGCGTGCAACGTGCTGTGATGGCCCGCGATTTGGTTGCGGTGTTCACCAAAGAAGGTATGCCGATTGAGCTCCGTCGCGAAGCCATCATCACCCTCGGTCAAATGCGCAGTCTTGATTCACTGCCCACTTTAATCGGCATTACTCAAGGCGAAGACATTGGTTTACAACTGGCCGCTGTGGCAGCGATTGCTGAAATCCCTGGTCTCGAAGTGGATGCGGCTTTAGGCAACCTTTTCCCAGCCTATGCAGGCACCCCGGTCGAAGGCAGTTTCATGCGCTCTTTGATGGTGCGCGGATCAGCTGCTGCGCGCTTGGTTTTGCGTCCTTACCTCATGGGTGCAGATAGCCATTTGTCGCAACGCGCTGCGGTGCTGGGTGGCGCACTGGGGGATCCGATTGCCGCGCCAGTACTGATGGATTGGTTGCCGCAAGATACGCGCAATCCCGAGCTCTTGGGTGCTTTGGCGAACTCTTTGTGTGTTGATTTTCGCAGCACTCCCGATCCAGCAGGCACTTACCAAGCTTGGTGGCTGGATAACCAAAGTCGCACTTCGGCCGAGTGGTTGCGGAATGCTGCGGCCGATAGCGGCTTCAACATCCCGAGTGGCTTCGATGATCCCACCAAGGTCGACCCCAAGCAAACCGTCGCCGCTTTGCTTGGCGTTTTGGAAGGGGGCCCTGCGCACATGCGTGCCGTCACTTGTTACTTCCTGAATACTCTGACAGGTGTGGATACCGCAGTCATTGCCATTGGCACTCCAAGCGCAGAGTTAAAACGCCGTGCGCAGCCTTGGCATGACTGGCTGAATTCTTAAATGAAGCTTTCTTTACGCCGCAATTGGGGCGGTGCTGTGCTGCTACTTGTCGTCTTGGCGCTGGCCGCTTGGTTGCTGTTGCGCAGTCGCGACAGCGGCTTCGAGTGCGTTTCCGGGTGGCTACCCGAAATCCATCTTGCGGCGCAGGAGGCGGGCATTGATCCGCACCTCTTGGCGGGTTTGGTGTATGCAGAATCACGTGGCAAGGCCGGTGCGATTTCGAGCATCGGAGCCCTTGGTTTATGTCAGTTGCTGCCGTCGACTGCCGCGGAAGTTGCAGCACGTATCCACGTGGATGGCCCACCGTTTACGCCGCAGGATAATTTGCGCTTAGGCGCTGATTATTTGCGTCATATGATTGCTTATTGGGATGGCGACGTGGATCTCGGGCTTTTGTCCTATCGCTTAGGCCCCTCGCGCGTGAAGCGATTGGTCGCTGCCGCCGGCGGGCAGGCGGAGTGGTTTGCCGCAATTCGTGAGCAACACCCATCGCCGTGGGGTTATCGTCAACAAGTGCTGGCCATCCGCGACCGTTTTGCCGCTTTGGCACTTGCGGCACCTGCCGCGGTGATTCTCGTAAAGCCATGATGCATGGAAATTCCCGATAAAATCCTGTTCGTTTGCACCAATCAACGCGATCCCCAATGGGGTAAGGAGTCGTGCGGTGATCACGGCTCAAGTGCAATTGCAGAAGCTTTCCGACGGGCTCTCAAAATGCGTCGCGTGGAGGGAGTCAGTCTACGCAGCACAGCCAGCGGTTGCCTAGGGCCGTGTACTCAAGGCCCACACGCCGTGGTGATGCCGGACAACATTTGGTATTCCGGTTTTAGTTTGGAAGACGTCGATGAAATCGTCGTGAGTCATATGCTCGGCGGCAAGCCGGTGGTGCGTTTACAATCTGCGCCACCACTCGATTCCAATGTGGTGGAGGAGGTCTAATCATGGTTAAAGTTGCAGTTTGTCTTTCTGGTTGTGGGGTTTTTGATGGCAGTGAAATCCATGAAGCCGTCCTCACTTTGCTCGCTCTCAGTCGCGCCCAGGCGGAAGTGCTTTTTTGTGCCCCGAATATGGCCCAAATGCATGTCATCGATCATCAGCATGGTGTCGTGATGCCTGACGAAAGTCGCCAAGTGATGGTGGAATCCGCACGCATCGCGCGCGGCCCAGTTCACGATATCAAGGAACTTTCCACTCAAGATTTTGATGCACTCATTCTGCCTGGAGGCTCTGGCGCGGCTAAGAATTTGTGTGATTTCGCCATTCATGGTGCTGCAGCCACGGGGCATCCGGCGGTCATGAAACTACTGCGCGCCTGTCTTGAAGATGGCAAGCCCATCGGCTTAATTTGTATTGCCCCCATGGTTATGGCCACTGCCATGCGCGGCACGCCGAATAGTCTGGAACTGACCATCGGCACCGATGAGGCAACCAATGCGGCCCTCGAAGCCATGGGAGCCCAACCGCGCCTCCATGCGGCCAATGAGATCCATGTGGATTTTGAACGAAAAGTCGTTTCGACGCCCGCTTACATGCTGGCGAATTCCATTGCTGAAGTAGCTGTAGGTATCGATAAACTGGTAGCCAAAGTTCTGGAGTTCAGCTCATGAGTTTTTTGTTCAGTGCTTGTCTTGCGTTGGTGCTTGCCGGCCAAGATCCAGGCCCAGGTTTTCTATCCCAGGGCCCGCCCGTACCACCGCAATTGGCGCAGCCCAACTACCGCGGTTACGCCGCTCAAGATGCCGAGAGTTACGTCATTGAAATGACCGTCCTTAATAGTGGCGGCTATCAGGGCAATGTTGCCTATCGCTTTCGTGCACTCGCGCCGCTGGATCACATTTATTTAGATCGTGCGCTCAGCCCAAAGTGGCAGACCAGTTTTCAATCCAGTAGTGGCACGCCATTGCAGGTGGTGGCGAGTGATTACGGCGTGATGGTGCCCGTCGGTAGAACTCTGCAAGTGGGGGAAACATTTGAGTTTCGCGCCACTTTTGCTGGCGAAGAAGCCTCCGGTCTGCACCGTCAGCGTAACCAGCATGGTGAGACTTTTTTCTTTAGTGATCACTTCTCTTCGCAGGCCCGCAGTTGGTTGCCTTGCGAAGATTCCAATTCTGACCGCGCATCATTTGAAATCACCTTGTCGGTTCCTGCAGGTTGGGATGCCATTGGCAGTGGTGCTTGGCAAGAGCTCGCGAAATCTGCGGATGATGCTTCGCACGGGCGAATTTTTCACGGCAAAACGGCCAGCGACATTCCGCCAAGTTTATTTGCGTTCACTGCCGGCCCGTATTTGCGTATGCCCGAAGATGGCGATGCGCGCTTTGTGCCGCATTTCATTTTTCCACAGGACAAAACGAAGGCCAGCCAATCTCTGCAGTACCACGCCGAGTGGATGGAAATCATGGAACGTACTTTTGGTCCTTACCAATATGCCAAGTTCACTACCATCCAAATTCCAACCCAGTGGGGCGGTGTGGAGTATCCCGGCAATGTGTGGCTGTCGCAAAGAATATTCGACTACGAAGGCGGCGGCGTGAGCACCATGGCGCACGAGTTTGCGCACATGTGGTTTGGCGATGCGATTGGTTATGCGCAATGGGAAGATGCTTGGTTGTCCGAAGGTTTTGCCAGTTATTTTGGCCCGTGGTTACATGAGCAAGCCGGGGGTGGACCAAGTTTAAACTCTGAAATGATTGGGAATCGTTTGCGTTGGCGGAATGCCACTCGCGCACGCAAGCTGCCGGTGATTTGGAAAGATTACAAGAAACCGAATGATTTATTTGGCAGCGCGTCGGCCAACACTTATCAAAAGGGTTCGTGGGTGCTGCACATGCTGCGCCAGGAAATCGGCGACGCCGCGTTTTTCAAAGGCATAGCCGCGTTTTATCAGGCCAACCTCGGCCAAGCGGTTGCCACCCAGCAACTGCTCGATGCCATGCAAGTGGCCTCCGGTGAAGATCTAGGCTGGTTCTTTGAGCAGTGGCTGGAGCGCCCAGGTGCACCGCGCCTCCTAGTGGAAGAGCAACCAGGCTCGCTACTCATCCGTCAAACCCAAGACGGAGCACTGTATCGCTTCAAACTACGCGTGGCCTGGGTCAATGCCGATGGCAAAGCGGAGGAGCAGGTTGTTGCAATTACATCCGCGGCAACCGTTTTGGCTATGGGTGCGGGCAGTCATGATTGGAAACTCGATCCGCAGGCTGAATTGCTGTTTGTGGAGTAGGGTGGACTACTGCGCAGCCAGCAAGATCCGCACATGGGTTTCATGCGCTTGGTGCGCGCCTTCCACGCGCAGGATAATCACCGTGCCAGATCCCGCGACGTAACCAACACCGAGTTTGGCGACGTGGGTAGCAGCACTCCAAGCTTCGGAGTTGCCTTGCACCAATACAACCTCGTGGCCATCTTCGATTGCTAACACGGTGAGCCGTACCGGGTAGGGGGCCATGGCTTTTGCCACTAGCTCCACCTGGCCATCCGTATCCACCAGCGGAGTGACATCGAGCTGACGCAACCATAGTGCCGGATCGCGGCCAATCAGCGGCGACTTTGGTGCGGCACCTGCCGCCCAGGCAGCAGCAAGTTGGGGGTAGCGCACCTTGTCAATCACGCTGGTTGCAAAACTGGCGCCTTCCAGGCCTACAGGCAAATCGTAGGCATCGATATCCGTGGCGTAGAAAACTTCGTGTTCGAATTGAGCCAGTCCAGCTGGTTCGGTCAATGCGGCGCAGGCCGGCAATAGGGTGACCAAGATCACTACGCAGGGTAATTTCCTCAACATGGTAGCGACAGGGTAACATCCCCCCCGGTTTTCTCCGAGTCCCCCGCAGACCGCGGCTCTGAAAGCATCTTCCCACATGGCAAATCGCGAACAAGTTGAAGAAATTTGGCCGGAGTTGGCTTGGATCCAAAGCCCCACTCTGCGTGAACAAACGCTGCAAACTTGGCTGTTAGCTTTTGCGCGCAGCCCACTGGAACCACAGGATCTGCGCGAAATCCCCTTCACCTTGCATGTAGAAAATTGCAAAGTCTCCTTTCTGGACCACAAACGCCTCGTGGTGCACTTGGCCAAGGAAAGCGCGCTTAAGATTGCTGAGTTCATGGGCGAAGATATGCCTGTGGATCAAGATATTTTGATTGCTGGCGCCATTTTGGCGGATGTCGGCAAATTGCTCGAATACGAGCTAGTGGATGGGGCCTGCGTACAATCTGTGCGCGGCGCTTATTTACGACACCCGTTTACCGGCGTTAGCCTGGCGATGGAATGCGCGGTGCCCGATGCCGTTTGTCATATCATTGCCACACATGCTGGCGAAGGGAATTTGGTGAAACGCAG
Source organism: uncultured bacterium (assembly GCA_937919925.1). GTDB lineage: Bacteria > Planctomycetota > UBA1135 > UBA1135 > UBA1135. The sequence goes on along the minus strand of CALFOT010000096.1, from coordinate 14,404 downwards.
TACCGAAGCGTATATTGTGCACCACAATGATTTTATGACTTATGAGCCGTTGGTGAAAGGGCTGAAGCTTTAGTCTTTCGCGGTTACGCATACCAATTTACAACAGATGATTTCTACCACACCGCAACACGGCAATGTGCCGTCCTTTCCCTGGGCCGGCCTCGATGGGCTTGCCGATCCTATTTTGATTGCCGAGCCCGACGGCCGCTTGGTGTACTGGAATCGCGCCGCAGCGATTTGGTTCGAGCTGCCCGCTAGCCCCGCCACAGAATGTAATCTACGGGTACTGGTTTATGAGCATTCGTTGGATCATGCAGAAACGCAAGATTTATGGATTGCCATGCGTCGCGGCGGCAGCAATACGCGCTTGACCAAACTGCGGACACGTCATCAACAGGATCGCCAAGTGCGTCTGGTGTTATCTGCCCAGCGCGGGGCCTCGCCCGCAGAGGAGTTGGTGATGTTGCAGGTGCATGACCTGACTGATCTGTACGTGGATTTTGAAAAACGTGAGCATCAAAACCGCGCCAACTTGGTGTTGGATTTGCTCGGTACCACTCTTAGTGATTTGGAGTATCCGCTCGGTGCATTGCGCTGGAACGCAGAGTTGGCCGCGGAAGAGTTGGATCGCTTGCCGGAGGATTTGCGCTTGCCATTTCGTTCGGTCCAGAAAGCGTCGCGGCACATCGTGGATATGTTTGGCAACCTCAACTTGAGCCTGCCGGAGTCCACCGCTCATGCCACTCAGGATGGTGTCAGTTTGGTGCGGGTTTTAGTGGCCGGTAGCACGCCGACGCGCGCGGCCCATTTGCTGGATGCGTTGCGTTCCGAAGGCATTCGCTGTGTATTCCGTACTGCCAAGGGGCGTGAAGATTTGATCCGCACCGCCGCTTCGGGTGAGATCGATGCAGTTTTACTGGACCGCCACATCAGCGCAGAAAAGGCCGTTGATTTGGCGGTGTCGGTGGCTGCGGTGGAGCCGCATATGCCGGTGATTGCCTGCGCGGATCTACAGCTGGGAGAACTTGCCATCAAGCTTCGCGAAGCAATGGATCGCAATCGCGTGGTGGGGGCCTCCGATGCTGTTTGGCACCGCATTGAAGAGATCGCTTTGCGTGATTCGCTTACCGGGGTGTTAAACCGACGTGCATTTGAGCGTTTCGGTCGCCAAGAATTTGAACGAGCCAGGCGTTATGGTTTCCCAATGAGTTTGGTGCTGTTTGATCTTGATCATTTCAAGATGGTCAACGATGAATTAGGTCACCCAGCCGGGGATCGCCTATTGCAGGTTTTTGCCGCCTATTTGCAGACTGCCACGCGTCAGTCTGATCTCGTTGCGCGCTTGGGCGGCGACGAATTTGCTTTGCTGATGTCGCATACGGATGGTGCCGGTGCCTTGGTTCTCACTCAGCGACTCCGGGATGCCGTGGAATTGCATATTCGCGAGGTCTTACCGCCGATGAACCCGGCCACCGGAGTTTCGGCCGGTTTGGTGATTTACCCGGACAAAAGTGTGGATAATTTCGAGGCGCTGATTGCTGCTGCTGATGAAGCTCTTTATCGCGCAAAAAAAGCTGGGAAAGGCTGCCTGGACGCCGCGCGATAAGCCAACATTTCCATACGGAGTGCGTATCATATGGCCCTATGGAAGCTTCGACCTCCGCTTGTTCCCGCGCACTGCTGTCCTTGTTGGTGGCGCCCTTTGTCCTGTTTGCTGCTGCCTCGCGCAGTAGCGCTCAAGAGTCGCAGCCTGCGGGCACCGTGACCCCTTGGGCGCATGACTCTTCCGATCTCCAAGTCGATCCACGCATTCATTACGGCAATTTGCCCAACGGCATGCGCTTCGCGTGGGTGGATAACCCGGAGCCGCAAAAGCGTGTTTACCTACGCTTGCACGTCGATGCTGGTTCCTTTGGTGAAACCGCTACCGAACTTGGCATGGCGCATTTTCTCGAGCACATGGCTTTCAATGGCTCGGAGCATTTTGCCGCTGGCACTTTGATTGAGTGGTTTCAGCAGCACGGCATGAGTTTTGGCGCCGACACCAATGCGCACACGGCTTTTTCGGAAACCGTTTATAAGCTGGACATGCCTAATCGTGATGAAGTCACGCTGCGCGGCGGCATGCAGGTCATGCGCGATTTTGCCGGCGGCTTGAATTTACTCGAAGCGGAAGTGCAAGCTGAAAAAGGTGTGATTGATGGCGAACAGCGCGAACGAGATTCCGCTGGATTTCGAGCTTTCGTGCAGGTGTTGAACCGCCAGTACGCTGGCACCCGTTATGCAACGCGGTTACCCATCGGCACCAAAGAAGTGCGCGATACATTTACCGCCGCAACCGTGCGTGCTTTCTATGAGCGTTTCTATCGGCCGGAAAACATGACGATGATTGTGGTGGGCGATTTACAGGGCTACAACCCCGAGGCGCTGATTCGCGAATACTTTGAAAATTTTGCCGTGCCTGCATCCGCCATCGCACCAGAGCCACAGTGGGGCTCACCTTCGATGCAAGACTTGGTGTTTTCAATTTACGATAGTGAGATTCCACAAGTGCAGATTTCGATTGCGCACTTGCGTGAGTTCACCAAGCCGCAAGACACCATTGCGCAGCGCCAATCAGATTTAGCCCGCAGTGTGGCGCACGCGATGTTGCGCTTACGATTTGCCGAATTGGTGAAAAAGCCGGAGACCCACTTTTTGAATGCCAGCGTTTCCGATGCTGGTCAACTGGAAGTGTTTGAAGGTGGCAGTCTTGATATCACTGCCGCTCCTGCAGACTGGGAAGCTGCCGTCACTGAAGCTTATGTGGAGTTACGCAAAGCGCTGAACTTTGGTTTTCAGCAAGCCGAACTCGAGGAAGTCAAAGCCAACATCATTCGTTCCCTCGAAGAATCGGTGGCGCGCGAAGCCACTGCGCATAGTTCTGGCTTACGCGAAGCGCTGCTGCTGGAGGTTGAGAGTGACGTCGTGCCCACTTCTGCGGCCGCCGATTTAGAGATTCTGCTTCCCGCTGTGGAAGCCTTGACTTTGGAAGATTGCCTCAAAGCTTTGCGTGGCAACTGGCGCGGTGGCCAGTTGAGCATCATTGCAAATGGCGGTTTATTGCTTGAAGACGACAAAGCGGAGCTTATGCGCGTTTTCGATGCCGCGAAAGCGATCGAAATCAAACGCGCTGACGCCATTGAGATGAAGCCCTTCGCTTACAGCTCGGATGTCGCCAATGCCGGTGAAATCGTGCGCCAAGAGAAGGTTGAAGATCTAGATTTGTGGTTGGTGGAGTTTGCCAATGGCGTGCGCCTCAATATCAAGAAAACCGATTTCAAAAAACAGACCATACTTGTTAGTGGTCGTGTCGGCGAAGGTTTGCTTGCCGTACCCGATGGGGAACTGCTCGCAGCAGCTTTAGCAGATACCGCGCTTTCTGGCGGTGGCTTGGTGGAGCACACGGTGGAAGAATTGCGCCGGCTTTCCGCCGGAAAACAAGCTTCGGTGTCGCTTGGTGTAGCCGATGACCACTTCAGCTTGGGAGGCGGCACAACCAGCGAGGATTTGCTCTATCAGTTTGAGTTGGCTTGCGCTCATCTCGAACATTTAGCTTACCGTAGCGATAATTTCGACATGCTGAAGCAACAGCTTCCGTTGGTGTTCGGGCAGTTCGCTCATTCGCCGCAAGGCCCGCTCCTGTTTGACTTTACACCGGCTCTGTTGCAAGGGAACCCGCGCGCGAGTTTGATGTCTTTCCGGCCTTTCCCACAATTGCAAGAATTGTTGGATGTCAAGATTGAGCAAGTGCGGAATGCTGTCGAAGGCCGCTTACTGAATGCTCCGGTGGAACTCACCGTGATTGGTGATTTGGAAGTCAACGATGTCATCGCCAAGGCTGCGCAAACTTTCGGCGCGCTACCGCAGCGACGGGCACGGCTGGATACCACCGCAGCAAGTGCTGGCGTCAAAATGGTGGAAGGTTTGTACATGGAGCGCACGGTGGATACGGCGGATAAAAAGGCCACCGTCATCATGGTCTTCCCAACGTCGGATGGTTTTGATGACACGCGCCGTCGCAACCTATCTTTCCTTGGCAAGATTGTGGACGATCGTTTGCGTCTGGAAGTGCGTGAGCGTTTGGGTGCGGCTTACTCGCCTGGTGCAGGCGGTGAAGCGTCGCGGATTTTCCCAGGCTTAGGTGGCATCATGATTCAAGCCGCTGGGGATCCTGCCAAAGTGCAGGAACTAGTCGACGCTTGCCGGGCGGTGGCTGCCGAATTGGCTTCCAACGGAGTCACGGCAGAAGAAGTGGCGCGTTTAAGTGAGCCGATTTTGAATCAGCTGCGTGATGCGCAACGCTCCAATTCTTATTGGTTGTCGTTGCTGGGTGAAGCGCAGAGTCGTCCCGCGTCGTTGGATAGTGCGCGTACTGTGATGTATTCCTATGAGAACTTATCCGCTGTGGATTTGTCGGCCTTGGCCGCAGAGTACTTGAAACCGGAACGTGCTTCCGTTTTGGTGGTGCTGCCTGAGGTGGAAGAAATCGTGGAAGAGACCGTGGAAGAAGAGACAGCGGTTGAGGAAGTTCTCGAAGATGCCGTGGAAGAAACGGTTGAAGAAGTCGTTGAAGAATCCGTAGAGGAAGTGAAGGAGTAAGCCTTCACTTCCTCGTGGTGCTGGAGGCAATTTGACTGGCCACCAGCGCCTCTAAGCCGCCAGCGATGATGAGTTCCTGTGCAGTTGGTCCAAGCGGCGCGAAATCAAAGCACAACTCGCCCACTCGTGCAACGCTGGTGGAGAAATCTAGACTTACTCTGAGTTCCAGGCGTTCGCTCCGCGCCAACCCAAAGCCCTGGGTGCGTAAGTACTCCACTAAGCTAGGGCAGTCCACTAATAAGTAGCCGTTGTTGAAGGCATTTCGTTTGTAGGTGGCTGAAAAAGAGCCACCCATAACCAAACGAATGCCCCGATGCTGTAACGCTGTGGCAGCTTGCTCGCGCGAAGAGCCGGTGCCAAAGTTGTAGCCCGAGACCAAGATGTCTCCAGTTTCCGCCACCTGCTGAAAGAGAGCATCGTAGTTTTCCATGGCCACAGCCGCCATTTGGGCGGGTGTCATGTCTTCCCGGTAGGTGTATTTGCCCGGGTAAATGCCGTCGGTATTGAGGTTGTCTGCGTTACAAAACACCATGCGGCCTGCCATGGATTTTGGAAAGCCATCCAGGATTGGCACGCAAACGGAATCTCTCACAGTGCGCGCGGGCACCTTCAGCTTTGCTGTGGGCATGGAGGTGCCGGTTTCGTGCGGGGCACAGATATAGCCGGCCAGGGCAGAAGCAGCCACCACCGCAGGCGAGGCTAAATAAGCCTGCGCTTCCCGACTTCCCATGCGTCCTTTGAAGTTGCGGTTGGTTGCGGAAATACCGACTTCTCCATCCTCAAGCAAGCCTGCCCCCATACCAATGCAAGGGCCACACCCGGCTGGCAAAGCTGTGGCGCCTGCAGCAAGCAACTTCTGCCAATCACCGCGCGCTTCACTCTCTGCCTGCACCTGATCCGAAGCCGCAGCAATATAGAAACCAACGTGGGGAGCGATTTGTTGACCCTCGACCACAGCAGCGGCTGCCGCCAAATCAGCAACTCTGCCATTGGTACAAGAGAGTAAATAAGCTTTCTGAATCTGCACTTTGTGGGGGGCAAGCGCTGCGACGGCGTGCATTTTCTTCACACCATCCGGACCACACACAACCGGGCTCACCAGACCCAAGTCGACGTGGATGACTTGTGCGTAAGTGGCGTCGGCATCGGCCACCAACGGTTCTTGTTCCAGCATTTGCACTGCTTTGGCGGTGATGTGCTTGCCTTTCCCAATGCGTTCGCGGTACCAAGCAATGGTGACGGCATCGCACGGAAAAACTCCGGTTAATGCACCCCATTCGGTGGTCATATTGGCAATCGTTAAACGTTCTTCGATGGTTAAGCTCGCTACCCCGGGACCGCTAAATTCTAAGGCATGATTCAATACTTGATCTTCGTTGTAGAGGCCGCACAGAGTGATGATGAAGTCTTTTGCGCTAACACCTGGGCGTAGAGCGCCGTGAAGCTCCACGCACGTAACGGGTGGAATCTGCCACCAGGTGCGCCCAGTGGCCCACAACGCGGCAGCGTCGGTGCGCACCACCGGAGTACCTAAAGCGCCTACTCCACCATAAGTATTCGCATGAGAGTCGGAAGCTACGACCAAAGTATGAGGCCATGCATAACCTTCTTCGATCATGATTTGGTGCCCAATTCCACGGCCAGCCGGGTAAAAATCTATTTTATGTTGCTGTGCGAATTGGCGAATGGATACGTATTTGTTTAGATTCTCGGGAGATTGATCCTGCACGTTGTGATCCAGCGTAAACACGGCCTGGAGAGGGTTATGAAAGGATTGTGCTCCAAGCGTTTTATACTTCATCATGACCGCGGCAGTGTTGTCATGGGTCATGACATGCCGAGGCCGTACCGTCATAAAATCACCACTGTGGACTTTTTGATGGACTTCAAGGTTTTCAGAAAAAGCTTGAACGATTTTTTCGATTCTATTTTGCGTCATGACTATGTATTAGTTGCGTTATTCAGAATGGGCGGTTAGGATGCCATCGCGCATATATTCTTGCGCATACCTCAATAACATTCATGGCAAACATCGCAACTCTTTTAAAGAAAGAGATTCAGCGGCAGACCGATTTAGCGGTTCGCAAGAATCTTCATCCACTGGCCCTGCAACTCCGCGAGGAGAAGAAGCGGGTTCAAGACCTCCAGCGCCAAATCAATCAGCTCCAGAAGAACATTCAGAAGAGCGAATCGAGCATGAGCGCGGCTTCCGGAGCCGCTCCATCTGCATCTACCTCCTCAAAGAGCAACTGGAGTGGTTCTACAGTTACCGGATTGCGTAAGAAGCACCAACTGTCGCAGAGCGCACTGGCTAAACTGCTTGGCGTGGGCATCAATACGGTATGGCTGTGGGAGCAAAACCGCACCAACCCTCGCGCCAAACAACAAGACGGCATCATGGATTTGGTGGAGTTGAGCACCCTGCAAATGCGTCGCCGTTTAACCAAGGTGGGGCTCGCGGAAGGCCGTTCCAAGCCCGGGCGTAAGCCAGGATCGAAAAACCAGCCTAAGGTGGCCGCTGCCAAAGTTACGTCTAAGGCAGCGAAGAAAGCTGCCCCGAAAGTAGCGAAGAAAGCCACTAAGAAAACGGCACGTAAGGTTTCGAAGAAGAAATAAAGGCTTCGCTCTAGTTGCGAAATCAAGTCCGAGCATGGGGTAGAATACCGTATGCTCGGACTTTCTCTTTTGTTGTTCGCTCTGCTCGTTCCTCCGCAGGCAGATGTGCCCCAGGAGCCCACATTGGTTGGCTCAAATGGCGTAGACAACGGTTTGAGCTTCAAAGATCTGGTGGAACGCACCTACGATCCACGCTGGATGTTGCAAGCTGTGGTTGCGGGTGAACGGGTGGAAACGCTTCCTTGGGCGGTGGATAAGGAGGGTCATGCCGCGGTTGCCACGACTGGTCAGGGCGCTGTGGCGCGTATTTGGCTATCACAAAGCAGCGGCCGAGTGCGTATTTATGCCGACGGCGCGACTGCGCCTACTTTGGATTGGGATTTAGAGACCTTATTTGCCCAGCCGCTACCGGAGTTTCTGGATAGCCCTCTGTTTATGCGTGTTGGCGAGGGTTTTGTCTGTCGTATTCCGCTTCCTTTTGCGCAATCCATGCGCCTAGAGTTTGACGCTGCAGCGGCATCTAGCTTGCACGGAGATGTCGCGATTCGCTATTTTGGCGCCGATGTGGCGGTCGAAGCCCTCACTCCAGATTTGCTCGAGACCAATCAGCGCTCGCTGATGTTCGCAGCGCAGTATTTACGCAATAATGTCAATCCAGAAACCGTTGGCGAAAGACCCTTGTCTTGGGCTGGCGATTTCCGTGATTACGAGCGGAATACCGAGGAAGGGGCTGATCACTTCTATGGCGATCTCCGCGTGGTTCTGAAGGGAAATGGAGTTTTACGTTGGTTTGAAATCGAGTTCACCGAAAAACTTCCCCCACAGCAAATGCGCGAGGTTTTGCGTAATCTCACTTTGCGTATGGAGTTGAACACCGAGAAGTCGGTGATTGTGGGGGATATTTTGTTTGAAGTACCGCTGGGAGATTTCCTCGGAACCGCCCCTGGTCACAACCCTTTCCTCTCTCACCTCATAGGCTTTAACGAAAACACTGGTGTTTTCTATTTTCGTATGCCGGTGCCCTTTACGGGTGGATTAAAGATAAGCCTAAGCAGTGATTTACCCAACCCCACGGTCGTGAAAACTCGTTGGGGCATGAATAAGTACGCAAAGGCAGAAGACGTGCCGCCGCTGCGCTTACATTCCGGTTGGGCATACGGCAGGCACGATTCTGTGCCCGCCACACCTTCGAAGCCATCTCCCTTAGGCATTCCCAGCGCCGCTTTTTTAAGTGTTCCGGGGCCGGCGCGCTTGTTGGGTTACACTTTTTCTGCCACGGCATCGTCTGCTGCTCCACAGACTTTTGAAGGTCCATTTAGCTTCGTAAATGCCTCCCATAGCGCCGTGCCGTTCGCTTTCGAGCAAGTCACTTTACGCGAAGGCCCTGGCAGCTTTGGTAGCACTAGCGTGTTGCGCTTATTTGGTCTTGATGCGCCCACGGCAATCGATGGTTTGGAATTTCAGCCCGGCATTTCGTTGGCGGCTTCTGGAACGACTCAATACTCGGCTTTGGCTTGGTGGTATGCGCCCGCCGCTGCAACAAGTTCTTTCCCGACGGATGCACCAAGTGCTGCGCGCTGGCCGTTGGCGACGCCGTCCCCAGACTTCTATCTGGTGGCAGGGGCTTTTGAATGCGAATCTCTAGCCGGAGCCCTGATGGCTCCCGGCACCGCCACTACGGTCGTTGCGTCTCAGGATGTGGCTGTGGAATGGTCACGCTTGCAGTACCTGGATTGGCAACCTTTGGCCGCGAAGCAAGTTTTGAACTTCCCATTCCCAGTGGCTGAGGCGGGCCGTTTTGTCGTTTGCGTGCAGTTTGCCAAAGGAGAAAAATACGGCAAGGTACAAGTTTTGATCGATGGTCAACGCGTGGGTAGTGAGCTAGATTTTTCAGGTACCAGCCTGGAGCCAAGTGGGGAAATTGCTGTGGGCGAGGTCCGTTTAATGAAACGTCTCGATCATAAAATTGCCTTCATGAGCAACGATGGCAAAGCCATTGGCCTGGATTACTTCCGCCTGCAGCCCGTCGTGAAAACCGCCACCGAGAACCCCAACGAGTAACCACCATGAGCACCTTCAATGCCTACACTGAATTTCTCCGTTTGTGGGGGACTGTTGATGATCTGGAGCATGGTTCTGCGGTGCTGCAATGGGATCAAGAAACTTATATGCCGAGTCAGGGTGCGGCAGCGCGCGGCAAAATCCTGGCAACTCTTGCCGGTATTCATCACGACAAGATGGTCGCTGCAGAATTAAGTGATGCGATTGCAGCAGCGCAAGAAGAAGTTGCTCCAGACAGTGTCGAAGCTGCACAGGTGCGCACGGCGAAAATCGAAGTGGAGCGTGAGCTAAAAATCCCGGCAAAGTTGGCGATGGATTTAGCCGAGGCAGAAAGTGCAGGTTTGGTCGCTTGGCAACAGGCGCGGGCAGAAGCAGATTTTTCAAGCTTCCAAACAGAGTTGGAGCTTTTAGTCCAGCTCAATCGCGACAAAGCCGCTGCGCTTGCTGATGGCGGCAGCGCTTACGACGCCATGCTGAATCTTTACGAAGCCGGCACGACAGAAGCAGAATTGGTACCTATGTTTGCTGAGTTACGGAATGTCCTCGCGCCATTGATGCGTGAGGTTGCCGAGCAAGCCCCGGTCGATGAATCGCCAGCCCAGGGATACTTTGATCCAGCTGCGCAGCAACAGTTTTGCAAAATGATTGCTGCGAAGATGGGCTACGATTTTGACGGCGGTCGTCTGGATAAAACCACGCACCCTTTCTGCACGACCTTCGGCCACGGCGATATTCGCATCACTTGGCGTTGGCAGGAGAGCGATATCCGTCCGGCTATGTATGGCGTCATGCATGAGGCCGGCCACGGTCTTTACGAACAAGGATTGCCTGCGGGATGGGCGCGTAGCCCCCTGTGGAAGGCGAGTGGCCTGGGTATGCATGAGTCACAATCACGGATGTGGGAGAATATGGTTGGGCGCAGTGAGCCATTCTGGCAATGGGCTATGCCCCATTTCCAAAAGGCCTTCCCGGAAAAAGCGGGGCTTCGCGTCGCTCAAATGTTCCCCGCCCTGAACACTTGCAAACCTTCGTTGATTCGCGTGGAAGCCGATGAAGCTACCTACAACCTGCATGTTGCCGTGCGCTTTGAAATTGAGCGTCAGCTATTTGCCGGTTCGGTGACGGTGCGTGATTTGCCGGAGCTGTGGGATCAAACTTACCAAGATCTGCTCGGTGTGCGCGCCCAATCTGTCAGTGATGGTGTTCTTCAGGACATTCACTGGGCAATGGGAGCCTTCGGTTATTTCCCCACGTACTCCATTGGCAACCTGGTTTGTGCGCAGTTATTTGAGCAGGCATCTGCCGATCTTGGCGATTTGGATGGCAGTTTGGCGCGCGGAGATTTTCAACCGCTACTACAGTGGCTACGTACCCATGTGCACCAGCACGGGCGCCGTTTTAGCACCAAGGAATTAGTCGAAAAGGCTACTGGCAAACCACTTTCGGCGTTACCGCTACTGCGTCATCTGACCAGTCTTGCAGAACGTGTTTATGGGGTTTCTGCTAGCCTTCAGGGCAGCTAGAATTCGCTTCCCAAGCAGCAGCAATGTGTTGTTGCAGAAAAAGAAAGATGGCAAAACACAAAATCGGTTGGATGCCTGGCGACGGAGTCGGTCAGGAAACTATGGCTGCTTGTAAACCCGTGCTCGATGCCGTCGGCCTTGATGCGGAATACATTTCCCTCGCGATCGGATGGGACTATTGGTGTCAGGAAGGGGATGCCTTGCCCACGCGCACCATTCAGGGCTTGCGTGAAGTCGATGCCGCTTTATTCGGCGCGATCACTTCCAAACCGAAGGCCGAGGCAGAAGCTGAGTTGGCGCCGGCGTTGCAAGGCAAAGGTTTGATTTACCGTAGCCCGATTGTGCGGATGCGGCAAATCTTTGATTTGTATACCAACATGCGCCCGTGCCGCGCATTTCCCGGGAATCCGCTGAACTACCAAGACGATATTGATTTGGTGGTCTTTCGTGAAAATACCGAAGGTTTGTACGGCGGGGTGGAGTGGAGTCCGGTAAATGGCAAAATCCGTGAGGCACTCGAGGAGCATCCCAATTTCGCGCGCTTTCATGATGTGCCGCCGGAGAAGATGGCCTTTTCTTCACGGATCATCACTTGGGATGGTGCGAGTCGTATCGTGCGTGCCGCTTTTGAGTTCGCCAAGAAATTCAACTACCCAACGGTTACCGTGGTCGAAAAGCCCAACGTCTTGCGTGAGACTTCGGGTATGTTTATGGATGCGGCGAAAGAAGTCGCCAAGGATTTCCCCGGCATTGAGCTATGGGATACCAACATCGACGCCATGGCGATGTGGTTGATTAAAAACCCACAGAACTACGGCGTGATTGCCACTTCGAACTTGTTTGGCGATGTGATTTCCGACCTCTGCGCGCAGCTGGTTGGTGGTTTGGGCTTCGCCGCAGCCGGCAATATCGGTGGGGAGGTTGCGGTGTTCGAGCCTACTCACGGCTCTGCACCCAAGTACTTCGGGCAAGACAAAGTCAATCCTTTGGCGAACATTCTTGCGGCCAAAATGATGCTCGATTACATCGGAGAAACCGGCAAAGCCGATCAGATCATGGCCGCCGTTTCGCAAGTCATCGCTGAGGGCAAAGTGCGCACTTACGATATGGGTGGCCAAGCCAAGTGCTCCGAAATGGGCCTGGCGGTTGCAGCATTAATCCATTTGCCCACACACCGGTCTATTACAAGCCATCCTTGAGCTTAGTGGATGGCCTTATTTCCAGGCGACCAAGTAAGCAATCCAGGTAGCTTCATTTTCAGCACTGGAGGCCTTCTTGAAGATGCCGTCGCCCGCGCCGTGTTTATCGGCACCTTCCCAAAAAGTATCCACCGCTTGGAATCCAGCTTCCAACATGATGTCGCGTAGCTCTGGAAGCCCCCATACGCGCCAGTTGTAAGTGAAAGCCTTCATCATCTTGGTGCCATCTTCAAACTCGAAATGGATGTGGCAATCAATGTGATTGGTGATGGCATCCATGGTTTCTTGCTCCCATGTGTAGGTGAAGCCGCTCTCCTCTTCGCGCGATTCCTCGCACGCCTGTTGCACATCGGGGCCGCCCATCAAATCCACCACAAACATGCCGTCGTTTTCTAGCGCCGCGCACACTTGGCGGAAGTAAGTGAGCATCAGCGCGCGCTGTTCAAAAATCCAATAGGAGAAATTAAAGGCCGTGACAATCTCAACTTTGGGAGTTTGCACCTCCAGCACATTTTCTTGGAGCTGGACGACGCGCTTGCCAACCTCCCCAAGTGGCTCCAAATGGCGCTCATATCCCCAACGTAAGGGCTCTGAATCTAAGTCCACCGCCCACGCTTTGGTCTTGCCGTGATTTTGGATCCACAGTGCGGAAAGCTTCGAAGTGCCGGCGAAGTCTTCGCGCAGCGTGAGCGGCCGACGCTTACGGCGTGCCTGAAATGTCTTGACCAGAAAATCGTGGTCTGCATCGGGATCATAAACCGAGCCTTCATACAACTCGTAACGATCAGCGCTTGCGGCAGTGATGAGAGATACTGTCTTCTTGGTGCGTTTCCGAGCCATGGCGAAGCAGGGTACGAGTGTCGCCAGCACCATGCAATAGCGGATTTACTGCAATCCCAAACTGCGGAGGGTGAGCCAATCCAACATGCGGTCACTCAACAGCCAGCGGCGCAGGAATAGTATTTGGCGCGCGTCTTTGCCGACGACATAACGGGTGCGCGGGCGCTTGGCCGTTAACGCATGACGCACCGCATCGGCGCACAGTTGCGGAGCGGCGGCATCGGCTCCATTCGCTTGCGTAGTCTCCAGAGCCTGGCTAATCATTTTGCGGTATTCCTGTTTGCCTTGTGCTGGGATGGCTTTCATCAACTCCGCTGCGCGCGCCCGTGACCGTTCCCAAATCGGGGTTGCGATACTTCCCGGTTGAATCACACACACATCCATGCCATGCACCTTCAGTTCCAGGCGCAAGGCATCGCTGAAGCCTTCAAGGGCAAACTTGCTGGTGCTATAGGCCCCGATTGTTGGAAAAGCCACCCGTCCGGACATCGAGGAAATATTCACGATGCGCCCGCGACTCGGCTTCAGCAGCGGCAAAAAAGCCTGGACGCAGCGCAGTACCCCGGTCAGATTGACATCGAGTTGGGTTTCAAAAGCATCCAAGGGGATGTATTCCAAAGGTGCAGCCACCGAAATGCCGGCGTTATTCACCAACCCCCACAAAGCTCCATCTGGCAAGAGCGCATTCACTTGCGCTGCTGCGGCGCGCACCGAATCAACATCGCGCACATCCATCATCACTGGAATGAGCGCTAGCGCCCCGATGGGGGTGGCTTGAACCAGTGCTTGGCCATCGGCCGTGGAGCGCACGCTGCCAAAAACTTGCAAGCCCGCCGCCGCCAAATCAACGGCAATGCTGCGGCCAATACCTGTAGAAGTGCCAGTCACAAACACGGAGCGAGTATTTACCATGGGGGAATTCTATAGTCATGGTCATGTTGGTACCTAGTCTCCTTTCGGTGCAGGTTGCGCTTCCTCGTGAAGTGCAGACCGCCAACGGCCCGTTGCGCACGGCACTATTGAAGCTAGCTGTGGCTGGGCCCATTCCTGTTGGCCTTCGCGCGCTCGCTGGCGACGGCTGCGCGGATTTGCAGTATCACGGTCTGGAAGACCAAAGCGTGTGTGTGTATCCCGCCGAACATTATGTTTGGTGGCGCGAGTATCTGCAGCTCGATGCTGTTGGCCTTCCCTACGGCAGTTTCGGCGAAAACTTCACCGTGGCCGGGCAGGTGGAACAAAGTGCGTATGTGGGTGATCGTTATCGCATCGGCTCGGCCATCGTAGAAATCACCAAGCCGCGTCGGCCTTGCTCGACTCTCAACAAAGTGTGGGGAGAATCCCAGATGGTGGCACAAATGGGCCGCCGTTCTCTTACCGGTTGGTACTTGCGCGTGCTGCAAGTCGGCACGGTGCAAGCCGGCGATTTATGCGAGTTACTAGAGCGTCAACTCGATGCTCCAAACATTTGCGACGCCTGGCGGGAGATGGACCGCGGCACCACCTCATGAGTGGTTATGCCTGGAC
>CALFOT010000095.1 GCA_937919925.1 uncultured bacterium | reverse complement strand
AAATGTTTGATGATCCAGATATCGACATCATCTACATTGCGTCGAACCATGCAAGTCATGCGGAATATGCCATCAAAGCATTGGAAGCGGGCAAGGTGGTGCACGTAGAAAAGCCACATGTTGTTGATCGCGATCAGCTTGAACGCTTGAAGGCTGCTGCCGAAAAACATAACGGCAAAATTCACCTTGGCTTCAATCGTCCGCACGGTTCTATTGGCAAAGAAATCCTTGAGCGATTCGCAACGCAAGAAGGCACGTTAATGATTAACTGGTTCGTTGCTGGACACCGCATCCCTGCAGGGCATTGGTATCGCAACGAAGGCGAAGGCGGACGAATTTTGGGTAACGTTTGTCATTGGACAGATTTCACGTTGCACATGATTCCTGAAGGTGTGCGCTACCCGATCCGTATCATTCCAACGCGCACAGGTGACCCCGATCAAGACATTGCCGTGACCTTCGCGTTCGGCGATGGCTCGATTGCGGCGCTAACGTTTTCGGCCAAAGGCGAAAGTTTCCGTGGCGTGCGGGAACATTTTTCTGGCCACCGCGGAGACATCCTTATGTTCATGGATGACTTCGCCAGGCTAACCATTGATCATGCAGAGAAGCGTTTCAAAGTGCGCGCGCATCATCACGACCAGGGGCATGAAGCTTCCATTCTTGCGGCGTATGAAATGTCGCCGAAGGGTGGCAACAAGCCGGGCTCTCCATTGAATTACGTGTGCGAAACAGCCGAGTTGTTCCTCGCCACCCGCGATGCCCTCGAGCAGAATCGCGAAATCACCATCAACCGATGAAACAAGTCCTTCAATCTTATCGCACGGGTGAGCTGTGGCTCGCCGAAGTCCCGATGGCAGCATGTGGCCGTGGAGGCGCTTTGGTGCGCACGCGCTGCAGTTTGGTTTCAGCCGGCACAGAAAAAATGTTGCTGACTTTGGCTAAGAAAAGCTTGCTCGGCAAGGCAAAGGCCCGCCCTGACCTAGTCAAGCAGGTGCTGAAGAAGATGAAGACTGAGGGCTTCAAGTCCACGCTGGACCAGGTCTTCGCCAAGCTGGATGAACCCATTTGTTTAGGCTATTCCGCAGCCGGCGATGTACTCGAAGCTGGCCGCGAAGCCACTAGCTTGAAGCCGGGTGATCGCGTTGCGGTTGCCGGCGCTGGTTATGCAACGCACGCAGAATTCAATTTTGTGCCAGAGAACTTGTGCGCGAAAATTCCAGAAGGCGTTTCCTATGCCGATGCATCCTTTGCAACGATTGGCGCTATTGCATTACAGGGTGTGCGTCAAACGGAGCCGCAGCTTGGCGAGCGCATTGTCGTAATCGGTTTGGGCTTGCTCGGTTTGCTAACCGTGCAAATGCTGAAGGCAAACGGCTGCGCGGTGATGGGTGTCGATCTAGATGATGAAAAAGTAGCACTCGCGTTGAAGTTTGGCGCCGACGTCGCCGTGAGCTCTGGCGCAGAAAAAGCATGTGAAGCCTTCACCGGAGGTCGCGGAGCCGATGCCGTCATCATTACCGCGGCAACACCAAGCAACGGACCGATTGAAAGTGCTGCAGAAATGTCGCGGCATAAAGGCCGCGTTGTTGCTGTTGGTTTGGTCGGGATGAATGTGCCACGCGATTCGTTTTACCGCAAGGAACTCGATTTGCGTTTGTCCATGTCTTACGGCCCTGGCCGCTACGACTCCTCTTATGAAGAGGGTGGAAATGATTACCCATTTGCTTACGTTCGTTTTACGGAACAGCGCAACATGGAGAGTTTTCTTTACCTTGTGCAGCAGGGCAAAGTTACGCCGGCGGCGTTGGTTACGCACCGCATCGCATTCGACGATGCATTGGACGCCTATGCATTGCTTGAAGGCAAGCTGCCGGAAGAGAGCAAACTGGAGCGAAAGTACTTGGGCATTTTGCTCGACTACCCTGAAGATGCACCACTCGAGCGCACCTTGCGGCGCAAGGACAGTGCTGCAACGGGAACCGGAAGTACACAGATTGGCGTTGGTTTTCTTGGCGCCGGTGGTTTCGCAAAAGCAATTTTGTTGCCACACCTGACGAAGATTGATGGCATTAAACTTTCCGGTGTTTGCACGAGTACAGGGAAAAGCGCTCAGCAAACCGCAGATCGTTTTAAGTTCGGCTTAGCGACCACCGATTCGAAGCAGCTGTTAGCGGACGATGCGACACAAGCAGTGTTTATTGCCACGCGCCATGCGAGCCACGCAGGCTTGACATGCGAAGCGTTGCGCGCGGGCAAACACGTCTTTGTAGAAAAACCTTTGTGTATTCGTGAAGAAGAACTCGAGGACATCAGCGCAGCGTTGAAAAGCGCGCGCGCCGCAGGGAACGAACCTTGTTTGATGGTTGGCTTCAATCGTCGCTTCTCTCCACATGCAAAGGCCATGCGCAATGCCTTCCAATCGCGCTCCACGCCAATGGTGGTGAGTTATCGAATCAACGCAGGTTCGATTCCAATGGACACATGGATTCAAGACCCTAACGACGGCGGCGGCCGCATCATTGGAGAGGGCTGTCACTTCATCGACTTCTGTACATCTATGATCGGCAGCGAGCCCGTGTCGGTGATGGCTAACAGCATTTCTTCCACACGAAGAGATGTCGTGTCCGAGGATTCCGTCGTCATTACGATTCACTACGCCGATGGCTCGATGGCCACAATCCAGTACTTGGCGGAAGGCCACAAGGATATGCCAAAGGAGCGTTGTGAAATTTTTGCTGACGGGCGCAGTGCCGTAATGGATAACTTCCGCTCGACTGAGTTCTTCGGCGGCGGCGGCAAGAACCAACGGGGCAAGCAGGCCAAAGGATTTACCGAAGAGCTGACCGCTTTCTTGGAGGTCTGCCGCAATGGCGGTGCCTGGCCGATTTCATGGGACAGCATGGTGGCTACTCACCGTGTGTGTTTTGCGGCAATGCGTAGCCTGGAGACAGGCGGTTTGGTTCTGCTTTAGGAGCCAGCTTGCGTTGCCCCTTAGAAAGGGGGACAATCCACTCTGCCCAAGGCTTCTTCGGGCATCATTTCGGCCATCATGGAAGATCAACTTACACCTGCACCTGCACCAACATCGCTCCGCTCCGACTACGGAGAGATGAGCCTTGCTGACATCGTCGACGGGCTGCAGCGTGGAAAACGCTCCATCATCATCTGCACTCTCGTGGGTGGGTTGCTTGCTGCAATGTCGCTTTTCATGCAGCGCAGCTTCCGGGCAGAGGCCCAATTCCTGCCGCCTTCCTCCGCCGACGTGGAACCGCTCAACCTTTTGGCGGCCACCTTCGGT
>CALFOT010000094.1 GCA_937919925.1 uncultured bacterium | reverse complement strand
GATTTGAAGCGCAAAGAAATCCTGACCGGTCGCTTCAGCGATGTTTTCTCGTGGATGTACCTCGCTTCTGCCACGTTGCGTCGCTTCGAAGGTGAGGGGCGTAAACGTGAAGACTATCCACTGTTCCGTTGGTCGATGGATAATGCTTTTGGCCACATGCAGACGGCTTTCGAAGAGATCTATCGGAACTTTGATGCCCCAGGAATCGGGGCATTGTTACGTGGGCCTTTGTCTTTGTGGGTACGCTTGAACCCGATTGGTTCCGGCCCAACCGATAAAGATTGCCAGCGCGTGGCGCGGATTATGCAAACCCCAGGCGTGCAGCGCGAGAACCTCACCGGTGGGATTTTTGTGCCAACGGATACTCGCGATGCACTGGGTCGTTTAGAGCAAGCCTTCGTCGCCAGCGTTGCGGCCAACGAGGTGGCCAAAAAAATCAAAGCCGCGATCCGCAAACACCAGCTGCCGCGTCAAGCAGTGCACACCTTGCTCGCCGAAGCGCAAACCGCTGGCATCATTACCGCTGCTGAAGTGGTGCTCGTGGAGCACGCCGAAGCGCTGCGTAACGAAACCATTCAGGTAGACTCTTTCACCGAAGAGGAATATCTCAGCACGGCACTTGGTGGCGGGTGGAACAAAGAATAAGAGCTAGTAGGGACATGGAAAGGCGCAGTTTTGCGCCCTTTTACCCACATCCTTTGCTACGCGATCGTCATGTCATGACGATCGCGGGGGCTAAGTTGCCGCGTCCAATGAAATTGTTTGTCGAGCTGGGCGAAGATTTTTGGCTCAACGTAAACGCAGAAACGCGGATTCGTTGTGAAGCCCATTGGCAGCCACGTTATGACGCACCGGTGATGATTTTGGTTCATGGCTTGTCTGGGTCATCGGCTTCGCCGTATATGATAGGCACTGCGCAGAAGGCGTTTGATGCTGGATGGACGGTGCTTCGCTTGAATATTCGTAACTGCGGCGGTACCGAAAAGGAAACACCAACGCTGTATAGCGCCCACCTTACGGAAGATCTTCGTACGGTGCTTGATTGGGTTTTACGAACCCATTCGGCGAGTTCGATTTGTGTAGCTGGATTTTCTCTTGGAGGTTCGATAGTCCTGCATACCTTAGCCGAATATGGCGAAACCCCACCTGACCAATTAGTGGCTGTGGCCACCTGCTCGACTCCGCTCAATTTAGTGGCGAGCACCGCCGAGTTGCACAGTGGCGTGATGAATCGCTTTTACATGAAACTTTTTCTCGATGGATTTGTGCGTTCGATGCGCACCAAGTCGAAAGAGTACCCGGAGCTTTATCCCTATGATGCCAGCCGTGGCTATCGCGATTTTTACACCTTCGATTCGCAGTGGACGGCACCCGCGTTTGGTTTTAAAGACGCCAATGAGTATTACGAAAAGGCCAGTGCTTGCCATATTTTGCACAAAATCGCCGTCCCTGGTTTACTGATCCACGCCGAAGATGATCCATTTGTTCCTTATAATGAAGCTTCGATGAAGGCGATTGAAGAGAGCCCAAACATGCGTTTGTTGATGACGAAGTATGGTGGCCACAATGGATTTTTTGCAGCTACTGCTGCGACCACCGAGCACTGGCGCGATGCGGATCGCTGGTGGGCCGAAAACCGCATTGTTGAATATTTCACCGGTATGGTGGTGGCGCGTTCAGCTGCGCTGGACTGAACGCGCACAAGCTCCCCGCTCATTCGACGAAGCCTCGAAAGACACATTGTCATCAACGCCGATTTCAAAGTAGCGACATGCCACCAGATCCGAGGCATGAAAGAAAAACTGCTCACTATCGCTACTGCGCAGGATGAAGCCAAAGTTGTCTTGCAAGTGAGAAATGATGCCAGAAGATCGCACGGCGGTGGAGGTTGGCGCCGCTGGGGGAGCTGGTTCCCTGTGAACAACCTCAGCAGGCTTTAAATCACTGGCGACTTGTTGGGCCGCAGACTTGAAGAACAAATTTTCCAAAATGCTGTCTTCCCCTTCGGGAGTTTGGTCGACGATGTCGTGCACGTGAATAGGGTGCGTGGATTCCTGCAATAAATAAAATGAGCAACGGGTTTCTTGCTCGACACCAAGCTCATCGGTCATGGATACGTTCCAGCCGAGCACCATCACGCGGGTGCCATAGGAGTGCAGATTGCGCACCAGAGGCACGAAATCACTATCTCCAGTCACCAGCACACACACATCGAGGTTACGCGAAGTGCAATGCTGGAAAGCGTCGAGAGCCAAATGCACATCCACACCTTTTTCTTTGCCGCCAGCAACGGGTTGGTAATGAGATTCGAAGCCGGCGAAAGCCAGGACTTCGTCAAATCGGCGGTCTGTCAATAGCTGGTTACGCGCCTCCGATTCTGCGGCCGATAAGCGCCCGCGGTAATAGTGAGCATCAACAATTTGACACAGCCGCATTTCGGCATTTTCAACGCGGGCAACTTGCTGGCGGATGAAAGCCTTCAAGCCGGTCATCGAAATACGCGCTTGCCGGGCATGGCCAAAACGGTAGTAGTTGCTGATATGGTTGAGGTACCCGCCATCGACGAATACCCCAATGCGTAAAAAGCGATTGTTGTCCATAATCGCTGGCGAGTTTACCAGATGGATGCGCGCTGTGCAGCTTCGCGAACCATCGCAGCATCGGTGGTCAGGCCGAAGGCTTCTGCGAACTCTGGCAAGTTGCCAAGCGGACCATTGGCGCGAAACTTTTCTGGGGAGTGGGGATCCGTATTTACTTGCAGCTTCAATGCCTCTGCACGCGAATTCTGACGCCAAGAACGAGCCCAGGCGGTGAAGAATTGTTGGTTGGGGGTAAGGCCATCGACGACTGCCTGCACGCCGTTCATTTTGGAGCGCATTTGGAAAGCCAAGTAAGCCATCTTCAAACCACCGAGATCGGCGATGTTCTCGCCAAGCGTGAGTTCGCCATTTACAAACAGGTCATCGACCACCAAGTAGTTGTTGAACTGTTCGACTAATACGTCAGCGCGCGCCTCAAATTCAGTACGGTCGGCCTCGGTCCACCAGTTCACCATATTGCCTTGTGCATCAAACTGGCTACCCATGTCATCAAAGCCGTGGGTGATTTCGTGGCCGATAATGGCACCCATAGAACCATAGTTTTCAGCTAGGGTTTGTTGCAAGCCGAAGAAGGGCGGTTGCAAAATTGCGGCCGGGAACACGATTTCATTGCCGAGTGGATTGTAATAGGCATTCACCGTTTGCGGCGACATGCCCCATTCCATTTTGTCGACCGGCTTGCCGATTTTGGCCAGGTTAAAGCGATTGTTGAACGCGCGCGCAATCAATACATTTTGCAGCCAGGAATCACCCGATAGTTCGAGGTCGGAAAAATCGCGCCATTGGTCTGGGTAGCCAATTTTGATTGTAAAGGCATTGAGTTTCTCTAATGCATTGGCCTTGGTGGCTTCGGTCATCCAATCGAGATTGGCAATGCCAACGCGGTACGCAGCAAGCAAATCTTGCACCATAGTTTCGGCCAGAACCTTGGCTTCTGGGCTGAAAGTTTTTGCAACAAACGCTTGGCCTAGGCCTTCGCCCATCGCCCCGTTGACTGATCCCAACACGAGCTCCCAGCGCTCGCGATTGATTGGCGTACCCGAAAGCTTACGGCTGTAAAAATCGAAATCCTCTGCCACAAAAGCGCTGGCCAAAAAAGGCGCACTCGAAGAGAGTAGGTGCCATTTCATGTAAGTGGTCCAATCCGCCATGGGAGCCTCAGAGAGTAGGCCATTCAAAGCGCGGAAATAACCAGGGCCAACCATGTTGACGTACTCCTGCTGCTCCAAACCAATAGCAGTAAAGTAAGTAGCCCAGTCAAAGCCTGGAATGATGTCCACGCTCATTTCCGTAGCTTTAATTTTATTGGCCAACACACTGGGATCGCGATACTCCACTGCGGCCAAGGAGTGTTCGGCAATTTTCAGTTCCAGTGCCATCACCGTTGCAGCGGCTTGGGCGGCATCGGCGGGGGCATACCCCAATAGCGTAAACATGTTGGACATGTGCGTGACATATTGGATACGCAGTTCCACCGATCCGGCATCCTCACGGAAGTAGTAATCCTTCTCTGGCAAGCCGAGTCCATCCGGTGCCATAAAAATCATGTTCATGGTGCTGTCACTAAAATCGGCCTCGGCGCCTAAGCCAAACAGCACGTTGACATTGACCAAGTGCAGCTGCCCAACCACGCGCGCGAAGCTGGCAGAATCCTGAATCTTCGCAATGCTTTCCAGCAGTGGCTGAATCGCCGTGAGTCCTTGCTGTTCGATGGCATCCGTGTTCATGCCAGTAGCCCACATGCGACCAAGCTGGCGGTCCATATGCGAGGTGCTTGGATCTTCGCGCCGCGCGGCGGCTTCGAGCAGGATGCCATGCAAAATATCCTTGTTGCCATCATTAATTTGATGGAACACCCCATAAGAACTGTAAGCCTCAGGAATGGGATTGTGATCGAGCCAATCCTGATTCACATAGGAGTAGAAATCTTCGCCCAGAGCAGACGGCTCAACGTAGGGGGTAAACGGATTCGGCGGGGAGGCACATGCCGCGAGGGCGAGTAGTGCCAAGGGTAATGAGCGGCGCGCGGCGATTTTCATGGGGCAGAGTTTAGCAGCAAGTTACCAAATGAGTGGTTTTGGGGGTACTCGTGGCTGCAGACCAACTCAAGGCTAAAGAGGGGTCAGCCGATAAAGGGATAGACGCAGGCCAGCAACCTATTTTTTGAAACTCACCACCCAAACTCACCAGGATTATCTGGATTCTTTACGCGCCACCCTATGTGGCGGTGGCGAGGTCGATATTTGCGCGGAATTTGGCAAGCGCCTCGCTGCGAGCGGAGCCACCACCGCAACGCTGGAGCAGCTGCATGAGATTGCCGTAGCGCAATTGCGTCACGAACAAGGTGGTGGATTGGCAGCTTCGTTGGAGCGCGAATGCCTGCTCTTTCAAGTGCGTACTTTGCTCTCCTTCGCCGACGTCTTGCAGGAGGATTGGCGGCACACGCTGGGGATTGAATCTCGCGAGCAGCTTGAGTTGCTCGTTGATGCTGCTGGTATCGGAACTTGGGCTTGGGATTTAAACACTCGAGAATTTCGCGCTGATTCGCGTTTCCAGTGTTTGCACGGATTGGAATTTTATGGCGCTGTCACCACGCGTGAGGAGCAACTGCGGCGGATCCACCCTGCCGACGTCGAGCGGGTGACCAAAGCCACGTTAGGCTTGATGGTTCATGACCAACCGCTGTCGGTTGATTATCGCGTGTTGCTCCCGGATGGGAGCTGTACTCATATCCATTTACGTGCGAGTTTGGTGCGCAATGAAGATGGGGTTGGGGAGCGGATTTTTGGCGTGTGCCTCGACATCACCGAAAACTGCCGCGTGAATTTGGAGTTGGAGAAGCAGTCGCGCTGCGATCCCTTGACTGGAGTTCTCAATCGTCGCGGTTTATCTTGTTCCTTAGAGAGTGAGGTGGAGCGTCGCAAACGCTCGGGCAGCGAGATGCAGGCTTTGTTCATCGACCTCGATGACTTCAAACGCATCAACGATGTATATGGTCACTCGATTGGCGATATCACTTTGCAAAAGGTTTCCAATCTGTTGCGCGCATCCGTGCGCCGTTCGGATTACATCGCGCGCATCGGTGGGGATGAATTTTTGGTCATCCTACCGAACACGACGCGTACCGACGCCCTGCCGATTGCGCAAAAAATCAGTCGCACGATTCAGGAGATGTTGATTAGCAGCAAGTTTCCGCACCTGCGCGTTGGCGCGAGTGTAGGCATGGTTTCTGCGGCACGCGAGGATGAAATGTTGCAGGACTTGTTAGTGCGAACGGAACGTGCGCTGCATGCGGCGAAACGCCTTGGCAAAGGGCAGATTTTCCATGAGAGTTCGTTGTTCACCAGTACTCAGGAACGCCCACTCAGCTTTACCGAGATCCTCGCAGATTTGCACAATCCCGAGACTTACTACGCACTGCGTCAGCCACTGGTGTATGCAGACAACCTTGAAGTTTTTGGCTATGAGTTTCTGACGCGTAGCCATTGCGACGCCCTGCGCAGTCCTGAGGACTTCCTGCGTTTTGCGATGGATGCGGGGATTGCGAGTGCGGTCGATGCGCACGCCTTTGCCACCTGCGCTGCCGCAACCCGCAGCGTGCCGCGCGGTTTGCGCTGCCATCTAAACTTGTTGCCATCCACGCTGGAAAACGGCAAGGTGGAAGATTGGTTGCCGCATCTGCCCAGCAACCGTGATTTTGGTTCCTTCTGCATCGAAATCAATGAAAAGGAATCGGTGCGTTCGCCACAGCGCTTGCTCAAAAATGTAGAAGGTTTACGCGCCGCAGGTGTGCGTGTGGCACTCGATGATGTCGGCTATGGGCACTCTAGTTTGGAAGCCTTGCTGCTGCTGGAGCCAGAAGTTGTCAAAGTGGATCGCATGATGGTGCGTGGGCTAAGTAAAGGCGGAGATCACTACCGTGCTTTTCAAAACCTGGTTAAGGTAGTGGGCACTTGGGGCGGCGAAATCATCGCGGAGGGGGTAGAGCGTCAAGCAGAGTTGGATGTGTTGCGCGATCTTGGCGTGCGCCGTGTACAAGGCTTCTTGTTTGGCCAGCCCGAAGAGGCTTGAGTGCTCACTCGCATGAGCGCTGCCACTGGCTGCTAAACTGTCGGCGTGAGGCCTCTATTGACCACCCTAGTGCTTGTTGCGTTGATGGCTTGCAGCTCCGTAAGCGAGCATGCACCATGCGAACATCCGTCATGCCTACAGCACTTGGCAGTTGGGCTAACCGCCGAGCAAGTCTTTACCGGCAGTTGGGCTGAGGACTCTTGGCGTGAAGATATTTTTCACGGTCCTGTCGGGCGCGACCTCAAGGTGTTTTTTGGCTATATGACGATTTCACCGTTGGCCTTTGAAGACGGGGAACTTTACGGCTGGTCGCACGCATTTGGTCCAGAGTCGTGGCGCTTAGGGCCACGCTTTTCCAAACTTCGCTACCTTCAGGCTGGTATGACTCTGGAGCAAATCAAGCGATTCCGCGGCACCCCACGTCGCATTGCTAATTTTAGCTCCGGCACTGGCGAACAGTTACAGGTGCTGTCTTGGCGCCCCAGCGAACTACCATTGGTGATGACCCGACTTTCCGTATTTCACCCCTTGGAAAATCAGTGGCGGCTCGAAGAGACTCTAAGCCTGCGCGGTTACGCAATTGGCTTTGCGGATTTCCTGGCGCAATAGCGAATTAATCAGAGCTTCCTCAACGCACCAATTCCACTTTGCCCCATAACTCGGCATCGTGAAGCTCGTGCTCAAAATACGGTGACCATGCTTGTTCTTCACGCACGAAGTTCACGCGCCATTCCGCTCCGGCATGTGGCACGCTGGCCTGAGCGGAGGAAGTGAGAGAGCTCCACGGCAGAGCGAATTCGGCCCACCAACCCTGATCGCCATCGCTCGCGTCGTTTAAAGTTCCAGACAATGCTACGCCATGTTGCATGCCGACGATTTCGCGCAAAGGCGCGCGCCCGGTATCCATGTTGAAAGTGCTGGTCGAAGCGCTGCCACCCGGTTCGGTGAGAATAAGGTGATAGGCTCCAGATTTCCCATCGCCGCTTACAAACAGCATGAGTCCATCCGCAGAAAGCGTGGAAAGCGACTCAGACTTCAAGGATGGTTCGACCATCCACACGCCGATGTACAAATATTCGCGGTTCCACAACATTTTCGCGCGACTTTGATGCCGGGGCCGCGAAGTCTTGGAGCCACCAATAGCCACGAAGTTCGCAGTCCATTTGGCTTTGCGCCAGGCAAGATCATCTAGGCTGCCGTCGATCAGTGGCGCATCGGATACAAAGGGTGCTTGGTAGTGTCGAGGAATATCGCCGGCGAGGTCTTGTTCGGGATAGTCCGGTGCAGAAGAGCACGCGCTTGTGGCCACGCAGAGCGTGAACGCCGCGAGCGTGAAACCGCGCGCAGAAAGAAGTGGCAGAGTAAGGCTAGTCATGGGATTAGGCGAGAACTACTCCGTTACGGGCCAGCTGGCAGGGTATTGGTCGAACTGCGCGGGTGCGATGCGGTGAGAACCTTCCACAGAGTCGGCGCGGTGAAAGCTCATGCCGAGAAGCGGCCATGAGCCATCAGCAAGTGGTTCGATAGCGGATCCCCAAGACTGGGCTTGGACGACCAGGTTCAGCGACAGTATTGATTTTTGCGCGAGGTTGACGGAGCCCAGCCCTTCCATCACGCAACGCATGTTGTGGGTTTTGGAACTGGCGGCAAACTCGCCATGGGCCGCAAAGCGCAACGTATTGCCGAT
Organism: uncultured bacterium; assembly: GCA_937919925.1. Classification (GTDB taxonomy): domain Bacteria; phylum Planctomycetota; class UBA1135; order UBA1135; family UBA1135. Next base: position 2,211 of record CALFOT010000094.1, on the reverse strand, counting down.
CTTGGAGATGCTCGTGAACGTCAAGTTGGACGGCAGTAAATCTTCCGTGGCAAAGGCCTGGCCGTCGCCTTGAAGATCATCGACCATCGTGAATAACGCCAAGCGCTGGGCCTGCGCTGGCGGCACGATAAGCGTTTGTCCCATTTTAGTGGGGATCATCTGCGCAACCTCAGTGGCCGAGAACCACAGGTAATCATGGGTGTAGGGCAAGTAACGCGGCGCGTCCAAATCCAAAGTGGCCGCCAATAAACGGCGATGGACTTCCAGTGCTAAGCCGTCATCAGGAAAAAAATCAGCGCTGCGCCCGTCGGAAACCATGGCGCCTAACTCCACCAAGCAACGCTCTCCACGCGGTAGTTTGTCCCAGTTCGCCAGCGCCGCGCGCAACTCATCTTTGAGTGCAGCACCATCTTCGCGGCAATAACTGCCCAGCAGTTTGCCACTGGCGGACGCCATCAAGACGCCGCCATTGCGCAGCAACGCGGCACCTTGGTCGGGGGTTTGCTCCACTAAAGTCGTAAACAGCGCGCCTTCTGCGCTTTGCGCACGGTGTAAAACATGGATGTCGTCAGCGGCGACCACAAAACGCGCCACAGTGGCGTTGAGGTCTGGATTCATCCACCAGGAGCGGCGCTCGCTGCCTGCTTTGGAGGTACTCCCTAAGGGATGACCATTCTCTAGCCACAAAAGCAGCGGTTGATCGCTCGCAGAAGCCAACCTGGCAGCGGCAGCAAGCTGCGGATTCCAATTCCATAGAGTCCAACCAAGCTCCTCCGGGTGCGGCTGAACATGCTCAAACCAGGCCCGTTGATTATTGGCCTTAAGGCTTGGAGTGAATGGAGTTAGGTCGAGTTCCCTGTGCTGGGAGCAGGCTCCTGAGACCATCGTGAGCATGATGCCGGTCAACAAACTGCGCTTCATATTCTGATTATAGAGTGCGGAATACTGCAGGCGTGCGGATTGTCATATCTGCAGTGCCTCTGTTTCTGCGCGGCTGTTAGGCTGGCAGATGACTTGTGACCGACGATCAAAAAAACCTTGCCGCTCTGAAGCGTTGCTGTACTGGCGACGTGCGTGGTATCGGTGTGCTTTTTGATGTGTTCGGGGATCGCGTCTACCGACTTAGTTTCAACCTTCTGGGTTGCCACGCCGAAGCAGACGACGCCACTCAAGAGATTTTTCTGCGCATTTTCGATAAGGCTGGTACTTTCGCTGGGCGCAGTCAAGTTTCGACTTGGGTTCATCGACTCACCGTGAATTTCTGCCTCAACCTGTTGAAAGTGCGCAAGCGCCGTCCACTTACGTTAGTGGATGGCGGGTTGGAGCTACAAAATAGTGCGGAGCGAGAAGCGGGCGCCGATTTGGAGTCGCGCGAAACCGTAGCGCAGGTGCGTTCTTTACTGGCCCGTTTGCCATTCGAGGCGCGCACCATTTTTGTTTTGCGCGAAATTGAAGGTTGCAGTTACCAAGAAATTGGCGAGATTCTGGCGCTACCACCGGGCACGGTGATGTCCCGTTTGTCGCGTGCTCGAGATAAGTTTCGTTTGTTGGCGACAGGTTCCGAAGAGAACCTAGGAGTAAAAGTGAAATGAAGGAATACCGTGAACAAGAACCGCTGGATGACGAGGAGTTTTTCCTCAGCGAGAGACAGCGCCATAGCCTGCGGGCGATGTTGGCGCCTGCTGGTTTAGGCGCCCGCATCCAACAACGTTTGGTAGGTTTGCGCCCAGCCATGACTCCCATAGGCTTGCGTCAACTCAGCGCAGCAGGCTTACTCGGTTTTCTGTCTTTCTTTGGCGCTCAGGTGTTGGTTTCGCAGCTTAGCCCCGCCCCAATTCCCTCAAATCGGCCTGTGGTAAGTGCTTCTGAAAGCGTTTCAAGTGCCGATTCCGTCACCCAATACCATTTGAGTGGGGTGGCTCTATTGGAAAACTCCAACTACTACACCGCTACACTCGATTCGCCGGAAAGTTCTCCTGAAATCGCCCTTGCGAATTATCTGCATCAACGCGGAGAAAAAAATGAATAGCCTACTCAGTACTTTTCTGGTTGGAATGTTGCTTGCCAGCATGACTTTGAATGTGCATCAATGGCGCAAGGAATCTCTGCGCATCACCCCAGAGTCCGCCCCGATCTTGGCCATCACGCCAGCCGCACCAGCCGCACCAGCCGCACCAGCCGCACCAGCCGCACCAGCCGCACCAGCCGCAC
>CALFOT010000093.1 GCA_937919925.1 uncultured bacterium | reverse complement strand
AAATCCAGGCACTCCAGCGCGCGGTCAAGTTCATTCTGGTGCGCATACAGCCATGCCGCAGTATCGCTGAAATTGTTCCAGCGGTATTCGAGAATGCGATCCGCACCCGCGCAAATTTCACGACTATGCGCCAAAGCTTCAGCGGGTTCTAGTAACCCCACCCAAGTGTCCAAGACCAACCGTTGATAGGAAGCTTGCTCCCAGGGACTATCGCCCGGTGTGGAAAACTGCAGTGCCATTTCAATAATCGCAATCATGTCATCGCCAGTCACCAAACTAGCGCGCATTTCAGCAACTAAGCGACTCACCGGGATAGAACCGAATTCTTCTTCGCGATTGCTGAAGTAATCGGACGCAGATGTTTGCGTAGCGCACCAGCGGTATAAATCCAAAGCTCGGTCGCGCGCGCCAGCAGCCACCATAACATTGGCCAAGCGTAAGAGTTGATTGCCGTCGCGAGGATGCAGGCTACTGGTGAGCTCATCTAAAGCTTGCTGCGCTTCCGGACCGACGAAATCAGGATTGCTTTGCAGAAGTGAGAGTAGCTGCAGGACTTCAACTTTGACCGCATTGCCGGAATTCACCTTGGCAAGTAATTGAGCAATCGCCTGATCGGGACCATTTTGGAGGGTGCGTGCGAGCGCCAAGCCGTCAATGATGGCGGTGTAGTTTTCGAGGTTTTGGGGGCCATTGCTACGAAAGAATCGCTCCATCTCTGCCACGCCGAAAGGATATTTTGCCAACACCTCCCAAGCGTTGGGCTGGGTTTCAGGGTGTGGTTCCGGTTCCCGATAAGCATCGAGCCCAGAGCGTTCCCGGCGTGCTTGGTCAGCCTCGCGTACCGCCAGTTCTGCGCTAGACAACTGCTCGTCATCTTGAATATCCTGCGGCCAACGCAGTTGGGTCCAAAAAGGATTGCCGCTGAAAAAGAAGCGCTCGGTTGCATTGGAGAAGGTGCGCCACATACGCCGCAGTAAGTTGCTGGCTAGCGCGTAGTCTTGCTGGTCGACGGCCGCTTTGACCGCAGCGATATCAGCAGTAGCGACCTTCTGTGCGGCATCTTCCTCGGCGGTGGCTTGATTGACTTCACCCCTAATTTTTTGCAACCGATGTAAAGCTTCCAGCGCCTTGACGTCGTAACTTTGCTCGAGCCAAATACGAAATTCCAGCGCCGCAAGATCTGCATCGCTGGGGAATTGCGCAACCATTTTTGCCATGAGGGCATCGGCCTCGGCAAGGTTGCCAACGTTGCGCAAAGCGCTATAGAGTTGTTGGAGTAGGCTGAGCTCATTGGGTAGTTGCTCACAGGCCTTACGCAGTTCTTGCAAAGTAAGGTCTTTATTGCTCAGCTGGCGTATCAAATTGAGACGTCGGTTGACGCCATCTAAATCCGGCGTTTTGCCCTGCTCTTCGGAATCCATTTTTGCCAAGAATTTCTCTGGCGCAAGTGGCAGGATAGTTTCTTGAATATAGTAACGAGTTTGGTAGAACTCCCAGTTTTCCTCATCCTGTACCTCAGGAAGGAAAAACACTTCGAGCGCAAGGGTGATGGCTTCGTCGTTGTGCTGATCGTGCATCAAGAGTTTGATTTGCGCGAACTTGCCAATCACCGCATCGGGTTTGGCCTGCACCAGCACGGCCACAATGCGCCGCGACAGGCTTGGATTGCTCACCATGGCCTCATCCGTAGTGAGTTGATCCAGGCGATAGTTCAGACGCGAAAGGTCTTCTTCATCCCCAAGGAGCTGCTCAAACCACTCCACCAACAAATCCTCGACTTCACTACCGAGTGGCCCAACTTCCGCCTCCATCAGATTAAACAGGAACCACAAGCGGGTGGTGGGTGAGATTTCATTCCAAACCGCAGATGCCAGCCCCGCCCGGGCGTCTTCCGTAGCCAATTGAAGTAAGGGGCCTAAGTTGTAGGCAAAGGATTGGGGATTTGCCGTAATCAGCTCCACCAATTTTTCTTGCTCCATTAAGGGTTCAGCAACTTGCTTTTGAATGCTGGGTAACAGGGACAGCAAGGAACCATGCTTGTCCGTGTCATCCAGAATCAGTTGCACAAAGTACTGATAAAAACTGCGGCGGAAATCTTCCTGCAGGGAAAGTGCTACACGGGCCAAGACCGGTCTCACGACATAGGCATTGGCGGAGTTATCCGCGGAAATGAGCAAGCGCAACCAGTTGCGCCCCAAGAATAGACTTAAGTCTTGATCGCCAATCAAAGCGGATGCGGCAAACAAAACCCCGGCATCCTTATTCCGGTCTGCTTTGATGCCACCAAAATCAACGCGACGCAGCAGCAAGCGGGCATCCTCATATTGCTTGGCGGCCATCATCGGCAACAACAAACGTAAGGCTTCATCAATGGGAACCAACTCGGTGGCGTTGGCGGCAACGCCTTTGCCAACCAACCACAGCAAGCTTTCAATTTCCTGTGGTTCGCGCCCACTGTCGAGAAGCAGTGCATGCGCGGCGGCGGTTAACCCCCACTGCACGCGTTCGCGGACCATCATGCCTAGCGCTACATCATCCTGCGGGAAAGCACGGAGCAACTGCTGATCCATGGTGGCCGCAAACTGCGGTTGTCCATACGACAGAGCCATCCGTCGCACAAATAGACTGCGGCGGAACAAACGCGGATAGCGATTGAGTGGCAGCGGTTTCTCAGCGTTTTGGAGCGGCGCGGCGGCGGCGATTTCCGCGCTGACCAGACTCTCTTGGGCGGCGAGTAACTCGGCAATTTCAGCCTGCGGAAAAGTAACCAACAAACCATTCGCACTACGCTCAAAGAACTTGTCGAAATCATCGACATTGCGCGCTCCCCACCGGGAATACTTTTGAGTGCTCTCACCATCTTTATCGCCGGTCACCAAGGGGCGGCGTGCCAGCAGCAGCTCCACAGCACGGCGATACAAACGCGCAGCACCGACATCATCACCTAACTGTTCTTGTAACTCCCCTACCTTGACCAACAGCCCGACGTTGGTGGAATCACCAATCAGTACTTTGCGATAAATATCAAGGGCTTGATGAAGATAACCGCTTTGCTCAAAAATGCTGCCGACTTCACGCTGGAAGACGTCGTAATCGGGCAAGTCACGCGCCAAACGGAAAGTTTTTGAGGCATCGCTGATGGCCCCTCCCGCAAGGAAAGTGCGTCCCAAATCAAGATAAACTTGCGGCGGTACCAGCTGTCCGAGTCCGATCAGACGGCGGCCGAAGGCCAAATGGCGTTCCTTGGCGGCATTCCCACTTTGATTGCCAACGAAGCTAAAACTGTTATTGCGTCCGGCGGAGAGATCCATCAGTTCGCGTACTACCGAAACGCGGCGGTCGCCGGCGATGGCAAGTGAACCTTGCAGGGCAGCAATGCGAGCCTCGGTATCATTGACCTGCTCGGCGATATCGGCCAAGAGTTGATAAAGATAAACTTGGTCATGGCGACGCGCTAAACGTTCCAAAGTAATGCGCCGCGCCCAACTCATGATGCCATTGGGGGCATCAAGGTTGAGTAAACCATCGATGGCAATCATAAAAAGATCATCGCGGTCGGCATTTAGGGCGATGTCTTGAAACATGCCGATGGCGCGCTCTTTCTCGCCCACCTGTTCCATCAAAGCCGCCATCATCAAGTAACTCTCAATGCGGTCAGGGTTGTTCGCTAGGCCGCGCTGATAGGCGGTAATCGCTTCTTCGCGCATTCCTGCAAGAGCAAGTACGCCCGCTTCAAACTCAGCGCTTGCAACGTCGCTTTCAATTTCTTTGAGCCTCTCCAAAACCGTGCGCGCCTGATCAGGTTTGCCGCGTTCCAACATACTCATGGCAATCTGCTGCAAATATTCGCCTTCGCCCTCCGGGTTGAGCGTGATCAAGTGGCGAATCGTGCTTTCATAGTGGTGGTAATCGGTGCACGACATATAGACGCGCGCCTTTTCCTCTAGAGCCTCAATTGCCGATCCGCCAGCTTGCTTAAGGAATTCCTCAATGATTTCCGTGGCCGAAACCGGATCCCCGACTTGCGTGTAAAGGCGCACCAACAGACCACTATCGCGTTTATCAGCATGACCCGAAAAAAGCCTTCCCTCCAGTTCGATGGCAATATCCGCAAGTTTGCCGAGCCTCGATGCTACCGCCATCATGCGGTCTTCCACATAGCGACGCCGGGGAATCGAATCGACGCGTAACCATAAATTCCGCCAGCGTTCCAAGGCGATGTCTTCATTGCCAACTTCGGAATGCAACCATGCCAAACGCATTTCCAAGTCTTCGCTAAGCTCCTCGCCGCGTGCTTCCCGAAGTTGTTCCAAAACATCGACGGCACGCTGCAAATTACCAATGCGTTCGAAGGATTCCGAGAGCTGCATGCGTACTGGCGAATCCGCTGCTGCGAGTTGATCCGTACGTTCGAGCACGGCGGCGGCTAAATCTAACTCACCGCGCAGACGATGCATGTCGAATAAAAACTGCAAAGCGGCAAAACGCGCAGTATCGCTATCCACACAACGTTGTGCACAGAGCTCGGCCAAGTCATCCTGACCAAGCCCCATCAATGCTTTTGCGGCCTCCACCAGACCCAAACCTGGCGGCGCATCTTCAAGAAAGTAAGTCCAAAGACCACGCGCTTCTTCCGTGTTTCCTTGCTCAAGGTAAAAGCGTGACAAGCCCTCCGGCCACAGTGCATGATTCGGTTCGGTCGCCATCAACAGCTTGTACTGTTGCACCATTTCCTCCGTACGGCCGGCTTCACGATACATTTCGAGGAGCTCGCGACGGGATGCATTACTGAATCCACTGGCGCTATTGCTATTCTCGTATAACGTGACTGCATCGTCGTAATCGCCGGTTTCGCGCAAGAGTGCAATCCAGGCAGCGTGAGATTGCTGATCCATGTCTTCCTCCCCGGCATAGGCCTGGAGCAAACGATCCAGACTGTCGTCCATACGATGGGCCTCGGTGAGCACCGTAAGCGCGTAGTAACGGTCGCGCGTTAAGGTGGCGCTGGCGCGAGCAAGCCAAGCCCATTTTTGCGCCGCGTCAGCATCCTTGGCTTTTAATGCCCACTCCGCCATTCGTATCTGGGAGCGAAAGAGTTGCGACCCTTCACCCTCGACTTCATAAAGTTCAATGGCATCTTCTGGGCGGCCCAGCAAAGCCAAAACCACGGCAGCCCGATTGCGCATATTTAAATCGCAGGCGTCGCTAGCGGCGAACTCGGCCAAAGAATCCTTGGCCTCCTCATCGCCTTCCATCGACAGCATGGCGCGGCGCAGCAGCAGGGTGACCACGCGTTCATCTTCTTTCGGCAGAAGCTCCAATGCTTGCGCATAAGCGTTTAAGGCATCTTCACGACGTTCCAGGCAATCGAGTAACTGGGCGTGCTGAATGATCGAGTCGAGCTCGGTGTGGAGCTCCAGTTCTTGTTCGACACTGGCTAGGGCTGCTTGCAAATCACCGCGTCGTTGCAAAATTGCGGTTTGTAACCGCAACGTGGCTATGCGGTTTGCAGTGCTGAGCTGTTCTTGGTCAAGGCGAGTTTTAATTTCTGCAAGCAGAGAATCAGTGTTGCCCTCTAACAGAATGGCTTGATCAAAAAGTGCGCGGCCGCCTTCTTGGTTGGCAGCATTGCTGAGGGTTTGGGTGAGTTCTGTGAGCAGCTCAGCTGAAATCGGCGGTTCAATTTGTTGTGCGCTCAGAGGCAAAACTCCAAGCACAAGCAGCCATACAATTAAGATGAATCTCATGCGAGTGCTCCGCGGAAGGATTGGCGGCGGCGATAATAGATGTCGCACAAAAACAGGAGTAAGCCCAAGAGCAGTAACCATGGCGCGTATTCGCGTAGACGCAAAGCTTGCCCCGGGGAAGTGGCCGGGGGGCCGGAATCGCTGCGCAGTACTTGCCCCGTGGTGGCGCTCGCTAATTGTGCCAGCGGCAGAAAGTCACGCGCATCAACTTGGAGCTCCGGAGCGTGGTCGCTAAACGCATCAAGAACTAAACGAGTATGGCGCTGGGGGTGCTCGCGACTCCCCGCCTCCAAGTACAGCGGCGTTGTTGCTGCCTGTAACCAGCGTGCTTCAAAATAGTCTGGAGCCAACTGCTGAAAAATGGGTTGTATGTCTAACTCGGAATCGAGCAAACGCGCCCTAGGGTTAGCGTTATTGGCAAAACGACGTTTGGCAGAGAGCACCACTTCCACACCGCGTCGCTGCACCTGAAAATGGAAATCGTCCGCACTATCGCCAGCCGTGCGGCTGAGTAGTTGCGCGAGGAAAGGCCCTAGCCCAGTCCAGTCTTGCCAGTTGTCGGTGCCCGGACCAACCGGTTCGGTGGTGAGCGCGCTGACGCGTCCTAATCCATAACGCCAACTTGCAAAAATTGGGTGACTGCCCTGTACCGTTTCCAATAGAACTTCCGCGCCCGCACGCGCACGTGTTTCCACATAACCACTAAGGTCTGGAACCGTGTTCGGATCAGTACCAGCCCACCATGCGGGGCTGCCATGTCCAGCAAGCTGGTGTGCACCAGGACGGTAAGCCGGTAGCTTGGCACTTGCAGGTTGTTTCAAAATTACTTCGGGCAAGTTGAAGCGGTTCGGCACGTTGTAGAACCTCCCCTTGCCCCAATTGGCCATATTGACCAAAAACTCACTATGCGCTTGGGAGCCGATCAAAACCGTAGATACGGTGATTCCTTTATCCGCCATATTGCGCATCAAACTTTCAAAATCACCTGTCTCCACTCCTCCATCGGTGAGCACCAGTACGTGTTTGTAACGCGTTTGCACATTTTGCATGGCATAAAACGCTTCCTCAATGGCCGGCAAAATAACCGTGCCGCCACCCGCATTCATGCGATTCAAAGCGCGCTCTAACTCAATGATATTGCTCGCTGGTTGAATCGGCGCAGCCCAATGTTTGGCACCGTAGAACTCCACAATGCCGGCTTTATCGTGTGGTAACAAACGATGGATGGCCAACCGTGCGACTTCCTTTGCCAGCTGCACGCGGTTGCCACCCATGGAACCGGAAGTGTCAATGATGACCACCAGGGTGGTGCTGGGATCGCGCTTCTCCTCCTTTTGCACAAACTCCACCGGCAGCAAATCAGCAACCGGAGTATCGGACCAACCACCGGGTCCAAAACTTCCGCCACCTCCCGACATCCATAATCCCGTACCGCCGCTGGTCACGGCGTCGCTCAAGTTATTTTGAAAGCTAAGCGGAATACTTTCTGCCGGCCGATCATCCAACAAAACTAGAGGGTAATCGGCTGGGTTGACTAGGCTGACATCGGTGCTGCTTTCCAACTGAAAACCGGGGCCGACCACTTGCGCAAATTCTTCCATACCGCCGCGTAATCGTTGGCCCAGGTAAAGCACGGGAATCGGATCTTGCACGGCAAAAGTTTGTTGCCACACATCGTTCTCAAGATAAAGGTTGGAGCCTACAAGAATTTCTAGGCGCGCTTCCAGCAGCATGAAGCCAGCTTCGGAAGGCTCGAAATCCAGAATGACAGTCTGCGCGCCACTGAGAATAATTTCTTCGCTGGAAACGAGTGGAGTCGCCGCTCCACTCGCAAACAATCCGATTCGTACGGTTGCAGCAGAGCCCTCCAGTCGCGCAGAGAAGCGCGCAGGATGGCCAGCACGTAGAGTCTCGTGGCAAGTCAACCCGACAATGCGGGGGTCAGTAGCGGCGCTTGTGAGCGGCGCTACGTGAATAGGAATCCCGCGACTAGAAAGATCCGCGCTGCTGAACCAATCCTTTTGTGTTGCGCCACCATCCGAAGCAATGATGACGCAACCAGGTTCACCGATGGGGATTTTGGCCGCAGCTTGCCGCAGAGTTTCGCCTAAGGGAGTTCCGCCCTCTAGGCCACAATCTAAACGTTGCAGCTTGGCAGTGGCAGGTAGTTGCGAAGCTAAGCGCTCCCAGTAACTCTCGGCAAGTGCGGCGCTTGGTGCGCTGATACTCGCAGAACGGTCGACAATAAAAATCACATGCTCGGTGGCGGCACTGGTGATTTGCGCTGGGCGGGCGAGTGCCAGAATGCACAGGGCGAGCGCAGTGCTGCGCAACACACTGTGGCGCAGGTTACGACGCGCATTTTTAAGCGCGAAGACCAACGGTACAGCCAGTAGCAACAGCAGGAAACCAGGTGCGAGGAATTCCATGTGCTAAGGAATCCTCCCATTCTGAAAAAGCACCCACTCCACGCCCAACAACATCAGCGCAAGTAAAACTAACCAACTCCAAAGAGGTATTCTGAGCGAGTTGATGGCCACGCCAGGTTTGGCATCGGGGAGTGCGGCAGCGCCGAAACTCGCAGGGCGATCAAATGCCGCGGCGGCTAAGAGTACACCGGCACGGTTGGAATAAAGCCCGGCTTCCGTGGGGCGCAGCGGCAAGTTTGCGGTGACGGCGTTGCTGCCATTTGGTGTAACCCAATCACCATTAGCAACAGCAAGTGGCTGACCTGTTTGCACCACAGACGGAAAACTTTCGGTGTTTGCAAGCCAACGTAAGGCGCGCCCCAGAAACAATGGAAAGGAGCGGCTAGTGGTGAATCCCCCTTCTGGATCGAGTAGCCGTTGCCACAATTGGATGTTAGGGATTGCGCCGAAATTCACACCGAGTGAAATCGGCTGCTGCAATTGTTGCGCAAGCGCCAGGGCGTCGATTTCAGCCAGACCAAGCGCGGCATGAACTTGCTGCAGCAACTGAGCTGGATCCTCCTCCGCTGTATAGGTGATTTCAAAAGCATGACCATTGGCGGGCGCTCGGGTCATCTCCAAAGCGGGCAACCCTAGACCAAGCGCTTCGCCTTGTTGCCGCACGACTAAATCGGGGGAGTCGGTTGCCAAAATGAAGCCGCTGTCAGCAATAATTAGCGGCTCAAACAAGGAGAGCAAAGTGGGCGAGACCAAAACCTGCAGTGGACGCCGCTGCGGAAGTGCGAGTGTGAGTCTATTATCAGTCGGGTAAGAGTCATTGGCGGGCAAGGTAAGTTCTAGGATTTGCCCGCGTGCCGCGACATCCACAAAAAGCCAGATACTCCCAGTGGCGGTGGTGGTGGAAGTACCAGCTAGTTCGAAGCTGCTGCCGTTGGCGGTGACGCGCGGCGCTTCGCTACTGCCAAAAATTTCCACAAGCAAATCCACGCAATCCCAACGTCCACTTGCTGCTTCGGATAAACCGCCGCTAAGAAATCCATGATTGCTCGGTTGCGCCATGGCAAGAGGGGTGCAGCGCAAAATTTCAACATGCTCAGGCAACAAGTCGAGCGCCGCTTGTTGGAGTGGACTATCGCCATAAAGCCGCACTTGCAATGGGCGCTGTGGATTTGAGTACAAAGCCATTTGCAGTAAGCGCTGTTCGATGATTGAAGACGCGGCTTCCGGCTGCAAGTTTTTGAGCCGTTCCGATAGCAGCAAAACATGCTCCCCCTTAGCCAGCAGCAGCCGCGTTTGCGCACCCACCCACCACACTTCACGGCTTTCGGCAGGGATGCCGGCTGCGTCGGCGAGCAACAGCTTGACGGCGCTTTCAAAACGCTCTGGGCGGGACATACCGACACTGCCATCCAGAATGAGCAAGTTATCATGATCCTCACGGGACGAAGTGACTATGCCAGCAATGGCAAACCACAACAATGCCGCAATCACCAGTAAGAACAGATACGTCCACGGGTGGCGGAAACGCTGGCGCAACACCCGCGCGCGGCTTTCTTCGACGGCTTGACGCCAGAACATCGTAGTAGGTACTTCGATTTGACGATGACGCACCCGCAACATTTGCAGTAGGAACAACCCTGCTGCGAGAGCTGCGAAACCAGCTCCAATCCCCCATAACGGCAAGTTCAGAAAGCTCAAGCTTGATACCTCCCACCTTCAAAGAGAGTGGCAATCTGCTCCACAACGGGTCGCTCCACATTTAACTGCACCAGACCGATGCGGCGTTTTTGCGCAAACTCGGTCAAGTTGTGGGCAAAGTGATCATAGGCCTCGCGATAACGTGACAAGACTTGCGCAGTTACAGTGATATCTTGATCCAGACCACTTTCACAATCGCGTAAGCGCAAGTCTCCTTGGAGTTGCGGATCGCGATCGCTGGGGCGTACCAGCTGCACGAGCAATAATTTATGTCGCACAGTTTTCAACGCTCGGACGATTTCTTCCACACCGGCGGGATCAAAGAAATCCGAAATCACCACCACTAAGCCACTGCGTAGTTGCAGACCACCGAGGCGTTTGAAGGAACGCTCGAAATGGGTGGCGCCGCCCGCGGTTAATTTAGCCAAAGCTTGGGCAAAAATCGGCAAACAATTCCAACCGGAGCGCGGGCGCATGAGTGGCCGCAAATCTTCGGCGAAGGGGAACACACCGACGCGGTCGTGCTGGGCTAAAGCGATACCCGCAAAGGCCATAGCCGCGCGTAAGCACGCATGGGCGCGCGGCGTTTCTTCTATCCACATGCTGCGCGAAATATCGGGTAGCAAGTAAACCGGCAAATCTTCCAGCTCTTCGAATAGACGCAAAAACACTTTGCCGAGGCGGCGATAAATGTTCCAATCAATCGCACGCAAGTCGTCCCCACTGGAATAGGGGCGGTAATCTTGAAACTCCAAACCAGCACCTAAGGCTTTGGAACGCTGTTCGGCAAAACGTCCCCCGCGGGGCACACGCTGGGCAACTAAACGAAGACGCTGCAACGACTCGAGAAAATCGGCGTCGAAGAGGTCGTCGGCGGTGACCGTGGCGGCCATTTTGCTAATCCTGGAGTGACCGGGTAAGAATTAGGCGTTGGCCGGGATGTGCGCGAGAACAGCATCAATCAGCGCATCAGGGCTGATACCTTCGGCCATGCCGTGGAAGTTCACAAGCACACGGTGGCGCAACACTGCAGGTGCAGCGGCGCGTATGTCGTCGCGGCTAACTGCGAAGCGGCCATCCAAAAGCGCGCGTACCTTGCCGCACAAAATCAGGGCTTGCGCACCACGTGGGCTAGAACCCAAAGCGACAAATTCATTCACCATGGCGGGCGAGTATTTACGCTTCGGTTGCGTGCCCATGACCAGTTGTACGGCGTGGGTCATAACGGCTTCGGGAACTGGCACTTGGCGGACAGTGGCCCGCATGGCAAGAATTTGTGCCCCGCTGGAAACCGCGCGGATAGTGGCTTGTGCATCGCCAGTGGTACGGTTGAGGATTTCCAAGTATTCCTCTTCTTGCGGATAGCCCACCACTAACTTCATCAAAAAACGGTCCAGCTGCGCTTCGGGCAATGGGTAAGTGCCTTCTTGCTCCACGGGGTTTTGAGTGGCCATGACACAGAACGGCTCCACCAGCTTGATGGTGCGCCGACCGATGGTCACTTGGCGTTCTTGCATAGCTTCCAACAATGCAGATTGTGTTTTTGGAGTGGCACGATTGATTTCATCGGCAAGTACGAGACTTGAAATCAATGGGCCTTCTTGGAACTGCAACTCATGCCCACCACCTTCGGTTTCCACTAAAATTGATGTGCCTTGGATATCCGCCGGCATCATATCTGGGGTGAATTGAATCCGCGAGAAATCGAGCTCCACGGCTTTTCCGAGGGTGGCAACCAGCAAAGTCTTACCTAGGCCAGGAACGCCTTCGAGTAGCACGTGGCCGCCTGCGAGGATTGCGGTAAGCACGCCTTCGACGACATCGGCTTGGCCGACCATGGCGCGACAGACTTCGGCACGAATGACTTCATAAGTGCTGCGGAAGGTATCGGCCGCGGCACGTGCATCGTCGGCGGTGACTGGGGATGATTGGGGAATGCTCATGGTTTCTTGACTTGTTGACGTTGCGCGAGGAAATAATCGCGGACTAGGCTGCGCATCCAGGGTTCGAGTTCCTGGCGCTGCAAAGCCGATCCGGGTGCCACGCGGGCTGGGCGGTTTGCGGCATCGAGCGCCACCCCCGCCTCGGATTTTGGCTGCACCCGTTCTTGGGTGATTTTGGTTTTTCCGGCATTCGGTTGTCCCTTGATGCGATCCGGAATCGGCACTCCGAGCACCAAAGAAGCCGTGCCGCGCGATTTTTTTGGCTGCGAAGGACCACCACGGCCGTTCGCATCCGGGCTAGGCTGATTGCCGAAGCCAATCATTAAATCGCGGCTGACAGGCGGACGACGATCGCGCAGGCTAGGCTGCATGCCGCCACGCGCCTCTTGCTCTTCTTCTTCATCTTCGGCTTCCTCTTCTTCTTCCAGGTTATCGTCGTCGGGAGTGTTGACGTGATCCTTGCTGGCCCATTCCGAACTCGCTGGATTGCGGTTGGAGCCGCGCGAAGAACCGCGCCCTGCCGTGGCGCCCGATTCTTGCTCTTCGTTTTTCTTTGGCGTGTCTTCTTGTTTGTGCGGCTTCTGTTGCGCAGCTGGTTTTTGTTTGGCTTTGGTTTTTTCCTTGCCAGGTTTCGAAATTTGGCCTTGCTGGGAAGGAGTTCCTTGCGAACTTCCCGCACCGGTAGAAGCTTGGGCTGCAGCGGAACGGCCATTTCCAGTTTTGCCTGCCGATTCTTTGCTCTTCTCCTCAAGCTCGGTGGCATAGGCGCGCGTTTCGGCGACGGCCGCCGTCTCGCTGGAGGGCGCTTGTTTGTCGCTCTGACTCTCGTAGCGCAGATTTTCGTGCGCTGGTGAATCGGTTTCCGGTAGATTTTCCACCTGCACGTTAGCCGCTGGAAGTTCCACACTCACATCCTGAGAGGGCGTGATTCCTTGCGAGTGCCAGTCGCCAGCCACACTGCCGGTGAGCAGGAGTAGGGCGGCAGCCAGCAACGGAATCGTGAACGTTGCGAGACGCGCACGCGGCGATTCAAACTGCAAATGCGCTTGGCGGGTACGTTCAATAGTGATGGCAGCATCTTCGATGGCGGCTTCCATAAACGCGGAACGGCTCTGGTGATGAAGAAAATCATCGGCGGCAATGAGTCGGTCGGCCAAGCGCAGCTGCAGATCCCATTCGCCAATGGCATGGGCGCGATCGACTTTGGCGGCGCGGGCGCTCAAGGATTGTTGCACCACTCTCATCACCAAAGTGGCGACCGCAATACACAGCCAAGGCAACCACCCGGTGCGCAACAACTCACTCTCAAAGAGTCGGCTCAACACTTGCAAAACCACCCAGCCGCCGAGCACCATTGCGGGCGTCCATAGAAAGCGCCGCATGGCCGTGAAGCACAAAGCCGTAAAGCGTGTGCGTTGTAAGACCCGCGCGGCCGATTGGTTGAGTGCGTCTAGCTCAGCCAGCAAAGAAGCCCAGCGCTTCGCACTCATTGTGGAACCTCTGCAAAATCTTGTTGTACAGCTTGTTCGATGGTGCCGCTGAATGGGTCGCGTAAGTAGGCCACGATGCTCACTTGGTTGGGATCGATTGTGGTCGACATGATGACCGTTTGCCCCACACCATCCGCCATGGCTTGTTTGAGGTAGGCTTCGTTGCTCAGGCTGACTTTTTCCAGCGCTTGCTCAAAGGAGTATTCGAAGTGGTTTTTTTCGAACTGGGTCCACACCCCTTCGGCACTGGGTGTGAGTGCAGCGCGGGCCACCATCCGATGGATCACAGTGGAGGATAATCCTGGGTACAACACCCCACGTTCGGCCAGCACCACGCATAGGCGCCGTTTCCTCACCGCTTCCATACTCTCTGCATCGACCACCACCTTGCCGCGGACGATGCCATCTGTGACTTCCAAATCGACGATCTCTAATTTCCAAGCAGATCCTTGCTTCAGCGCGTTATGCGCAAGTGTGCGCACTTCACGGTAGATTTTTTCGCGGTCGCCGAGGCGTCCTGCGCCTGGGCCCGCCTTGACGCCATCGACAATATGGAAAGCTGCATCGTGCACGCCGCGCTCAGCGGCAATCTCGATGGCATAAGGGTTTACGAGCGGCTCCAGGCCACGGTTTGGTAAGTGGTAAGACAAAAACGCAGCAGGCCCATCCTTGAAATGACTGAGGAGAGCTTCATTTGCCAAAGCGCCGGCGATGGCGCCAGCTTTGCCATCGCCAAAGTTGCCATTGGTAAAAAACTCAATCAGCACCACTCGGTTTGTTGCGGTTTCAGGATCCGCCTCGTACTTGGCAGCAGCGCCAAAGTTCATGACTTTGCCCTCAATCATGCGCTCCACAAGATCCACCGAGAAAGGTTCTTCATCTGCCAAATGGGGTTGCACTCTTTGCAGAGCCTCCAACGCTTGCGGCCCACTTTCCGCTTGAATAGCCGCCTGCACAAAGCGCGAGAAGGCGCGTCGATAGCGGCCTTGCTGTTCGTAGAAGCGGCCAAGATTCAAATTAATCATCCCGTCTTCTGGCAGACCAAATGCTGCCGACAGCAGATGACGCCATGCTTCTTCGCGATTGCCCTGCTCAAGGAAAACCTCGCCCAGCAGAGCATGAATTTTGTGGACGGCCTCCGGGTAACGGTCATCGCGTCCAAATTCCACACCAACCTCCCCCGCCAACAGCAAATATTCTGGCCACCCCTCTTCGCCCAACACTTTCATCAAATCCAAGGCTGCAGTGGCGCGCAAATCTTTTGCAACGTGGTCATTGCGCAATTGCATGGCGGTGCGAATTTGCTCGGTGGTGCCACCATTATCAACCCGCATCCATAGCAGCAACTCGGCCGCTTCGGCCGCCAACCGTGAGGCCGGCCACTTTTCCAAGTAGGCTTCAAGTGGTAAGGCTTCTTCGGTGAGGCGCGCGCGGAAAAAATCCAAATCAGCGACCGGGAATTCAGGTGCGGCACTGGGCGTCAAGCGCGCCCATAGATTCACCCGGTCTATTTCAATGCGCATCGATTCAAACACATTGATGCCAACGATGCCGACAGCACGATCGGGGTGCACTTGCACCAATTCCTCTGGTCGGAAGGCGACAAACTCGGCTAAATCGAGTGAGCCGATTTTCAGAGCACCGATGTCGCCGGCGGGCGCTCCCAATGCAGCGGCGAGTTCGCGATCGATCATGCTGTCATAGCGGGAACCGCCCAAAGCTAAGGCGCGCTGCCGATGATCACGCAGAATCACCGGAAGCCACACCAAATCATTGACCACCGTGACCGCTACCGTGACGCTACCTTCTTGTTGCTGCAAACTTGCGGCAGCATGTTGATGCGCAGGCGACAATTCGACGTAGCCATTGGGGATGTCAAAAACTAGATGATAGTCCTTGAGTACCTCCGCGCCGAGAGTGCCGACGACCGCGTTCTCCCCCATTTCGGCACTGTGATATTTGGTGAAATCATCCAAGTACTTTTCATCGCCATGTTCGCGCGAGGGCACGCTAATCCGAAAATCAGGGAAGTGCAAAGTGATGGCGATTTGCTGGCCGTCTTCTGTTTCGGTACCGAGTGGAGCTGCTGCTTTGTTGTGCAACTGCAACCCGCAGGCGGTATCCAAATCCAGAAATAAGTTCACCGGAATGCGCCTGGTAGGCGTGGAGATATCGCACTGAAACAGTAGCCGGCCAGCAACCACGCGGACCGGGAAGCGGCCACCCTCTTGTGCTGCAGCGTGAGCTGGAAGCACTAGCGCAGCCATCGCCAAACCGATGGCGATTCTAAAGGTGGAGAAAAACGACACTAACGCGTAGTTAGAATTCTTCGCTAAGGTCAACGCTGCGAGGTGCACCGGTAATGCTACCGAAGGCCCAGTTCTGTTCCAGCATTTCAACGGCTACTTCAAGGTTGGCCGGTACGCTCACGGCGACCGGTACAAAACCTGTACCTCAGCAACTGCCAGGGAAAACTGCCCTGGCCACCTCCAGATGACTCGTGCTGTCGATGATTTTGAACACCGGTGATTTCCCAACCGGCTTCCATTGCACGTATTCCTCACCCGAGGAACCGTAGTACCAAACGTGTTCTGGCGAGAAGGCGATTTGTTCACCGGAGCGTTGGAATTCAAACTCGGCGCGCACCGGACCACCCCACGTGATTTCCTGCTGAGATTGAGCATCCACTTGCAGTGAGGCTGCAGTGCCGGGAGCAATTTTTACCGCCTGTTCTCCTAATCCAATCTTGCCAGAGGCAATCCGGTAGCGACCAATCGGCACCTGCACCAAACCCTCGTGGTTGGCTAATTCAAAGCAGTGTTTGCCGTCTAAACTGCGCACCACCGCAGACAGAATTTTGCCCTTACCAGAAAAACCTGCGGTCACATTGAGGCTGCCGGTTTCGCCAACATAATCACTCAAGGTGATTTGTTGGGTAGTGGCGTGGAACTGCAAGGTTTGCAGGTGGCCATCTACCAGCAAAGTGTCGCCTAACCAGGTTGCAATTTTGCCGGGGCCCACCACCACTGCGTCCACCCCAACTTCGCCGAAATAGCCATCATTATTCTGGTCTATCAAAGCAAGACGTTGGCCGTTGAGAGTGCCCACTTGGGCGCCACTACTAGCAAAGTACCAGCCGTTTGGAGTGCTTTTCAGACGGATGGCATAGCGGAAGCCATCTTCATGGCGCAATAAAGCACTGCCTTCTTCGCCACTGATGCGCACATCCGTTGCGCCATCGCCATCCAAATCGAGGAGCAAATTACTGCCTTCCATGTGGGCGGCAAATCGATATTTGCCATCCACGAGTAAGATCTGCTCGCCTACCGCGGTGAAAGTTTCTTGCGGCAATTCGATGGTCCAGTCGCGGTAACGCTTGTGGGTGAGCGGCACCGCCAAATCCCCAGAGCCAGCTGGGACACTGCCACAAAGGATGGTGCAAAAAAGAGTTTCCAGGAGCATGATGGTGTTGTGGGTGAGGCGAGGCCGGTAACGCAAATAGCGCCTTACCAGCCTAGCGGAATATTGCCGCTCTAGAAACAGCAATATTCGGTCTAAATTGACGATCTGGCCCAGTGATTTCCTCCTGCCTAAGTAACATGGCGGCCGTACACTCCTAAAACCTCCGCCACAGGCCTCTTGGTGTTGCTTCTCGCTGATGATTCCCGCCCTGCTTTTGTCGTTATTGCCTTTGTTTGCTCAGGAGCCCTTAGAGGCTTCCGATTTGGCTGGTATGTTTGGCAAACGGGTCACTCCAGAAGCACAGGTATTTCAATCAGCGGGGCCATCGGTGGTGAGCGTGGATGTGTATTTGCGCCCCGCCGCTACCACTATTCTGAACCCGTCTGATTTTTTGGCGCCGCTAGGCGAACCAACTAGTCAGGGCAGTGGGGTGGTGATTGACTCACGCGGATTCGTCATTACCAATGCCCATGTGGTGCGCCCCGATGACAACAACACCGTCGACAGTTTGCTCATCGTTCTGAGTTTTGCCAACGGCGAGATGGTTTATGCCAAGGTCGTGCGTGTTGATGTAGAGTGGGATTTGGCCTTGTTGAAAATTGAAGCCGACAAAGAATATCCGGCGATCGTGCGTGCTGCTGATGAAGACTTGCTGATTGGCGAAAAGGTCATCGCGATTGGCACGGCCTACGGTAATTCCTACTCGGTAACTTCCGGTATTCTTTCGGGCGTGCACCGCAATGTTTTGGTGCGCAACATTGGCGGTTCGGGCACCAAGCGCTTAAATGGCATGCTGCAGACCGATGCGGCCATCAATCCCGGCAACTCCGGTGGCCCATTGCTCAATATCAATGGCCATCTCATTGGCATTAATAGTGCCACCTTGGAGGCTGCTGACGGTATTAGTTATGCCATTCCGGTTGCGCGCGTGAATGAAATCTTGCGCAATAGTTTGTTTGAACCACACGTGTGGATGGGCTTTGTTTTAGGCAAGTCTGGCGCTCCAATCATTGAAGCCGTACACCCGCGTGGCCCCGCCGCCCAAGTTGGTTTGATGGCTGGCGACCGGGTTGTTGCGGTGGATGGCGAAACGGTTTTAACTGGGGTTGAGTTTCGTAGCGCGATGCTCGTTTACGAACCAGGAGATTCCGTAGTCATCGACTTCGAACGGGACGACCTTCGCCGGGTGGCCAACATTACTTTGGCCAGCGCCGAACATCGCGACGCGTTTGGTTTGCTAGGATTTTTATCCGAGGGGAAAGAGCAATTTATCGATGATGGCGAATCGCCTTGGCCCACACGTTACTCCGTCTTAGAAATTACTGGAGTTTTTAAAGACACAAGTGCCGATCGCCTCGGTTTGGAGCCCAAGGATTTGATTCTTGCGGTGCACTTGCTAAACCAGGAAAAGGGCGACGGCTGGATTCGGGTTACCTCGCAAAAGCAGCTAATTCAACTGATGAACGGGCCTGATTTCGATTTCGCCGGCTTGAACCTGTGGTGGATTAAAAAGGGCTTGAGTGTGGATAATAAAACCATGAAAGGGCGCCTTACTTTCGACGATCCCGCAATGTTGCAGCGCATGCAGCGGGCACAATAACGCTCCTGAACGTGTGGCGAGTGGAAGCGGTAAGGGAAGGCTCAGCCTCAGGCAAGGGAAGCCAGGGTATGCTCCAGTCCGGAACGCAAATCCACGTCGGCCACAAACCCTAGTTGCGCCTGGATTTTTGCCAGACTTGCGCTGGAGTGACGCACATCGCCGGGGCGCGCTTGCAGAAAAGTTGGAGTACCAGCCGCACGGCAGGCAACCATACACAGGGTATTCCATAACTCGTTAATCGTGATACTGGTTCCGGAAGCCACGTTGTAAACCGGAGCCAAAGAGGGCAACACGGCCTCGGCAGCGAGTAAGTTGGCTTTGACCACATCGCTAACATAAACAAAATCACGTGTTTGCAGACCGTCGCCAAAAAAAGTGGGATCACGCTGTTCTTGCAGCCACTTCGCAAATAAAGAAATCACGCCGCTGTAAGGCGAGCTTGGATCTTGGCGTGGGCCGTAGACGTTGAAGTAGCGCAGGCTGACGGCTTCCAAGCGGCCAGCCGTTGCAGCTTGGAACAGTGCCACTTCACCGGCTAACTTATGTTCGGCATAAGGCGATTGCGGCGCGGGTGCCATATCCTCGGTCTTGGGCAATTCGAGTGAATCGCCATAAATTGCCGAGCTCGAGGAAAACACCAAGCGTTGCACCCCGGCCTGACTTGCGGCCTCGATTAAAGCAAGCGTGGTTGCGTGGTTGGCGTGGTAAGCGAGTGCGGGGTGCTGGAAACTCCACGGCACACTCGGGCGCGCACCAAGATGAAAAATTCGGGCCACACCCTGACACACTTTGGCCGCAACTTGCTCATTTGCCGCATCGCCGCGAATGAATTCGCAATCCATATCACGCAGGTTGTAGGTGTAGCCGGTAGTGAGATCATCGACTACCCGCACTCTGCGCCCAGCTTGCAACAGCGCGCCAACCATATGGGAGCCAATAAAGCCACAACCACCCACGACTAGGTCTAAATCATTCATTGCTGGCGTTCTTGTTCCTTCGCGCCACTTCCATTGTGTGCATCAAGCCAGCGCAAGTAGCTACGCAAGCCGTCGTCAAGGCTGGTTTCAGGCGCGTAGCCAAGTTCCAAAGCCGCGCGCGTGATATCGGCACAAGTGAGCTGCACATCTCCTGGTTGATCGTCCTGGATTTGCACGCTTGGCACGCTTGCGCAAGCGCGTCCGACGGCAGCAATCATCTCTTTCAGAGAAACCGGTGAGGAGTTGCCCAGGTTGTAAATGGAATAGTTTGAGCAGCGCAGCATCGCACTGTAAATGCCGGCGGTGATATCGGCGATGTAAGTGTAATCGCGTGCCGAGTTGCCGTCGCCAAACATGGTGATGGCCTCGCCGTTGCGGATGCGATGAATGAATTTTGCGATTGCCATTTCGGGACGTTGGCGCGGCCCATAAACGGTGAAGAAGCGCAGTAGAGTAATCGGCACCCCATATAAGTGGTGGTAACAATGGGCCAAGACTTCGCCACTTTTCTTGCTTGCAGCGTAGGGTGAAACCGGTTTCGCGGTTTCACAATCCTCGCCGAAAGGAGACTCCAGCAGGTTGCCATACACGCTAGAAGAAGAAGCCATCACAAAGCGTTGGCCGGGATGGTGACGCACGCACTCCAACAAATTCATGGTGCCATTGACGTTGTTGTGGAAGTAGGCAGCCGGGTCTTGGATAGAAGGACGTACGCCAGCTAGTGCTGCCAAGTGCACCACCACGTCAAAATTATGATCCTCGAAAAGGCGCGCGAGCAGGTCACGGTTAAGGATGTCACCCTCAAGGAACCCAAACCCCGCGTGGGCCTTGGCGGAGATTAAATTGCGCTGCTTGATGACTGGGGAATAGTATGAATCGAAGTTGTCGAGGCCGACCACTTGTTTGCCTGCTGCTAACAACCGATCCACCAAACTACTGCCAATAAATCCGGCCGCTCCAGTTACCAAGACGCGTTCAAAATCTTTGCTTGGCAAGAGGGAGTTCATTCGACCGTTACCGATTTGGCCAAGTTACGGGGTTGATCAATATCTTTGCCCAGGCGCAAGGCAACCTGATAGGACAACAATTGCAGCGGCACGATGGTCACTAAGGGAGCCAGCAGTTCCGGCACGGTTGGCACCGGTAGTACGAAATCAGCCGAGGCCGCGGCACGCTCATCATCAATAGCAGCGACCACAATGACTTTGCCATTGCGGGCACGTACTTCCTGCAAATTCGAGAGCATTTTTTCGTAGGTGGCGCCTGGGGTCGCCAAAGCAATCACCGGAAAATTTTCGTCAATCAAAGCAATCGGGCCATGCTTCATTTCACCGGCAGGGTAGCCCTCAGCATGGATGTAGGAGATTTCCTTGAGTTTCAGCGCACCCTCAAGAGCGACGGGATGCTGGAAACTGCGGCCAAGAAATAAACACGACTTCACCCCCGAGAGGAATTCGGCGGCAGCATCAATTGCTTGCAGGGTGCTTTCCTGAAATAAAGAATCTAGATCGTGACGTAAGGCCCGCAAATCCGCTAATCGTTTTCGACCTTGGGCGGCACTCAGTACCCCACGGGCGCGGCCGAAACGAATCGCCAACAAGTAGAGGGCGGTGACTTGTCCAAAGAAGGCTTTGGTGGAGGCGACGCCAATTTCAGGGCCGCAGTGAGTGAGGATTAAGTAATCGGCCTCGCGCGCCAAAGTGCTCCCCTGCACATTACAAATGCCAAGCACATGGCCACCGCGCCGTTTGACCTCGCGCATGGCACGTAGGCTGTCTGCGGTTTCACCAGATTGTGAAACGACCACCGTGAGTGCATGCCCTTCTTCTAGTTCGGGACTGTATAAAAACTCACTGGCGTTTAATGTTTCACCCGGTAGGCGGGCCAGTTCGCCGAGCATTTTTTGGCCCAACATCGCGGCGTGCAAAGAAGTACCCATGGCCATGAAGCGCAGACGTTCAAAGCTACTTAACTCTGCATCAGTCAAGTCAAATCCCTGCTCAAAAACCACATCTCCGCTGCTGTCATGACAGCGATCAAAAGCCGTGCGCGCCAGGACATCAGGCTGTTCATAAATTTCCTTCAGCATAAAGTGCGGAAAACCTCCGCGCTCTGCTTGCTCGGGAGTCCAGTCGCAGTGGATTGGCTCGCGCTCGATTTCGGTGCCAGCGGCATCAAACAAATGGTGCTCCTGGGGCGTCAAGATGGCTGATTCGCCATTCTCCAAAATCAAAAAATCGCGCGTCAGGTGGAGCAGAGCCGGCATATCACTGGCGGCATAACGCCCCTCTTTACTGATGCCAACCACCAGAGGAGAATCCATGCGTGCCACAATGATCAAAGCAGGATCGGCTGCGGCCATCACCACTAAGCCATAAGCGCCCTCCACTTTGGTTAATGCAAGACGGACGGCGTTATGCAGATCGTGGTCTTGGCGCTTGTAGTGTGCGATTAAGTTGGCAAGAACTTCGGTATCGGTATCGGTGAAAAAATGATGGCCGCACTCTGCAAGTAGTGAGCGTAACTCCAGATAGTTTTCAATAATGCCATTGTGCACCACCACAATTTCACTGCGGTCATCGCGGTGAGGATGGGCGTTGCGGTCCGCAGGTGCGCCATGGGTAGCCCAGCGGGTGTGGGCGATGGCCTGACACGATTCTGGCAACTGATTGCGCAACAGTTCGGCCTCTAGGTTGGCAATTTTGCCCATCTTGCGACGCACCTGCAAGCCATCCGCAGTCCATACTGCCATGCCGGCAGAATCGTAGCCACGGTATTCGAGTGTCTTGAGCCCAGTCAAGACATCCGCGCGTACATCACGATTGGCCGTAACCGCTGCAACAATCCCGCACACTAGCTTTGCTCCTCAGCCACGCGGGTGCGAAAGTAATCTAAGGATTTCGCCAGGCCAGTCGCCAAATCAATGGTGGGTTCCCAATCCAGTAGAGCCTTCGCTTTGCTGATATCGGGTTTGCGGATTTTGGGATCATTTTCCGGCAGCGGCAAAAACTCAATGGGTTGTGAAGAGCCCACGACTTGATTGACTGCTTTGGCAAATTCCAAAATGCTCATTTCCACCGGATTGCCAATGTTGGTTGGCAAATGTTCTTCGCTTTCCATCAAGCGGCAAATGCCTTCGAGCAAGTCATCGACATAGCAGAAACTGCGGGTTTGCGAGCCGTCGCCAAAAATGGTGAGTGCTTCGCCGCGCAGTGCAGAACCCATCAATGCAGGCACCACGCGGCCATCATGCAGGCGCATACGCGGGCCGTAAGTGTTGAAAATACGCACCAAGCGAGTTTCAACGCCATGGGTGCGATGGTAGGCCATCACCATAGCTTCGGCGAAGCGTTTGGCTTCGTCGTAGCAGGAGCGCGGGCCAATCGGATTGACATTGCCCCAATAAGTCTCCACTTGAGGATGGATTTCGGGATCGCCGTAGCACTCGGAAGTGGAGGCTTGCAAGAAGCGCGCACCTTTTTCTTTGGCCAGCTTGAGGCCATTTTGAACGCCGTAACTACCCACTTCTAAAGTCTCGATTGGAATCTGTTGATAGTCAATCGGCGAAGCGGGCGACGCCATGTTGAAAATGCGATCGAGCGGACCTTCGAGCGTGAACGGCTGGATAATATCTTGTTCAATGAACTCGAAAGCCGGGTGATCTTTCAGGTGCTGAAGATTGCGTGAATCCCCAGTGACAAAGTTGTCCATGACGACAACCTCATAACCGCGGGCCAGCAATTTATCGGTTAAATGGGAGCCGAGGAAGCCGGCTCCACCAGTTACAAGGGCACGGGGCATGTTAGGAGTCTAGGAATCGTTCGAGGTATCCAGTATCGATTTCGCCGCGTTGGAACTCTGGCTGGTCGAGGAGTTGGAGGTGGAGCGGTACCGTGGTCGCAAGACCAGGGCCTTCGATTTTGATTTCACGAAGGGCGCGGCGCGCAATGCGCAGAGCTTCGGCGCGGTCTTCACCGTGGACGATGAGTTTGGCAATCATGGAATCGTAGTGGCGTGGGATGGTGTAGCCAGCCGCGATATGAGAATCAACCCGCACCCCGCGTCCGCCAGGTAGGAACAACTTTTCAATCCGCCCTGGGGCCGGAGCAAAGTTGCGCGCGGGGTTTTCGGCATTGATGCGAAATTCGATGGCGTGCCCGCGAATTTGCACATCACTTTGTTTGAAATCGAGATTCGCGCCAGCCGCAATCATGATTTGCCATTTCACCAAATCAATGCCGCTGACCATTTCGGAAACACAGTGTTCCACTTGAATGCGCGCGTTCAACTCAATGAAGAAAAAATCACCATTGGCGTCGAGCAAGAACTCCACAGTACCGGCATTGACATAACCAGCAGCTTTGGCGAAAGCTACGGCGGCCTCCCCCAGACGCTTGGAAATATCGGGCGTAGTTGCGGGTGACGGCGATTCTTCAATTAGTTTCTGATGACGCCGCTGAATCGAACAATCGCGCTCGCCAAGGTAAACAACTTCGCCATCCGCACCAGCAAGAATTTGCACCTCTACATGGCGAGGATTGACCACAAATTTTTCGACGTAGACGGTGTCGTCGCCAAAGGCTGCGGCAGCTTCTTGTTGTGCTTGGCGGAAACAGTTGTGAAACACGCTGGCATCTTTCGCCATGCGCATGCCGCGCCCACCACCACCTGCGGCCGCCTTAATGATGACCGGATAACCGATGAGTTGGGCAATCTTGGCGGCCTCCTCAATATCGGCGACGGCGCCATCGGAGCCAGGCACTACGGGTACACCAGCATGAGCGGCTGTCGTTTTAGCTTTCGATTTATCCCCGCAACTATCGATCACTTCGGCGGAAGGGCCGATGAACTTAATGCCGCAGGAATGGCACACTTCAGCGAAGTGGGCGTTTTCAGCCAAGAAACCGTAGCCCGGGTGAATCGCTTCGACATCGGCAATTTCGGCTGCGGCAATGATGCCTGGAATGTTGAGGTAAGATTGCGCGCTCGCTGCCGGTCCGATACAAATCGCTTCATCGGCAATTTCAAGGTAAGGCGCGCCACGGTCCGCTTCGCTGTAAACCGCCACCGCCTCAATCCCGAGGTCGTGCGCGGCGCGAATGACACGTAACGCAATCTCGCCGCGGTTGGCTACCAGAATTCGTTTGAACATCTGGGCAACCTAGTGGGTACGAATCTTGAACAGCGGCTGGTCATATTCCACGGCCTCGCCATCTTTGACCAAGGCTTCGACGATGTTGCCGGAAAATTCAGCCTTGATTTCGTTGAAGACCTTCATGGCTTCGATGATGCATAAGACACTCTCGCCATCGACGCCATCGCCGGCGTTGACATAAGCATCCGATTCTGGGTTCGGCTTGCGGTAAAAAGTGCCGACCATCGGGGAGCGGAAGAACTCAAAAACCTCCTCTTCCACAGCAGGGGCTATGGCAACATTCGGAACTTGGGTAGGTGCGGGTGCTGGCGCCATGGGCATGCCGTGCGCCGACGACGCGTAAACGACTGGCGCCGGCTGATCTTGCTTGCGGGAAAGGCGAATTTCTGTTTCGCCTTGCACATAGTGGAGCTCGGTGAGCTCCCCTTCCTGCATCAAGGCCAACAGGTCTTTTACGATTTTCAGGTCCACGGTGGTTCCTACTCAGAGTGGTGCCGGTGGGTTGACCAGCACAGGGCCCCTATTGTGCCTTCCACGGCCCTGATTTTCCGCCTGATTTCGCAAGCAAACGGACTTTCTCAATAACAATCCCCTTATCTAGCCCCTTGGTCATGTCGTAAAGAGTGAGAGCAGCTATTGCTGCGCCGGTCATGGCCTCCATTTCTACCCCAGTTTTGCCTGTCAACGAGGCTCGGCACAGGACTTGAAAGGCCGGTTCGCCACTTTCTAGAGGGTGAATTTCGATGCTAACTTGCTCTAGTAACAACCCGTGGCAGAGCGGAATCAATTCCGCGGTACGCTTGGCTGCCATGATGCCGGCGATGCGTGCGGGCTCGACAATTCCGCCTTTGGGCAAATCCCCCGCCAAGATGCGTTGGAAAGTAGCCTCGGGATAGCGCACAATGGCTTCGGCGAGCGCTGCGCGCGCGCTGGGAGTTTTACTGCCAACATCGACCATACGCGGGCTACCGTCGGCTGCTAGGTGGCTCAAAGATGGAGAATCACTCATGTTCTAGACAAACTAGCGTAATGGCACGCTGTTTGCAGCCTATAAGATAACCTAGGTTCCCGCATACCTCGCATGAAAGTCCTTGCTTTACTCACGCTCCTCGCAGCTCCACAAGAGCCTGCTACCCACCTCGATGAAATGCTCGCGGAGGCCACTGCGGCCACTCCTGCGGCCATTTTGGTACTCGCTGACCAAGGCGCCGTGGAGTTGTCTGCGCCGATCTTGGATGGCTTGGGCGCCCGACTCGCCACGGCAGAGGGCAAACAGCTGTTGCTGCTCGGTCGCCTCCAGGCTTGGGCCGATCAGCCGACTGGGGTGGAACGTTTGGTCGAATTGCTCGATCCTGCAGACCTCGATTTGAGTTTTGCAGCGTTACAAACTTTACGTCTTCCGGCCTTTCATTCTGTCGAATCTGCCAACTCGGCACTGGGCATCTGGCTCGCAGATCAAGTTGCTGAAGATGCGCCGCGTTTGTGGGTGGAAGGTCAGTACACCCTGTTCCACAGCAGCACGGGTGCGCATCGCCGCGCCGCTTTGCGCAATATGCGCAGCGTGATGATGAGTGAAAATTTGGATTTGCGCACGGCCGCCGTGCTCGCTTTGGGGCGCTCGGGTAGCCCTCTCGGCGCCGATGAAATCGATGCACTGCAAAAAATATCGGAAGGCATCAGCAGCGATTCCGTGCTCGCGGAATCCCTTTTGCAGCAAGTGGAACAGCAAGAACGTTTCCGCAGCAAGATTGCCGCCTTACAAAGCCTGCAAAGTTCCACGCCGCAAAGCTCCAACAGCAAATCCGTGAACAAGGAACCTTTGGCGGTGCTGGATGAACTCCTGTTGCGCATTCGCACCCAGCACATGGAGGGCGACAAGTACAGTGATGAAGAGCTCATCGCTGCTGCCGCTGACGGCATGTTGCGTCGCTTAGATCCGCATTCCACTTACTTCAGTTCCGAGGAGTATGGCCAGTTCATGTTCGACATGACTCAGGCTTATGGTGGGATTGGTGCGTACGTCAATACCGTGGATAATGTTTTCACCATTTTGCGGCCGATTTATAGTGGTCCGGCGTATGGCGCTGGCTTGTTATCCGGCGACAAAATTTTGGCGGTTGATGGCTGGTCGACGGTAGACCAACCGAATGATGAAATCATCAAACGCCTCAAAGGCGAGCCAGGCACCGAAGTGAAACTCGAGGTCTACCGCACGGGTTGGACGAAGCCCAAGGATATTGCGGTGGAGCGTGCGCGCATCAAGTTGCCAACCGTACAAACGGAGATGTTGCCGGGCGGCATTCTGTATATGGAGTTGATTGAATTTTCTGAAGATGTGGCGATGATGATTGTGCGTGCCATCAATGCGGCGCAAGATCAGGGTGAACTAAACGGCGTGGTTTTGGATTTACGCAATAACCCTGGCGGTTATTTGATGGAAGCCGTGCAAATCTGCGATGTGTTCTTGCCAAAAGGTAAAGTCGTGGTCACTACCAAATCACGTAGTGGCTCGGATGAGGTTTACAAAACGCGCGTGGGTGAATTGGTTTCGCCGGATGTGCCGCTTACCATTTTGATCAATGAGTACTCTGCATCGGCGTCGGAAATTGTTTCCGGGGCTTTATCATCGCATGGGCGTGCGGTGACGGTGGGCGCCCGCACTTACGGCAAGGGCTCGGTGCAGAACGTCTTTCCGATGCGCGCTGAAACCGATGAACCTTTCCAAGATAGCGATTCCACTGCGGGCCCCCGCAACGGCTTGCATGATGAATGGGAGGCGTTTGAAGATGTCAACGGCAACGGTAAATACGACTATGGCGCGCGCGTCAAGTTGACCATTGCTTACTACTACTTGCCGGATGGCAGCACCATTCATACGCAGCGGGACCGCGATGGTCGCATCACCGATCCGGGGGGCGTACATCCTGATCGCGAGGTTGAATTCCCGCAGATGGATTTTGTGGTAGCACGCGAGTTAAATCGTTTGCTTGCCGAAGATCCATTCCGCCCTTACGCCGAACGTATTTTTGCCGAAGATCACGTGTTAGCAACGGAGCTTGCCATCAATGATTTACGCGACATCAAACGTTACCCGGGTTGGGATGCGTTTTACACCAGCTTGGATACAGAGTTAGATCCGCAGGAGGCGCGTCGCTGGGTGCGGCGGATGTTACGCGGCGTGGTCTCCGATGACCGCGGTAAGGTTTTCCCAGGCAACGGTTTCCTCGGCGATTACGTGGAAGATCCGCAGCTGCAAGAAGCGATTCGTGCGGTTTTAGAGCGCAGTAAGTTAACTTACGAAGACGTGCCAGAATACGCCGAGCTAATTGCTCAAGGTTAAACCAGAACGGCAATCAAGCCATTGCGACCGGCGCCCTCTCCTTGGCGTCGGTGACTGAAGAGGCGTGAATCGCTGCCGGTATCCAAGCCGGCAATGGATAGGTTTGCCGCTTTGATGCCAGCGGCCAACAAATCCGCGCCTGCCCATTGGGCAATATCAACATGCCAGCGGTCTTTCTGGCCGCGGTATTTTGCAACAGTGGGGCACGACTTGGCAACTTCCGGCCCTACCTCATAAGAGGCTGCCGCGATGCACGGAGCGATACCAGCATGGATGTCGGCGGCGGCGATGCCAACCTCAAGAAAACGTGCTACAGCAGTCGTCATGATGCCCGCAGCTAAGCCGCGCCAACCACCATGCACCACAGCCAAAGCACCAGGCGCATGGAGTAGCACCGCACTGCAATCGGCCACAGCAACATACAGCGGTAGGCCACGGCAAAGAGTGAACAGACCATCGGTTTCTGGCAGCACATCCGTGGGTGCTAAGGCGCCGCGCCCACGCTGGGCTTCCCCCACGACTTGTACGTGGTTGCTATGAGTTTGTCCGCCTACCACCCAATCTTCGGCAGCCACGTGCAGATAGCGTGACCAAGTTGCGCGGGCGCGGCGCGCGGCGCTTCCATCACGCCCCCCACTGAGTGCCAGGTTGCCGGCGTCATCCTCATTGCGCGCGCCAAAAACATGGCGTAGTTGTGCTCCGTTTGCGTACTTTGAAAAGCAAAAGCCGCGCAAGTTTTGAAACTCAACTAGCTGCACAATCAGATCCTTCACTCTGCTCCACGGCAGCGGTGACTGCAGTCGTACCGGGTTCTGATTTCATCCAGGGGCGTACAAATTCCGCATACAAAACGCGGCCGATGGCCACCATGGGCACCGCAATGACTAATCCGAAAATGCCCATAAAAGCACCGCCTGCAAGTACCGTCAAAATGACCGCAAAATCCGAAAGGCCGAGGCCGCGGCCAACCATACGCGGAATCAGCACATAGCCCTCGAGAATTTCTAAGGCGGCATAAATCACACTCGCAGCAAGTAAGCCGGCGAAGCCACCGCCAGTGATGCCGCCGTCGGCGAAACCGACCAGAGCGAGTAAAAAGAAGCCGAGCAAAGGACCGAGCACGGGCAACAAGGACAAAGCACCCAAGGATAGACCCAGTGCATAGGACCCAGGAAATCCCAGCAGCAGCAACAACAAGAATGTGATGATGCCTTTGTAGGTAGCCACTTTAGTGCGTGACACCAGATAGAGACTCATGATCTCTTCGATCTTGGGCAGAATACGGTCAAAGGCTGGATACCAAGTGGCAGGAAGTTCGGCGCGGATGCGGGCTAACCATGGCCCTCCTTCGAGCAGGAAGTACAGAAAAATCGGCAGTAGCAACAAGCCGCTCAGGATGCCAAAAATGCCGCCAAAGAAACTGCGCATCGCCTGGCCCGCCGCAAAGAGGTAACCTTGTACGGCCACGAGGACTTTACTGGTATCGAATTCTTCCGCAGCCAAATCCTCGCGGATGAAGCTAGGCAAAGCATTGCGAACCTCCATCATCTTGGTATCGAGCAATTTCGTCATGCCGCCGCCCGTATCGTTGAAAGGAATTTCATTCAGCAAATTCTGGAAATCCCAAACGGCAGGCAAGGCTAACAACGGAGGCACCATTAACAGCAAACCCACACACACCACGGCTGCCACCGAAGAGCCCAGGCGAATGCGCCAACGTCGGTGTAAGGGCGCGAACACTAACATCAGCAGATAGGCACCGAGCAATGGCGCCGTTACCGGCCTTAAAATCCATAATAGCCAACACGCAGCGACGACAACACCGAGTCGGATTGCCGTGACCCGGATCATGAGCCGCTTATCGGGTCTGCACTGGAGAAGGCCTTGCTGAAGTCAAATCCGTTGGCAAAATCTTTGGGCCGGTCTTGATCCGTTTTATTCAGCAACCCGGCCTCGCACATCTGGAATACCAGAATGCCAAAATCTTCCGTTGAAGTCACCCCCCACGAGCGGAAAGCATAAGGAGCGAGCGGGCCGAACTCTTCTTGAGCATAGCGACGAAGGCCGTCTAACAGCTCTTGTGGAGAAATATGCTGCACCGCGCAACTTTGTCTAGTGGACGCGATGCCGCGGTCTTGGCTCTCGAGGAAAATGGTGTAATCCAGAGCCTCGAGTACGAAAAAATACGCGGCTTCCGCATACCGACGTTGGTGTGTAATCCGAATTTCTCGAATGAGTGGTTGCAGTTTGCGGTCGTCCATCAACTTTCTTCCCACGCTAACTATCGGACCGGATGAGGAAAGTATGCCGGCCACTTTGAAACGATTTTAACCGAAACCCCAGGAAGGGAAGTTGCAAATGCGGAAAATGCGTAGTAGTAAGCGATTAGGGAGCACAAGAAAGATTGCCTAAATCCTGAAAAACCAGCGCGGGAGTCACTTGTCCGGCGATGCGACCGATGGCGCGATCGAGGCGCAAACACCAGCGACTTTGGAACAATAAGAGCTCCGGATCGGCATCAAGTCCTGGGGCTAGTATCCAGGCCCGAATAGCCCCCAAGAGCAGGAGGCCGAGGCGACGCTGCTCCGCCAGACTGCTGGCTTCTGGGACATAGCACCAGCTATCCAGATTGGCTTGGCCGTGAAGCCAAGGTTCGAGGGCTGCCCAGCCTTGCAGTAGGAAGTTGCGGTCGTCTTGACTCAGTTCCAAAACGGCCTCTCCGGACCCGCAGGCGAGTTTCAGTGGCTGCCAGCTGTCACTGGTGATGCCAGCTGCCAAGGCTTGCTGCTGCAGATCCTCTGCGGCTAGGTGGGCCACCCGCCAAATCCTGCAGCGCGAGCGCAACGCCGGGCTGAGGGCGAAAAGCTCCGTAGTGGTGAAAAACAGCACCGTATCCTGGGGCGGTTCTTCGGTGGTTTTTAGCAGGGCACCATGAGCATCGGCTGTCATGTGATCGGCATCCAGCAGCACCACCGCGCGGTAGCGGCCGCTGACAGGCCGATAACGGAGACTGCTCTCCAGACACGGGACCCCTTCTTTGCGGTAGGCAATGTGCTCCACTTTGAGCCCCCCCGTCAGCCCCATGGCGACGGGATCAAATAGAGCGAAATCGGCGTGCAGGTTGACATCCTGCTGCGCATCCAGCAACTCAGCAGCACACTCTAGAGCGGTTTGGCGCAGCATGGACCGTGAGGGCCCCACCAACAAGTAGGCGTCCGCCAAATGGCCAGCAGCTTTTTCGCGACGAAAGCGACTTCTCATGAGCGCCGCAGCTGGGTTTGCCGGAAGATATCCTCCGCGATGGTGGCCATGGATTTCCCGGCTACAGGGATCACTTCGGTGTTGTGTGGGAAGGCGTGGGAGTACGCGAGATAACCGTCGCGCACGCGTTGCTGGAAGGCGAGACCGCGTGATTCAAAACTATCGTGCTCCTCTACGCCTGTTTCCCCTCCTACTCGGGCGAAACTTTCTGCGGCGGCAAGATCCAAAATGAAGATGCAGTTGGGCCGCTGGGCGGGCGCCACCACCAAGCGATCCAGCTCTAAAACCCAGGCACTCAAAGCCGGAGTTTGCCCTTGGTAAGCCAGTGTGGACGGGGTGAAACGCTCACAAACCACATCCCGCCCGGAGTCCAAGGCGGGGCCAATCGCTTCGTGCAACAACTGATTGCGAGCAGCAAAAAACAGCAGGGCTTCGGAGCGTGGATCCCAGTCTTGACGTTTTTTGTCGAGCAACATGGTGCGTAGGCCCTCACCCAGCTCGGTGCTACCAGGCTCGCGCAGGTGCAAGGGATGGCGACCTTCGGCTTGTAATGCTGCTACCAGAAGCTTGGCTTGCGTGGTCTTGCCGCAGCCGTCCATACCTTCAAGCACCCAAAAGGCCGATGTCATGGGCATATCCTAAACGCTCCAGACTAGAAATCGAGGTGGGTTGGCGGATAGTCTTTGTCATGCCATTTCGTTCCGCCGTCGCCTTCGCCGTGTTGCTTTCATTTGTGGGGGCATGCCAAAGTCCCCCTCCGCGATCTCTGCCCATGGGTTTGGAAGCCCCAGTGATGTCGCCTCCCGGTGGATTGAGCGCGCAGGAACGTCTTTCTTGGTGGGAGCAACAGCTACCCCGGCTTACCAGCGCGGATCGGAGTGAGGCGCGTTTGGCGATGGGAGAACTGTCTTTACAACTCGGCAATGCCAAGGAAGCGCGCATCACTTTTTATGAAGCCAAAGGCGGACGTCTGGCTGCAAGTGAAATGGCGCAAGCGGAACGCGGCATTGGTTTGAGTTACTTTTTAGATGGCCAAGTTGCGTTGGGTGTACCCCACCTCGAACGCTCGCGCGAAAACCTGGAAGTTCCAGCGCAACAAGAAGTAGATTTTCTCTTAGCGGCTGTGCGTGGCGACGCCGTCGCTGCCGGGAGTGATCTGCTGAGTCAGCGGATGAGTGCTTATATGGAAGCTTCTCATCTGACCGGGCCGGTGGAAAAATCGAACCCGGCGATGGTCGGGCAAATACAGGTTGATATCACCCGCGCTCAATGGGGTGCGGCAGCGATGCAATCCAACTGGGATCGCATGACCACGCCGTATCGTATTGCGATTCACCATACCGCAGAACCATTTACCGCTACGTCGGTAAGTGCTACCGCTGCAGAAGTACGCAATGTGCAGGCCACTCATATGCACCGCGATGACCCAATGGCGGATATCGGTTATCACTTCTTAATCGATCGCGCGGGTCGCGTGGTTGAAGGACGTCCGCTGTACGCCCAAGGTGCACATGCTTCCGGTGATTTCAACATCGGCAATATTGGTATCTGTTTACTGGGTAACTTTTCCGCGCAGCCCGAGCGTGGCGCCTCTTATGCAAAAGCGCAACGCCCCAGCGCTGCGCAAATGGCCACGCTGGAACGGTTGGTTGATCAGTTGCGTCAAATCTACAACATCAAGGCCAGCCAGGTACAAGGCCACCGCGAGTTGAAGAATACCGAATGCCCCGGCGATGAACTTGCCGCTTGGGTGAAGCGGTACCAACGCAGCGGCTAGAGCTACGTCTTAGCCAATTAGGCCGGCAACAAGTGCTCCTGCCCCCAGTGCCCAGCAATAGGGCGCGAAGTAGTGAAGCTTGCGTTGGCGAGCAATCCACACCAGTAGGCCGAGGGCGGCAAGGCCAACTACAAACGAAGTGGCGAGGGCCAAACTAATTTCGGTAATTCCCATGCCGGCGGTGGACTCGACATCTCTGAGCTTGAGCAATGCCGCGCCAAGAATCGCAGGGATGGAGATCAGAAAACTGAAAGCAGCAGCGTTCTCAGCGGATAACCCGAGGCGGAGGCCAGTCACGATGGTCATGCCTGAGCGCGAAATCCCCGGAAGAATCGCGAAAGCCTGCAAACATCCAATCAACAAGGCACCCTGCCAAGTGAGTTGTGAGAGCCGCTTGCCATCCACGCGTAAGCGTTTGGCATACCAAAGGACGCAGCCGGTGAAGAGCAAGGCACATGCGGCTGGCAAGGGTGAAGCAAAGAGATGATCGATTTGATGCTCGAATCCCAGGCCAACCACACCCGCCGGAATGGATGCGATGAACATCAAGCCAACGAGCCGTCGTTGTTCCTGGACATCGGGGCCCAAACCAAAAAAACCACGCGCGAGGTCTACCACGCGCTTGCGGTAAAAAACGACCACCGCCAACAAGGTGCCAAGATGCAGGAGGACTTCTAAAGAGGCATCGGTAGCTAGCTGTTCCCCGCCGGGCAAGAAATGTTTGGCCAGCACCAAGTGACCGGATGACGAAACCGGCAAATACTCGGTGAGCCCTTGCAACACTGCAAGTATCAAAACGATGGCGAGCAGTGGCACGATGATTGGGGATGATGCTGGGATTAAAGAGTGGCTGCGACTTCCGTTGCGGCTGTCCACTCCATATCGAAAGCTTTCGCAACTGCACTATGGGTGAGTTTGCCGGCCAGCACGTTGGCACAAGTGGCCATGCGCGGATCATTCAAGACGGCGTTTTTCGGGCCGCTGGAAGCGAGGCGCAACACATAGGGTAAAGTTGCGTTGGTCAAGCCGAAGGTGCTGGTACGCGGAACGGCACCCGGCATGTTGGCCACACAGTAATGGACTACGCCGTCAATCACGAAGGTAGGGTTTTCGTGAGTCGTTGGGCGGCAAGTTTCAATACAACCACCTTGATCGACGGCGACATCGACGATGACCGCGCCATTCTGCATCAGTTTCAAATCCTCTTTCAGCACCAATTTGGGTGCGCGTGCGCCCATAATTAACACTGCGCCAATCAGCAAATCAGTATGCGGCAGCATTTCCCGAATGGCGCCGCGGCTGCTGTAAATCGTGGTGACATTCGGTGGCATGACGTCTTCGAGGTAGCGCATGCGCTCCAAATCCACATCAAAAATATACACGTTTGCGCCGAGGCCGGCAGCCATCCATGCCGCTTGGGTGCCCACGACACCGCCCCCAAGGATCATGACATTCGAGGGAGCGACACCGGGCAAGCCGCCCAGTAAAACGCCCCGGCCACCTTGTGGCGCTTGCAATGCTTTGGCGCCTTCTTGCACAGCCATACGCCCGGCAACTTCTGACATCGGGGTTAAAAGTGGCAAATGGCGGCCATCTTGCAAGGTCTCGTAAGCAAAGCAATGGGCGCCAGTAGCCAACATGCCTTCGGTTAACGCGCGGTCGGCGGCGAAGTGGAAGTATGTGAAGATAGTTTGGCCAGGCCGCGCACGCGCGATTTCCACTGGCTGCGGCTCCTTCACTTTCACAATCATTTCGGCCTTTGCCCACACTTCATCAGCGTGGCTTACAATCTTGGCTCCGGCAGCGGCGTACTCTTCGTTTGAGAAGCCTGAGCCACAGCCGGCGGAGGTTTCGATGAGTACCGTGTGGCCAGCCTCCACCAACGCATGTGCGCCAGTAGGAGTGAGTGCAACCCGAGCTTCGAGGACCTTAATTTCTTTTGGTATGCCGAGAATCATGATGTTTTCCAGGGGTGGAAGTGGCACATTCTAGGGCCGCGCCATCCATAGCCCTAGTCCCAGAAAATAAATAGTTCCCCCATGAGTACGACTACCAGCCGCCTTCGCGAAGTCCTTCAGCGTATCGATGCGGCGGCTGCGGCTTCCGGGCGGGATGCTGACGCCATACAGTTGGTTGCCGTCGCCAAAACCGCCACGCCAGAGGCTTTGCTCGAAGCCTGGCAGGCAGGGCAGCGCGCCTTTGGGCATAATCGCGTTCAGGCCTTGGAGCAGCACCGCTTGGTTTTGCCGGATGCAGAATGGCACTTGTTGGGCCCGCTCCAGCACAATAAAGTGCGCCGCGGATTGGCTGCTGCGCAGATATTTCAGGCTTTGGGAGATGTGCGAACCTTAGAGTTTTGCGCACAAGTCTTAGCTGCCATGGGGAGCACAAGTCCTTATCCAGTGTTGCTGCAGGTCAATCTGCACCCCGAGGACGGCCGCTACGGCTGCACGCTGCAAGATTTAGATGCGTTAGTGGATCAACTCGCTAGCACTCCGCAGCTGCATTGTGCTGGGCTTATGACCTTGGCATTGGCCACCCAGGATGATCGTGCTCTGCGGCGTAGTTTCAGCACGCTGCACAAATGCTTCCAGGACTTACAATCTGTGGGTCGCCTCGGCTTGGACGCCCTCTTGTCCATGGGGATGTCTGGAGACTTCGAAACCGCCATTGAGGAAGGGGCTAATCTTGTAAGAGTTGGGCGAGCCATCTTCCCGCCCCCTGCCACCTACTGATTTTGACTGTACGTCTGCGCTGGAACCAAGCTGGTCTTGACCAAGGTGGAGCCTTTGTGCTCCGCGATACTCCCCTATTTCTGTTGGTTTCCGCGGATGGCAATTTGGATCGCTTGCACCAGGATCCGGAATCTCGTCCTGGTTTGGTGGCACAAGATTCAGGCCAAGGAGGCATCCGGCTTTTAGGCCGTGGTGGCTTTGGATTTTTGGTCGACCAAAAGGTGCGCGATCAAGCGGAAATCGCTTTTGGAGAAAATCTAGTTTGTTGTTTTGCAGAGCAGCAATGGACTTTGGCTGCTGAGGGAGAAGAAGTGGTTCACGATCCGCTGGTCGGCACGGATCTTGGTGGTTACCGAATTTTAAGTCGGCTTGGCAACGGCTCGGTTGGCGTGGTTTATCGCGCGCTCCAGGTCAATCTTGAGCGAGAAATCGCGTTGAAAATCCTCGATCCCAAAGCAGCAAAAAGTTCACCGTTAGCGGTTGCTTCTTTTAAGCGCGAAGCGGTTGCGGCCGGACGCTTATCGCACCCAAACTTGGTTCAAGTTTATGATGTAGGCTTTGAGCGTGGTTTGCATTTTTTCGCCATGGAGTTGGTGCCTGGCGGCGATTTAGAAATGCTTTTGGAGCAGCATGGTGCGTTGCCGTGGCGTGATGCTCTAGTGCATGTGCTGGATTGCGCCGAAGCTTTGCGTTTCGCCCGCGAACACCATTTGGTGCACCGTGATATCAAACCAGAGAATTTGATGTTGACTCTTGACGGGCGCACCAAGCTCGCCGATTTGGGTATGGCAGCAACCCGCGGCATGGTCGAAAAGCAAAGCGCAGGAGGCACCCCGCACTTTATGGCCCCCGAGTGTGTCAGCGGCGAACATATCGACTTTCGTTCGGATCTGTATAGCTTGGGGTGCACTTTGTTTCGTTTGCTCAGCAACGCCACACCCTTCGATGGTGAAAGCGTGCGCGATATTTTGCGTTGTCATCGTGACTCACCCATTCCCAGTTTAAAAGCGCTTGGTATCGATGCGCCCACCGGAGTACAGGATTTGATTGAGTGGTTGATGGCCAAGGATCCTGATGCTCGGCCGAACAATATTGATGAACTCCTGGATGGAATTCACAACCTTTTAGATGTGAAGAAGTCTAATGGCTTGTTGCTTGGAGTGGTGGTTATGGCCGTGATTGCCGTGGGTGTGTCGCTGTTTTCCATGCTGAACTCGGAGGATCCACAAGTGGTGGAGGTGGAAGCTCCAGGTGCCCAGCAAGCACGCGATCGTAACGCTTTGCTGCAGGCAG
Source organism: uncultured bacterium (assembly GCA_937919925.1). GTDB lineage: Bacteria > Planctomycetota > UBA1135 > UBA1135 > UBA1135. The sequence goes on along the minus strand of CALFOT010000093.1, from coordinate 19,864 downwards.
AGTTGGCGTTTACGCAAGCCATCAATGCTCCAGAAGGTAAGCTTCGTACCTTGGCCTTGCAGGGTTTTGTGGCCGCCCATCCGCACAGTGCTTTTCGTCAACAAGCGCAGGATGAAATAGCGCGCCTGCGCAATTTACCCATTGTTACGGAACAAGAAACCGTAACCACGGAAGCCGATCCACAGCCAGCAGACTTAGCTGCTGCCGACCAGCTCGCACAATTGGAAACGACTTTGCTGGAGTTACTGGAGCAACAAAGATATGGTCATGCTCAAACAGCTCTTGCGGGTAGTCCACTTGAGGCAAGTTCCTTGGAACCCCTCTGGAATCGGGTGGAAAGTCTTGGTAATTCTGCTTTCGCAGAGTGGGCCCAACAACACGCCGAATTTTTGCAAGCACAACAGTGGCAGGAAGCGCTGGCAGTGCGTCAGCATTTTGCCGAATCGCTCGAAGGTGTCATCCGCGGTGCGGAGGGGCTTCAGCAACAACTCGCCGGCATGGAGCATGCGCTGGAGCTTGCCCAACAAGCAGTGTTGCAACGCGCCTTCGATAGCACTCGGTTGACGGCAGTTTTGGTGCTGCAGAAACAAGTGTTCAGCGCTGCTGAAAAAATGGAGTTCGCGGCTGCGCAAACGGCTTTGGAACAAGCTGGTGCTGCTTGTGAGCATGCAGGGTTGCGTGTTGCCTTACTGGCCCGCGCCTCTCTGTTTGCGGATGCGCAACGCGTGATGGATGCGATTTACGCACGGCTTGATGGCAGCACGCAAATCGATGTTACCGAGCCGCTGGATGGTAAACGCGCCTTCGCAAGCAAAGCTGATAGCGACGGCGTTCAACTGTTTGTGCAAGTGCGCGGCGAACGCGTTGCGCGTACCGATCCTTGGCGCGCCTTTTGCACTCCGCAGGGATTAGCGGATTTTCTGGTGCAGGTTCTTGGGCCAGAGATTGAGGCTGACAACTCGCGTTTTTCTTTGCTGCTATTGGTCGCCGAAGTGGAGCTAGCGCGTGAGTTAACTAGTTGGGGTGAGCATCCTCCCTCCGCTGTTCGCGCGGCGCAAACAGCAGCCTTAGTGGAAGGCTGGCTCACCATTCTTCATAACACGCCAGCCCCGGCGACGGCCACCGTGCAAGCTGAAATCTTGGCCTTGCAACAACTCCTGGATCTCTGTGAGTCGCTTGCCGATGCGGATAGTTACGAAGCGTTATTGTTCGCGCGCGGCTTGAGCATGGAATTTTCCTTACTTTCTGCGTGGAGTTCGTCCGGCGCCAGTGCCTGGGGATTCAAACCGTGAGGCACCCTGCTCGCCTTGTCGTCCTTGCGTCAGGCGGTGGCCGCACTCTTGAGAATTTGCAGACCCGTATTCTCAATGGCCAATTGGCTGCCGAAATCACTCTGGTGGTGGTCTCACGCAGCGACCTCGGCGCTGCGCAGCGCGCGCGGCGTTTGCAACTACCGATGTTAGTGATTGGTCCGCGCAACTACCCTGATGGTGCGCGCCGCAACGATTTATTAATCGGGGCGATTTTGGAAGCGCGGCCTGATTGGGTTATTTTAGCTGGTTGGTTGCAGTTGTTGCCCATTCCCCCCGAATTGGAGGGGCGGGTGCTCAACATTCATCCAGCGTTGCTGCCAGCTTATGGCGGCAAGGGATTCTGGGGACATCATGTCCACCAAGCCGTCATCGCCGATGCAGTACCGGTAACTGGCTGCACCGTACACTTTGCAACCTCGGAGTACGATCAAGGCCCGGTGGTCTTACAAACGGCGGTGCAAGTCTGCGCCGGAGATACTGCGGAGAGTGTTGCTGCGAAGGTATTTGCCGCCGAAGTAGAAGCCTATCCGGAAGCGTTGCAACTGTTGATGGCTGGCAGCTTGGTTTGGCAGCAGAATCAAGTCTATTGGGGTAGTTCTGAACCCCTATAGGCCAAATAGGCTGCGTACACCTTGTTCGAAATTCACCGTGGAAACCGAAGCCTGGCTAGCTGGATTGGGCGCCACTAAGTTACGCCCTTGATCATCCACCCACCAACGTAGAATTGTGGAACCACGCTCCTGTGGTTGACGCGAAATCGAAAAGAGAATGCGGCCAGATGGCTGGCCTGGAGGCAGCGGCACTTCTTCCCCGCGCTCAAGCAAAGTGCCGTGGTTCAAGAGAGCTTTCACAAAGGCTGATTGCTCGGCAACCACCACATCGGCGCGGCTTTCCACCCACTCACCATTGCGCAGTCGATACAGCCGCTCTTGATCACCGTACTCAATTTTGACCGAGGAGATTTGCGTGGAATCAAGATCCAATACGCGGTTACTACGTAACTCATCCAAACTCAACTGCAGGAATTGGAAGGCCCGTGCCGAGTAGTCGATTGGGTAGGCGCGGTGATCGGAAACGATGCCGTCGGCGTTGACCAAAAGGGTGACTTGAGCACCACTTTGCTCCAGCACTAAAGTGCCGAGTGGTTTCAAAAAAGATATTTCCTTTTTGGGTGTGCTGCTTAAAACATCGACCCGCCAGCCAAGCATTTGCATGAGATATTGATAAGCGGTGTCATGAAGAGGTGCTGCGAATGGCTTACGCAAATACCATTTGTTCCGTTCTTGGACAACTTCAATGGGCTCCCCAATCAGAGGAGTCCAGAGTAAGCGATCAACATTGGCACCAAAGGGTTGGAAGCGATGGTCACGCCATTGTTCGGCGGGTAGCATGAGCTGCCGAAACGGAGAAATTGGAAACCGCAACAAGGTGCCATTGCGTTCTGCAACTCGCCACCGCCCAGTTTCCTCTTCAGCACCAATGCGCAGGATTTCACTCTCGCCATCGGCATAGCGTAACTCAAGGGTGGCCACAGACGGCTCCAAGCCCAAGTCGGCGTTGGACTGATTTTGCCATTCTTCAGGGGCGCTTTGCCAATCGTCGCCGAAGAAAACTTTCAGCGCAAAACTCACGGCATAGGGCTCGGGGAAATCTCGTAACGGCTCCGTAATCATCCATTGATCACCTTCTTTATCCAGTCTAAGGATGCTGCCGTAGCGTGGTTGTTCCAGGGTGATGCGCTCGAGCAAAGCCACATCACCCTGCATCAACGGCTGCTCCACTTTGGGCGGAACTTCAAACAAGGGTGGGCGCTCGCCACGGTGCTGGGACAGTTGCCACAAACCAAAACCAGCGCCAAGGAAAACCAAGCACAACAGCAGCAAGCGCAGCGGGGTCATCGTTTTCGTCTCCAAAAAATCCACAAGCCAAACAAGAAGGTAACACCAGGGATGCCGTAAATGCTGATGTTGTTGATGCGCGCCAAGGTTTGGCGATCGGGGTGAAAGGGGCGCTCGCCGAGTCCAATCAGACCCGACGCGTGACGATCTGCAGCGGCCAACCACTGTAGGCTTGAGGTTACAAAATCGCGGTTGTAATCCAGGCCAGGGCCGAGGCTCGCTGAGGAACCTAGAGTAACGATCCGCCCATGACGGCCTTGTGCATTTGGCGCCCAACGTTCGGAAGCCACCGCCACCGCACGAATGCCACGTTCTTCTTTATCATCGAAAGCGTAAAGAAAACCGTTTGGATTCGGTAGATCAACCCATGCCTCTTTATCCGTGCGAATGAGTCTTTCTTGGGTGTAATCGTTGGTGCCACTTGCAAAGCGCACTGGCCGCGCACCAATGATGAGTAGCAGGCGTTGATTTTCCACCAAGGGCATCGTTATGGGGTGTTCACCGCTAAACCGTTCGGCATTGATTTCCAGCTTGGCGCATTCCGCACGACCTTCAATCATGGTTCCAGCAGCCCGCACCGGCTCGCAAATAAGGCCTGGCTCAAAACCGGTACCGCGATCCGCAAGGAGTTCATTCCATTGATTCACGGCAGCCGGCGACGCATTGGGACCAAGTGCCAGCAGCACCGATTTATCAGCAGCGAGCCATTCTTGAATGGCGGCTAAATCAGTAGGCAAGAAGGGTTGCTTTTGGTCGACGAACACCAGCAAATCGAGATCTGCAGCATCTGCGGGGCCGTTAATCGCAAGCGGCTCCCAGTTTTCCCGCGCCAGCAACTGGGCCAATCCCATTAAGCCCTGTGGATCCTGTATCGAAGCCTGACCGTAACCAGTCACGATCCCCGCCTTTAAAGTGGCTCCGGTGACGAGAGAAATGATGGCGTCGCCAAGAGCGGCATCAATACGCTCACGCTGGATCCGCGCAGGGGTTTCATCCTGGAAGTTGGCGCGGAGAATTTGAAAGAGATCTTCAAAGCTCAGCACGCGGCGTTGCGTGCCGGATTCCAAGATGATGGCTTCGCCCGGTTTGCGTTCGCTGCGGTTCATCTCTCGTTCACGCGCAACCATGGGGCTTTGTAAATCAAGCACCAAGGTTTCTAAGTTGCCGGCACTATGCACCCGCGCATCTTCGACCAGACTGCGCACGCGATGAAAGGCTTGCTCGTAAACCGTGGAGTTGTACCAGCGCAAGGAATCATCTTCAGGGAATAGAAATGCCGTGAGTCGACAACCTTCAGGCAATTGGACAATTGCGCTCACCGTACGCTCACTAAGGCCGCCGGTGCCTGTTTGTGACAAATCAATCCGCACGCGCAGGCCAGGACGGGAGAACGTGTAGAGCAGCAGCAGCGTGAAAGCAATCGCACAGGCGGCCGCAAAAATGGTTAAGAAACCTAGGCGTAAACGGCGACTCATGGTACCCACCGCCGCGAAACTAGGCGTACCCAGGTTAGAAATAGAAACAACACGGACATGCCAATTAAGTAAACCAAGGCATAACTATCCAATAAGCCAGCAGCGAAGCCGCGGTCGAGGAAATTCGGTAAATGCATGCTCCGTGCGATCGCACCGAGAGCTCCTTCGTTGAGCTCGAACAAGGCCGGCACGAATAACAACATGTAGTTCAGCGCGGCACCTCCGCCTGCCCCCAGCACCAGATTGGAGCCCCATGACGAAGCCCACAGACTTGTGGCAAGGAACAAGAAGGAGACCAACACCGCGCCGACAAGCCCGCCCAAGACGCGTGACCAATCGAGGTCTCCACCACTCCATTGCAGCAAGAAGAATAGCAATAAAACGCCGCCCCAAAACAGCAGGAAAAACACGCAGGCAGCGAAGTACTTTGCCAAAACGACAGCGCAATCGCGGATTGGAGCCGTAAGCAAGGGTTCTAATGTGCCCACTCGGTGTTCTTCGGCGAACAAACGGATGCATAATAACGGCGGGAAAGCCGGCAGCAGTAGCCACACTAATAAGCCGCTCCCGAACAAATAGGGCGGCAATAAACGCAAATCGGATTGGACGGCTTGGCTGTCTAAAACCACCGCAAACATCAAACCATTCAGCAAGAACCAGAAACCCAACAACACAAAGGCAAAGGGCGATACCAGCATCGAGAAAACCTCGCGTTTCCATAAGGCATAAAAAGCTCTCATGCGCTTGGTTCCTCCAGTAAAGTGCGAAACAACTGATCTAAATCGGGGCGTAACTCACTAAATTCGATGACCGGCAAGTCTGCGTCTGCCAAGATCTTGAACAACTCGGTGCGCCGCGAGTGGTCGTTAAATTCCACCAAGAAGCCATGCGGGTGGGTGGCTTCAAAACTGAAATCTAAAGCGCTTGCAGCCGCGCACAGAACTTCGGCCGCTGTGGCGTGGGGCTGGCTAAGGCGCACACACAATTTGGCTTTTTGATGCAAGTGGTTTTGTAAGTCCAAGAGAGTGCCAGCAGCCTTGGACTTTCCTTGATGAAGAATTTGCACACGCGTGGCAATCTCTTCCACTTCTGGTAGTACATGCGAGCTAAACAAAATTGCCTTGCCAGCTGCCGCGAGTTCGGTGAGTATCCGGCGGAATTCCTCGCGCTGCAAAGGGTCCAATCCCGAGAACGGTTCATCGAGCAATAAAGCTGGTGGATTGCCAAGTAAAGCGTCGGCAAGTCCGACGCGCTGACGGAAGCCTTTTGAGAGAGCCGCAAACGGTTGGCGCAAACGAGCCCCCAAGCCAAGATGTTGGCTGACGCGCGCGACTTCTGCTTTGACAAACTTACGCCTCACTCCTTTCAGTGCGGCGCGAAAGCGCAAATACTCGCTCACGCGGAGTTCATTGGGCGCAACAAAATTCTCTGGTAAGTAGCCGGTGCAGCGGCGCGCGGCGAGCGAGTCGCTCATCAAATCCAAGCCATTGATGCTTGCGCTGCCTGAAGTTGGCGGTAAAAAACCACTCAAAATGCGTAACGTAGTGCTCTTACCCGCACCATTCGGCCCCAAAAAACCAAGGATTTCCCCAGGCGCGACCTGGAGGTCGACCTCTGAGAGGGCTTCAATGGAGCCGTAGCGTTTGGTGAGCCGTTCCGTTTTTATCATCGGAAGCAAGAGTCGTGCAAAAACAATGCCGGGGCCTTAGGTTACGAACCCGAGGCCCCGGCATCAAAGGTGGAGCTGAGCGTGCGAAAACGCCCAGCTCTCCAGCGCCACTAGTTTTTTACTTCAAAATCGGCGTCGACGACGTCTTCCGCGGAGTTTTGCTGCGCGTGTTGGCCTTCGCCGTCAGCCTTCCCGGGTGCTTGTTCCTGGTAGAGCTTTGCCGCAATCGGGTGCAGAGACTGAGTGAGTTCCTCAACTTTTGCATCGAGGGTATCCATATCAGCAGCTTTCAGAGCTTCTTCCACCGCGGTGATTTTTTCTTCCACCAGAGTTTTGTCGGCCTCTTCGATTTTGGCTTCGTTCTCTTTCAGCATTTTCTGCGCTTGCCAAATGGTTTGATCGGCGGCATTGCGCTTTTCGACGACAGCCTTGGCAGCGAGGTCTTGCTCTTTGAACTTGTCTGCATCATCCCGCATCCGTTGGATATCCTGCTCCGACAAACCGGAAGATTGCTCAATGCGCACCTTGTGCTCTTTGCCGGTGGCTTTATCTACGGCTTGAACATGAAGAATGCCGTTGGAATCGACATCGAACTCGACTTCAATCTGCGGCACGCCACGCGGAGCCGGTGGAATACCATCCAGTGTGAAGCGATCCAACGTGCGGTTGTCAGCGGCCATCGGACGCTCGCCTTGAAGCACGTGAACTTCCACTTTCGGCTGATTATCTGCCGCCGTGGAAAAGACCTCTTTCTTGGTGGTTGGAATCGTGGTGTTGCGTTCAATCAGCACCGTCATGACCCCACCCATAGTTTCGATACCAAGGCTCAGTGGTGAAACATCCAGTAGCACCAGGTCTTCGACGTCGCCAGCAAGTACACCCCCTTGGATCGATGCGCCCATGGCAACGACCTCATCGGGGTTCATCGAACGGTTTGGCTCTTGCTTGAAGACTTGTTTGACGATTTCCTGGACGCGGGGAATACGGGTAGACCCCCCCACAAGCAACACATCTTCGATTTCCGCAGGAGAAAGGCCGGCATCCGCAAGCGCTTGCTCACAAGGCTTTTTGCAACGCTCAAAGAAATCCGCGTTGAGACTTTCAAACTTGGCGCGGGTCAGGCTTAGCATCAGGTGCTTCGGTCCACTGGCATCGGCAGTGATGAAAGGCAAGTTAATCTGCGTTTCAGTTCCTGAGCTCAACTCGCACTTGGCTTTTTCACAAGCCTCTTTGAGGCGCTGCAAAGCCATGTTGTCTTTGCGCAGGTCGATACCATTTTCGCGCTTAAATTCTCCAGCTACCCAATCAATCAGCGTAACATCAATATCATCGCCGCCTAAGTGGGTATCACCCGATGTGGACAGTACTTCAAAAACCCCATCACCGATGTCGAGGATGGAAATATCAAAGGTGCCGCCCCCAAGGTCAAACACCGCAATCTTGCCAGCCTTCTTTTTATCCATGCCGAAGGCAATCGCCGCCGCCGTGGGTTCATTGATGATGCGCTCTACTTCGAGACCAGCAATCTTGCCAGCATCTTTGGTTGCTTGGCGTTGGGAATCGTTGAAGTAGGCGGGTACGGTAACCACCGCTTTGGTGACCTTGGTACCGAGGTAATCTTCGGCGCATTCTTTTAAGTAGCCGAGAATGTAGGAGCTGATTTCCGGGGCGGAATATTCTTTATCCGCTACCTTGACGCGCACGATGTCTTTCGGCCCGCCGACGATTTCGTAAGGAACCATCTTTTCTTCGCCACTGACTTCTTCATGACGGCGCCCCATGAAACGCTTGATCGAGAAAATGGTGCGGGTTGGATTGGTAACCGCTTGGCGTTTTGCTGGGCCTCCGACCAAACGTTGGCCGTTGTCCTGGAAAGCGACCACGGATGGTGTGGTTCTGCCGCCTTCTTTGTTAGGGATGACTTTCGTTTCCCCGCCTTCAAGCACGGACACCACTGAGTTAGTGGTTCCGAGGTCAATTCCGATGATTTTTGCCATGATTCAATTGGGGAGTGGTTCCCGCAGGGATATTGGCAATTGCTGTGCCAGCCAAGTTCTGCCAATTTGGCAGCAACACGCCATTAGTCGCGCAGCAGACGGCTCCACGCGAAATTGCCGTCCACCCAGCACACTCTGGCATAATAAATGGCGCCTTCCGGCTGCCCAAGGAGGGGCAACTGCAATTCATGTTGCGGCTTGTCTGCTGGCCCGCGCACAAGTTCCGATCCCAGCGAATAAACGTCAAAATAGGGCGCTTGGCCAGTCTTTTGCAGCCAAAAGCGCCGTGCAAAGAACGGCTCTAGCCCCGCCAAGTCCATCCGCACCTTGCGGGTTTTTTGCTTACGACTGCTGGAAGTGAGTTCAAAAGTGAGCGCGGGCAAGGCTACCGAAAGCGGAGTCGTGGAGAAAATGAGGTCGACGTCGGCGGCATAGCTGACTTGGGCCGGATACTTCAGAGTTAGGCCACCAGCTGTTTGTATGGAGGGCGGAGCAAAGAGATCCGGGCGCGGTTGGCGCAGGCTTGGTTCACTCAGTACTAGGCCTTCGGCTTGGATGTTCAATTCCCAAGCAAAGCCATTGCCGAAATGCGTGTGCACCATCAACTTGCCGGCTTGCGCGCTGGGATCCGGGTTACTTTCGACGAAAAAAACTTCGCCATTTTTAAAGATGGTGACGTTCGCCAGTTTTGCACGATCGGCATGCACGACCAATGTGCGCTGGGCGCTTTCATCCTGTTGGATTGCAATTTCCACAACATGCGGTCTGGCGGCATGCCGATTTGGCCCCGTGGTGGCAAAGGTGCGACGCTCTAGAAGTGCTTGAAAGACGGAATCTCTGCAGATCGTGCTGGTTGGCTCCGCGGGCCAAGGAATACCCGCAAAACCAGTGCCGCTCGAGGCGTGATCGGAAGAAGAAATAACCCCAGGCGGCGTGGCATTGGGTGCCAGAGTGCCGGGCAGTTGTGTGAGCCATCCGACTTGGGCTTGTGCTGGAAAGGCCGCAAGAGGCCAAATAGCTTCCCCTTGATTGTTAGGCTCTTGATCTGCAACAGGTGTGTGCTTGGGCAAACCCTCAAAACTACCGCGTCGACCTTGATGGACTTCGATGAGACGTTGCAGATCGGGGTTCAAGCGCTGCCAAGCAAATGGATTTGCCGGCAGCGAAGTCATATGCGGAATCGCCACCACAGCCCCCACGCGCAGTTCTTCTAGTTCACGATCGCGACCCGCCGCACGCGCTGCGGACAGCGCACCGAATACCAAGTTCTGGTGGCCTAAACCGCTCACCATACGCTCGATCCCTGGAAACAAGGCCATCCGCCCAGGTGCATCCCAGCGCTCTGTATCGCGCAGTTGTCGCCAAAAACTCCATGGCGTGAGATGTTGGTAGTGGTCGGTGATGGCCATAAAGGAGAGCGCTCCGGGGCCCAATGCATAACGCACGGCATCCAGCAAAGTGCCATCTTTGCGACCGGCGCAGCGTGACAAATCGGTGTGCCGATGCAAATCTCCATAGAGTGCCTTAGGCTGTGCGCCAAGCGCTGATTGCGGGTTTGGTGGACGCCCCCAAGCTTGTGGCAGAGGTGGTGGCGGACCAGCTTCCACTTGAGGGAAGCCGCTGGTTTTTTCGATTTGGGTGCGCGCAAGGCGCCAGCTGTTTTCGAGCGCGCTCTCAAAGGCAAACCGTTTCAGGAAGCTCTGCGAACGCGCGTCGGTGTCAAAGTACAAAGCAATCCCGTGCGGCTCCGCCAACAGGACACTGTCGTTTTCATTGTCACCATCGGTGTTGGGCAACGCTACTTCCGAGCCCGCGCCGTCTTCATCGAAGCAAATCAGGGAAGTGGACCAGGTGGCGTAAAAGGCACTCATATCCGGATTGCGCGGCACATATTCGCTGCGCGGCACGCGGCGCGCGAGATAGATGCCGTGCGTGGCCACCGCAATTCGAGGGAAGTCTCCGCGCTGTTCTGATTCCATAAAAGCTGGCAACACCGCATGAAAAACTGCGCCGGAAGGCGCCACCATGGCCAAGCGTGTGCGGCGGAAGCTACGCAGTGGCCCGCCTTGCCCGAAACTGGGCGCCTCTTCATAAACCACCCAAGCGCGGCCGTCGCCATCCACGCCAAGCTCGGGGTAAGCTTGGTAAGTAGGGCCGCCGGCGATCAAAATTTGCTCAAAGGCGGCTGTGGGATTGGCGGCGATGGCCAGCCATACATCAAATCCACTGAGAGAGTTTGGATCGTAGTGGTCAAAAGCCACCAGTAATCGGCCATCGGTAGCAGCGGCAATGCGCGGCCGCCATACGTCGCCAGTGGCCTCTGTTGCAACCATGCGTGGCTTGGACCACTGGCCATCCGCAGTGCGTTGCGCAAACATGGCTTGATAAAAACCGGCAGTGCGTGCTTGCCAAACGAGGCCCAAGGAATCATCAGCGAGTCGGGCCAAATTGGGCAGCAATGGATTGTTGGAAGCTGTGGGTATGTCTTCCACTGCTCCGAGTTGGATGCTGCGACTGCCATCGGCGGCCTCGGTTAGCGTGGCTTTGCGCCCGCGCAGACAGCGCTGGCTCTCGATCTCTGCTTGCTGTCGCCCTTCCCACACCACATAAACGCCGCCGCCTGGCAACGCCGCCACCGTAGCTGGGCCCAGCGCCAAGCCACTCGCCAGCGTGGTTTGGAGTTGCCCACCCGCAGAATCCCGCCACTGCAATTGCAAATCAGCGCTCTCTAAAACGAGGTCGATGGGTTGACTCAAAAAACTGAGCCAGGTATTTCCTTGCTCATCGCTCGCGCCAGCGACTTCGCGCACGCTGCAGTTGGCCGCGGTGACAAACTCAACAGCGGACTGCGTTGCCGCGCAAGTGGAAGACTGTGGTAGTTGATAGCCAAGGACGAGAGCAAGCACCGCCAAAAAAGCGATGGCAGGATGGGAGGCGAAAACGCTTTTCTCCCGCTCAGGAGGCATGGTACTCCTTCAGCTTGCGATACAGCGTGCGTTCACCAATTCCAAGCTGGCTTGCCGCCTTTTGTCGATTGCCATCCAGAGCCTCCAAAGTGCCCAGCAACAAGTCTTTCTCGACTTCGGCTAAGGTGCGTCCAACCAGGGTATAACTTGGCTCCGAGCTGGGAGAAACTGGCGGGCTTGCGGGTAAAACCGCTTGCGGCATGGCTGCTGCTTGATCGCGCAGCATGATGGGTAAATCATCCAGACCAAGAATCCCATCGGAATCCAAGACCACCATCGTTTCCACGGCGTTGCGCAACTCGCGCACATTGCCGGGCCACCCATGCTGACGAAAGACACGCAACACTGGTTCGGCAATCGAAACAATCGTTTTATGGTGACGCTCCTGCAAATCGTGCAGAAAGAAATCCACCAGCAAGGGCAAATCTTCGACGCGCTCATGCAAGGCCGGCATCTCAATCTGCACCACCGCCAGACGGTAGTAAAGATCCTCGCGGAACTCCCCCGCGGCGACGCGTTCTTGCAAGTTGCGATTGGTTGCGGCAAGGATGCGGACGTCAACCGCTTGCGCCGCATTGCTACCCACCGGCATGACTTCGCGGTTTTCCAAAACGCGCAATAGTTTCGCCTGCGTGGAAAGTGGCATATCACCGATCTCATCCAAAAACAAAGTGCCGCCGTCGGCATATTCAAATTTGCCAATCTTGGCGTCGGCAGCTCCGGTGAAGGCGCCTTTGGTGTGCCCAAAGAGCTCACTCTCGATGAGGGATTCGGTGAGCGCAGCACAATTGATGGCGACGAAACGACGTGCGGCCCGGCGCGACAAACGGTGCAAAGCATTGGCAATCAATTCTTTGCCGGTGCCGCTTTCACCAAGGATTAACACGGTAGCATCGGTGGGGCCAGCTTGACGCACAACATCAAAAACACGTTGCATACTTGGAGCATTACCCACCATGCCTTGTAAGCCGTAACGTCGATCCAAGGCTTTCCGTAAATCGACATTGTCTTGCGCAAGGCGCAGCTTTTCGAGCTCCCGTTGCACGCGCGTGCGCAGTTCACTGAGGTTCACTGGTTTGGTTAAATAGTCCGCAGCCCCCTCTTGCATCGCCTCAACGGCAGTTTCCACCGAGCCGAATCCAGTGATTAAAAACACCGAAAGCTGTGGCAACGATTCATGGAGTTCGCGTAACAAATCTAAGCCATTGCCGTCGCCTAACATCAAGTCGGTGAGGACGACATCGAAATTGCGCGCGCGCACACGATCCAGCGCAGCCATAAAGTTGTCCGCGATTTCTACTACATGGCCATCACGTTCTAAGGCCATCTGCATGGCTTCGGCGTGGGCACGGTCGTCGTCGACCACTAACAATCGAGATTCAGCCAACTTGGTTCTCCAAATTAAGGGGTAAGCGCAGAGTCACTTGAGTGCCCTTGCCGAGTGTGCTTTGCACTTCCATGGTTCCATGATGAGCCTCCACGATGCGGCGCACGATGGCCATACCTAACCCGGAGCCACCGCCTTTGGTGGAGAAGTACACTTCGAAACAACGGGCCAGAGTGGTTTCATCCATACCGGGGCCGTCGTCCATAACTTCGACAATCGCCCATGGCCCATCGCGACGCGTGATGAGTGAAATGGATCCCGAACGGCGCTTTTCCATGGCTTGGCGCGCATTGATGATGAGATTCAACAAGGCTTGGCGCAGGCGCCCGCGATCCATGTTGAATTCGGGCAAGCTCATATCCAAATAGCTGCGTAAGTGGATCCCATGACGCTTGGCTTCTGGGGTAGCAAAACGCTCGACTTGCTCCACCACCAGGTTCAAACTACCGCAATGAGTTTCGAGGGAATCGGTGCGTGCATAACGCAAGAAATCCTCGAGGATTCCGTTTAGCCGTTCGACTTCGTGTTGCAGGATGCCGACCGTTTTGGCGGTGCGCCGCGCCTTCACGCCATGTTCGCCGTGCCAGTCTTCGGCCATCAAAGAGAGGTGCAAACCGATGGTGCTGAGTGGATTCTTCAACTCATGCGCCAGGCCTCCCGCCAATCTAGCGAGGGTTTGTGGGTCTACATCCGGGGCGCTGGAATTCTCAGAAGCACTCATGGGGGCCATCTCAAGTGGGCGCACTTAGGATACAAGCATCCCGTGTCGCCTCCCCACTTGCGACGTACCCTTCCCGCCTTGATGCCATTCCTCCCCGTGCCCGACCTCGTTGCTCATCTCCAAAGTGGCCAAATCGTGGCGCTGCCTACCGATACGGTGCCTGGCTTGGCCATTTGCGTCGACGCCCCGCAGGCTGCGGCAAAGTTGTCCGCGCTGAAGGGCTATCCCAGCCCGCGCCCGTTTAGTCTCCATTTTTCTTCCTTGGAGCAGCTTGCCAAGCTGGCACCGAGTTTGCCGCCCGGCTTAGCAAAGTGGCTACGCCGCAGCCTGCCGCACGGAATTACCGCCGTGGTGCCTTCCGCCTGGCTGGCTTTACCCAAAGCTTGGCACTGGCCATGGCCTACGGTTGGCCTGCGCCTTCCAAGCAACGAAGAATTTTGCGAGGTGGCGGAACAAATTAGTGTTCCATTGATGATGACCAGTGTGAATCCTGCTGGTGCGGAGCCCTTGTTCGGCGAAGATTTGCACGCCTGGCTGCAAGGAAACGCTATCCCCAGTGCAGCTAGCCTGGCAAGAAGCCCAGCCACTACACCTTCTGCAGTGGTGGAATTTGATCCGTTGCCGCATTTACGGCGCGGACAACTTCCGCTGGCGCAACGGCTGCCTGGAATGCGGATTTTGGTTTTGTGTAGCGGAAATATTTGTCGCTCGCCGGTCGGTGAAGCCATGTTGCAAGCGGAAGTCGCTGCGGCTTGGGGTGTGCGGGAAGCGGATTTGGCGGCTCTAGGTTGGCATTTTGCCTCTGCTGGGACCTTCGCCATGCCAGATGGCCCGGTGAGTGAGCATTCCTTAGCGGTTGCTGCGGAAGTGGGCCTAGATTTACGTCAGCATCGTTCCGCCAACCTCGAAGATCTGTTGCAAGAACCTTGGGATTTGATTCTGGGCATGGGCATGAATCACCTCGCATCGTTGCCAGCTACCGCGCCCCAGGATTTATTTGATCCGTTTGGACTGCCGGTGCCAGATCCTTTTGGGGGGCCCAAGCAGGCGTACCAAGTGATGTGCGCACATCTTCAGCGGGCGACCGAAGAGCGCATCAAGCTATGGTCTATTTGGTAACCAGCAGGCCATGGGCCGCGCTGGAAGGCAGTTAAGACCAGAGTCCGACTACCTGCTCCCCCGTTTGGGCAGCAAGCAAACTTTGCCGGAAGGCACTCCCGCTGAGGCGGCGCGCAACTTCGGTGAGCGTTTGGAGGTGCGCCAATTTTTCGGTTTTAGGCACCAGAATCATCACCACTACCGTTGCCGGTTGGCCATCCAGAGATTCAAACTCGAGGCCCCGCGGCAAAATCGCCATACCCAGGATCAACTGGGGCAAGCCGGCCACGGCAGCATGCGGTACAGCAATCCCGGCCTCCATTCCAGTGGAGACGCTGTGTTCGCGAGCGAGGAGGCAACGGTGACATTCGTTTGCCAACTCTGGTGATAAGTCCCAAGCGTTCGCAGTAGCTGCGACCATGGCGTCAAGCAGAGCCCACTTATCGGAATGTGGAGGCGAGAGCAGCACCGAGGCTGGCCGTAAATGGGCGGGAAAATCCATGATTTGGAACGCGCACAGCATATCTCGCCCGCCCCGCAGCGGACAAGTAAGAGGCGAAGATTTCTAGGAAGATAGTGCTTTTGCGGTGCGTCGCAAATAGCGGCGATATCGCCCTTTGAGACCGACTAGCCACTCGACTAGACTGCTCACAGTTTCGGCGCTGTCCGCGCCCCCTCCTACCAAGAGCGCATGCTCCTCACCTTAAGCCTAGGCCTTGTGCCGCTCCTCTTTCAACCGGTATTTCAAGATCCGGTTGGAGATCCTGAAGTTCCAGCCAGCGTCCTCCAGGACGATGGTGAGTACTACACCCTCGACCTCAGCGAACTTGATGAAGCCGGTTTAACGCTGCGCCAATTCATCAAGATTTGCCAAGTGAATACCGGGCTGAACTTCACCCTCGACGAAACCTCGACTGGCATCCGTGGCAAATTGGAAGCCCACAAGTTGCTGCTTTATGGGCGCAAACGGATCAAGCGCGAGGAGTTTTATTCCTTTTTCCAGATCATGATGAAGATTCATGGCTTCGTTTGTGTCCAGCAGGGCTCGGGCGATTTGGCTGTCATTGTGATTACGGAACAGTTGGCCTCCAACTTGGTGCTCATTAAGTCGAACGCCATTTACGTCGACGTAGAAGATGTGGCCACTTTTGCGGATCAGCCTGGCACCTACTTGTTCACCACCGTGCCCTTGCGTTACGCGGATCCTGTCGACTTAGGGACCAAGCTGCGTACTGCGATTGGCACCACCTCGGGTGACAACTCTGCTTTTATGGATTTAGGGCAGGAGCGCGCCATGCTGATCCAAGGATATGGACCCTTCGTGGCCGCTTCGGTGCGGATGGTGCAAATCCTCGACCGCAAACCAGAGTACATTATTCCAGAGTTTCGCAAGGTTCGTTTGCGCGAAGCCAGTGCCGAGGAACTCTCCGAGTTGTTAGCAGAGTTGGTGGATAATATTACCGCAGGCAGCAGTAGCAACAATCCAACCAGCGGCGGCCGTGGTCGTCAGAATCAACCAGAGGCGCGCATTGCCACCAACATCGTGGCGTATCCGCAAGATAACTCGCTGTTGATTACTTCGGATCCTGATCTCATGGATTCCATCTTGGATTTGGTTGCGCAACTCGACACCAAAGTGGAAGAGCCGCAATCCAATTACCATGTTTATGTTTTGCAGTATTTGAGCGCCGCAGATTTAAAAGAACCGATTGAACGCTTCATTGAAAAAACTGAAGCAGAACGAGAGCGGGTTGATCGTAACGCGGGTGGTGGCGGTGCGGCACGCGCGAACACTCCGGAGCAGAAAATCATTGTTGAAATTCACGAAGAAACCAATTCTTTGATGGTCACGGCAACGCGCACCAAGTGGGCGGAATTTCGAACCATGCTGGATACTCTGGATCGGCGTCAGGCACAGGTATTGATTGAAACGGCGCTGATTGAGGTCAGCTCTGATTTTTCGAAAGACATCGGGATTGAGTATGCCAATCTGGATACGCCCAACGGCGATACCCAGCGTGGCTTTGGCTTTACTTCGGTGGGCATCACGAGTTCAGATGGAATTGGTAGTGCGCGATTGCCATCGCCTACAGCCGCGGGATTGACTTTAGGGATTTTTGATGGCGAGGATCTTGGCATCCCTTTCATCATCCAAATGGCCCAATCGCGTTCCGATGCCAACATCTTGTCGGTACCTTCGATTTTAGTTGCGAACAATAAAGGTGGAAAAGTAGATTCCAAAGATCGGGTTCCCTATCAAACTTCCACTTCATCCAACGTCTCCGTGACCACGGGTGTGGAGTGGTCCGAAGCCGGGATCGTTTTGGCCATTACGCCGTCGATTTCGGCGCATAAATACCTGCGTCTGGCGATTAACTTGGAAGTTTCTTCGTTCCGCGAAAATGCTTCCGATACGCTGCCTCCTTCCATTATCACGCGCACCATTCAAACCAGCGTGAATTTGCCCGATGGTGCGACCATGTGGTTAGGTGGCATTATTCGCAACGACATTCAGGAAGGTGAAACTGGGATTCCATACTTGTCCGATATTCCAATCCTTGGCGGTTTGTTTGGGAGCACCAGTAAATCGAACATCAAGACCACGCTGTTCTTTTTCTGCACCCCACGTATTTTGGAAGACTTCCAAGAGCTGGATGACATTTCCCAACAAGGCAAAGCACGTGCTGCAGAAACCATTGGCCTGGATCGCGTCCGCATGATCGACCCGGCTTTCGATATGGAAAATCCAGTTGATGTGATTCTTGATCAAGACGATAACGGGCAAGCCGAGCTTGGCACGCTCAATTTGTCGGGCTTTGCGAAACCGGCCTACTCCACGAGCGGTGGTGCGGATGTCAGTCCGCATGGCGAGGATGCTGGCAGCGAAAGCACTGTGAAGGAGGACCAGTGAGCGAGGGGAACGTCACTAGTCCACCGAGTTTGATTGACATCCTGGCCAAATCCACAGGCCAGGAAATCGTCGAGTTGCGTAAATTGCGTGACCAGGCAGCTTCCACCGGGCACACACTGGACCGTGTTTTGATGACGCGCGGCCTCGATGAGGTGGCGGTCCTGCGCGCTTTTGGAGAGGATTTGGATATGGAACTCATCACCGAGTTCCAGGGCATTCAAGTTCCAAAATTGTTCGTCGATAACGTGCCATTGTCGTTTGCGCGCGCCCATGACATGGTTGCCGTTGCTGTCGATAACGGCGTATTAGTCGTTGCTTGTGCCCACCCGCTCGACATCCATCCACAGGATGACTTGGTGGCCATGTTGCCGTGCGCGGTGCGTTTCGCGCTCGGCTCGCGCGCCCACATTACCGAACTGATCAATCGCGCATTCCGCCACCGCGCCGATGGCGTGGAAGACGCACTGGATGATCTGGAAGGTACCGATATTGCCGGCTTGGCTGCGGAGCTGGAAGACAGTGAAGACTTGCTGGATGTTGCCAATAAGGCACCCATTATCAAGTTGGTGAATTCGGTGTTGTTTCAAGCGCTGAAGTTGCGTGCCTCGGATGTGCACTTTCAGCCCTACACCGATCGCTTGCAGGTGCGCTTTCGGATTGACGGCATTCTCTACGATATGGAGTCGATTCCTAAAAAAGCCCAAGATGCGATTACTTCGCGGATTAAGGTCATGGGCAAAATGGACATCGCCGAGCGCCGCATGCCGCAGGATGGTCGCGCCACCATTCGGATTGGTGATGGCGAAGTCGATGTGCGTATTTCCGTCGTTCCTACTGCCGAAGGCGAACGCTGCGTGTTGCGTTTGCTGGATAAAACCGCGCGCAGCTATCACCTCGAAGATATTGGTCTCGATGCAGATAATCTGAAGATTCTCAAGCATTATTTGAACTTCCCGCATGGCATCATTTTGGTGACTGGGCCAACGGGTTCTGGTAAGACCACTACCTTGTATGGTGGTTTAACCCAAATCTCCACCGGTGAGAAAAACATTCTCACGATTGAGGATCCCGTCGAGTACCAACTTGATGGTATTTCGCAAGTGCAGGTCAATACCAAAAAAGGGCTAACCTTTGCTGCTGGCTTGCGCTCCTTCCTGCGGCAAGATCCTGATGTGATGATGGTCGGGGAAATCCGCGATGTGGAAACTGCTGAAATCGCCATCCGGGCGGCAATCACCGGGCACCTCGTGTTCTCTACCGTGCACACCAATGATGCGCCGAGCACCATCACGCGTTTGATCGACCTCGGCCTGGAATCGTATCTCGTGTCCTCGTCTCTGGTCTTGGTGATTGCGCAGCGCCTTGTGCGCACCTTATGCCGTACCTGCCACACTTGGCTGGAGCCTAGCGATCAGGATATTGGCACCCTGCGTGCCATTGGCTTGGAGACTTCCATGCTCAAAGATGGAAAATTTGCGCGTTCGGTTGGCTGTGATGATTGTTTTCATTCTGGCTATCAAGGCCGCACCGCCATCTACGAATTGCTCGCAATGACGGAAACCATGCGCGATTTAGTGATGAAAGAAGTGTCCGCCGCCGAACTGAAACGGGCGGCAATTGCTGGTGGTATGAAAACGCTACGGCAAGATGGAATGGCCAAAGTCATCCAGGGTGTGACTTCTCCGGAAGAAGTGATGCGCGTGACTCAACTTGATTTGATGTAACCCCAGGGTTTTTGAATGCCGGTCTACGAATGGAAGGGATTTAACAGCACGGGCAAAAAGGCCACGGGCGTGATTGACGCAGATTCGCCGCGTGATGCGCGGGTGAAATGTAAGCGGCAAAATATTATGGTTACTATGGTAACCGAGCTGAAGGGCGGGAAAAAAGTCCGCACAAGTAAGCCCGGTTCCTCGGCTCTGGCGAAAACCTCCAAGACGGAGAACAAGCAGCTTGCCAAGTTGCGTAAAAATATAGATGCCGCGCGTGGACGCCAGGGTGGCGCAGCCAGGAGCAAAACCAAAACCGATGAGATTGCTACTTTTACCCGGCAGCTGGCTACACTGACCCGCGCAGGTATTCCAATTACCGAGGCTTTGCGCGCTATTATTGAGCAGACGGAAGCCAAGCGACTCAACATCCTCTATCGCGATATTCGGGAAAGCATTTCGCAGGGTTTGCCTACCGCAGATGCCTTTGCCGCCCACCCGGATTATTTTGATGAGTTGAATGTTTCGATGGTTCGTGCTGGCGAGGCATCCGGTCACTTGGATGATGTGCTGTTGAAGATGTCGAACTTTATGCAGGAGCAAGCGCGCGTCCGCAACAAAGTCCAAGCGGCCATGATGTACCCCATGGTGATGCTGATTGTGGGCTTGCTGGTGGTTGCTTTGCTGATTGGCTTTGTAGTGCCAAAAATCACTGCGATG
>CALFOT010000092.1 GCA_937919925.1 uncultured bacterium | reverse complement strand
GCTGACCGTGTGCAGAGGTGCGAGGGAATTTACAGAAAGAATGATGCACTAACTTATGGCCGGTCTTGCGCTGCGCAGCTGATCAAGCACCGTCTGCATCAAAACCGGATAATCCGAACGGAAATGCATACGCCCACCTTCGACTGGATGTTCAAAACTAATGCCATACGCATGCAAAAGGGTGCGATCCACTTCCGGGCAGCCTGCTGGCAACATACCGGTGCCGAAGTTACGCGCACGGTAAAAAGGATCGCCCACCAACGGCGTGCCGACGGAAGTGAGGTGGACACGAATCTGATGTTTGCGGCCAGTTTTCGGCAGGACCTTCAGCAACACGAAGCCGTCAAAATCTTCCATCACTTCCCAGTAAGTCATGGCATCTCGGGTGCCTGCACGAAATGAATTGGTGACCGAGACGCGGCTGGGATGAACGGGATCCGCGTGCAGACGCTTGTCCACCCAATCCGAACGAAAGCGCGCCTGGCCGTAGCAAAGTGCGTGGTACTCTTTTTCCACGGTGCGAGCGGCAAACTGGCTTTGCAGATCCTCAAAAACCGTACGTTCGAAGGCCACCACACAAACTCCCGACGTACCGCGGTCTAGGCGGTGCACAATTCCGGGCCGCTCGACGCCCTGGCCGATGGGCAAATCCGGGCCATAGTGCTCCACCATCCAGTTGGCCACACTCATTTGGTGATCCCCGGCACTATTGCCGTGCATGGGCAGGCCTGCGGGTTTATCCAGCACCGCCAGATGCTCATCGCAATAGAGCACCAGCGGCTCGAGCGCGGAGCCTGGCTCTGGCACCTCGAGGCTGGGTGGGGTGAGCACAAGGTGCTGCCCTTCCTCCACCAAAATTCCAGGCTTATCGAGGGTAACGCCATCAATTTGCAGCCGCCCCTCACGAACCCAGCCAGACAAGCGGGACCGTGAAAAGGACTCACCCAACAATTCGACGAGCACCAAATCGAGGCGTTTACCGTGGAATTCGGGAGAAATTGTGGCGCGAAAACTGTTGGCAGACATGAGTAAGGCGAAACCGACGCTTCGTCACAGTCTAGATGAGCCTGGTCACCGCCGGAGGCACCCCGCCTCTGCATTTGGCGACTCACCGCAGGAGTTGTACATTGTGCGGCTCCCCAGCGGATCAAAGCCCCATACTGGATGTTTACTACCCTACTCATTAGCCTTCCCCTTGCGCTGCTCCAAGCACCCGATCAGCGCCCTGGCCTGGTTGCAATTCCTGGCGGCTCTACCGTGATTGGCGCCGAAATGGATGACACCATTCAGCGCATCCACGAAATGCCTTCTGCAGCCAGCGTCATTGCTGGTGAGGCACCTCGCGGCAAACAACAGGTCAACGCCTTTTTTATCAGTCCAACTCTCGTGACCAACGAGATGTATTTGGAGTTTGTCACTGCCACGGGTGCCATGCCGCCTCCGGCCTGGGCCACGATTAGCTCTGATTTGCGCGCGGAATTGATTCAGGCCGGCAAAAAAGAATTCGGGCCGAGTTATAAATTCGACGAAGAAACCAAAGCCCGCTGGTGGGAGCTGAATTGGCAAAATGAGGGCAGCGTTTGGGAAATGAACCCTGCAACCGCCCTGGAGCCGGTGGTGTCGGTGAGCTTTATGGATGCAGAGCGTTACTGCGCATGGGCTGGATTTCGCCTGCCCACCGAACCGGAATGGGTCCGCGCGGCACGGGGTGATACGGATTTTGATTACCCCTTCGGTGCAAAATTCGATCGCCAGTTGATTAGCCACAACGCCACGCAACCGAGCAACCTTGCTTATAAAATGCTTCCGGTTTGCTCGATGGAAAATGCTTCGCCTTATGGCGTTTACGATTTAGTTGGTTTAGTTCACGAGTACACCAATTCGCGCGCCCTAAAGCTAGACGGCTGGAAATCATTTTCGCTGCAGTTCAAAGACGCCAAAGGCAAGGTCACGGATACGATCTACCCGTCGCCCTCTTGGGATTCGAACCGCATCCTGATTAAGGGTGGCAGTTACCGCAACGAAGCCACGAACTGCCGCATCGATACGCGCATTGCCTTCGAACGAGATGCCTCCGCTTCCATCGTTGGTTTCCGCGTCGCAGCGAGTGCTCAACCCATTGTCGATAGCGCCTCCCTGCGCTGCTTGGATCTGCGCAGCGCAGTACTCGGAGGCACGCCACGCACGGCTCTGGATTTCAATATGGCGATAGGTGTAGAAAAACACAGCTTGCGCGATCTCGATGCCATCGCCGCGAAACGTGCCCCTCACGAAGACGTCAAAGAAGTGCACCTGTCGGCTAACTACGCCGTGTTTGGCCCTCATACCAGCTTGAGCCTCACGCCACTCAAAGATCCCTTCGAACAAGATGACCACAATAAGCTGAATGTTATTGATAAAGACATTCGTAAAAGCGGCCGCTTGATTCCTCTGGCTGCACTCTACACGGATGTGCAACTCGATGATTTTGATATTCCTAGTGGTGCCTACACGCTGGTCTACATTCCAAGCATGAAAAACAAAGACATTGAAAGCTGGGGTGGATGGGTGAAAGGAATGGAGCGGGATGCCGAGTCAGATGCCGCGCCACCGGAACTGGGAACCGATGTGGATGATGCCGAAGAACCAGAAGATCCAGATGGAGTGGGTGGCACCGATGGAACGGAAGATGGCAAGCCCGTCACTCCGCCAGCTGGCGAGCAGGATCCCGAAAAAGACAGCGACAAAAAGGCAAAAGGCAAGAAGGCTAAAAAGGACGAGAAGATTAGCGAGCCAGAACCCGAGCTGCGGCTTTCCGTCGATATTAGCGGCGTGCCGTTGATTCCAAACCGCCCACACATTCTGATTGTGAACTCAGAAAACGTTGCGCTTGCTGCCTTGCCCCTCATTGGCCAACCCACCTACAAAAAGGATAAAAGCGTGGAGCATGGCGTCACCTTCCGTAAGCAGGAAGGCGACAAAATTAAAGAAGCCATGATTTTCCATTTCAAGGTTCCAGGTAGCCATGGCAATGCCTACGGGTTTAGCTTTGCGCTAACGCCGCGTGATGAGAGTGGGGCAAGCCTGTGCAACCCAGCGCAGTGGAACGCTCTGCGCAACTAAGGCCCACTTAGACCGTAAGGCCTTCTAAATTGGCCAACAATGTGGCGAGTTCTGTTTCGAGCAGAACTCGCCGCTCTCGTTCAGACTGCACCACTTCGGGATCGGCGTTGGCAACAAACTTGGCGTTGCCTAGCTTCCCGTCTATAGCGCGAATGCCACCTTCCACCTTCTGCAGCTTCTTCTCTAAAGAACTGCGTAGTTTCGCGGGATCGGTATCCAGCGCAAACGGCAAGAACACCGAGCCACCGCGGAACACATCGGTGCCGTGCGCTGCGGGTTTGATGCCGTCGCTGCGTACTTCCACACTTTCAAGACGCGCAAGGAATGCCACCAAACTCTGCTGGGCGGCAAAGTTGACGCTGGTGGGAGCATCGCCACAAAGTACGGTCGCCGCTGGTTTCTCCGTTGCGGGGGTTTCGAGTAAAGCGCGCACATTGCGGAAGGCTCGCACCGCATCCTGCAGCTGCGCGAAGTTTTCTTCAACCTCCAGATTGCGGCTTGCAACATCCACCGTGGGCCAACTTGCGCCCATCAGCATGTCTACCCCACCACGCAATGGCTGCGGAACTTCGGCCCACAGGGCTTCCGATAAAAAGGGTGTGAACGGATGCAAGAGCTTCAGTAGCGTGGTCAGGGTGTGCCCCAAGGTGGCACGTGCTGCGGCGGCACTAACGGCCTCCACAGAACCCTCCGCGGCATTTTCACCGGCCCATAGACGGCGTTTGGCGGCCTCTACATACCAATCGCAGAAATCATCCCAGGTAAAGCGGTACAAGGCTTGCGCGGCATCGTGAAAATCGTATTGATCGAGAGCGGTGCTGACGGCCTCGGTGACGGCGGCCAAACGCGACAGGATCCACTGATCTTCAAGCGCGTCGGCAGCGGGTGCTTGCGCAGCGCCGACCGGATCGCTTGGACCTTGTAGGTTTTGCAGCACGAAGCGCGCAACATTCCAAATTTTATTACAGAAGCGTTGGCCGAGTTCAAAGCGGTTTTCCGCCAGCTTCACATCTTGCCCTTCGCGCGTCAAAATCATCAACGAGTAACGCACGGCATCCGCGCCGTACTTCTCAATCATCTCGACGGGGTCAATCCCATTACCAGCCGATTTGGACATCCGCCGGCCGTGGCCATCGAGCACTGTAGCATGGATATAACAAGTGGCGAAGGGGTTGCGTTGCGCTGCAGGTAGGTCTTCCAACAATGCGTAGCCAGCCATGACCATGCGCGCCACCCATAAGTAGATGATGTCGCGCGCGGTAGAAAGAAACTGCGTGGGGTAAAAGCGCGCCATATCGGCGCTGTGCTCGGGCCAACCAAGAGTGGCGAAGGGCCACAACCAGGATGAACCCCAAGTATCCAGTACATCCTCATCTTGACGAACAATTGGTTTGCCCGTCTGTGGGTGCGGCGAGCCGATGGCGAGATCCTCAACCGAGGCCACCGGCACATGATCTTCGTCGTACCAAACTGGGATGCGATGACCCCACCACAGCTGCCGTGAAATACACCAATCGTGTACGTTTTCGAGCCAATCTAGATACACCTTGGTCCAACGCTCCGGCTTGAACTTCAACGAGCCATCTTTGACCGCACCAATCGCTGGTTGCGCCAAATCCTTCATCTTCACGAACCACTGCTCACTGACCAGCGGCTCAATCGCAGTTTTGGAGCGATCCGAAATGGAAACATTGTTGGTGATTTCTTCGGCACCGACAAGTAACCCAAGCTCCTCAAACGCGGCAAGAATCTGCTTGCGGGCTTGTTCGCGTGGAAGCCCTTCAAAGCGTCCGCACTCGCCGTTCATCGTGCCGTCGGTATGGAGGATATTGATGATGGCCAAGTGATGACGCGCACCCCGCTCGTAGTCTGCCGGATCGTGACCGGGAGTCACCTTGACCGCACCAGTACCAAACTCAGGGTCCACCGAAGTATCTGCAATGATGGGGATTTCGCGGTTGGTCAGCGGCAACAAAATGCTTTGCCCCACGAAATGGCCATAGCGTTTATCCTCGGGGTGAACCGCGACGCCGGTGTCGCCCAACATGGTTTCGGGGCGGGTAGTGGCCACACTCAAGAACTCAGTGGAATCCTTTACCGGGTAGCGTAAAGTCCATAGGGTGCTCTTTTGCGTCACATATTCGATTTCGTCATCGGAAACCGCGGTTTGCAATTTACAGTCCCAGTTGACTAACCGTGCCCCCCGGTAAATTTTTTCCTGCTTCCATAACCGTACAAAAGCCACGCGCACGGCATGCGCCATATCAGCATCCAGGGTGAACTTAGTACGCGACCAATCGCAACTGGCGCCCAAACGCTTGAGTTGCTTCAGAATCACATCGCCATGGTGCTGACGCCATTTCCAAATCTCCTCCACAAAGGCCTCGCGGCCCATTTCTTTGCGGTTTGGCCCACCTTCGGTAAGCAGTTTCTTCTCGACCACCGCCTGTGTAGCAATTCCGGCGTGATCAGTTCCTGGCACCCACAGCGCATCAAAACCACTCATCCGTTTGTAGCGGATTACCAAGTCTTGCATGGTGTTGTTCAGCGCATGCCCCATGTGCAACACACCAGTAACATTGGGTGGCGGCATCATCACGGTAAAAGTTGGGCGCCCGCTATCTTGGGCGGGCGGCGTCATCAAACCACTACGCTCCCACTCAGCGTAAATACGTTGTTCAAAATCGGCCGGCGTGTAGCGCGTCGGCAAGTTCGTAGCTGGAGAATCGTTCATCGTTTCAATCTGAGCAAACGCCAGCCCTGAAAGCGGGGGCGGCGAAAGTGCGGGCTAGGGATTGTCGCAAATCCGGCGGCTCCCATCCGAGTTCCTTTTGTGCCCGCTGACAATCCAACACCAGCTTCAAACTGCGCGGTGGGCCGTCGAATTGCGCCGCTAGGCTAGAATCCAATAAGGGTTCTATGCCAGCTGCAAGACAGGCGCGTTGACCAAGCTCGAAGCGGCTGACGGACTCCGCGCCCGCAAGGTGAAACACGCCGGGCACCCGCAGGCGGGCAAGCTTCCACAACATCGGTGCGATGAAATCCACATGCACGGGTGTGCGAATTTCATCGCGAAACAAGCGCAGACGCTGGCCGGCACGCACCGCATCCACCACCGCACGATCCGCACCCACACGGCGCTCGTTCACGCGGGGACCAAGTAGCAGCGGCAAGCGCACCACCGCCCCACCTGCGGCCAACACCATCTGCTCGGCGGTGGCTTTGGTGGTGCCGTAAACGGTCTGCGGAGAAACTGGGCTATGCTCGAAATAAACGGCCGCAGTGCCGTCAAAAACTTGTTCGGTAGATACATAAAGCACAAAACTGGCTGCGGAAGCGGCGCTCTCGAGTAGTTCCTCAACCGCCTCCACATTGATCGACAGCGCGCGCTCCGGTTGTAGTTCGCAATCGGCAGCGCGCGAAATACAAGCAGCGTGAACTACCACGCTGGGGCGCAGCTCCGCCACGATGTGAGCCAAAGCACCGCGTCGGCCAAGGTTTACGCGCACAGCGGGGGTGACGGGCCAAGCGCTGGGGCGAACTTGCCCAGCAACAATATGAATGGCCTGCGGTGGGTGCGCTGCAGCACCCACCCCCAAAACCCCACCCATGCCGGTCAATAACCATGGCGCAAAACTCTTGCTATCCCCCATGAGTACAGGCTACCCGCGCCGCGCCGTTGCGAAAGCTGGAACCTCGCTAGACTCACTAGAACTCCATGCTTGCCTTCCTCCCAACACTGACTCTCCTGCTCATGACCGCTAGCTGCAGCGCGCAGCAAGTACCGGGCGAATCCTTCCACTCGATTCGCTATGGTGATAAAGAAGGTTATGAATGGACGGAAGATTTTTTTCCTGGCAGCCACTATGCAGCCAAAATAACTTGCGCAGAGGAAGTGCTTGGCCAGGCACTAGGCAGCCGCCTGGCCCATCATGACGAAATTTTAACTATGTTTCGTTTGTGGGACGAACAATCGGATCGCCTCACGCTGCATGAATACGGGCGCACTTATGAAGGACGGCCGCTGGTTTATGCCGTGATTACTTCCGCCGCGAATCATGGGCAGCTAGAGCAGCTGCGCGCTGGCAACTCCCAACTGTCGGACCCGCGCGGGCTTTCGCTACAAGATGGGCAGGAACTGGTGCAAAACTTGCCCGCAGTGGCGTGGATGGGTTACTCCATCCATGGCGATGAAACTTCTGGCGCCGATGCCGCCATGGCTGTCGCTTATCAGCTGATTGCCAGTGAAGACAAAGAAATGGAGGAACTTCTTAGCAAGCTCATCATCGTGTTGGATCCATGTATGAACCCGGATGGACGCATGCGCATCGTGCCGATGACCGAACAGATGGCGGGGTTTCGCACCAGTTTGGATCCTTCTTCGATGAGTCGCGGGCATTGGCCTTATGGGCGCGGCAATCATTATCTGTTCGATATGAACCGCGATTGGATGGCAGGTATTGCGCCAGAAACGCGCGGACGTTGGGCGGTCAATCAGCTCTGGCGCCCACAGTTATTTGTCGATGCTCATGAGCAAGGCGGGAGCGATACTTTTTTGATGTACCCGCAAGCCAAACCACGTCACCCGGAGCTGCCAGCGGAGTTGTTGAAATGGCAAGGTGTGTTCGCCGATGACCACGGCGCTGCTTTTGACGGTTACGGCTGGGGTTATTACACGCGCGAGTGGGCCGATGCTTGGTATCCGGGTTATTCCGATGCTTGGGGTTCGTTAAATGGTGCGATTGGCATGTTGTATGAACAGGGGCGCTATGCTGGCCAACCCTACGAGCGGCCTTCGGGAGAAATTGTTCCTTATCGCCGGGCCGTGCATGCTCAGGCGTTGGCATCGATGTCCAACTTGAAAACGCTCGCCGCCAACCGCGTTGCGATTTTGCAGGATTATCTCACTCACCGCCGCAGTCAAGTCGCAGCAACCGCTCCCGGTGCGCAGCGCGCCTACTTATTAACCGCAGCGCCAAATGATTCCCGCACCCAACAATTCCTCAATACCTTATTAGCGCAAGGCATCGAAATCTGGCAAACCAACAAGCCGTTTGCAGCCACCCACGCCGTGCATACCCTTGGTGTGCGCCTCGAGCAACGCGAGTTCCCGGCCGGCACGCTGGTCATCCCAGCGCAGCAACCGCAAGGGGCTTTGGTGCGCGCCTATTTGGATTTTGATCCACGCATGTCGGAAGCCCTGTTAACCGAAGAACGCGCTTCCTTGGAGCGCGATGAAGGGTCAAAGCTGTACGACATCACGGCTTGGGATTTAACCCGCGCCTACGCTCTTGATGCCTGGTGGGCCGATGTGGAGCCGCTGTCTTTCGACTACGTCATGCCTCTCTCTGCAGCCGCTGGAGTGGCCGTCAAACCATTTCAAGAACTCGCCTTTGCTTGGGCGGTTGACGCCGCCGACGACCGCGTGTTGGTGTTTGCAGCACGTGCCATGGAGCGCGGCTTAAAGCTACACATCAGCGATGAGGATTTCACTGGCCGCGCAGAGCAACAAACATACGCGTTCACGCGTGGTTCTGTGTTGTTACGTCGCCATGAAAATCAGGGCATTGATCTCGATTCGATCGTCCAAGAAGTTGCCGAAGAAACTGGCGTACGAGCCTTGGCTTTGAGCACTGGGCGCTCCCCGGATTTGGAAAAGGCCGATCTCGGCGGCCAACATTTCACTTTGTTACGCCAACCCCATGTGGCGCTGCTGGCCGGCCCGTCCGTCGGCACCAGCAGCTTCGGACATATCTGGCAGTACCTTGATGAAGAGCTCGGTATCCCCGTCACGCTGTTGAACCTGGATGGTTTGGGGTACGCAGATTTGCGTGAGTACAACGTCATTCTTGCGCCGCCGGGTGCTTCGCTCGGCGAAGCGCAGCGTTCGCTCACCAGTTGGGTGCGTAACGGCGGCACTTTGATTGCTCTGGGCAGTGCAGCTTCTTCGATTGCCGATTCCGACTTGTCTTCCGTCAAGCTACGCAGGAACGCTCTCGAAGAGTTGAAAGACTTTGCCTTTGCGGTTGCCCAACAACGCGCGGCTGGTGGCGCGATTGATTTCGTTGAGCTGTGGGGGGATCCTGCTTTCTCCACTCCGCCAACTACGGCGGAAACCACCACCACAAAGGAGTCCACTGACGCTGCAAACGACGCAGCGGAAGCGCAAGCCAGCACAAAATCCGCGGACGAAGCTGCCGTCGACAGCGACGCCGAACGGCATGAATCTTGGCTGCAACGATTCTCGCCGCAAGGTTCCATTTTGCGGGTGGAACTCAACCAGAAATCCTTCCTCACCGTCGGTCGCGGACTGGAAATACCGGTACACACCGAAGGACGCCTGGTGTACCTTGCAGCGGATCAGGTTGCCGGTCGTTATGTCGAAGCCAGTCGCCTGCGCCTCGGCGGCTTGCTGTGGCCCGAAGCACGCGAGCGCTTGGCGGATTCCGTGTGGCTGATGCGCGAAGGCCGCGGCCGCGGTCAAGTGATTCTGTTCGCGCAGCATCCCAACTTTCGCGGCGCTTGGCGCGGTTCTGCACGCTTGCTCGGCAATGCCGTGGTGCTTGGTCCTGGCGCCGGTGCCGATCCTCCACCCGGCCGCTAAATCCCCCCTTTGCCGTATGGCGTTAAACTATGACCATCGTTTTGTACACGGTGGCCATAGCGCCTTGTGCCGCCCTCATGCAGATTGAAATCCTAGTGAACCCATCCTCCGGTCGAGGCATGGGCCCCGAACGCAGCGCACGTATTGCGGAGCTGTTGAGTGCCCGCGGCCATACCGTCGGCGTGCAAACTGGGCGCAACCGCAATGATGCTATCGATTGGACTACGCACGCTTGCCGCGTTGCCGATCGTTTGGTGATTGTCGGCGGGGATGGTTCGTTGAATGCGGTCATCAATGGTTTGCCGAAAGACGCGCCGCCGATTGCGCTATCTCCGCTCGGCACCGCCAATATGTTGGCACATGAACTGGGCATTAGTAAACGCCCCGAAGACACGGTCACTCTAGTCGAACGCGGGCAACGCCAAGCGCTAGATCTACCCACGGTTTCGTATTTGAGCGAACGCACCCGGCGGCAGCGGCGTGCATTTTTGTGCTTAGGCTTTGGCTATGACGGCGAACTCATGCGCATGATGCATGCGCAGCGCTCTGGCCCCATCCACAAAGCGCAGTACCTGAAAATGATCGGCGAAGTGTTGCGTAAATGGCAGCCGCAACCGCAGCGCATCATCGCCGACGGCAAAGATTGCGGCGAGTACATCTACGGCTTGATTTCGGGGGTGTCGATTTATGGCAGCCCACTGGTCAAGCTTGGTCCGTGTAGTCTGGATGACGGCGCTTGGGAGCTTTTTCTCTTCCGCGATATCAACTTGCTGCGCGGTGGCCTCATGGCGATTGCCGCCGCTGGGGGGCAATTGGAGAAGCTACCGGATGTGCAACGCCTCCAAGTACGCCACGTGCGCATTGAAGGCGCACAAAACTCCCCGCTGCAAATCGATGGCGACTACGTCGGCACCACGCCGCTAGAATTCCAAGTCGACGGGCTGCAAGCTCCGCTGCTCGTCGCGAGACCCTAATGAAAACCGTTTCGATTCAACCTGGTATGACCGTTGGCAAAGGTTCGGCGCCCTTGCTGCTTGCCGGCCCCTGTGCGATTGAAGGCCCACAAACCATCGAGTTGGCCAAACGGATTGCCGACGCCGTCGCCGATTTAGGTTTTCAGTGGGTGTTTAAGGCTTCGTTTGATAAGGCCAACCGCACTTCTGCAGGCGCCAAACGCGGCATTGGCATGCAACAGGGTTTGGATATTCTCGCCGAGATTGGCCAAACATTGAAAGTGCCGCTGGTCACCGATGTCCATTTGCCAGAGCAATGCGCCGCGGTCGCGGCGGTGGTGGATGTTTTGCAAATCCCTGCTTTTTTGTGCCGCCAAACGGATTTGCTGGTTGCCGCCGGTGCCACCGGAAAAACGGTGAACGTGAAGAAGGGACAGTTTTTGGCTCCTGCCGATATGGCCTATGCTGCGGCCAAAGTGGAATCCACCGGCAACCACAAGGTCTTGCTCACCGAGCGCGGCACTTTTTTTGGCTACGGCCGACTGGTAGTAGATTTTGCGTCGCTCCCAGAACTACAACACAGTGGCTATCCGGTGCTGATGGATGCCACCCACGCGGTACAAGCCCCTGGCGGCTTGGTGGGCAGCACGGGCGGCGACTGGCAGCGTGCGCCGTTGTTGTTGCGTGCTGCGGCGGCAACCGGCTTTGATGGCTACTTCGTGGAAACGCACGACGACCCACTCTCTTCGCCCTCGGATGGCCCCAATATGATCCCGTTGCAGCACCTGCGTAAAATTTTGCAGAATACGATGGCCGTGCATCAAGCGCTTCGCGCCGAATAGGCCGCGCGCCGCCGCTAGATTTTCTCTTCGAAGCGCACCTTGAGGCGCTCCATGATGCGGCCAAGAATCTTCGACACGCGCGATTGCGAGATATCGCGAAGTTCTCCAATTTCACGCAGCGAGTAATCGAGGAAAAAACGCATGAACAAAATCTCGCGTTCTTCGGCATCTAAAGTCTGTGAAATCAACTCCAAAAGTTCCCGCGAGTGGGCACCACCGTCGGGGCTGTAATCGCGCGGGTCTTCGAAGAAATCCAATGTGCCTTCGGCATCGCCCTGATCGGTAGAAGGTTTGCCACCGGCCAGAACGGGGGTATCGCGGCCACCACAATAAAGATTGTGGTACTCCTGCAACTCAATACCGAGCTCGGCAGCCACTTCCATCTCATTCGGTTCGCGTTCCAGCTGGCTGCGCAGCTGCTCCAGCACCGCCTTCAACTTATTCAAACGGTTACGCACCGGGCGCGGCACCCAATCGTGACGCCGTAGTTCATCCAAAATCGCGCCGCGCACGCGGTACTCACAGAAAGCCTCAAAGGGCACACCGCGGGTGTGGTCGTAACTCTGTACCGCTTGAATCAGACCGACATCGCCAGCCCCTTCAAGATCGCTAAACTCCACCGAGCGTGGCAGCCTGGCTTTGACTTTTCGCGCCACCATCACCGCATAAGGACGGTAGTATTCGATCAAAGCGTTGCGTGCTTCGAGTCGATCCGTGTCGCGGTATTCGCCCCACAAACGAACCAGAGTTCGGTTGACATCTTTGTCAAGGCGGGCGCGTTTTACCATTCAGGGGGAGTGAGGAAAGTGGAAGCGTAGGGTGCGGGAGCCAACCCAGTCCATGCGATTGGACGGAAATCCATTTCGTATTTCAAGAGAAACGCGAAAAAACTTTTACGACGGCTCCGCCAAAACGCGTTTTTCTGCGGCACGCATCGCGGCGCGGGCGGGCTCATCGTGGTCATCAAAACCAAGCAAATGCAAAGCGCCATGCACGACATACAATTCAACTTCCTGTTGAATCGGCAAATGGCGTCTTTCTGCTTGCTCTGCGGCCATATCAAGATTCACCAAAATTTCACCGAACAGATCTTCATCGCCGTAGGGGAAAGCCATCACATCGGTCGGCGAAGGGTCATTTAGAAATTTCCCATGCACCGCACAATGTTCGGCCTGCGCCATCCAAACCACCTCAACAAACGCCTGATCGGGGCCGTCAAAAAGTTGCCATGCGCGTTGCAGCAGCGCCAGCACCCGCGATTCCAACAGATTTTCTAGGCCAGAATAAGTTTCCAGCGCAGTGCGCGCGGTCAACTGCAAACGTGGCCCAGAAACCTCACTCATCGCCGTAGGCTTGCACAATACGCTGCACCAAACCACTGCGCTGCACATCTTCACTGCGGAATTCCACCATGCCAGTGCCTTCCATGCCCTGCAACCGCTGCATGGCGTCTTGTAAGCCGCTCGAACCGCGCGGCAAATCGGTTTGCGAGATATCTCCAGTCACCACTGCACGAGTGCGCTCACCCAAACGGGTCAAAAACATTTTCATTTGTCCTTTGGTGGCATTTTGAGCTTCATCCAGAATCACGAAGCTATCGTTGAGGGTGCGGCCGCGCATAAAAGCCAGCGGTGCCACCTCGATGATGTCGAGATCCTTCATGCGCCGCGCCGCTGACGGACTGAGCAAATCATTCAAGGCATCGTAAAGCGGACGCAGGTAGGGATCGATTTTGTCTTCCAAGTCACCCGGCAGGAAGCCCAAGTGCTCCCCTGCTTCCACCGCTGGGCGGGTAAGCACCAAGCGCTGCACCCGACCACTACGCAACGCGCGCACCGCCGCAGCAACCGCCAAGAAAGTCTTTCCGGTGCCTGCTGGGCCCGCCGCAAACACCAAATCACGCTCGGCCAACAAATCTAAATACGTTTGTTGGGTAGGTGTGCGCGCATTGGGCAGGCCGTCGCCACGTCCGCGTGACATCAACACGCTACTGAGGCCATGGCCCTCGGAATCGCGGCCGTTGCGAAAAAAGTTGCCATTGCTGCCGCCGTTGGTATCGGCCCCCAGCGCATCGCCGTCGCGGCCGAACAAGTTATCGGCAACATCTGCGGACGCGAGGGTTTTGCCGCTGCGGATTCGTTCCAGCAATTCTTCGACCCGTGCAGCTAAAATCGGCACGACGTCTTCCGGACCCTGCATACGCAGCGTGCCACCCCGTGAGCTAAAGCGCACTTTGAAACGCCGCGAGACTTGCTTGACGTTGCGGTCGTGTGGGCCGAAGAGAAGTTGCTCCTCTTCGATGGAAAGCAGTGGAATGCGTGTCTCCAAGATGACGATGAGGGGAAGTGAGGCGAGTGCGCCAATCCCTCTTAGGAACTATACACGGTGAGCAGCAAGTAACCATGCAAGGCAGGTGCTGCGATGAGAAAGGAATCCACCATGTCGAATGTGCCACCGAAGGCGGGGACAGCCGTGGCCGAGTCTTTGGTCTTGCAACCCCGTTTGAGCAAGCTTTCGGCGAGATCGCCAAATTGCGCGCCAAGGTTCGTGATCAATGCTGCTGGAATCCATACGGAGGCTGCGATGCGACCACCAAAAGCCCACTCCATCACCAGCGCGCCGCCGATGAGGGCGCCAAAAACCGAAGCGATGGCACCTTCCCAAGATTTATTGGGGCTAACTTCCGGGATGAGCTTGTGTTTTCCGAAGGCGCTACCTACAAAATAGGCGCTACTATCCCCCGCTTTGCAGCACACAATCAACATCATCAGCCAGTCCCAGCCGTCGGTTTCAAAGGCACGAATGTGAACGGCGGAACTTAACAGCAGCGGCACCACCAGCCAACCGAGCAAAGTGGTGCCGATGCGAGTGGGAGCACCTTCCGGCTTGCGATTGAGGATTTCAATCAGCAGCAGCAGCACCAGCATCGCGACGATGAGCGGCAATGCATAAGTTGCATCCAGCCACCACGCCGCAGCCAAGGTGATCGCACCAAAAACAAGGCCAAGAGTGCGCCGCGCCGCTAAGCCATGGTTCGCCAGCATGACATAAAACTCATGCTGAGCAGCCAGTGCGAGCAAACCGAGCACCAGCATGGCACTGCCTGGAACATAATCTCGGTCGAGCAAAAACAGCCCCACAATCGCGCTGACCAAAAGCGTGCCAAAGCCCAGACGCTGTTTGATATCTTTCATGCTGGATGCTCTTCCGCCGCGGGATCCTGCTTCAGTACCTTACCGAAGCGACGCACGCGACCATCAAAATCGCGCAGTGCGTGAAGCAAGTGCTCGCGGCGAAATTCGGGCCACAAAATATCCAGAAAGTGGAACTCTGCGTACGACGCCTGCCACAGGAGGAAATTCGATAAACGCACTTCTCCTGCGGTGCGAATAATCAAATCTGGATCCGGCATTTGCGGATCGTAAAGCTGACTCTCGATGGTGCTGGCGTCGATATCTTCGGGCAGCAAACGCCCCGCGGCCACTTCCATGGCCAACTTGCGCACGGCATCGGTTAATTCTTGGCGGCCGCCATAAGACAAAGCCAAACGCAAAGTCATGCGCGCGCACTGGGCAGTGGCGGCTTCCACATCACGCACCTGATCTTGCACGCCAGCGGGTAAATCGGCGACGCGGCCTAACACCCGTAGACGAATACCGTCGCGCAACATGGCAGCTTTTTCGTTGCGCAAAAATTGCTCCAAAAAGCGCATCAAACCAGCGACTTCGGTACGCGGGCGTTGCCAGTTTTCTACTGAAAATGCATAAAGCGTGAGATGTTCAATTCCCCATTCCGCGGCCGCCTCCACGGTATCACGCACAGCATCAATTCCAGCTTCGTGGCCGCGCAAACGAATCAAACCGGAACGCCGCGCCCACCGACCATTGCCATCCATAATGATGCCGACATGACGCGGCACGGCAAAGTCTGGCTTGGGAGTTTCGGTCATACTGAAGAATCAGGCCGGGGCTTGCGCAGAATCGCAAACAAACATTTGCGTGCGGCCAGGTCCGACCGAAAGACTGACGATCGGCACGCGCATTTGTTGCTCAAGGAAGGCCACGTAATCGCGACACGCGGAGGGCAGATCATCGAGGGTAGTGGCTGCAGTGATATCTTCCGTCCACCCGGGGAGAGTTTGGAAGACCGGTTGGATATCGTCAATTTTACCCAACTCGGCTGGGTAATCACGGACCTCTGAGCCATCCGCTAAACGATAAGCCACGCAGACTTGAATTTCTTCAAACCCGCTCAGCACATCGAGATTGGTCACGAACACGCCATCCAATCCATTCAACGCACAAGCGTAACGCGCCTGCAGGGCATCGAACCAACCGCAGCGCCGCGGGCGCCCGGTAGTGGCGCCATACTCATTGCCTTGATCGCGCAAACGTTGCCCAATGGCGCACTTCAGCTCGGATGGAAATGGCCCTTCCCCAACACGGGTGCAATAGGCTTTGGTGACCGCCAACGAGCGATCAATCCGGTTCGGGGGGAAACCAGCACCACCGGCAATTCCAGCAACTCCAGTCCATGACGAAGTCACGTATGGATAAGTGCCAGCATCTAAATCAAGCATGGCTCCCTGCGCACCTTCGAACAGAATGCGTTTGCCATCTTGATGAGCCTTGCGCGCTAACTCACCGCCATCTACCACCAAAGGGCGCAGACGTTCTGCAAGGGCGCGGGTCTTCTCGAACAAATCATCATAGGGTTCCGGCTCCACGCCATAAACTTTCGACATCACCGCATTCTTTTCGGCCAGCGCTGCATGCAAACGCTGTTCGAAAGTATCCCTATCCAAAATATCGGCTAAGCGAATGCCGGTGCGCGAAACTTTATCCGCGTAAGCGGGGCCGATACCGCGACCAGTGGTACCGATGCGACCTTCACCGCGCCAGGTTTCCACCAAGCCATCAATTTGGCAGTGATAAGGGAAAATCACGTGCACCCGGCTATCAATACGCAAGCGTTCCTCGACCGCTACGCCACGCTGCTTGAGGCCGTCGATTTCTTCGATGAGGGCCTCAAGATTGACCACCACACCACGGCCAATCAGATTGAGCTTGCCGGCATGCAAAATACCGCCCGGAATCAAGTGCAATACGTATTTTTCTGTGCCTACCCAAACGGTATGGCCAGCATTATTGCCGCCAGCAAAACGGACAATGAGGTCAGCATCAATCGCAAGGCTATCGATGACTTTTCCTTTTCCTTCGTCTCCCCATTGGAGACCGATGACGGCGGTGGATGGCATGTGTTCGAGGGTGTACGCGGAGCGCGGAAGCAGAGATTGTCCCCGCACCCACTAGGATGGCAAGTGCAAGGCTCCGCTTCCAGAGATTCTTCGGCTAGGATAGAAAAATGCCTGCCGCATCCCCTGCCGACGCCAGCCACGTGCTGCTGCAGCAAAGTGCTGCGTTGGAGTTGGCTGTGCGCCGTTGGCAACAAAAATTGCCGCGCGGCGATCGCCTCGGGCCGCCCGCAAACATCCTTGAGAGCATCGCTGGCGCCCTCTGGCTGGAGCTTGCCATCCAGGCGAATCCTGCGGCCACGGCGCTCACGTGCCTCCGACGGGTGCTCTACCGCGAATTCGAGCGCAACTGGCAGCACACACCACAAAACCTCGCCACGCACGCTGAATTTATGGCTCCTAAAGCGCAAGCGGATGACGTCAGCTTGGTACTTGATTTGCCGCGGCACTTGCTGCCGTGGGCGGAAGAGTATTTGCGCTGCGGTGGGCCGCAAGGTCGCTTGGATCGCGGCGTCGAGATTTGCGGCTCGCGGCGCCAACTGCGGTTGCGCAACACGGCCATTCTTCGTGCTTTGGCGGGTGGCCAGTATCTGCGCGATTTGGAGCGGCGCGCGGCGCGCTTGCTGTGCGCTGTCGCTGTGGATGGACCGTTACCGCGCCATGTACGCGCAGCGCGAGACCTCCAATGTATTTTGAAGATGCTCGAAGCCTCGCCGCAGCGCGCCGCGATGCGCCGCGCCGTTAGTAATATCGCGGCGCTTCAAAGACCGGCAAGTCACGCTGAAACGGCGGAATCCGCCAACGGGTAAAAGGGACCTCGTGCCATGGCTCGAGGAACACTAACTTGACGCCGTCGGCAGTAGTGCACCGCCAAACCACCGCGCGCATCCGCAAGGTGTGTCCTGGCGCTTCTTGATAGCGGCGTTCGGCCTGCCAATCCGAATGAATTTTGCGCGTGGCAAACACATAAACCGAGAAGACATCAGATTGCACGCTCACGGTTGCTTGCAACTTGGCCTGAGTTTCTTCATCAAGTTCCTCGGCACCAAAGCCATCGACTTCCGCAATCTCTTCCAGGGTGTTGAGAAAATGTTTCGGCTCGGGCTCTTGCTCACCGTACAAAGATTGGCGCAGCTCCCGGTCATCCGGATCTTCTTCAGCGTTATTTTGCTGCTCGAGCGCTTCTTCATCCACTTCATCCAACCATTCCAGTAACGCCTTAACTTTTGCCGGGGTTAACTCTTGGGGATCGAACAACCCTTCAATGACGGCACGCGGAGCGGTATTGAGGTTAATTTTGGTGCCCATGGGTGGTTCTCCTTCGAGAACGCCTTGCATGCCTCCTTCGCCCTGTACGGTGTTATTCATTGGGCCATTGGCATTGCTGTTCGCGCCGGCGTTAGCAGCACCAGCGGCGCCGGCACCACTTTGATTGGCGCCAGCAGCTCCAGACCCATCCGCAGCGGATGCATCTCCTGAAAGCGGGGAATCGGCAGCCAAGGACGCTGCCCCGGAACCGCCAAACGCTGGGGTGGTCCAAATGGTAAATATGGTTTCTAAGCCAGGCGCGATCATCTCGTTATCGTCGAGGCGATCAAAGAACAAATCCGGTGTTACCGATTTCAGTAACATCAGTTCTTCGAGGGACGAAAACATGGTGTACTCATCTTCATCCTTCAAGGAATGACGCGGCATCTGTGGCAACTCCAAACTGCGACTCCCCACTTGCAGCCAACGCAAGATGTCATCAATAATGATGCGCGCATCCGATTCACCAAGATCGCCTGGCATGTCATCGCGCATATGATCCAAAATGCGCACGGCGCGTTGGTAATTTTCCTCTGCCGACAGCTCGTCTTCCACCAGCAATAAATGCAGATTGAATTTGGAATTTTCATCTTGCACAAAGGTGATGACTTCGATGTCGTCCATCATCACGCGCAACGGCCGCGCCCACGCATCTTCGAAGGAATCGGAGTTGCTGGCATCTTCTTCGCCCGCCGCACCTTCTTCTCCAGCAGCGGCCTCTGCATCCCCCGGAGCTGAGGAATCACCGCCCAAACCTCCAGCGGCACCGCCCAATGCATCGGCCATTCCGGCCGCACCACCCAAAGCACCGCCAAGCCCACCCGATGCTTCCCCAGATGCATCATCCGCAATCATCGTGAGGATTTCTTCCGAGGCGGTCCGAATCGCCAAGCGCATACGCAGGCGGTCACTGCGATTCATGGTGGCTTGATGCGCCACTTCGGCTCCCAAAGTCAACTGCGCGATCAACGCAATCACCAGGAACAACACGAACAAAGTCAGAATCAGCACCACGCCGCGCTCACCGCGACGAGCGGAGCTGGGAGAGGCAAAAGGTAGAGCAGGGCGCATGATCACAGCAGCGAGCAGAATAGCGCAAGGGCTGACTTATTCCGACGCCCTGGTTGCGATGCTACTTCCTGAAATTTCACCACGCTTTATTCCTTGGCCTTTGCCTCATCGAAGGGATCGAAGAAATCCCCAAAAGGATCAATCGATGGCCTTGCCTTAAGTTTGGGCCTAATCACAAAAAAGACTTCCGTTGTTTGCTCGACCTCGCTTAATGAGGAAAACAGCCATCCGAGCAAAGGTAAATCCCCAAGCAAAGGGATTTTGCTCTCTATTTTTTGGCTCTCCTTCAACATTAAGCCACCAATCACAACGGCCTCGCCATTTCGCACATAGACTTCCGTTTGAGCACTGCGCTCCGTTGTGGAAGGTGCTGTAATTTTATTTCCTGCACCGTCGAGTCCGAGGTCGAATTCGCGTCCTAAAGTTGAGATATTGACATCGATGACCAAATGCACCGTGTCTGCACCAATCAAAAATGGGGTTACAGTAAGCGCTACCCCAACAGGACTTCTTTGTATCGAAAAATTGGCCGCTCCGGAAAGACTAACGGTGGCATTATTCGCAACACTTAAGAATGGCACCTGTTCGGTAGACTTCATCACCGCCGCAACACCATTACGTGTAATGATTCGAGGGCGTGATTTTACATCCACAAATCCTTTTTTCGCCAACAAGCTAATCGCCGCATCAACCCGGAACGATGAGTCCAGGAGGCCAAGCGAAAAAACGCCACCGGCGCCTGCATTATCGCTGGGGAAACTGCCCGACAAATTCCTTAAAAATGTTTGCCCCTGGACATCTTGAAAGAAAGGGTCAGTGCCAATTTGCTGAACACTCCGATCAAATTCGTCGCTGTGCTGGGTCTCAAAAACTTCCGCCTGAATCTCAATCATCGGCCCAGAATTAATCCAAACATCAATAAAGTTAAGAACATCTCGAAGGTCATCTTCGGTGCCTCGCACCACTAATATTTCTTCTACTGGCTCGAACTTCCCCTTGTTGTTGTAAGCAATTTTGTTGTCGTTATGAAATACATAGCCTTGTTTTCTGTCCATGGTGGCAGTTCCACCCTCTTGAAAGCATGTCACATAGGTTTTCAGGGCTTGTTGGATAGGCAAATCCTCCTCTGGCGTAACCGCCATGGAAGGCACCGTAATTAAAGCTGAATACGTACCATCCATGTGGTCAATAAACCGGATGAAAGGGTACTCATCTTCAATCGTCTCAGGCCCAGTGTATGCCGGTTCCTCAACAGGCTCCGCAGCAACCGCTTCTCCTGAGGCATCAACGGCCGCAGAGCGATCACCAAATAATGTGGAGCAAGAGCCAAACAAAAACACCATCAACGCCACAGGCACAAACCGCGAGGTTGGCCAGCGGTGTAAGGTGCTTTGGGTATCCAGGGGTGCTTCCCTAGAGGGCAGCGATAATGTCGGAAGTAGCATCGGTCACGTTAGTGTAACCGGAGATACCACCTTCTTCGACGATGAGCGCATAGCTCTTATCCTGACCAACTTTCTTCAAGGCGGCTTTGTAAGCCTTGGTGGCTTGGCCAATCAACATGGTGTAACGTGCGCTACCTTTTTCCAGACCTTCTTTTTTGATGGTCTTGTAAGCAGGGATTGCATCGTAAACATCCGTGGAGCGAACCGTACCCACTGCGGCACTACCTTTCAGATCGAACTTGGAAGCATTACCCCAACGCACTTGTGCTCGATCAAGCTGCACTTCTTCCATGGAGATGACGGAATTTTCCGTATCTGCCAACACCGTAGGTGCAGCGAAGGAGAAAGTAGCGAGGCCAAGCAGGAGTGTAAGTAAGGCGATTTTCATGTTCAGGTTTCGAAACCAGTATTGATTCTAACCTATCAAACGAAGCAAACGGAAGAGTATTTGCAAGAAATTCCTCTGTAAGTAAGGCTTTTCGGCACTTTCTCAGTATTTCTGAAGCACACCACTAGATATGGTCATAAAAAAAGGGAAGCCCACACTAGTGAGCTTCCCTTGGCGTGTCCGCAGGACGGACTTAGACGCGTTCTGGGCGCGGACGATCCCGATCGCGGTCACGACCTCCACGATCATCGCGGCCGCCACGGTCATCGCGACCCCGACCTCCACGATCATCCCGGCCACGGCCGCCGCGGTCATCACGACCCCTGCCAGCAGGGCGTGCAGCTGGACGCGATGCGGCTTCCATTGCTTCGGCAACTTCCTCTTCCGGCAGCAACGCAATGCGGCGACTCAGGCGAATCTTGCCAGAACGCTCATCCACGTTGACCACGATGACCGTGAGATCATCTCCTTCATGGCAAATGTCTTCGACTTGTTCGGTACGCTCGACAGCCAACTCAGAGATGTGGCACATGCCTTCTTGCCCGCCGCCCAGATCCACGAAGCAACCAAAGTCTTTCACTCCAGTGACCTTGCCGGTGAAGCGCTCGCCAATGGCAATGACGCGGGTCTGCTGCTTGATGCGTTCGATACAAGCATCGACATTCTCCACCGGAGTGCCGGAAACTTGCACATTGCCTAGGTCATCCATGATGTTGACGTTGACGCCGTAAGTCTCTTGCAGCTCACGAATGTTGGCACCTTTCGGACCAATCACGAAGCCAATCTTTTCAGCTGGAATCTTGACCGACTTGTTGGCCGGTGCATAAGGCGAGATGCTGGTGCGTGCGCCATCTAGTGCCTCGGCCATCTTGCCCAAAATGTGCAAACGACCTTCTCTGGCCTGACCAATGGCCTCTGCCATGATCTCAGCGCTGAGGCCTTTGACCTTGATGTCCATCTGCAAACCGGTGATGCCGGTAGCCGTGCCGGTGACCTTGAAATCCATGTCGCCATGATGGTCTTCGGAGCCGAGAATATCGGACAGAATGTTGTACTGACCGGTAGCCTCATCCATGATCAAACCCATAGCAATGCCAGCAACAGGTGCTTTCATTGGCACACCTGCATCGAGCATCGACAAACAACCGCCACACACTGATGCCATCGACGACGAGCCGTTGGACTCGGTGATATCAGACACAATGCGGATGGTGTAAGGGAAATCGTGGTGATCCGGCAGCATCGGGCGCAAAGCGCGCTCGGCCAAGTTGCCGTGACCCTTCTCGCGCCGTGAGGTACCGCGCAGCATTTTTGCCTCGCCAGTACAGAATGGAGGGAAGTTGTAGTGCAGGAAGAACTTATTTTTGGTCTTCTCGGCATTGAGGCCATCGATGAACATTTCATCATCAACCGAACCTAGCGTACAAGCAACAATCGCTTGAGTTTCACCCCGCGTGAACAAAGT
The DNA here is from genome assembly GCA_937919925.1 of uncultured bacterium. Taxonomy (GTDB): domain Bacteria; phylum Planctomycetota; class UBA1135; order UBA1135; family UBA1135. The sequence goes on along the minus strand of CALFOT010000092.1, from coordinate 34,962 downwards.
GGAACCGTGGACACGTGGCAACAAGCTAGTTTCAATATCAATCTGACGAATGGTTTTGCCATCACGCCCATCCACTCGCTTGTTGTTCAAAGTCATCTTACGCTCGACGTCGTTGGCAACTTTTTTCGCACCTTTCTTGATGCGTTTTTGCTCAGCGAGGTCTGCTTCGGAATCACCTGCAGGAGCCATGTCGGCCACCACTTGAGCTACCCAAGCATCGACTGCCGCGTAACGCTCGAACTTACCGGAAGTCAGTAGCACTTGCTCTACCGCCGCTTCGCCGTACTTGGCGAGTACTTCTTCCGCAGTGGAAGAATCTGTCACTGGGGCTACGACTGCCAGCTTTTCTTTGCCGCACATGCCGCGCAATTCATCGAGCATGCCGATGATTTCCTGAATCACTTCGTGGCCAGCAGCAAGCGCGCCTGGAACTTCCGAATCTGGAAGCTCTTTCGCACCAGCTTCCACCATACAAACGGCAGTGGCAGTTCCGGACATGGTCAAATCCAGTAAGTTATTCTCCATCTCCAACACCGACTTGGTCGGGTTGATGATGACGTTGCCATCCACGAAGCCCAGGCGAACCGCACCCATGCCACCTTCAAAAGGAATGTGCGAAAGATGAATCGCAGCCATGCCGCCAATCATCGAAAGCACCTCAGGCTCATTTTCCTGGTCAAAGGAAAGCACCGCAGACATCACTTGCACTTCGTTTTGGAAGCCAGCAGTGAACATTGGACGCACCGAACGATCCAGCATGCGCATGGCCAAAACTTCTTTTAAAGTTGGGGCACCTTCGCGCTTAAAGAAGCCACCTGGAATCTTGCCGGCAGAATAAGTTTTTTCACGGTAATCCACCGTGAGAGGGAAAAAGTCCAAGGGTTTTGGACCGCCATCAACCACTGTGGTCATGACCACCGTTTCGCCATAACTGACAATAACGGAGCCGGTTGCCTGCTTAGCAATCCAGCCGGTTTCAATGGTGAGGGTGCGACCACCAATCTCGCGAGAGACGGAGCGCACATTTTTGTTGGAAGAGATCGTCATTACCGCTTTTATCCGTTCAGGATTTTGTGTTGTTTCTATTGTTCCGCTAAAACCGTCTGTGTTGGGCAAAATGCCCGTATGTTTGCAAACGGCGGGTCCTCTGACGTGACCCTGGAAAGTGATTCGGACAGCGCTTTGTTGCGCTGTCCGATGTCAGAGTGCTAGCCGCGAATGCCCAGTTTCTCAACCAGCGCGTGATGGCGGTGAGAATCGGTATCTTTCAGGTAGCGCATCAGCCGACGGCGACGTGCTACTTGGCCGAGTAGGCCGCGGCGGGTGCCGTTGTCTTTTTTGTGAATCTTAAGGTGCTCCGTGAGTTCTTTGATACTCTCCGTAAGGAGTGCGATTTGAACTTCAGGGCTACCAGTATCGCCTTCTTTACGGGCGTGTTCTGCGACAATTTTGGCTTTTGTATCTTTATCGATGACGGGCATGATTGCTCCTCTTTTGCTGCGTCGGGGTAGGCGAATTACCTACTACGCCTTAACTCCAGAATGAGGTCTCCAGAAATAAGGACGGAGGATTATAGCGGCATTGTGCCTGGACCGCCATCTTCTCAGGGAAACGCGTGCTAGAAGTTCAAAACCGGAGAATCTGCCGATTGAGCCCAAGAATCGTTGTCACGTTCCAATTCGGAGAAAAAGAAGCCGCGCTCCAAGAATCCTGAGGGCATGCCAAAAGCCTCCATGGTGGCAATCCAGCCGCCGCCATTGGAAGTATCAATTGGGGGAGTACCCACCGCCCCGCCGGCAGTAGCTTTCAAGCTGGGCAGAGTCAAACTGCCGCCCACACCAGCACTGCCGGCAAGCCAAATATGCCAGCTTTTCGAAACCACAGCGGTATCACGAATGGTGAGGCGATAAAAACCATCGCCACCCGTCAGCGTATCGGTGAAGCTGCGCGTAAAGGGATAGCTTGCTCCCCCCCATGCTGCTGCAACTTCCGGGATATCAGGCAAAGCGATTGGCGTGGCCGCAGGTGCAGCGCTGACACCAACCGTAACGCGCGCTAAAGCTTGATCGCCGGCGCTATCGATGGCGTGAATTTGTAACTGCACGCTGCCAGCTGGCGCCCCTTCGGCAACCGCAGCGGCGTGCAAACCAAGCTCCAATTCCGCAGCGCCATTGGTGCCGCCAACAGTGAAATTCACCGAACCAGCACCCACTGCGCAGGCGCCATTGATACCAGCAATACGCGTGGTAATCAGCGAACTGCCAGAAACCGGCGGCAACGACAAGCCAACCCCGCCTGAAGCTTGAATCGGATAAATGTAATTCGTAGTTCCAGCTAGCTGATTGGTGCTTTCCACCATGGCGAAAACTGGTGGCACCGCGGAGCTGCCACTACTAGGATCCACCAAGACGCGCGCATCCAGACCGACAAATCGGAAGTAACGATTCAGCGCTGGATAGGCGGCAACATTGTGGAAAGCCACGAACCAACCGGGGCGATTGAGACGTGTGCGTAAGCCGCTTGAGAACAAACTTTCCAAATCGTATTTTTGCGTGCCTTTGGCATCAGATTTCCCGCCAGCATCCGTCAGCAAGTTACTTGCGACTGTGGTTTCGCCAGTGCTCAGGCCAGAAATCAGCGGGTTTAGAGAAGCCGCGCTGCGGGTGTTCGAAATCAAGGGCACGGACAACTTGGCTGCATCCACGCCGACCAGACTCACGGCGTGAAAACCTGGCGCCTGAATGGTGACGGTTTGCGCGCCACTACGAGCACTAAAAGTAATCGAGCCATCGCTGCCGGTGGTGCCGCTTGCTTCATTGCCCCCGCCAAAATTTTCCATAAAAACCGTGGCGCCGCTGATGAGAGAAAGCGCCTCACGATCAAAGGCAACGACCACGACTGCGCCACTCAGATTCGCTTCGGAAGCCAAAAAACCGCGAAAATTCACGGTGCCAGGCGAAGCTAATGAGGCCGCATTACCCGCCTGATCGGTAAGAGTGATATCAAAAGCCAGTGGCCCCGCGGTGATGACTGCGGGATCAAAAGACGGGCCAACGAAAAAGTTCACTTGAGAAGGAAATGCAACCTCGCGTGTTTGCGTACCCAGCGTTGGCGGGAAGGAAGCTTCAATGCGTGCAATCCGTTCACTGGCACGACCATAAGGACGAAAGTTTGGAGTATCCGTCACAAACTGACTACCAAAAGAACCTGACGGTGGACCGTAGTTGAACAATAGCGGACGCAGCATGTCATGAGCAACAGTGGCTTCTGCATCATTCGCGTCGCGGAAAACCTGCATGGTAGTGCGCAATCCACCGCGTTCCACAAAACCAGCCAGCACCAAGTTGGCGTCGGATGTGAATAACGGCGCACCCAGGGTATCGGTGAGGTTTAGCGTGAATGCCGCCAAGCCGCCGCCTGCTAAAGTGGATGCAGAGACAAACTCCGAATCATCGGTTTCATGCACCATCAAAGTAACCGCATCGGTGCTGAGTACCGAAACGGGCGTGGTGACTTCGACGGGAAAGGAACTCACATTCGATAAGTTGACCGCAGGCGCAAAAGGGCTGAATGCAGCCTCATCGAAGCCAATTACAGACGGGCGCCCAAAAGCCAGGGTTCCCCAACTAGAGCTATAGGCAGTAGCAAGAAACTGCGGCACGAACTCGGCGTCGGTGATGGTGGTGCTCACTTGCAAGCGCATTGTGGCGCCCAGATCAAGCTGCGCATCTTGATGCGGGAACTCAAAGACACGATTGCCGACGTGACGAAATTCCAAATCACCCGAGGTGTTGTAATCGCCAGCAGCTGTAGTTGTAAGGTTGGTGAACGTGACTGCGGCCGTCAGCCCAGTGAAATCCATGGGTTCTGAAAAAACTAAAATAGAAGGCGTATCGTTGGGTTGGTTGCTACTCCCTGCAGGTGGGAAAGAGCCGAGTACCACCGGCGCCACCCCCGCCAAAGAGCTAGCGGTAGTGAAACGGAATAACAAACCATTGTTGCTCAAGACTAGCCGCTCACCTTCCAAATCAGTGATATCGGTGGTGGCGATGACTTCGTACTGGGTGCTCGGCGCAAGCGTGCCGATGGGATCCAAAACCAAGCAACGGTCAGCGGCCAACCACGTGAAAGAAGTGTTGATGGTAAAAAGTGGAGTTTCTACAGCACGCAGAAGCACCGAAAGATTGGTGACCGTATCAGCACGCAGACTTTCACGGAACCACAGGGCCAATGCAGCATTGGTATCTACACCGATCGCGGCGTTGGTTGGAGCGGAGGCTACGAAAGTTGGGGGACCATCCATTAGCAGTGAACCCGCCATCGGAGCTGCCGAGGGGCCATCTTCTAGCGGTGGAATACCGCCGCCGCCGCCACCTCCACCTCCACCTCCACCGGGGTTGCCAGGATCGAAAAAAGTAGAAGGATTGCCGGTTTTCCCACAGGCTGCAGCAAACAGCCCCAGCGCGAAGAGTAGGGTGAAGGCCGGTAAAGTGCGGCTTGCAATAGAAGAGGTGCGGCGGGCAAGCATGATTTCCACCTATAATGACGCCAACCACGATGAGTTTCCGCCAAGAATTCCAGTCTCTTCTTTTTCTTTGCCTCGCCGGCCTGATGTGCGGGTGCCAAGGGAGTCATCCGAAGACCACCGCTCCGGATGCGCCGCCGCTGGTGGCGGTCACACCGGAATTGCCGAATATGGGTGATACGAAGCTCCCAGGAGCTCCTGACCAGGTTCCCACTACCGCTGAAATCCGCGCGCTCGCGCAGGAAAACCCTGCCGCCGCTCTACACCAGCTGGATCAATTCGCTTCTTTGGATGGCGAACAAAACCTTCTATTTGGCCAAACCAGCATGCTGCTTTTCCAACGGAAACAAGCTGACGGCAGTTTGAGCCCGAGTTTGGCAGCCGACTTACTCGCGGATGCCGAAGAATCTTTCCAGCGAGCCTTTGAGCTTGGCGCAGATCCTCAAACCACGCTGATCGGCCTATTGAATGCCCGACGCCAGGCAGGCGATGCTGCCGGAGCCTGGCAGGCGGGGCAATGGCTGTTTACCCGCGTTGAGCCGCAACTGCAGTCTGGACAGTATGTTGCGTCCAGTACCCTGTTGACCATTGGGGCTGCAGGGCTTGCTTTCACGGTGGCCACGGTACAGGCTGGCGATGCTGCCCCGGCGTCGGCCTACAAAGCCACTGCGGCGCTGGAGAGCGCGATGTATATGGGAGTTGTGGAGGCCGCTCTACCCCTCGCCGATCTTTATGCATGGAGTGGAGAAGTTGAGTTAGCACTGGGCACACTATGTGCCGGCCTGCTGATTTCTCCCGAAGACTCGGTTTTATGGGGCCGCTTGCAAAATCTTGGAGCGCAAAGCCGTAACAGCCAAGTAGAGCATTTGGAAAAATTGCGTCTGGATAGCCCAGGAGAAGCCACCCCCCTTTGGTATCTGGGTGAGGCGCGTTACTGGCAAGGTCGCGATGCGCGCAGCAGCGCAGATTATTTGCAGGCGCTGGAGTGTTGGGACCGCGCGGAAGAATCCTTTCAGCAAGCGATGGTATTAAACCCCGGCTTTGGTGCCTCCTGCGCCGAATGGCTGCATCATGTACGTACCCAGCGCGGTTGGACTTTGCGCGATGAAGGCCGGATTGCCGATGCGGCAGCCAGTTTTCTACACACGCTGGAAATCGCTCCGGAGCGTCTGGAAGCAGAATCCACTCCTGAAAGTTTGCGCCTTGGCATTGACGCCATCACAGCAGATTTTTTCAAAAAAGACCAACTCAAAGAGGCCCGTGGTTTCCTGCGCCAGGTTTGCGTCATCCACGATGGCAACTCCAACTGGACCAACAATCTGGGATTTTTCTGCCGCGATTTGGGCACGGCAGCTCTGCAAAATGGCCACCAAGAACTGGCCGCACAGTATTTCCAAGAATCTTGGGAGGCCTATTGCCGCACTGTGGAACTAGCCCCTGATGATGCCCGCTTGGTGAATGACCGCGCCCTTATCGCGGTTTATTATCTAGACGAACACTGGGAGCTTGCGGAACAAGAGTTGCATAGAGCCATCGAACTAGGCACCAAAACCCTCGCTGCAATGGCAGAAGATGTTCCTGAAGAGGAACACAACTACTATGACATGGCGGTGGGCGACGCCTGGGAGAACTTAGCCTTCCTCAATCTCATCCGCAGGGGTGAGATCGGCGACTCCGAAAACTACCTTCAGAACAGCCTCAAACATTACCCTTTCGAGCAGCGCACGGGCATCTCACCACTGCAGAAAAAACTCGAAGAACTGCGCCAACTAAACCGATGATTCTAAGCTCACTCATACTCCTAACCATGCAAGCCGGAGGCATGGAAGCCTCTCTCGCCGACGCCGCTGCACTCGGCGAAAAAGGTAACTTCGCGGGTGCTGTGCAACTGCTTCTCGATGCGGGCATCGAAAAATCCACTAGTGCTGCGGCATGGAACGCCTACGGCACTTGGTCTTCCAAGCTCACGGAATCTGGCATCTCCAGTGGCAAGATTAGTGGCCTCGATGCCGTCGATGCGTGGAGTGATGTTGCTGCGATTTTCGAAGCCGCGGCCAAGCTCAAAACTCCGGAAGCCGAGGTTTGGGTGAACTGGTCCGAGGCGTTGTTGAATAGCAATGATGTGAAGAACAGTTTACGCGCATGCGAAGCTGGGCTAAAAGTTCATAAAAAGTCTGCGCCGTTGATGTTGCAGAAAGGTCGCGTGTTGATGGCACAAGCGCGCGCCAACTACGGAGTCGGCAATGATAAAGACGGCGAAAAAAGCTACAGCCAGGCGGAACAAGCGTTTTTGAGTGCCATGAAAGCTTCACCTGACACCGCTGCGCCGTGTATACGCCTTGCAGAACTGCAATGGACTTTGCTCAATGAGGGCGGCCATCCTGGTTTACGTCAGCAAGCCATCGATAACTGGAAGCTCGCCGCAAAACGCGAGCCAAGCGGTGTGGACAGCGCGCAAGTGGGGGCTTGGCTTGGCAGTGATTCCATCTCTGTGTTTGATGTGCTGATTCAAATGCAACCGGATAACGTCTTGCATTATTGGTACCGCGGTGCGCAACACTACGCCGCTGGCCCCGGTTCTTGGAGCAAAACGCGCGATGATTTCTTGAAGGTTCTGGAACTCAATCCAAGCTTTACCAGTGCTTATTTCTTCCTCGCCAATGGTGCGATGGCGCGCGGCGCAGAACTTTCCACCGGTGGCGATCAATCTACTGCAGAGAGCGCCTACACCGCCGCCGCAAAATACTGGGCGCTTTATCTAGAGGGCTTTTCGGGTGAGTACTTCAACACCCAACAAGCAGCTGGGCCACAGGCACTTAAAGATTCTGCTGACAACATGGTGTGGCTTGCTGGCAAGGTCGAGGATCCTTTACACGGCATCATCTTGTTGCGCTATGCAACTAACGCCGCCCCCACCAATGGCGACGCCTGGAATAACCTAGCTCTGTATTACCGCGACACCAATCAGGCCGAGCGATCCCGTGCGGCTTACCATAAAGCCCTCGAACTGAGCCCTAACGACCCGCAGTTGATGAATGATTATGCGGTCATTTACCACTACTACCTGCAAAGCGATGACGACAAGGCGCGCGATCTCTACACGCGTGCGATTGCGCGGGCTCAAGAGATGCTGAAGAGTGGGTCGGTACCTAAAAGCGATGTGGAGCGGATTAAAACTGCCCTCCGCGATGCGCAGAATAACCTCAAAAAGCTCGACGCCGGCAGCCGTAAAAACGGCTAAACCTCAGCTGAGGAATCCCTCCCCCACAACCCACAAGGAAAGTCACCTTGCGGGTTGTTATGATTTCCCAACATGCGCATTACTATCGGCGGAGAAGACGCGGTCGCTTTCCGACTCGCAGAGGCCTTGATGGCGGACCACGAGGTCACGCTGATTGTCCCTGAGGGCTTGAGGGACGCAGCGCTAGAGAGGCTTGAAGTGCGCATCATTCACGGGCCCACTTCGTCGGGAAAAACTTTAAAGGCTGCTGAAGTCAGCAATGCCGATTTATTCGTGGCTTGCACGCCCGCGGACGAACGCAATTTGGTGGCGTGCGCGGAGGCTAAGCGACTTGGTGCTACCAAAGTCACTTGCTTCTTGCGCCGCCATGAAGTGCAAACCAATGAAGCTGAGGCGCAGTCTTTGGCAACTTCTTTGCATATTGATCAAGTCATTTTGCCAGCTGCCCGGCTTGCACGCGAAATTTTGCGCATTGTAATGGTGCCCGGTGCCCTCGAGGTTGAGGCTTTTGTCAATGGCAAGGTCCGCCTAGTGAAACACAGTATTGATAAAGATGCTGTGTTTACGCAAGGCACCTTGAAGGAAATTGGCGTGCCCAAAAATGTCGTGCTGGTCATGGTCCAGCGCGGCGCAGACACTTTTATTCCACGCGGCGACACTGCTTTTCAAGAAGGTGATTTGATTACCGCTATGGGCACAATGCAAGGCGTCGACCGCCTACTCACGCGTTACCTCACCAAACGCAAGCATGGCCGTGATCCGCGGCGCGCCTTGGTGGTTGGAGGCGGTGCTGTCGGCTTTGCTGTTGCAGAGGGATTAGAGAAAAATGGCTGGGACATCAAACTGATTGAGGCCAACGAGAAGCGTGCTTTGGAGATTGCACCGCAGCTGAAATCGCTGGTGCTGCATGGCGACGGCACCGATTTAGAATTGCTGCGCGAAGAACACATCGCCGATTATCCAGTGCTGATTGCCGTCACCAGCAATGATGAAAAAAACTTGCTGGTGTCGCTGTTAGCCAAGCAGCAAGGCGTGCAACGCATCATCACACGGGCAGATAATGAATCGAATGAGATGCTGTTCGAGAGTGTAGGCATCGATGTCGTACGTTCTGCCACTGGTGCGGCGATTCGCTCGGTACTGAAACGCACGAACCACTCCGATAACGATTTGATTGCTGAGTTCGAGCATGGCTCGGTGAAAGTACTCCGTATTCAAGTTCCAGCAGACCAACCACCGCAGCCTTTGCACCGTATCAAAGCATCGGTGTTCGCCATCATTGGCGCCATTCTACGTGGCGAACACGTCATCATTCCGCAAGGAAGCGATTGTGTACAAGGCGGAGATCAATTGCTGGTGTTCTGCAAAACCGAAGCTGAGGAAACTACCCGCAACTTCTTCGAAAACCTTCCTGCCTTGAAAGAGCAAATTTAACGCATGCGCATCGCGCTCGTCCTTGGCGTCATTGGGCGTCTACTGCAGGTTTTCTGCTTCGCCTTCCTGCCGCCACTGCTGTTGGCGGCCTGGGATGCTTGGCAAGGAGATGGCAGCTGGATGGAAGTTGGGCATTTCGGTTTTTCTTTGGCCGCGACCTGGTGCAGCGGCTGGCTTTGTTCCCTTCTTTTTGTGCCGCATGCCGATTTCCGCCGCGCCGAAGCGCTCGCTGTGGTGGCTGGTGCATGGCTGGTGGTGGCGCATTTTGCGGCCGTGCCGTATATGCTTTCCGGCATCAGCTATGTCGATTCCTTTTTCGAATCGATTTCTGGGCTAACTACGACCGGCGCCACCATCCTCACTGATTTTGATGCGCATGGACGTGCTTTTTTCTTGTGGCGATCCATGACGCAATGGTTCGGCGGTCTTGGCGTCATCGCGCTGTTCGTGGTGGTGCTTCCCCAATTAGGGATTGCGGGGCGTCAAATTTTGTTCGCCGAAGGCAGTGGAGCCACTACTGACATCATTTCCCCTAGCGTGCGTGATTCCGCGCGCCGCCTGTGGATTCTCTATTGCTTTTTAACGATTCTCGAAATACTGATGCTGCATTTGGTAGCCGGAATGAATTGGTTCGCTTCCGTTTGCCATTCGCTAACCACCATGTCTGCTGGGGGCTTTTCGCCGAATGGCGCCTCCATTGGTGGCTACAACAACCCCAGCGCAGAATGGATTATCATTGTGTTTATGCTCCTCAGCGGCATGAGTTTTCCGTTGATTTGGCTCGGTCTCACCCGCCACCCGCGCGAGATTATCCGCGATGGTGAGTTCCGTTTTTACTTTCTGTGTATGTCCTTTGGTGCCGTAGGCGTAGCCATTCTGCTTGCCGGTGGGATTCCTGATCTTGAACACCTGCGCATCGGGTTCTTCCAATCTGCCAGCCTCATTTCTTCCACGGGTTTCGCTAGTGTGGATTATGCACAAGCTCCATGGACCGATGGAATGCGCATTTTGCTGCTCTTTGTGATGTTCATTGGCGGTTGCGCAGGTTCTGCCGCTGGCGGTCCGAAAGCCATTCGCAACCTACTCTCGCTGAAATTTATGTGGCGTGAGTTCACCCGAGTGCTGCATCCACGCGGGGTGATTCCACTTCGTCACCGTGGTAACGCCGTGCCCGATGATGCTATGCGAGCAATACTCAATCTGGTGCTGAGCTACTTGGTGCTGTACTTTGTCGTCGGCTCGGTGGTCGTTCTCCTTGGCTCCGGCTTGGTGGAGGGGTTCACCGCAGCCCTCGCCTGTATCGGCAACATTGGCCCAGGTTTTGGCGCAGTAGGTCCAATGGAAAATTTCGCTTCGCTCCACCCTCTGGCAAAGATGACATTGTCGATGGGTATGTGGATGGGCCGGCTAGAGCTCGTCACGGTGCTGGTTCTCCTTCACCCTGATGTTCTGCGCCGCCTGCGTTGGCGTGGGGACACGCGCTTTTGATTAAATATCTAGGTTCGAAGCGGCTGCTCATTCCGATGATCCAGGAGGCTGTTGCGCAAATGCTTCCAAGTGGTACGGTCCTGGATTTATTCTCCGGCACTTCCCGTGTTGGGTATGCGTTGAAGGAAGCTGGCTATCGTGTGGTGGCTAATGACGTCAACCAGTACGCTGCCACAATTGCACGCTGCTATGTAGAGAGTGATACAGAGCAAGTTGCACACGAGGCGCAGCAATGGCTGGATCGCTTGCAATTGTTGCCCGGCCAAGCCGCTTGGTTCACGGAAACCTACTGCGTACAAAGCCGTTTTTTTAGGCCCGAAAACGGCGCGCGGATCGAAGCCATCCGGAATGCCATTGCGGCCGCGGAATTGGAGCCGCGCTTGGAGTCGGTACTGTTGGTTTCGCTCATGGAAGCCGCGGATCGCGTGGATTCCACTACTGGTTTGCAAATGGCTTACTTAAAAAGTTGGGCGCCGCGCGCAGCAAATACTCTGGAATTACGTCTGCCGGCGCTTCTCCCCCGCCCTGCCGCAGGCGCGTGCGAGGCTTGGTGTTTAGAAGCAATGGATGCGGCCGCGCGTTTCGACGGCGACTTGGCTTATCTTGATCCGCCTTACAACCAACACTCCTATCTTGGCAACTATCACATTTGGGAAACCCTGGTGCGTTGGGACCAACCCGAAGTTTATGGCATTGCGTGCAAACGCACCGATTGCCGCGAACGCCGCAGCGCTTTCAACTCACGCCCCGCATTTGCCGACGCCTTCCGCAAAGTCATCAAGGAGCTGCGTGGCAAACAGCTTTTAGTTTCGTTTAGTGATGAAGGCTATCTCAGCCGTAGCGCGCTGGAAGAAATTCTGAACATGCACGGTCAGGTAGAAGTCCTGACTCGTGACCACCCGCGCTATGTGGGAGCGCGTATCGGTATTCATAATCAACTGGGCAAAAAAGTGGGCAAAATCAGCCACCTAAGGAACTTGGAGTTCCTATTTATGGTGCGCCCGTAATGCGCATTGGGGGGGAAAGCCTGGAGCTGAGTCTGCCAGGAATCTACTACCGCGAGTTAGCCTTCCGCTTGCGCAATATAATCGCGCATCTCGCGAACTTCATCTTCGATGAGATCCCGAATCGACAAAACGCCAGCAAGGTTGCCTTTCACATCAAGCACTGGCAAGTGACGAATGTGGTGACGCCTCATCAAGAAACGCGCGTCATTGGTGTTTTGGCCTAACTCGGCGCAAATCAACTCGCGTGTCATCACGTCGCGCACCAGCACTTCGTCTACATCCAAGTTATGCAACAGCACACGCTTTAGGACATCCCGCTCGGTAAACAAACCGACTAGCTTGGTGCCATCCATAATGGCAGCGGCACCCACATTTGCTTCGGCCATTGCTTTGGCTGCGTCGCGTACGGTGACATGGTGGCTGATGGAAACAACTCTTTTTTGCTTCCCAATCAGGTTTTCGAGTTCAGTCATGTAAATTCCTCCTGGCTCCCACAATACTACACAGACTTGCTGACGTAAAGGTATTATTTGGAAGATGTTAAGCAAGCTCTGATTTAAAACTATCGGTGCACATCATGTTCGGCTAACTTGAGGCAGGGCCAAATAGATTTGCGCATTTTTGAGAAAATGAGCGAAGTTTGGATTTGCGCAATTTCCTTGCGGGTGGTGAAGGCATCCAGGGCAAGATTGCGCAAATGATCAGAATCCCGCACCGCCACGTGCACGAGGAAGTCAAACTCTCCGGTTAGATGATAGTAGCCGATGACTTCAGGGACAGCCGTCAAATGCTCCTGAAGGTCCTCAACGTGGTCGCGTGAATGCCGCGCCAAACGCACGTGAATCATCGCCTGGAGGCCAACCCCTAAAGTCTCCGGCTGGACCTCCGCATGGAAGCCGAGCAAGACGCCATCGGTCACGAGGCGTCGGAAACGCTCCAAGCAGCTCGATGGCGCGAGATGGACCCGAGCGGCAAGCTCTTTGTTACTGAGCCGCGCATTATTCTGTAATTCACTCAATATGGCGAAGTCTATTCTGTCCATATGCCAATTCTACCAGAATATCCGCAGTCTATTCGATAGACTCCGAATAAAATCTAGGCGAAGCTTCTCGTATGGAATACCACCTCCAGACCCAAGCCGTACACGCAGGCCGCGAAGATTTCCGTGAGCTGGGAGTTCATGCGCCGCCGCTGGACCTCTCCACCACCTACCCCATGCGCAGTTTGCAAAGTGGACGCGACAGCATCGACCAACTTTCCGCGGGTGGTGCTCAAGCAGAATCTGCCATTTATGCACGCTTGCATAATCAAACCGTGTTTCGCTATGAGTGCGCTTTCGCCCAAATGGAACAGGCGGAAGCAGGGATTGCCTTCGCCTCCGGTATGGCTGCGATTCACGCTGTGCTGCTGTCGATGCGTGTCCGCGATCTGGAAGACGTGGTCAAGCGCAACCACATCGTGGCGGTGCGCCCGATCTACGGCTGCACCGATCACTTGTTGAGCTGTGGATTACTCGGCTTTGATGTGGAGTGGGTTACTGCCGATCAAATCGGTGCCGCAATCACCGCGCAGACTGCGCTGGTCGTGGTGGAAACTCCAGCAAACCCCACTCTCACTCTGATGGATCTGGCGAATGTGATGCGTCAGGCTGGCGCAGTGCCAGTCATGGTAGACAACACTTTCGCCACTCCGATTCTGCAACAACCGCTCACACTCGGAGCAACCTTCTCGGTGCATAGCGGCACCAAATATCTTGGCGGCCATGGCGATGTGCTGTCCGGCTTGGTGGCCACCAATAACATGTGGGCTGCACGGGTTCGCCAAGTGCGCATCCTGACGGGCGGCAACCTGCATCCGATGGCGGCATATTTGCTGCATCGCAGTCTTCCAACTCTGCCGTTACGCGTGCTCAAAGCCCAAGAAAATGCCATCCTCTTGGCCGAGCGCATTGCCACGCATCCGGCAATCGCTGCGGTGTACTTTCCCGGCCTTGGCGCTTCCGATCCAACCGATATCGTCGGCCGCCAAATGAAGGGGCCTGGCTCAGTGATTGCTTTTGAAATGCGCGGTGGATTTGCTGCTGCCGCCAAAACCATGGATAGCACCGAACTGTTCCTGGCGGCGGTAAGCCTGGGCAGCACCGATAGCTTGATCGAACACCCTGCCGGTTTGACCCACCGCATTGTGTCGCAAGAAGGGCGCAACACCAGCGGCATTACCGAAGGCTTGCTGCGCATTGCAGTTGGCATTGAGTTTGTGGAAGACTTATGGCAAGACTTGAAGCAAGCTCTGGATACTGCGTTCGCGGCCGTGGCCGAATAAACGGCGCATTACCTGCCAAACTCCTTTTCTGCCTGGTTGACGACCTGAAGCATATCCACCAGGCTATCGGGGTTGAGCGAAATGGTATCGATACCACGCTCGACCAACCAACGCGTGATTTCAGGGAAGTCGGATGGGGCTTGACCACAAATGCCGATGTACTTGCCACGCGCGCGGCATGCCTGAATGGCCATCTCCATTAGAGCCAAGACTGCAGGGTTGCGTTCGTCGTATCCGTGCAACATGCCGGAATCACGATCGACTCCGAGGGTGAGTTGAGTGAGATCATTGGAACCAATCGAGAAACCGTCGAAATCGTCTAAGAAAGAATCCGCGAGCAATGCGTTGGAAGGCAACTCACACATCAGGTAAACCTTGAGGCCATTCTCGCCGCGCCGCAGGCCTAGCTCAGCCATTTTTTGGAGCACCGCTTTACCCTCTTCGACGGTGCGCACAAAGGGCAGCATGGGAATGACGTTATCTAAACCCATTTCGTTGCGCACTCCACGGATCGCCGCGCATTCCATAGCGAAGGCATCGTGAAACTGGGGCGAAAAATAGCGCGAAGCGCCACGCCACCCAAGCATTGGATTTTCTTCAAAGGGTTCGTAACGCGTGCCGCCAAGCAAGGCTGCATATTCATTCGATTTAAAATCCGACAAGCGCACCACCACCGGACGTGGATAAAACGCCGCCGCGATTGTGGCTACACCTTCTGCCAAGCGACGCACAAAATAGTCACGCGGGCTGGGGTAGCCGGAGATCACCGCTTGCACCTTCTTGCGCGTTTCTTCATCCAGACTATCAAACTCCAACAGGGCCTGTGGATGCACCTTAATGCTGTTATTGATGATGAACTCGAGGCGCGCCAGCCCGACACCATCTGCCGGCAAACCCGAAAAGCTTAAGGCCTGCTGAGGATCTCCAACGTTCAGGTACATGCCAGTGCGTGGATGGACCACGTTTTCAAGTTCAAAAACACTTGCTGCAAACGGCAATTCCCCAGCATAAACGAAACCTGTTTCTCCCTCGGCGCAAGACACCGTAACCTTCTGATTCATTTGAATCATCTCGGTGGCGTTACCGCAACCAACGATGGCGGGAATACCAAGCTCCCTAGCAAGAATGGCGGCGTGACAAGTGCGGCCGCCACGGTTGGTGACCAAGGCCGATGCAGTTTTCATGACCGGCTCCCAATCTGGATCGGTGATATCTGTAATGAGAACATCGCCGGGCCGAACCTCGTGCATGTTCTCCGAATCAAGGATTACTCGCGCAATACCAGTGCCAATCCGTTTGCCTACCGCACGCCCTTCTACCAAAACTTTACCCCGCTTCTTCAATTCGAATACTTCATGCACATAACCACTACTCTGTGAATGCACCGTTTCTGGGCGCGCTTGCAAAATATAAAGTTGACCATCGAGACCATCTTTGGCCCACTCGATATCCATCGGAGTAGGCATGCCGCGCTGTTCGGAATAGTGGTCTTCAATGCTTAAAGCAAAACGTGCGAGCTGCTCTGCTTCTTCATCGGTGATGGAAAAGCGTTGCTGGTCATCTTCCAACACTGCAACATTATGGACCGCGCGCTTACTATCCGGATCGCGGTCGTAGACCATCTTCAAGGCCTTACTTCCAAGCCTACGCATCAGCATTGCGCTTTTCTTGGCTCGCAAAGCAGGTTTGTACAAGTGGAACTCATCCGGGTTCACGGTGCCTTGCACGACGTTTTCCCCTAACCCATAAGCCGAGTTGATCAGCACTAAATCGCGAAAGCCCGTTTCCGTATCGAGGGTGAACATGACCCCTGAGCAGCCACGATCCGAACGCACCATTTTCTGCACACCGACGGAAATCGCAACTTCTTGAGCATCAAAGCCGGTATGTGCCCGGTAGGAAATTGCTCGATTGGTATACAGGCTTGCATACACTTTGCGCACCATCTCAAGCAAGTTAGACGAGGATCGGACATTCAAAAAAGTCTCTTGTTGCCCGGCAAAGGAGGCATCAGGTAAATCTTCCGCAGTGGCGGAACTACGCACTGCGACATCATAGTTGGATCCGTATTCGCTCTCGCGCTGTTTGTAGGCGGCACGGATTTCTGCCGCTAAGTCTGCAGGGATTTCTGCTTCTTTGATCCACTGTCGCACCAGTGAGCCAACTTGTTCGAGCTGATCCAGTTGGCTGGCATCCAAACCATGCAGCGCCGCTTCGATACGCTCGACCAAATCATTTTCGCGAAGAAAATAGCGATACGCATCCGCAGTGATGGCAAAACCGTTCGGGACACGCACTCCAACGTTGGCGAGGGAGTTAAACATCTCACCGAGAGACGAGTTTTTGCCACCGACCTGAGGCAAGTCAGCGAGGCGGATTTGGGAGAAAGGTAGGATGAAGGTCATGAAGACGTGCCGGAAAAGGTACGGACCCGCCAGCGCGTCTTCATCGAGAGTAACTACGAAATTACAATCCGATAGAAAAAGTCGCGCGCGGCCGGAGCAATGATACTGTAATGCGAATTCAAAATCGCATGCCCTGCCTGCGGAAAGAACAGATGCTCATTATAGACATGGACCGCATCCGCACGGGTAAGAAGATCCACTGCGTTGTAAAAGTAGATCGAGTGATCCAACATTCCATGAACCACCAAAAGTGGTGGATCCCCGGTGTTGAGTTGGTCTAGGCGCATCAGTTTGCCGCTGATTTCAACGATAGCAGCGAAGTGACTGGAATAGCCCCAATGATTCATGTTGAAGCCAATCACGAGGTCATCATAGGTAGAGGAAAGGCCGAGAACTGCACCAGAACTTGATCCGCCTAACATGATGCGATTGGGGTCAATCCGATAGGTCACGGCATTCGCGCGCAACCAACGGGCCACAGAGGCAATATCGCCCGCACTATAAGCTGGGTCCATGGATTGGCCGCCGCCTAGTTGCATCAAGCGAAAGTTCGGAGTGACCACCACATATCCTCTTTGCGCGAAATCCTCGCCAAGGGGAATGAGATCGGTCTTGTCTCCGCCAAAGAACGTACCACCATGTACCCAAACAACTACAGCCCGTAGGGGATCAGGATCGTTTGCGGGCTCGTACAAATCCAACTTCAAAGTCTCCATGCTTTGAAACGATGGGTTGTAGACGGTACCGTAATCGATATCCTTGGTTACTTCCGATTCGAACAGAGAATCCAGGTAACGTACTCCAGGGGGGGGGGCGAGATGATCTTGAGGTAGGGAGGTAAGAACAGAGGGGAGCAAGGTGAGCAAAGTTATTGCGCCTAGCATTGCACTCGATACTAGCAGAAATAACTGCGGTGCAACAGCTTGCGGCGAAAAAATTCAAAATACCGGTGCCGCAAAATCCACGGAGAGGCTGATTTAGCCATGGAAAGCCCTGAATTATTCGTACGGCGGCTTAGCGGCCGGAATCCCCAGGCTCCGCGTTGCTTCAACTTGGCCGTAGCTAGGCTACGGCCAGCGTCTCGCGCCTTGACCCGGAAGATTCCGCTCCACCGTTCCACTCGCCCGAGGAAATCAGAGTTTCCCTAGGGATAGCTCCGGACGGTCGCGAAAATATTCCAATGCTTCGGGATTGGCCAAAGCTTCCGTGTTCTTGATACGGCGGCCATGAACCACATCACGCACCGCAATTTCAGAAATCTTGCCACTCCGGGTACGTGGAATATCCGCCACAGCGAGCACAATTGCCGGCACATGGCGCGGGGTGGCATTCGCACGAATCTCCGAGCGAATATTCGCGATGAGTTCTTCACTGAGCACTACTCCCTCGGCCAAGCGCACGAAAAGCACCACGCGCTGATCACCATCACCGGTGTCTTGGCCAATCACTAAGGCCTCCTCCACCACATCGACTTGTTCCACTTGACGATAAATTTCGGCCGTACCGATACGCACCCCGCCAGGATTTAGAGTGGCATCGGAGCGACCATAAACAATGAGCCCAGCATGAGAAGTCTGCTCCACCCAATCACCATGACGCCACACGCCCGGAAAAAACTCAAAATAAGCTGCGCGGTAACGACTGCCGTCGGCATCATTCCAAAAGCCGATGGGCATTGACGGGAAGGACTTGGTGCAAACCAACTCCCCGGGCGCTCCCACAAGAGAGTTCCCCTGATCATCCCAAACCGCAACAGCCATACCGAGTCCACGTTTTTGCAGCTCGCCGCGGCGCACCGGTGCGATCGGACAACCGAGCGCAAAGCACGACACAATGTCGGTGCCACCAGTGATGGAGGCGAGCATCAAATCACTTTTCACTTGCGCATAAACCCAATCGAAAGACTCTGGCATTAACGGCGATCCGGTCGATAAAATTGCGCGTAGGTTTTGCAGATTGTGTGACTGCTTGGGCGTTAAGCCGGCCTTCTTGCAAGCATCAAGATATTTAGCCGACGTGCCGAAAACTTGAATCCCTTCGTTGGCGACGACATCCCATAGGGCGGTAGTCTTAGGGCGAAAAGGGTTTCCATCAAAAAGCACAATGGTTACCCCACCGGCAAGCGCCGTGACCAACCAATTCCACATCATCCAACCGGTGGTGGTGTAGTAAAACAATTTTTCGCCTGGGCGCAAATCACAGTGCAACGCATGTTCTTTGCGATGCTGCAATAAAGTGCCCCCTTGTCCATGCACGATGCACTTGGGCTGGCCAGTGGTGCCCGAACTGAACATGATATAGAGCGGGTGGTGAAACGGGAGGCGGCGGAACTTCAGCTGCGTGGCCGGGGCAACATCTAGTGCCTCCGCCCAAGAATGCCGTGTAGGATGCGGACCATCGCCCTCGGCGTTAGCCGCATGGCGCCATTGCCAAACGGCTTCATCATTGGTGAACGGCAACATCACGACGTGCTCCACACTAGACAAGCCGGCGATGATGGCATCTAACTTGGCGCAACAATCAAAGCGCTCGATTTTGAATAAGTAGCCATCTGCTGCGAACAAAACTTTAGGCTGGATCTGACTAAAACGATCTAACACGCCGGCAACGCCGAAATCTGGTGAGCATGAGGCCCACACCGCTCCAAGACTAGATGCAGCAAGCATGCCGATGACCGCCGCAGGGCAATTCGGCAGGAATCCGGCCACGCAATCTCCCTGCTGCACCCCCCACTGTTGCAAAGCGCCGCGCAATAAGCGCACTTGTTCGGCAAGCTCATCGCGGCTGATCACCCTGCGGTCGCCGTCTTCGCCGCAAAATAAAATCGCCGGCTCTGGCCCACGCTTGGCAAGCAAGTTTTCGCAAAAGTTGAGTTGGGCATCAGGGAACCACTGCGCTCCCGGCATGCCGTCTTCACTAAGAATGCGCTCGCCCTTTTCACCCACTACACCAGCAAAATCCCACAGGGCCGACCAGAAGTCCTCGCGCTGCTCGACAGACCATTGCCAAAGAGCGTCATAACCATGGTCCGCACCACTCAAGGGCACACCTGCTTGGCGGGCAAATGCGAGGAGATTGGAGTCACTCACCGCAGTTGCGCTAGGCTGCCAGAGAACTTCGTTCATCGTGCTCCTCAGGAAATCACGCCGTGTTTCAGCCCAACCTTGATAAACGCCCGCACCGCATGATCAATGTGCTCGGGGGTATGGCCGGCGGAGATCTGTACACGAATGCGTGCTTGACCGCGTGGCACCACCGGAAAGCTAAAGCCGATGACGTAAATACCTTCTGCGAGCATATCGCTGGCGACATCTGCGGCAAGACGAGCATCGCCGAGCATCAACGGGCAAATGGGGTGTATGCCGGGTTTGATGTGAAAACCGGCGGCAGTCATTTGCTTACGAAAGGACAGAGTGTTGGCTTCCAGGCGATCGCGCAATTCGGTGGTTGCCGATAGACGCTTAAACACCGCGAGACTGGCGGCCACAATCGGTGGCGCCACTGAATTGGAGAACAGATAGGGCCGCGATTTGTTACGCAGGTAATCAATCACTGGTTTGGCCGCACAGGTAAAACCACCGCTTGCGCCACCCAAGGCTTTGCCAAGGGTACTGGTGATGATGTCTACCCGGCCCATCACGCCGCAATGTTCATGTGTGCCGCGCCCGGTTTTGCCCATAAAACCAGTGGAGTGCGAATCATCCACATGGACAAGTGCGTCGTACTTGTCGGCGAGATCGCAAATTTTATCGAGCTTGGCAATAAAACCATCCATGGAGAACACGCCATCCGTGGAAATCAAAATGCGCCGCGCGCCGGCGTTCTTGGCTTGCTGCAAGCAGCTTTCCAACTCGGCCATGTCGTTGTTGGCGTAGCGGAAACGCTGCGCTTTAGACAAACGAATGCCATCGATAATCGAAGCGTGATTCAACGCATCTGAAATCACTGCATCTTGGTCAGTCAACAAAGTTTCAAAAAGACCACCGTTGGCATCAAAGCAAGAGGTGTACAGAATGGTATCTTCGAAGCCGAGAAAATTGGAAATCGCCGCTTCAAGCTCCTTATGAATATCTTGGGTGCCACAAATAAAGCGCACCGAAGACATACCGAAACCGCGTACATCCAAACACTCGTGGGCAGCTGCGATTAACGATGGATCATCGGATAAACCAAGATAGTTATTGGCGCAAAAGTTCACCACCTGAGCACCACCCTCTACCTTGATGTCAGCATCTTGCGGAGTGACGATCACGCGTTCTGATTTCCACAGACCAGCATCGCGGATTTCCGTGAGCTCTTGCTCGATACTAGCCAAAAAAACTTGTTTGCCGGTAGTCATAGTTGGTGAGGAATCAGTCATTTCAGCATGTAGGGTCGAGTACCACTTTATGGGCTTGACCTGCATCGAGCAGCGCCATGCCGGCGTGGAAAGAGGAGAGCGGCAAGCGGTGGGTCACAATGTGCTCCACATTCAAGCCACGCTGCAGCAGTCCGAGCATTTCATCCCAGGTTGCGAACATACGACGACCAAGAATGCCGCGCCAAGTGAGCCCTTTGAAGATGAACTCACGGGAAAAATCTTGCAGCATCAAATCCGATGCCGACGGAATCCCAAGCTGCATCATTTCGCCGCCGGGATAAAGCATTTGCATACCAGCGTGAATCGCAGCTGGAGAACCTGACATTTCCAGCACTGCATCCACGCCGCCAGAGGTTTGTTCACGGACCTGGGCTACCAAGTTCGGCTCCTCAGCAGGATTGTGCACAAACACCGGTACGCGCGAATCTAAACCGGCCACCCACTTGCGTGCACGCTCCAAGTGCCCTGGTTGGACTTCGGTGATGGTTAAACTTTTCGCTCCTTCAAACTGCACCACTGCGGCAGCCAAAGCGCCAATCGCTCCGTATCCAGACAACAAGACATGCCGCCCGGCGATACTGCTGGCCGCTTGAACCGTATGTACCGCATTGCCCAGTGCATCCAAAAATGAGCCAATATGAGGCGGCACAATCGCCGGATCCAAACGCACGAGATTGGATGCCGGCACCACGACAAACTCAGCGAAACAGCCATTGCGATGCAGGCCCGCAATCTGAGTGTTTTCACAGATGTGGTGGTTACCAGCCTGGCAAGCGCGGCATTTGTTGCACACGATGTGCATCTCGGCAGAAACGTAAGTACCTTGACTCCAGCCGACGACGCCATCGCCGCAAGCGTGAACGTAACCACAGAACTCATGGCCAATGATGACCGGCGGCGTGATCATATGCCGAATGGATGGATCCCAGTGGAAAATGTGCCGATCGGTACCGCAAATCGCCGTGTTGGCGATGCGCACACGCACCTCCCCGGGACCAGGTGTGGGAATCTCGAGGTCATTGACGACAACGGCTGCTCCCGCTTCCGGTCGGACCATTTGAATTGCACGCATTGGCATAGATTCTAGCAGGGCGAAGGGGCAAGAATGCCATGGCAAAAGCCCGCAACACCCAACCCAACGATTGCCGTAACGGCGTGGCGGCGGGCAAGAAGTAAGCCGCCATTAAGCTTCAAAAGCCTTATTGGAGAACATTGGTGCTCGCTCCGCCCCTATCACCAGCGCAATCCCTAGCGACAGCCCACTCACCATCATCGAACTACCGCCAAAGCTCACCATCGGCAGCGGCAGCCCGGTCGTCGGCCAAACACCCAAAGTCACGCCGACATTGAGGCACAGATGAACCAAAAAATGCACGCCGATACCACCGAGCACAAGACGCGAAAAGGGATCCCGGTAGCGCCCCGCGACGGTGAGTAGACTCAGACCCAGGCTGGCGTAGAGCAGCAAGAAAACGGATGCCCCGAAGAAACCGAATTCTTCGGCTAGGACTGGGAAAACGAAATCATTGTGACGCTCGGGTAGGTTGTCGAGGCGATTTTCTGGACCCTTTCCCCAGCCCATACCTGTGGCGCCGCCGCTGCCAACGGCAATCTTCGAATGCCACAAGTGAAAGCCATCGCCGTCGCGCTGGTCGGCGCTGAGGTGCTCTTGAGCGTACCAAGTCTGGATGCGCGCCTTTTGATAATCCTGAATCACCAACCACCCGGCTGGAGCAAGTAGCAACGGAATCAACAATAACCAGCGGAAGCTGCGCCAAGGTAAGCCAGCCAGCCACACCATCGCGAAAAATAACGGCACAAAAACCAAAGCCGTGCCGAGATCCGGTTCGACCAAAATCAACAGGGCTGGCATCACAGAAAGCAGCCCGGGCTTCCAAATGTGCTTGAGGCGGGTGGGCCGTGGGTGATCAGCAAACCAACGCGCGAGCACTAAAATCAAAGCCATTTTCATGAACTCACTGGGTTGCAGTTTAAAACCCAAAGCGATGTCGAGCCAACGTTGCGAGTTGTTGGTGGCGCGTCCGACCCATAACACCAAAATCAACATGGCCAAAGTCGTAGCGTAAAATAGAGATGCGGAACTACGCCAACGTTTGGCGCCCCACACCACCGCGACGACCGCGCACAACAGCAGGGCAAAAACGCGCAACAAATGAGCCGTAGGCAGGTGCAAATCGGCATCTACACTCCACTGCATTGCAATTCCTACCAGCACGATCGCAGTGGTGATTGGAATTACAGGCCAGCAAGTGCGGCGCAAAAACCCGAACAGGCGATAGCGTAACGAAGGCCCTTTCATCGCAGCAACTCCGCCCCCTCGGGTGTGGCAAGGAAATCCTTCAGAATATAGGTTGCGATTTGACCACCGTGCAAGCCTGTATTCTCACACAAGATGGCGAAAGAATAGTGTGGATGGTCGGCGGGGAAAAAGCCGGTGAACCAAGCGTGGGTGGGGATATCACCGGCGATTTGCGCGGTACCTGTTTTGCCAACGATTTGCCAAGCAGCCGGAAACTCGGTGCGATAAGCAGTGCCACCCTCCTCATAAACAACAGCGGATAAAGCGGCGGCGATCCGCTCTCGAGTCTGCAGCGAAATATTTGGCTGCATCAACGGTTCACGCGCCGGAGAAGCTCCGCCACCTTCCAAAACGAGTTGCGGACGCACCAATTCTCCGCTTGCAAGCCAACCAAATAAGCGCGCCATTTGCAAGGGGCTGGCACGCACTCCATCTTGGCCGATGGCCGTACGCATGCGCTTGAGTACATCTCCCTCCAGGATGCTCAGCGGCGCAAGATAATTCACGTTGTGCTCCAAAGACCCTTCGGAGCTCAACTCATTCCCGGTGCCAATATTCGCGCCAACATAAATTTTGCCCTGGATGGTGGAGGTGGTGTCGTCGAATCCAAGTTGCGCGGCCAAATCATGCATCGCCGCTGCACCAATATCATTGCCGAGCTGATAGAAATAGATATTGCAGGATTTCATCAACGCTTCGCGCATATCGATTTCACCATGCCCGTACTGGCTATCGCAACTGATTGCATGATTGGTTCCAGGCGGAGTGAAAATCGACTCGCAGATATAGCGCCGATTCCACGCATTGGGGTCCAACGACAGCGCAGCAGCAGCAATCAACGGTTTAAAAGTGGAACCCGGATAAGGTTGCTCTTTGCCATAAAAAGAGCCACCAAAGACTCGATTGCGTAACGGTGACGCGTTGCCCTGTTCCGCTATTGCTACCAGCTCCGCATAGTTGCGGCGCAACTCGCTGCGGGTGACTTGCGGCGTACTGACCAAAACCGGTACGGCGCCACTATGCAAATCCATGATTACGAATCCAACCTTTTGTTCTGTCGGCTGGAACTGCCGCAGAGCCTTGTTCATGTTTGGGGGCTGCTGCTCCTTCAAGCGCGCTACCGTTGCCGCATAGACTTTAGCGATGGAAGCTTCTGCGGCACGAATCATGCCTGCATCCAAGGACAGTTTGATGTCGGTACCGTTTTGCGGTGGAGAAAACAACAACTCCAACGGTAAGGAGCCATCCGCCCCCCCTTCAAGTTCTTGCAGGTAGCCGCGGCTGCCACGCAGTACCGGTTCGTAAACTTTTTCGATGCCGTCCTGTCCATTGCACTCATTGGCAGCCAAAGAATCACTCCACAACCAATCTCGAAGTTGCCGAAACTCTGCTTCCTCTGCGGCACTGCGGTGCAACAAGCGCCGCAAATCATCAAAACGCTGGCGTTGCTCCTGCTCACGCTCCAAATCCACAGTGCTTGGCAAGCTCAATGAGCCAACCACCATGCGCGCCACTTCATTGGGGTAAATGCGTTGGGTAACTTCCTGCAAATACAACCCCTGGAAATCGCTAGATTGTTGGGCCAGCAAGTCGACTAAGTCGAAATCTAAATCGCGCTCCAACCGCAACACGCGCAGATTATGAATCACCTTCGTTTGTTTGTGTTTGGCGCCGCTGACCTCATCTGGAAAATCCTCCTGTAGGTGATTCAAAAGTGCCTCGAAGACAGCCAGTTGTTCGGCTGCTTGCAGTTCTTGAAAATCTACGAAAGCTTGCTGGTCGCTTGAGCCATCCACCCGCGCACTCGCTGGCAGCGGCGCTAACAGCACACCGAAATGCGCCAAACCACCTTGCAGCTGCCAATGCTCCTGTAACTCCAACAACAGCGCTTCACGCGTGCTGTCTGCATGGGCTAAGCGGTTGCGTAAACTGGATGCGGTGCAATCCACTACTCGCGACGCGGCTTCCTGCAACGTTGCACGCGCCACCATGACATCTAATTCACGGCGTCGGTTTTCCAACCGTTGCAACAGGTGCAGCGGATTTTCAGAGTGCAATAAATCTTCAAGAAACTGCAGGTTGTGGCGCGCCTCGCGCAATTTTTGATGCAAGATTTCACGCGCCCCAGGAAAAGATTGGGCGAACGAAAGTTGCCCGTCGCGATCCCAGTCCTGAATTTGGACTTGCCATGCGGAGGTAGTTTTGCCGGTTAAAACCCCCAAATAAAAGCGCAAATCACTGCGCTGGCGGCCACTCAGGGCAAGTAAATCTTGTGGCCGCAGAGCCAGGCAGATATCGCCAAGCTCTTCACCACGGTTCAGACAATCGACCAAACCTTCGTTGGGATAACTCACCAGACGCAAGGCTTCAAACAGCTGTGCGGCTACAAAACCGCGGCGAAAATCACGGTAACGAAAATACAAATCGTAGGCTTGGTGATCGGTGGCAAGTACGAAACCGTTGCGGTCCAGAATGCGTCCGCGACGAAAAGGTATCGAACTTTTGCCGGTACGACTATTCCGCGCTGTTTCCATCCATTGATCATGCTCAATGATTTGTAACTGAAACAACCGCACAATCATAATCCCAACCAACACCACGAATACTTGTGCTAAACGGCGCAAACGCAGAGTCCTCATGATTTCCCCCGCGTGAAGGCATGACTTTTCAGCTGCGGACGAGTGAACACGGCCACCAACACACCAACCCACAAGCAGCGCAACAAGGCATCCATCGGCGCCAAGGGTGTGCCTAAACGCTCAGCGGCCAAGCGGTCCAAAACAACTAAGGGAATCGCCGCACAAAATCCCGTCAGCAAGCGCAAACTGAAACGATATTCACTCAAGCGCCGTGACAATGCTTCGCGTACAAACAAAGCCGCGCCGAAACCGGCCCAAGCAACAAACGGTGAAATCACACTCACACTACAGCGTAGCAATCCAAGCACAAACACCAACTGCATCGGCCGACGCCATGAATCGGGCGCTGGCACCGGCACCGCCAGCAGCAATAACAATAACCACAAATCTGGCAGGCCTGCACCACCAGGAAGCTGCCGGAACAGCGGTGAAAAAAGGGTGAGGATCACCGCTACCGGCAGAACCACACGCAGGCGTGGAGTGCTCACTAGTCTGCCCCCGCGACTCTTTCTTGTTGCACAATCACCACGAATTGCGCTGCAGGTACCAGCGCTGCGGCGTCACTATTGCCGAGCCACAAGCCGCGCGGCACACCTTCTCCACCGCGCGTAAATAACGGCAGTGCCGGGGTTACATTTTGCCATTTTGCCAATTCCAACACGGCGCCAGTGGTGGTTTCGAGAGCGACCGCACGCTGCTGCCATTGCGCTGGCGCTACCCGTCGAAACCATCCCCAGTTGCCGCGCCAACTGCTACACCAACCGCCTACTTGGCCGCCGTCTAGCAAAACCGTGGGAGCGATTGCAGCGCTGGCGGCCACGGCACACCAACCAGCACCCAAAACAGCGTCATCAAGCAGCAAGCGCTGTGCAAGCGTGCGCACTTGCAAAGGCTCCGCCACCAGACGCTCCCCGACCGCGCTGGCGGCAATGTACAAACGGCCCTCCGCACCTGCAGGCAAAGGCCCCTCAATCACCCACGCAGCATTGCCGCGTTGGACTTCGCCTTCCTGCCGAGTGACGCCGAGAAACAAATGTGCCGCGCCCAGATGCGGCGGGTCGAGAGGGCGCG
Source organism: uncultured bacterium (assembly GCA_937919925.1). Lineage (GTDB taxonomy): Bacteria > Planctomycetota > UBA1135 > UBA1135 > UBA1135. Next base: position 8,150 of record CALFOT010000092.1, on the reverse strand, counting down.
GGCGCCAAGTCAGCACCAGGCCAGCGGTGATTTGATCGGAACTTTGTAACCACGGCAGCACAGCAGGACCTGCGCGGCCACGCCCCAAGCTAATCCCGCGTGTAGTCGCACCTGCGGAATCGGTGAGGAGAACTCCGGTGCGCACATTGGGTGCTGTCACCAACTCCACCGTGGCTTGGTGGAGCTGCACGCGACTCACGCGGCCTAGGAATTGATTGCCATAGGCAACGATTTGACCAACACCTAAATGGAAGTCCTCTCCAGCAGCCAAAGTAATCCGCCCCACTGCGGCTTCCACCGCCAACACTGGCACTTCGAGCCACTCCATTCCCGGCAAAGGTTGAGGTTTGCCTAAACGCCGCTCCATAGCCACGAGTACCGAACTCTCGAGCGCCTGACTGGTGCTGACGGGTTCGGGAGTAGGCGCAACAAACTCCACGACGGTTGCGCTCACTGCAGTAAGTGGGCGCAGTAGTGGGCCAAAAAAAAGATTGCAGCGATCTTCGAGCGGCTGCCAAGGAACGACTGCTTGGACCAGCAACACTACGACGATGCCGGAGCAGACCATGACCCGCCGGTAGCGTTCCGCTCCAGGCAAAAGAAACACGACCTTCGCTCCCTGGACTAAGCCAGATCCTCGCCGTCAGACAAAAAGGATGCGTACAAATCCAAGTCTTCCAGGAACTTGGCGGTACCGCGCGCGACAGCCGTTAAGGGATCATCATCAATACTGCAAGGCAGACCGGTACTCTTGCCAATGTACTGATCAAGGCCGGGTAACAGCGCGCCACCCCCCACTACCGTGATGCCTTGCTCGAGCAAGTCCGAACCAATTTCCGGCGGTGCCATTTCCAAGCAATCGAGTACCGCACGCATGATGCCACGCAAGGGAGCATCGAGGGCTTCGCGAATTTCTTCGGAGTTCAACACCAGCTTGCGCGGCATCAAATTCAACGAATCGCGACCGGCAACTTCAATGGTTTTTTCTTCCGTCAATGCCCATGCAGAGCCAATCGTTTTCTTCACTAGCTCAGCAGTCAAAGGACCAATCTGCAAGTTATGGCTTTTGCGCACAAAATCAATAATCGCATCGTCCATATTGTCGCCAGCGACCTTCACCGATTTCACGGTGACGGGGCCACCCAGGGCAAGAATCGCGACTTCCGTGGTACCACCACCAATATCCACAATCATAGAACCCTGCGCTTCGGTGATCGGAAGTTCCACACCAAGCCCCGCTGCCATAGGCTCATCCACAAGGTAGACCTTGCGCGCGCCAGCACGTTCGGCCGAGTTGATGACCGCGCGGCGCTCGACGGTGGTAATGCCGGAGGGTACCGAAATGACTACCCGTGGACGGACCCACGAACGGCCTTCATGAGCCTTGCGCAAAAAGTAGCGCAGTAGCTTTTCGGTAATTTCAAAATCGGCAATCACTCCACCTTTGAGAGGCCGCACGGCTTCGATATTCGTAGGCGTCTTGCCAAGCATCCGGTAAGCCTCATTGCCTACCCCCATACCATTCAAAATCACCTCATTGGTGCCCTTATACACTGCAACCACCGAGGGCTCATTCAAAATGATGCCACGGTCTTGTGATGCCACGAGCGTATTTGCCGTGCCTAAGTCGATGCCGAGATCTTCGGACAACGAGAACCGACGGAAAAGCCAATCCATGTTTTGGGGTGAAGCGGGGAACAAGAAGCAGAACTTGCTTCAGGAGTATAGGAAGTGGAAGGCTCCGGATAAACCGCTAAATCAAAAAGGAGAAGGCCGCACCCCGCGAGGGACGGCCTTCTATTTCTTGGGCCCGTCGAGCCCTATTCCGTTGCTGCTACTGGAGCCACGTATGCATCCGGGGCCAAAACACCGGTGCCGAAGCGTTGGCCACGAGCATAATCCACCATAATCACTGCGGCAAGAATCATGATGCCAGTCACGATGCTCATCACAACTTCAAGCGGTGGGCCTGGGCTGACTTCTTTTGCCACCTTGGCGGCCTTTGCTGCCTTGGCCTTTTTAGGCTTGGCTCCTTTAGCCTTCTTACCACCACCTTGCGGGGAGGATTTCTGAGCGTTTTTACGACGTGCTGCCATCATTCAGCTCCTTACAGGCGAGTTACGACGCGGTCGCCAGCGCTCACTGCAGCGTTTCCGCCGAGCTCCACGGTTGCAGCCGACTTCGACTCGTTGACGTTATGGACGTAGATTTTACCCTTGTAGGTAGCACCATTGTAAACATCGTAGGTGTAGCCAGGCTGAACGCTATCACGCTTGCCAAGGTTGATGACGACGTAAGTTACGTTATCCACGACATCTACTTCGAGTACGGTGCCTTCCATCTGCGGCTGAGCACCAATACTGGCGAGATCCACCTTGTACAGGCTCACAACAGTTGCGAGTTTGGCTTCCGCAACAGCTGCGCGCTCGGTAGAGCGAGCCAGTTGCAGCGTTAAGTCAGTTGCCCGACCTTCCGCCAAGTTTGCGCTGTTGGTTGCCGAGTTGGCGGTGGAGTTCGCTGCGTCGCGTGCATCCAATGCAGCGTCGCGCTCTTCACGCACGGTCTCGTACTGGCGACGAACGCCATCCAAATCACTTGCAAGCTGGCCGTTGGTGCCCTGGAGATCGCCAAGCTTGCCCTCAATGGACTGCAGGCTTTCACGCAGATCGGCATTTTGCTGGCGCTCTGATTCGAGGTTTTCGGTGAGCGCAGTTTTCTCCGCACTCAAGTTGCTCTTATCCAATTGCAAACGCTGGGCTTCACCCTGCGCTTGAGCTAAATCGCTGTTAAGTGTTTTGATTGTGTCATCTGATTCAATCTGCAAAGCAGCTTTGGCAGCGACAACAGTGTCCAGTTGCATGCGGTAGCTATCGCTATCTGCAATCAAAGATGCAGACACGCCCACAAATAGGGCAGCTAAGGCAAGGTTTAGGACAACGAAAAATTTTCCGATGGTACTCATCCCAGGTGGTTCGACGGGTTTTTTGGGGAGGTGGTGCGCAGGATTACGCGATGCCAGTCTAGGCGCTCTCGGGCATTAGGTTTACGCCTGAAGGAAGGAAAAATCTAGCCATGCCGCGCCCTATGGTCAAGGAAGCATCTGACATAGTCTTAGCTTGGCTGTCTGGCAGCCTTGGCGAGCGGATTCACAAACACACTGAATACCGCAATAAGTGCTGCCAAAAGGCTCCAGATGGGTAACAAGCTCCATCCCCAACTACGGTATGGGGTGGCCGGGGCAGAGGCCGGTGCAATCGGTAAATCAGCCAGCCACCAAGTGATTTCGCCTGGATTGGGTCCGAGCTCGACCGTGCCGTCGGCATCCACGAGGCAAGTTTGCCCGGTATTGGTCGAGCGGAGGATGGCCAAACCACTCTCCAGGGCGCGCAGGCGGGTGGCAGCCACCATTTGCTTCATTTCCAGACCATCATGGCCAAACCAGTCTTCATTGGACAAAATGACGAAAGCCTGGGCGCCCTGCTGGGCCTGGCTGCGGAAGGAATCTTCAAATACGTTTTCCCAGCAAACCGCGCCACCAAGCCTTGGTAGCGCCCCTCCACCGTGCAACGGGCCGGTCTGCTCGGTGCGCCCAAAATCTGGCCGCAGGCCAAAGGTGCGATGCGCCCAACGCACAAACAACTCGGCGCCAGGGAAGTTTCCGCCGAGCGGCAAGCTCTCCCCAAAAGGCACCAACTGCTGCTTGGAAAAATGCTGTAACAGCTCCCCTTCACGATTGAAGAGCACAAACTCGGTGTTGCGCGGCGAATACACCCCCGCGGGTGCTGCCGGATCCACTGGATAATAAAAGTGTGCGCCCACCAAAAAGTGCAGCGGCCGCTCCACTGGGTTGGTGGCGTACTCCATCACCACCTTCACCATCTCCTGTTGACGGCGGCGCACGCTGGCCAAACTGCGCACTTCATCGGGCGCTCCCACCCACGGCCGCCGCATTTCGCCGACGCCTTGGGAATCGACTCCAGGGAAGGGCCACATGGTTTCTCCCCACAGCAATAAATCCGCTTGCACGCCGGCTTGGAAGGCTGCATCGGTAATTTTTAGCTGGACATCAAAAAAATCCGCCGCGGAAAAAATTCGATTTTTGTCATCAACGCGCACCACCGGTTGAATACTCAAGCAACGTAGTGCGCTTGCGGCAAGCGGGCGCGGCGTGCGCAACGCAAAGCCGATGGCCAACAACAAAATGACCGGCAGCGCGAATCTTCGCGGCGCTTTGCCGCAGACCACCAGCAACAACACCCCGCCGAAAGTAGCAAGCAAAACGAAACCGGATTCGCCCAACACATTGGCCAGAGGCAACAGTGGCGAAGGCTCCAAAGCGAAACCCAAAGACGCCCACGGCACACCGCCGACGCCAAGATAAAACCAAGTCATGCGCAAATACTCAGCGCAAGGCAGCGCCAACATGCCTGCAGCAGGGCTCGACAAACGGCGGCTCAAAAAACGAAAAAGTAAACCTTCTACCCACCAGCAACTGCCGAGAATCAATGCCGCGCCGACAGGAGCGAGCCACTGCACATGCACCAGGAACGCGAACGAAAGGACCCAAAACACCACTCCTGCGCAATAATCGAGCCATAAATTGCGGCAGCGCTGCCAACCGACCAAGCGCAAAGCCACCGCCACAAAAATCAGCGGCCAGCCCCAACCACCTAACCAGCCTGGCATGGCCAAGGCGCGACAAAGCGCAGCGAGTAAGTAGAACAGCCAGCTAGGCAGACGTTGGATGGGTTGCAACAACACAGATGGTGAGGAATTCACGGGCGCAACAGCGGCAAGTAGGCTACGCGAGCCCCGGCGTGCAGTTGACTATTCGGCGGCAAGTGCAGCAGGGCGTCGGCATAGGCGAGGGAAGTCCAGTCGCCCGAACCGGCTTCTTGGCACGGCGTGACTAACAATTCGCTGCCTGCGGAATTTCCGCTCAGTTTACACGGCAACCAACGCGGACGTTGGTGGCTAAACAGTGCCGTGGTGGCGGTGCCAAAACGCAACGGACGCGGGTAGGTGGTGGTGGCGCCGCCTAAACGATCCACCAGTAGCCGTCCGAACAACTCGAGCACCGTAAAAGCACTGATGGGATTGCCCGGTAACCCGAGTACAAAAGTATTGTCGCGTTTGCCGGCCCACAGCGGCTTGCCGGGTTGCAGAGCCACTTTATGAAACAAGCACTCCACCCCACTAGCGGCAAACACACGCGGCATGAAATCTTTTTCACCCATACTGACGCCACCAATCGTGACCACCAGATCCGCTTGATCGAGCGCCCCGCCGACGGCATCCATCAACTCTTGATTGCGATCCGGCACATGCTGCTGCGAAACTACTTCCGCGCCGAAGCCCTGGAGTTGCAGCTGGGTTGCCAAGCGATTGGAATCTCGCACTTGGTATGGCAAGGGTATCTCGGTGTAGGGCACGACTTCATCGCCGGTAGCAAGGATGGCGACGCGCGGGCGGTCATAGACTTGCACCGTAGCGACTCCACACGATGCAGCCGCGCCTAAATCCCCCGCCGTCAGGCGGCGCCCCGCAGCCAAAATCACCCGCCCTGCTGCACCCATTTCACCGGCTCGACGGATGTGTTGGCCGATTTGAGGGGCACGATCGAGCCTTAAAGTGCTGTGCTCATGGCGGGTGAGCTCCACCGGCACGATGGTGTCCGCGCCTTCCGGCACCGTGCCACCGGTCATGACCGCCATCGCCTGACCGCACTGAATGGTGGGCAGACCGGCTGTACCGGCGTACAACACCCCCACAATCGCGCGCGGCATCACACCGTCGGCGGCGATGAGCGCGAATCCATCCATGGCAGAGCGGCGCACTGGGGGTTCCTCGCGATCCAGCGCAACCGCAGCGGCAAGCACCCGGTCTACAGCAAGTGGCAGCTCCACTGGAGAATGAGGTGGGAGGAAAGATTGACAGCTACTTTCCAACAAGGTCAGTGCATCTGCGTAAGCCAGCAAAGGTTTCTTGCTGGCTCCTCCGCCTCTGAATTCTTGACTTTCCATTTGTTAGCCCGACATGCGGTAAGAGGCACCATAATAGTGCAGCCGTAGCTTTGCTTCTCTACCCGATGATTTTTCGCCCCCTACCCTTACTCCTTCTAGCTGCCTTGGCCCTCGCCCCAGCTTGTTCTCGCCCTGGTACTAGCGCCGAATCTACTGAATCTGCCGATGAAAATGCGCAGAGCCCCGCCGCCGCCAGCCTCAATGCCAAGGTCAAAGAACGCGAAGTGCAGTTGGTGCGGGTCGCCCCCATTCAGGTGGGCTTGGTAGAAAAAATACTCGAAGCAACCGCCAACATCGAATCTTTGGATGTGGTCGACGTCATGCCTGAGCGTGCGGAGCCGGTGGTTGCGGTGCTAGTGGAAGAGGGTGATCATGTTCAAGCTGGCCAGGTGTTGGCGCGCTTACGCAATGACAACGCGAAGTTGGCGGTGGCCGAGGCGGAGGTTCGGGTGACGGAAACCCGCTTTGCGATGGAGCTTGCCTTGCGGGAGCTAGAGCGCGATCAGCAGATGGTCAAGAACCCAGGGCCTACCGTGATTTTGTCGGACCGCGATTTGGAAACGCGGCGCCAAACCTGGGAAGCGGCCAAAACTGCCTTCCAAACCGCCGAAGTTGCCAAGCAACGCAGTGAGTTGGAATTGCGCCAGTGTGATTTGGTTACGCCAATTGATGGCACCGTCAGTTTGCGCGATGTTTCGATGGGCGACATGGCCTCGGTTGGTACGCGAGTCTTTCAAATCACTGATCTTTCACGACCGAAAGTGATTATGTATCGGCCCCAACGCGAGCTAGTCGATTTGCGCGTTGGGCAACAGCTCACGGCCAAGTCCGAAGCGATGCCAGGGGTGGAGATTGTTGGCTCGATCGAGCGCATCGCGCCGACCATCGATATGGAAACCGGCACGGTCAAAGTAACTGCTGCCCTTGAGCCCGGTGCGCAAGCCGTGCCCGCAGGCATTTTGGTGAAGTTGCGACTGGTCTTGGATCGCCATGAAAACGCATTGCTGATTCCGAAGAAGGCCTTATTCCACGAAGGCGATTACGTTTATTGTTACGTGGTTCGGGAAGGCAAAGCCGTACGCGTGGAAGTGTTTCGCGGTTATGAAACCGACGAGGCGGTCGAAGCTGCAATAGGCACGGCGCTTACTGCAGAAGACCTCGTCGTGATAGTCGGCGCCGACCGCTTGGGTGATGGCGATACGGTGGAGATTGCGGCAGAATGAGCGATTCGGCACCTAGAAGCGGTATCGGCGGCTTATTTGCTTTGGGCGTAAAACGCCCTGTGGGCATGGGCATGATTGTCGCCGCAGCCGTGGTTTTCGGTTTTATCTCGTTGCAAAAGTTGCCGGTCGACTTGCTGCCCCCGGTGAACTATCCATCGTTAACGGTGCGTACCACATACAATGGTGCCGCACCAGAAGATGTCGAAGAACGTGTCACCGAACGCCTGGAAGACATCTTGTCGACGGTCGGGCATTTGGTCAACATTAGCTCCAGCTCACGTGCCGAGGTCTCCGAAATCTTGATGGAGTTTGAGTGGGGTTCGAACCTGCCATTCTTGGTGCAAGATGTGCGCGAACGCTTGGACCGGGTGTTTCTGCCCAATGGTGTCGATAAGCCGCTCATTCTGCGCTACGACCCAAGCTTGGATCCTGTGATTCGGGTGGCGCTGTCTGGTGGCAGCGATTTGGTGCGTTTACGCGACATTGCCGAATCCGAAGTGGAGCGTCAATTGGAAGGGCTTTCCGGAGTGGCCGCAGTGCGTGTCAAAGGTGGCTTGGAAGATGAAATTCACGTCCTGATCGATCCGCAGCGTTTGGCGCGCTTCAAGGTGTCTGGCGAAGAAATTCGCACGCGCTTGCAAGAAGAGAATCTAAACGTTCCCGGCGGCACGCTGGAAGAAGGTTCGGTGGAATATGTGGTCCGGACCCTCAATCAATTCCGCTCGCTCGAAGAGATTGAAGGCTTGCCGATTAAAACCATCAATCGCCAAGTGATCAAGCTGGGTGATTTGGCGGTGGTGAAGCGCGCCCATAAAGATCGCGATGTCATTCAACGCGTGGGCGGGGAAGAATCGGTTGAGATCGCGATTTACCGCGAAGCAGGTGCCAACATTGTGGAAGTCGC
>CALFOT010000091.1 GCA_937919925.1 uncultured bacterium | reverse complement strand
TCCTCCCGGTGGTCGGCCCCCTTCCCTCCCGACCACCATGCGAATCCTCTTCATTGTTGCGCTTGCTGCAGGCTTTTGTTCCCTTCCCGCTGCTAGTGGCAACCTAGAAGTCTATTTCATTGATACTGGCCAGGGTGATGCCACGCTGTTGATTGCCCCTACTGGCGAGACCTTCCTATTTGATGGTGGCGACAACGGCGACGGCAATGCCGACGTTGTGCCGTTACTGAACTCACTCGGCATTACGCATTTGGATTATGTAGGCGTGAGCCATTATCACGCCGACCATCTGGGTGGCTTGGATGAAATTTGGAATGCTGGAATCACCGCAACCACGGCCTTCGACCGCGGTCTCAACAACACTCCCGGCACGCAGTCCTACAGTGATTACAGCAATCGCTATGCTTCGGTACGGCAAGCGGTCACTCCAGGGCATGTCGTGAGTCTTGGCGGCGGCGTCACCTTAACTTGTATCGTTGCGAATGGTGATTTAATCAATGGCGGATCGGTCAATATTGGCGGTTCTGCGCAGTGGGAAAATTCTTCGAGCGTTGGTTGGCGAATCGATTACGGAGACTTTCAAATGTGGATGGGCGGCGACCTCACCGGCGGCGGCAACTCCACCACCGATTTGGAATCGACGGTTGGTCCGCTGGTTGGCGATGTGGATGTTTATCAAGTCAACCATCATGGTTCGCGTACTTCCACCAACAGCAATTGGGTGGCGGCGCTGCAGCCGGAATTTTCAGTCATTCCATGCGGCCATGCCAACTCCTATGGCTATCCCAAACAAGAGGTCACCAACCGTCTCAACACCGCCGCCCATGTGTGCCCGGTATGGTGCCCCACCGACGGCGTTGGCACCGAAGGTTTTGTCGATGCCGGTGGCCACATTCATCTCAGCACCGATGGCAATCAATACACCGTGACTGCGATGGATGGCACTTCCTTTACCATGGCCGTGGATGAGGCAAGTTTCACACAAGCGAGTGCCGGTGAACTAGTGGTAGCCGAATTTTTGGCCATCCCCAGCACGACTTCCGATGTCGATGGCGAGTGGGTTGAGATTGCCGGCACGCGCAACGGCAATGTGTCACTCAAAAACATCAAGCTCACCGATTTCAGTGGCGACAACCTTACCTTCGGTGCCCCACTGCTGCTCGCTCAGGGGGAAGAAATGGTCATCGCTGCGGATGGATTGCGCGGCCGCAACGGCGGCTTACGGCCGCAAATGGTGTGGCCAACAAATTCCTTTTCGATGGCCAACACCAGCGACAGTGTGGTATTGCAAAACGGCTCCACTACTCTTGACCGAGTAGATTACAACAGTAGCAGCTGGCCGTTTTCAAATGGCGTTTCCGCCGAGCGGCGTGATTTACTCGGCTCTGCAGCAGCGAATAACTTTGCTGCCGCAAGCGTCCAATTTGGCAATGGCGATTGGGGAACCCCAGGCCAAGACAACACTGCCGATACTACATCCTTTGGCGGCGGTGGCAGTGGCTTGACCATCGTAGTCGTGAACCCGCCAGTGCGGGGCGCCATGCTCAACATGGATTGGCAAGCACCGGGCGAAAACGGCTTTTTCTATCAAGGCTTCATCGCGCTCGGCACTGCGCCTGGATTTAGCATCAATGGCACCCATATTCCTGGCAACCAAGACCGCGCGTACAACATGACCGTCAACATGCCGGGGTTCTTCGGCACCGTGCCCGCGAGCGAAGTGATGTCGGTATCAGGCTTAGTTCCAAACCGCGCCGCGTTCCACAACTTGGTGATTTACGCAGTGTTTTATACTTTCGATACCCCAGGTTTTATCCAGGTGCGGCAAGTCTCCGCCCCAACCGCGATGATCATCCTGTAAATTTATTTCACGTCCAGCTGCACGCGCACATCCAGAGCACAGGAATCTTTGCCCTGATAGCCGGCTAGAAATGGGTTGATGTCGAGCTCGGCGATTTCTGGAAAGTCTGTCAGCATGCGGCTCAAACGCAGCAAGGTATCCACCAACTCGTCTTGGCTGACGGGTGGCTTACCGCGCGTGCCCTCAAGCATGGCTTTAGCGCGAATACCCTCAACCATTTCACGCGCATCGGTTTCTGTGAGTGGGTGCAAACGGAATACTACATCTTTGAACACTTCCACATGCACGCCGCCTAAGCCGAAGGCGACCATGCGCCCGAATTGAGGATCGGTGGCGGCTCCGAAGAAAGTTTCGACGCCATCGCTACGCATAGCCTGCAGTAGCAGACTCATGTTCGGGCATTCCTTACCGAAGATCTCCTCTAATCGATCGTAGGCGTCGAGCAATTCCTCGCGATTACGAATTCCAACGATGACGCCGCCACGATCGGACTTGTGCACGATGTCTTCTGCTTCCACTTTTGCAACCATCGGGAATCCCAGACTGCGGGCGGCGCGCAAAGCTTGTTCGCGGGTGTTGACAATACGGCTCGGCACCAGCGGGATACCATACGCGGTAAACAAATCGTTTAGCTCCAAACCATTGAGCATGGGGCGCCCATCTGCAATGGCACGATCGAGCGCCGCGCGCGCCTTGCCTTTGCGCACCCGGTAGTGTGGTGCTGGTTTGTTGTCGCGGGTGCGCAGTTTCTGCAGCTTGTACATGTTGGCAAGTGAGAACGCCGCCTCTTCGGGGAAGCGATAGTTCGGCACGCCCTTTTCGCGCAAGATATCGGAAGCTCTTTCGCTGTGTGATTTGCCGAGCAAACAAGCGAGCAGCGGTTTATCCGTAGAGGCCGCATGCTTGGCAAAAACTTCCGCAACTGCGGCGGCATCAATCATGATTGGCGAAACGAAAATCGCCAACACCATATCGATGTTTGAGTCGGCGAGGGTGGCGCCAAGTGCTAAATCAAAACGCGCGGCATCGGCGGAAGCAATCAGATCTACCGGATTCACCGACGAAGCTTCCGGCGGCATACCCTTTTCCATTTTCTTGCGCGTAGCGGCGGACAGTTCTGGAATCTCCAAACCATTGGCGATGCAGGCATCGGTAGCCAAAATCGCCGGACCACCTGCATTGGTGACAATCGCTACTTTTTTGCCTTTCGGCCGTTTGCCTGTTTGCACCGCACTTGCCAGGGCAAACAAATCTTTCATGGTGTCGACGCGCAACACGCCGCATTGGTTCAACAAAGAATCCACTGCAGCTTCGGAACCAGCCAAGGATCCTGTGTGCGAAACCGCCGCGCGTGCACCTTGGGCCGAACGGCCAGATTTCACCACCAGAATTGGCTTACGTGGTGAGATGCGTCGTGCTGCATCCATAAAACGCTCGGGTTCGCCGAAGGCTTCCAAATACATCAAGATTTGTTGGGTGTTGGGATCTTCATCCCAATAATCGAGCAAATCACACGGCGAAACATCCGCGCGGTTACCCACGCTGGCGAACATACTCACACCAATACCAAGACTGCGGGCGTCGGTAAGAATGGCTTCGCCAAGCGCACCCGACTGCGATAAAAACGCCGCGCCACCGCGGGTGGGCGTTGCCGCGGCGAAGGAGGAATTCATCGCGAACTCCACCGCAGTATTGAGAATGCCCATGCAGTTGGGGCCAATCATGCGGATGCCGTGCTTCTTGCACAGCGCCACCAGCTCGTTTTGAAGCACCGTGCCTTCGCCACCAATTTCGCCAAAGCCAGCAGTAATGACCACCAACCCTTTCACGCCTTTGCGCGCACAATCTTTCGCCGCCGGCAGTACCAAAGGCGCCGGCACCGTGATAATCGCCAAATCCACCGGGCCCGGAATCGCCGTCACTTTCGGGAAACACAACATACTGTGCACCACTTTGGCCATCGGGTTGACCGGGTAAACCGGACCTGTGAAGCCACCGAGAACCAAGTTGCGCACGATTTCGTGGCCGATTTGGAAACGTTTGCGACTGGCGCCAATGACTGCAACGGATTGCGGACGAAACAAGGCGTCGAGAGAACGTAGATCAGTTTTCTTCACGAAGAATCTCCTTCATGTGGCGCGCCAGGGTAGCGGACACGTCAGCAAAGGGCGGCAGTTTACCCGCGACTTCACGCTCCATGGTGGTCATAACATCAGCTTCCAAACCACAGGGGTTGAAGCGTTGAAACCACGCAAGATCGGTGCTGATATTGAGTGCAACGCCGTGATACGTAACCCAACGACGCACCGCCACACCGATACTGGCAATCTTACGGCCCGCCACCCAACAACCGGTGTTGCGCGGATCGCGCACCCCGTGGAGACCAAAATCTTGCACGGTGCAAATCAATGCCTCTTCCAGAGCGTGCAAGTAAGCATGCAAATCGCGCACACCTTCTTGTAGTTGGATAAGTGGATAACAAACCAGCTGACCCGGGCCGTGGTAAGTTGCTTTGCCGCCGCGTGATATCGCGTGAACCGGCAAACCTAAATCAAGGTAGTCTTCGTGATTGGCGCCGCGGCCGACGGTCAGCACCGGTTCAAACTCCGCCATCAATAATGTATCTGGTGCTGAGCCAACACGGATGGCATCCACCAAATCCAACATGTGCTGATGGGCTATTTCATAACTCACCCGCCCGAGATCAATGATCGCGAAATCGGCGGAACTGCTGAAGCGCATGATTATTTTTTCATGGCGTGCGGAGACATGCTGTGTACATCTTCGCAAGCTTCCATGAACACTTCCGACAAGGTTGGGTGGGCGTGAATGGTTAACACGATGTCTTCCACGCTGAGGCCAGCCTCGATTGCCAAAGAACCTTCTGCAATCATGTCCGTGACATTGGGGCCAACCATGTGCACCCCAAGAATGGTGTCGTCGTTGGCGTCGGCAATCACCTTGACTAAGCCATCGGTGGCTTGCATCGACATGGCGCGACCGTTGGCGCCAAAGTTGAAACGCCCAATCTTGACTTTGATGCCGCGTTCTTTACATTCGGCCTCACTCAGGCCGGTGGTGGCGATTTCTGGATCGGTGTAAATCACTCCGGGCACCACTTTCGGATCATAAGCGTTGCCCGGTCGACGACAAATCGCGCCGGCAGCAGCCAAGCCTTGCGCACTTCCTTTATGCGCCAGCATCATGCCGTGAGTGGCATCACCGACCGCATAAACATGCGGCGTTTTTGTGCAGCACTGATCATTCACGCTGATGAAACCGCGCGCATCAGGCTTCACGCCGACATTCTCCAAGCCAATATCCGCCGTGACCGGCTTGCGCCCTACCGTGAGCAGGATGGCGTCAGCGTGGAAAGTTTGGGGCTTGCCATTGATTTCAGCAATTACTTCCACGCCATCTGCGGTTTTTTTCCAACTCTTCGCTGCAGAGTTCAAGTGAATCTTCATGCCGGTTTTTTTGGCCTTCCGCTGCACCACTTTGACCAGTTCCGGATCGACGCCCGGCAAAATCTGATCCATAAACTCCACCACTGTGACTTCGGTGCCGACTTGCGCATAGAACATGCCGAGCTCCATGCCGATGACGCCACCGCCAATCACGAACAAACGTTTGGGTAACTCCTGCGGCGCGAGGGCTTCGGTGCTCGACCACACCTGCTCGCAAAAATCAAAGCCCGGAATCGGTGCTGGCGCGGAGCCGGTGGCCACCACGATATCCAAGCACTCGATTTCCACTTTGCCGTCGGCGGTTTCGACTTCGATTTTGTTTGGCGACAAAATGCGCCCTTTGCCTTTCACCCACTCAATGTTGCGGTTTTTGAATAACAAACCAATCCCGCCGGTGAGGCGTTTGACAATCCCTTCTTTCCACGCAATCAACTTTTGCACATCCAACTGCGGCGGTTCCACAGTGAAACCCATGGTTGCGGCGTGGCGCGTGGATTCCAGAAAGTGGCCCGCTGAAATCAGTGCCTTGGAAGGGATGCAGCCCACATTCAAGCACGTGCCGCCGAGATTATCGAACTCGACACACACCACTTTCTTGCCCAAATCGGCAGCACGGATAGCACAAACATAACCAGCCGGACCAGCGCCCAGCACGACGACATCAGTTTTAATTTTCGACATTGCAGGTCTTTGATTAAGCCCACAACAGTGGGTTTCCAGGGTGAAGCCGCCCTGCTCGACCCAGCATTATATGTGTTCCGTAGATGGGCACCTAGACTCCTGTGGCTTCAGCGATCTAGCCATTGCTGGCCTGTCCATGGCCCCGGACTGCTGGATTCCACCGCGGAATCACTGGTTGCATAGCCAAGTTCGCCCAGAGTGACCTCATCAACAACCGCATTTTGTGTTTCCTGCTGCACCACGGGTAAGGCATGGAACCAAGCATGCAGAGCATCGAGCAAGCGTGCGCATTGCTCCGGATTAGCGGCAGCCACATCGTGCATTTCCAGCGGATCGGTGCGCCGATCAAATAGCGCCACGGTGGGATAGGGATAGGCCGAGCCTTCGGGCGGCCCACCTGGGCCGGAGCCGTCGGCAAGAGGGTTGTGAATCAATGTCCAACGCTCATCGCGCACCGCAAAAAAACGATCTTGCAACGCTGAGACCACCACAGCTTCATGGGGTTGTGCGCCTTCCATCACCCACGGAAGCAAATCTTGCAGAGCCAGCAGACTGTCATCGTGCTGCGCTGGCCAGCCCTCTCCGAGCACGATAGTAGGCACCCGAATCACGCCGGAATATAGGCTCTTGGCGTGCATGAAAAACCCATTGCGCTCGCCGAGCTCTTCACCATGATCGGCAGAAAACACCACCACTGCATTTTCCAATAAGCCGCCGCGGCCGTGTTCGCGGTACAACGCATCCAGGCCACTCAGTAATTCTTGCACGTAGGCGTTGGTAACGAGAATCTCTTCGTCGTAAAGGCCACGTAAATGCTCGCGCAATTCCAGCGTAAGCGAATCTGGCTGGCGTTCAATTGCGAAAAGAGTGTCGTTGCCGCCGTTGGGTTCCGCGCTGCTGGTAAAGCGCCCAGCGAACTCAGGCGTGGGTGCATAAGGAGAATGTGGCGCCACAAAATGCGCCCACAGTAATAGTGGCTGATGGTTCGCAACGCTGTCCGTGGCTTGCTGAACGGATACACCGGCAACCCTCTTCTCATTCTTCGGCGCGAATGCTTGAAAAAAAGCGAAGCCGCGCTCCAAGCCAGTGCCGCGCTTCAAGATGCCGCTCGCATTGACCGCCACTCCGTACCATCCGGCTTCGGTCAGATCCATGCTGAACGTACGTTCTGCCAGCAGGCTGCGGTTGGTCAAAGCTCCATGCTGCAACGGTGGTAAGCCTGTCCACAACGAAGATAGCGACGGCAGGGTGATCCCCACTTGCGCATAGACCTGCTCCAACACCGTACCCTTAGCCGCCAGCCACGCAAGGCTCCACTCCTCTTGCGGATCGCCGCCGGTAGCGCGACTGGCCCCGTAAAAAGGCAAGCGGTCGGCGCGCAGAGTATCGACCGTAATCACGATAAGATCCTTCTTCGTTGCCACCACGCCAGGCGCGGCAATAGAGGTTGCTACCTCTGCTTGGCCGCTGGGGTGGTCCTGCTCGGCACAGGCCGCCAGACACGCGAAAAGTCCCACCACCAGCGCGGTGGAAAAAACTGAGCTACGAAGGATTACGGACATTTACAGGGTCATCTTAAAGCACGGCTTGGGACGCGGTGTACCTCCTCCTGCCATTATTCACCGAACGCGGCCGCGCAATCATCCTGAATGATTACCGAGGTCTTTCTGCTGATTGTCGCGCGACAGGCACAGGATGGCTTGAAAGACTTCTTCTACGGCGTCGGCATCCAGGCCGAGCTCTGTTGCCATCCAACGGCGCTCTTCCAACAAGGCCGCTTCGCGCTGTGGGTCACGCACACCACGACCAATTTCCGCTTTCACGCGGCCTGCCCGCAGCGATAACTGAGCGCGGCGCGCAAGCAGTGCGACTAACTCGCGATCAATTTCATCGATGCCCTGGCGCGCTTGATCCAATAACGGTGGCGCCGGACTAGGCGCGGCAGTGGCAATGGAAAGCCTGGAATCCTTGCTGTTGCGCGGGGTGGAAAAGCCGATTTGCCGTAAGTTGTCGTTGGCCGTGGTGAGTGCACCCAACAAACGCCGACGGGCTGCGGCTGCGTAGGGATTGTCGAGTTGTAAAGATGCGTAAAGCTGGCCGGCATCGGCCTGCACCGATTCGATCATGCGGCGCATGCCCCGCACGGATGGCGGCGCGTAAGCACTGTTCAGAAGGAGATCGGCGTCAATCAAACCCTTGGCGATGAAGAAAGCCAGCGCATGAGTGGCCGCCATTTCTTGATCGT
Organism: uncultured bacterium; assembly: GCA_937919925.1. GTDB lineage: Bacteria > Planctomycetota > UBA1135 > UBA1135 > UBA1135. The sequence goes on along the minus strand of CALFOT010000091.1, from coordinate 1,810 downwards.
GCGTTTCTGGATCCAACGTGACTGGGTGAAAGCCAACATTTTTGCACAAGCGGTGGATAGTTGCGACGGCATCTGGATGCTGCAAGTTCGGGCACACCACCACCTGCAGCGGCGATTCCCCGCGCGCCAAACTAGCGGGCCCAAACAAGGGGTGAGTGGCCACCCATGGAATCTGTACGCCGAGCAGCGCCTGCAAAACCGCGCTTGGTCCCGATTTCACCGACGCCACATCCATCACAATCTGGCCGCTGTGTAACACTGGACGGATTTCCTCGAGCACGGCGCTGAGTTCTGAAACCGGCACCGCTAACACCACCAAATCTACCTCGTGTACCGCAGCACGCGCACTTACCGCAGCAAGCGCTGACGGCGGAAGGACTGCTGGATCATAGGCGCGCACCGCGACGCCAACCTCGAGCAAACGCTCAGCCAGGGCTGCTCCAAAGCGCCCAAAACCGAGGATTGCTGCTGTCGATATCATCTTTATGTTTGGCATGCGCATGCCCCTACTCTTCACACACAATGATCCATTACCAGGGAGCGGTGTTTCGGCCGCCGTCGGAGGCCAATAGCCTCATCCTACAGGCCACGCTGGGCTGTAGTTGGAACCGTTGCACTTTCTGTGCGATGTACCGCGAAAAGTCTTTCCGAGTACGCAAGATTGCCGAGTTGCAACGGGAAATTGAGTGGTACGCGCACAACTTCCCAGCGCCGCGTAAGGTGTTTCTGGCGGATGGAGATGCGCACATGGCCAAGGCCAGTTTTTTGGCCGAACTACTGGACCTCATCAACGCCGCGTGGCCGGATGTCAAACGCGTCACTTGTTATGCGTCGCCACAATCTTTAGCGCAACGCAGCGTGGCGGAAATGGAGATGTTGCGTGAGAAAAAACTCACGCAATATTACCTCGGCATCGAATCCGGCAACGATGACGTTTTGCGCGCCATCGATAAGGGTGTGGATAGTCTTGAAATGATTCGCGTGGCCAACAAAGCACATGCTGCGGGCGTGAAACTAAGCACGATGATTTTACTCGGCATGGGCCAGCGCGCCTTGAGCCGCGAACATGCTGTGGATTCCGCGCGGGTGGTCAATGCCATCCAGCCGAAATTCGTTTCCACTCTGGTGGTGACCCCGGTGGAAGGAACTCCGTTGTGGGAAACTGCCGCGCGTGGCGAATTCGAAACACTGTCCCCCATCGAACTTGCTGCGGAATTGCGTGAGTTTCTAGCCCACACGGAACTCACTAGTTCGATTTTCCGTTCCAACCACGCCAGTAACTATTTGTCCTTGGCTGGCACGCTACCCAAAGACAAAAACGCAATGGTGACGGCACTCGATCAAGTGCTAGAAAATCCAGCCAACGCCCGCTTCAAGCCGGAATGGCTGCGGGCGTTGTAGTGGGCGCTAACTGCCCCTGAAAAAGCCGGGCGCAACGCTTAGGAAGTTTGCGCGCAGAGAATGCCGTCGATGATTTCGTTGAAGGTGGCGCTGGGGCGCAAGGCCGCCGCACACCGCTTCAAATCAGGATGGTAGTAACCGCCAAGATCCACCGCTCGCCCCTGCGCGGCGCACAGTTCGCCAAGAATGGTCTGTTCTTTTTCTTGCAACGCTGCAGCCACCGGTTGAAAACGCGCGGCCAGCTGTGCATCTTCTGCCTGTGCTGCGAGTTCCGCAGCCCAGAACTTGGCCAAGTGGAAGGTGGAGCCACGGTTGTCGATTTCGTTGACCTTCCGCGACGGCGCGCATGAGGCCTCGAGGTAACTGCCGACCGCCTTATCCAGCGTGCCTGCCAAAATGCCCGCGCGCG
>CALFOT010000090.1 GCA_937919925.1 uncultured bacterium | reverse complement strand
TTGCGGTAACGCGCAATACCCACCAGGAAAAACAGAACCAGCGCCACGTATGGCAGGACGACGAAGAGTAGGGTGTCGAGCATGGTCAGATACAAACGTTGGTTTCCTGGACGTGCAAGTTGATGATTTCGAGGACGGCGTCCAGGGCCGATTCGTATGGGTTTTGGTCAGCGGCCAGGCTGATGCAGATTTTTTTGACCGCCGGTCCGACCATCTGTCCTGCAATTTCGCGGGCCAGTGTGGCATCGCAGCGCGCTAGAATCGCTAAAACACTGCAAAGGTGATCGGGGAGTTCGCCACCCTCCTCGATATCGTGTTCCCGTAACAAAGAACGCATGTGAACCAGATGAGCGCCACGCTTGTAAGACTCGCCAAACAAATGCCAACCGATTTCTAATGCGGCCGCGTGACTATTATCGAAAGTGCGCGAGTAAAACTCCTCCAACTCTTCTACCGAATGGTCCATCAAGAAGGAATGGAACGGCTCCAGGATTTCTCTTGTTTGCGGAGACTGCTTGTGCACTATGGAAAGCCACTCTTCGCAAGCCTCATGGAAGCCAGCCCGTGGGTATCCAATCAAGCGCGAAAGCGCGTCATAAACCTTGCGATCGATGTTCATTTTCACACCCTCATCGGTGGGCTAGTAAAACCGAAGCCTGTGCTTTGCTTATGCTCGAGTGGATCTTTAATCATTTCGATGGCTTGCTCGCGCTGCGCCGGTGGGATGACAAAACGATCCTCGTATTTTGCAAGTGAAGTGAGCCGATAAATGGCCTCGGCTTCTTCACGCGAGCAATCGGCTTCGAACAAGGCGCGGTCTGCAGTAGCAGCATCGACATCCCCTACGGTCAGGTGACGGCGGTACATGCGCACGGCAAACTGCTTTCGCAAAGCGTATTCGACTGGCGCCGTTGAGCCGGTTCCGAGAATCTCAGCAAGGTACTGAATCGGCACCCGAGACTGACGAATGTCGTGGAACAGATCTTCTGTTTCGTTCGAAGTAATCTCGCCACTGCTACCCGACATCACTGGGGAGAGTGGCGGCACGTAGAACAACATGGGTAAGGTGCGGAACTCAGCGTGCAGGGGCACGGCCATTTTCCAGTCTTTCACAAAGCGATAAACCGGAGACTCTTGTGCCGACGCGATCACACCATCTGGCACGCCATTCTCTTTCGCTGCCTTGATGACTTCAGGATCGTTAGGATCCAAAATCAAACTACGTTGTGCGGCAATCAGCTGGTCTTTGGGAACGCTAGCCACTTCTTCAATCCGCGAAGCGTCATACAACAGGTTACCTAGATAACGAATCCGCCCAACGCAGGAGTGGTGACACGCTGGTGGTTGCTTGGTTTCAAGGCGCGGATAGCACAGGATACACTTCTCCGATTTGCCCGTTGACCAGTTGAAGTAAACCTTTTTGTATGGGCAGGCTGCAACGCATGAGCGCCATGCACGACAACGCTTCTGGTTAATCAACACCACGCCGTCTTCACCACGCTTGTACAAAGCGCCGGAGGGGCACGATGCAACACAAGCTGGGTTCACGCAGTGATTGCACATGCGGGGCAGATAAAAGAAAGCCAAACGCTGGATTTCAAACATCTGCTTGCGCACGTCAGCGGAAAGCGCTTCCATGTTCGGGTCATTCTCGGCATAAACCGGCGATCCCGACAAATCATCATCCCAGTTTGGTCCGGCTTCGATGTCGATGTACTCCCCTGTGACCATTGAAATCGGTCGGGCAGTAGGTTGATCGTCGCCTTCGGGAGCATCAAAAAGATCCTGATACTTGTAAGTCCAAGGCTCGTAGTAATCGTCCATGGTAGGCATGGACGGATTGTGGAAAATGTTCCGAACTAGCTTGCCGCGGCTCGTTGATTTGAGCTGCAGCTTGCCATCTTTCATTTCCCAACCACCGTTGTAATTGGTTTGGTCTTCCCAACGCGTGGGATAACCAGTTCCCGGCTTGGTCTCAACGTTGTTCCACCACATGTACTCAGTACCTTTGCGATCGGTCCAAATATTCTTGCAAGAAATGCTGCAAGTATGGCAACCGATGCACTTGTCCAAGTGGAACGTCATCGCGATTTGTGAACGGACATCCATTCTTCTTTCTCCTATTTACTAACGGGGTTACCAGACGAGCTCAGGGAGCTTGCGAACGAGGATGTGGGTATCCCGGTTGCAACCAACCGGCCCCCAGTAGTTGAAGTGGTAAGTGAACTGTCCGTAACCACCGACCATGTGTGACGGCTTCAAGCGCGTACGCGTCAAGCTGTTGTGGCCACCGGCGCGTTTATTGCCACGCAAGGGCGATTTTGGAACCGAGAGGGTCCGTTCTGGCGAGTGATAGATGATGCAAATACCGCGTGGGATACGCGCACTCACACAGGCGCGCGTAACAACCACACCGTGATCGTTGTGCACCTCCACCCAATCGTTATCGTTGATATTGATGGATGCAGCATCCTTATCATTAATCCAGAATGGCTCCACCCCGCGCGACAAAGTTGTCATGCGATGGTTATCGCCATAGGTCGAGTGAATGTGCCACTTGCCGTGCGGCGTGAGGAAATTCAAGCACAACGTGTTGCCGTCACGCTCGCTAATTCGCATGTCGCCGTATTCGATCGATAACGGCTTCGGCTTGTAGGTTGGGAAGTGCTCCCCAAACTGGATGTAGCCAGGATGATCAAGATAAAAATGCTGACGGCCAGTCAGAGTGCGCCAAGGCACCAACTTCTCGACGTTGTACGTGAACGGCGAGTAGGCTCGTCCCGAGTTAATTACTGCCGACCACATTGGAGAATTGTGCTGTCGACGTGGTTGCGCTTGGATGTCATTAAAACTCATGCGCACATTGCGGTCGCCACCAGCCAATTCATCTGCCAATGGCAAGCCAACCTTCTCTTCCATGTTTTTGTAAGAGCGGTAAGCGAGTTCGCCATTGGTAACGCTTGCCAAATTCAACACGGCTTCCGCAGCGAGCTTGCCAGTCTTCAAGGAAGGATAAGTGTTGCCTTCCCACTTCGCGACCTTGCCATGCTTCACCATTTCATCGTAGAAATCGTCAATCATGTAATGCGTGCCGTGGGCGCCGATGCCGTTTTTGCGTGCCAGCGGACCGTAAGACGAGTACATGTTGTACAGGTTCTTGTAATCGCGATGAACCAGCTTCATGCCCGGCATGGTTTTGCCAGGGATGGCTTCGACTTCACCCTTGTCCCAATCGAGCATTTGCGTTTGCGCGATTTCTGCAGACGTATCGTGGGCAAGGGGCGTAGCGACCAAATCTTCCACCCCATCCGGAAAGTGAATCTTGGCCAACTCAGCGAAGGATTTCGAAAGCTCACCGAAGATGTCCCAGTCCGATTTGGACTCCCAACATGGAGGCACAGCCTCGGACAGCGGATGCACAAAAGCGTGCATATCGGTGGTGTTGATGTCGTCTTTCTCGTACCAAGTTGCAGCGGGAAGAACGATGTCAGAGTACAACGCTGAAGTATCCATGCGGAAGTTCAGGTCAACGACCAAATCCATCTTGCCTTTCGGCGCGTTTTTCAAGAATTCCACCGACTTCGTGTGGCCCTCAGCGATTTCCGTAGCAATCTTGTTGTTGTGGGTACCAAGGTAGTGATCGAGAAAGTACTCGTGTCCCTTGGCCGAACTCATCAACGCATTACCGCGCCAGATGAACCACAAACGCGGCCAGCACTCGGCAGCATCTGGCTTCTCAATCGCAAACTTCATCGACTTGTCTTTGAGACTATCGACAGCATACTTCACAACGCCTGCTTCATCGGTTGCACCAGCAGCGCGTGCATCTGCAACCACTTTAATCGGCGAACGATCGAACTGTGGGTAGAAGGGCAACCAACCGTTTTTGACCGCGCGAATGTTGGCGTCAATCGTATGCCCCACCGCCAAGCTGTTTTCAGGCTGATTGGGCGGCACCGTATGGTAATCAGCAAATGTTCGCTCGTAGCGCCATTGATCGGTGTTGACGTAGTGCCACGAAGGAGCGTTCTGCAAACGCGAAGCTGGAATCCAGTCTTTGCCGAATGCGATGTTGCCCCAAGGCTCGCCAGGTGCGAGTTTTTCTTGGCCGACGTAGTGCGCTAAGCCACCACCGTTCACGCCGACACAACCGCACAACATCAGTGATTGAATTGCTGCGCGGTACATCAAGTTGCCGTGGTACCAGTGGTTGATACCTGCACCAATAATCACCGTGCACTTGCCGTTGGTGTGTTCGGCAGTGCTCGCCCATTCGCGCGCGAACTTGATGATGTTCTTGCGCGCAATACCGGTGTAACGCTCACCCCAAGCTGGGGTGTAAACCATGTCGTCGTCGTAGCTGCTTGGGTAATCCCCCGCCAAACCACGGTTGACGCCGAACTGCGCCATCAGCAAATCGTAAACAGTGGTGACCGTTACTTTCTTGCCGTCGGCAGTTTCAACCGTGCGCACGGGCACACCGCGATAACGGGATTCACCTTCGGCGAAGTCATCGAGGCGCACCTGAATTTCGCCCTCGTTGCTTGCCAAGAAAGTCATTTCAGCATCGATGGCCGAACCATCCACGCTATCTTTTTGTAGCAAGTTCCACTTGCCCTTGACCTCGCCCCAGCGGTGACCGGAGGAACCCATAGGCATCTTGGGACGGTTATCGTTTTTATCCCACTGCAAAAACTTCCACTCGCCGTGTTCTTCACCGGCGTAACCAGCGAGGCGACCCGCACGCAGCATTTGCCCCGCTTCCCAACCGAGTTTGCCTTCCTTCAGTTCTACCAAGAAAGGTGCGTCGGTGTATTTTTGGCCATACTGCATGAAGTACGGCACTTGGCGTTGGTGATGGAACTCGGTGAGAATGACATGGGTGACGGCCATCCACCAGGCACCATCTTGACCAGCGTTCAAACTCACCCATTCATCCGCGTATTTGGCAACTTGGTTGAAATCAGGAGCAAACACCACCATTTTGGTGCCGTTGTGACGCGCTTCTGCAGCGAAGTGCACATCCGGGGTGCGGGTCATGTTCAAGTTCGAACCCATGACCGCGAGCATCTTGGCGTTGTACCAATCTGCTGATTCGTTGACGTCGGTTTGCTCGCCCCAAATCTCTGGGCTTGCACAAGGCAAGTCGCAGTACCAATCGTAGAAGGACAAAGCCAAGCCACCCATCAGTTGCAACATGCGTGCGCCCGATGCATAACTAATCTGCGACATTGCAGGAATCGGGGAAAAACCGGCGATGCGGTCTGGACCGTAATCTTGAATGGTGTGGATAGCCGAAGCGGCAATGATTTCCTTGGAGGTTTCCCAAGTAGAACGACGGAATCCGCCTTTACCACGAGCGCGTTGATAGCGCTCGCGCTTCACCGGGTCAGCTTGAATCAGCTTCCAAGCAGCAACCGGATCGTCGTTGGTTTGGGCTTTGGCATCTTTCCACAAGTCAAGCAGGGCGCCGCGCACGTATGGGTATTTCACCCGCAGTGGACTGTAGAGGTACCAGCTGTAAGAAATGCCGCGCTGACAACCGCGTGGTTCATGCGGCGGAATCTCTTTATCGATTAACGGATAATCGACCGCCTGCATCTCCCAGGTAACAATGCCATCTTTCACGTGGATTTGCCACGAGCAGGAACCGGTGCAGTTCACGCCGTGGGTGGAACGAACCACTTTGTCGTATTGCCAACGGTTGCGGTAAAACTCTTCCCAAGCACGGGTTTCCGGCTCAGCAGTGTCTTGGATCCAGGGAAGGGTGTTTTCAGTATTCATCGCTTGGATTTCTCCACCATCGGGATGCGGGTGGCGGTGTAGCGGCCTTTCCAAAGGAAGCCGAACAGGGCGAGCAATGCGATCGCCCCGATCACACCAGCGCCAAAGAAAGAGGCTGTAATGGACGGAGCAGCGGCGACGCTACTCGCACTTTCGTTTTCCAGATAAGCGACGAGCGCGTCGATCTCCTCTGGAGTGAGTTTGTGTTCCTTGAACACCGGCTGCATCGTTAAGGATGCAGGAGACGCAAGCCAACCACCCAGCCCGGCGAGGCCACCGAGTCGGCTGAGTACTTGCGTTAAATCCGGGCCGAGCGAACCGCCGCCCCATCCACCAAGACCTACGGTGGTGTGACAGGAAGCACAGGCGGGTGCGCCATTGCGCAAGTTTTCAACACCGGTGAAGTACTGCAAACCAAGTTCGCGCTGCTCCGCAGTGAATGAGATGCGCTCTTCCACCGGCTGGGCTTCAGAATTTGCAATTCCAGATTGGGTTGCGATGTAGTCCAACAAAGAATTCGCAATCAATGGCGTCATACCCTGGACAGGAATCATCCGAATCGCGCCTCCGGGGGTAGCCGCCATCAATTCTTGGGCGTAAGGATCGCTGTCGAGCTTCGAATTCGGGTCGACAATAAATTCGACCAGCCATTCGCGTTTTTGGCGATCCAACACGCCCTTGAGGTCGGGACCCAGAATGCGTCCTTGACCAATACTGTGACAAGGCTTGCAGTTCGTCTGGAAGTACAGCTCAGCGTTTTGTTCTTGCGCCGCCGTCATCACGGCGGTGCCGAGCAACAAAACAGGAGTCAAAAGGAGGGTGAAAAAGCGCAATTTTTTATCTCTGCTTGCGTGATAGCAAGAAGCATGCCAATTGTGGAGCGATTCATCTTTGTTGCTGGTTCGGCGTAAGATGTTTACTAGCAACAACTTAAGGAGGCAAGCTCGGTTTCAAATCAAATGCAACAACGCATACCTGGGGATGCACTCCTTTGGTGGTCGAACATAACCACCTTGCTTGGCAAGACTTATATGTGCCAACCAAAGTAGCCGGCAAACTGGTCACTGCGGAATCAAGCGGCTCGCTCACCGCTTATGCAGTGGAAAAAATCCATGCCGACGACGGCAGTTCTTGAACTCCGTTAAGAAAAAGAACCGCGATCCACTCCGAGTTGCCGGAGGATTTTTTGCAAGGCGGCACGCGTGAGTCCGCAGTCAACAGCTGCCTGGGAAACATTTCCTTGGGAGTTCTCCAACGCACGCTCGACAAACTCCCGCTGAAATCTTTGCAAGGTGTTGCGTTTTGCTTTGGCATAGTCATCGCACACTAGCGTTGAGGAATCTGGTTGCGTGGCGGCGGCGTTTTGAAAGTTTTTCGGCGCCCATCCGCGTTCGTCCAAACCAAGGTGGTGGGCCAAGATGCGCTCGCCGCTACAAACAATCATGGCACGCATGATGCAG
>CALFOT010000089.1 GCA_937919925.1 uncultured bacterium | reverse complement strand
GCTGACGGATGCCGGTTCGGTTTACGTGTGGGATTTTGATCCAGAGCTCTACTTGCTCACGATCAATCCCGATCCACTGCTGGGTGGCAGCACGGCCAGTTTTGCCGTGACCGGCGGCTCGCCTTCTACGGCAACCTACCTAGCTTATAGTTTGGCGGGCGTAGGCAGTTATGCCGTGCCGCAACTTGGGGTTACGCTTGGTTTGGCACGTCCAAAACGTGGTGCTGGGCCAAACAACACCGATGCAGCCGGAAGTGTGGTTTGGACTCTACCCATCCCACTTGCCGGAGTCGGCCGCAATATTTGGATTCAAGCTTTGCAGCTCGGCAAAATCACCAATGTGGTGGCCACCAGCATTCAATAATGCTGGCCACAGCCACCTAGCTTCCGGCAAATGAATTAGTGGCCGCCACTAATTGGGTTGACGAACAAGAAGTTGTTCAGCGCCGCCGCAATCACGCCCATAATCGAAACTCCAGCGATGATGCCGGAAGCGATGGGCACTAGGTAGTCATCGGAAGTCTTCTTGTTGCTGTGAGTCCACGCGGCCGCTGCTACGGCACCAATCAACATGGACAGTGGGTACTGGAATGGCAGGATGAATCCAAGGCCTACACCAGTCGCCGACGGCAACCACTTGCGCATATCTTTGGGCGCGAGTTTTTCAGCAATCACCATGAAGGCGCCGATGCCCAGGCCCACCGCAATCGCGCTTTGGTGCATGGTGTGCATGTGCTCAATGCCAGTAGCAAAAACATCGGCAACCGCCTTCCAGGCAACGGCCGCCGGTGCTGGAAATTCGGGTGCATTGACTCCATCACCGAGCAGTTTGGTGGCATCGGGGACCAAGATTTTGAAGCCAACCACGGTGGCGATGGTACCTGTAAAAATTCCACAGAACTGTGCGATGAACTGGCGGCGCGGGTTGGCGCCCAGCAAGTACCCGGATTTCAAATCGTTGAGTAAGTCGGCGCTGGAACTTGCTGCACCGGCAGTGATACCGGCGGCCATCAAGTTTGACGTTGCGAAAGTGGTGGGGTTATCACTGGGCAACAGCACCCCGTAAGTGAGCTGCATGATTTTTCCCATTGCGCCGGTGGGTGTGATATCGGATTCACCGGTGGCGCGGCAAGCTACAAGTGCTAACACAAAAGTGAGAACCACGGCCAACGCGCCCAAATGATAAGGCACATCGAATTCGTGACCAGCAACAAACACCACCCCGGTACCCGAAAGCAACATGCCCCACAAAAACCAGGAAGTGGGTACTTCGATGCCTGCCGAGAAGTTGTTGGTTTCTTCGCTGCCCCCTTTGCCAATGCCGCGAAATGCGCGTCCAATGGTTTTCCACTGGAAGGCAAAGGACAATAAGCCGGACGCCACCATAATCGGCGCCCCCAGCCACAAACCGATTTCTTTCCAGGCTTTCCCCGGCGCTGTCACGGCAGCGAACATTTCGCCGCTGGCATTTTCAGACATGTTGAGTTGCGCCATCGGACCCACCCAATAGGCGAGGGCAAGCGCACTGAAGGTCATCCACAGGGCCACGCGCAAACCAACCAGCGCACCCGCGGCAATCATCACCGGGTTGTGGTCCATGACGATGTTCCAGTCCGAAGGATGGGCATCGACTCGTTGGCCATCGACGAGCTTGGTGCCTTTGCCCGGCAAGAAATCAAATAATTTCGAAGTACTTGGGAAAATGGTTCGGTAGTAAACATCCGTGGCGGTGGTGCGCACCCGGTCGATTAAAAAGTGGGCGTCAATCAAAACCGGTACCGCCGCGCCAACCAAACCTGACCACAATAAGGCACGGGCTTTACGCGTGGCTTCGGTGCCGTCGGCGTAAAGAGATTGCAAAGTACTTGCCGCAGCCAAGCCAGAAGGGAACTTGAGTTTCTCCTGGTTGATCATGTTGCGCTTCATGGGAATAGCAAGCACCACCCCCAGAATTGCCAGAAAGAAAGTCCAGGCCAGCAGAACCCAAACGGAAAGATGTTCGCCGCCAGGGTTGGCTTCCGTTGCGGAAATCATCAGCAACGCCGCAATTGCAGAAACAAAGGTTCCACCAGTGGAGTAACCAGCTGCCGACGCCGTCGACTGCATGCAGTTGTTTTCCAAGATGGTCATTTGCGTGCGCGCAAGGCCGGATTTCAGCAGGACCTGCCATAGCGAGTAAGACATGATGCATGCGGTAATCGCAACACCAAGGTGCCAACCTGTTTTCAACCCGATGTACAGGTTGGTCATGGCGAGGAAAAATCCCAGGAACGATCCCATCAACACTGCGCGAATCGTGAGCTGTGGTGAATCATCACCGCGATATGCTTCCGCATACCATTGCTCTTCATCCATTTCGGCTACTTCGGAAGGTGGAATCGCCAGTGGCCCGTACTTGGCGATTTCCTCGGAAGTGGTGGGTGCTTTCTGGAATAGAGCCATCGGTGAGCTATTTAGCGCGTGGGAAACAAAGAACTGGAACCTCTGCGTGGCGTAAAACTTCATCGGCGATGCTGCCTAGCATCAAACGACGGAAGCCGGTGCGGCCGTGCGTGGAAATTAGAATGATGTCGCAGCCGTTCTCATTGGCGTAATCGGCGATGGCCTCACCAATCGAAGCACCCAAAATCGCTTTGCAGGTGACTTCTACATCGTTGCCGAGCACACCGCATTGCGCGCTCATTGCCGCTTGTGCAGCAGCCATTAAAGCCGGCCCTTCTGGATCACTTAATGGTGGCGCCAACGGCGCACCGTGCGGTGTCATTTGCAAGTCTTCCACAACATTCAGCAAAGTGATTTTGGCGCCATTGGTTTTCGCCATTTCCATGGCGTCGGCAAAAGTGCGTTGTGATTCGTCCGACAAGTCGGTGGTTAAAAGGATGTGGTTAATTTTCATCAGTAAAAGGTTCCGGGGCTGGCATGCTCAAGGAAAGAAGGAAGAGGCCACTAAAAATGATGGCTTGCACCAATACCGCGAGGGTTTCCGTCCAATCTTTTTCAAGTTCGATGCGCAGGTAGTAAGTGCCGAACCAAAAGGCCAACGCAATAGGTGCGAGGGCCATCGCAACCCAGCGATTCCCTCGCAAGTTAAAGTCGTGCTGTGGGTTTTTCGAAGCCGCTGTAACGACTTTGTTGTAGATGAAAATACCAATCATCGATGCCACACCAATCAACGTAAAAATGATCCACATCGATTGCGGCGAGTAAGCATCCCATAGCATGTCGCGTGTTTGCCACGGGTCAACGCCGAAAGTTTGTTCGAATAGAGGCAACACATCCGTTTTAGAAAGGAGCGCAAGGGCGGCTTCGTCGATCTTGCCATTTTCCAACATATAACGTTTTGCGAGTTCGACTTTATCGCCGCCACCTTGGTAAAGAATGCCGGCAATAATCGAACCGACTGACCAACCAATTCCCACGGTGAAATTCACATAGCCCATATATAGCCCTTCCTTGCCGGGAGGGGCGATGCCAGCTAAGTAGCGCAGCTTGGTTGGGCTTGCGGTCATCTCGCCCACGGAGAATAAACAGATTGCGGCCAAAGTCCACCAACCATTCGCCGACACACTGAAGGCAAAAATTGCCGCTGCGGAAATACCGATGCCAATAATGATGGCATTGAGTGCTTTCACTTTGCCGGTGAGATAGCCCATGCTGAATGCGAAGCAGATAATCAGCAGCGCGTTGGCATTGATCATCCATGCTTGGGTGAGGTTGCCTGCGTTTACCGTTGGCACCCAAGATTCACCAAGGACGCTACTGAGAGCGGACGCAATTCCACGCGAATCCACCCAGTCATCGATGAAGTTCGGCAGGATATCGAACAGCTGATAGAACATCAGCCAGAAGCCGGCAAAGGCAATCGTGAAGAAGAACAAGCGTGGCTCGAGTAGCCCACGGAATGCATTCAGCAAAACCCTGAATGCGCCATCTTTGTTCTCTGCACCGTGATGCTCCGGCTCTTTGAAAAAGAACAGAGGTACGAAGTTCAAGAAAATGGCAACGGTGTTGATTAGGAACACGGTCAGCCAGGGCATAGTCTCCATATATCCTGCTACCAGCGGCCCGAAGAAACCACCGACATTGACCATCGCGTAGAACAGCCCCCAGCCGACGGACTCTTTGCCCTTCGGCATCTGGTGAGCAATCAAGCCCTGTAAACCCGGTTTGAAGACTGCAGTGCCAATGGCCAGCAACATGGAGCCAGCGAAGAACAGCTCATAGGTGTGGTCGAGGTTGAGCGGGCGCGCTTCCGCCAACGGCATACCAGCCAGCCATTCCGCCAGGATGATGCAGTAGCCCATGAGCATGTAGCCGGCGATTTTGATTCCCGTGGCGACTGCAATATTGGCTTTGAATCCGAAGCGGTCCGCGAAGCCACCCGTGAAAATGGGCACAAAGCTTTGCACCAAAGCCCACACCGCGTAAATCGTTCCTTTTTGGATGTGGTCAAATTCGGGCCCGCCAAGTTCGACGGCTTTCACCATCAAAACGGGCAACACCACGCGCACGCCGTAATAAGCAAAGCGCTCGACCAACTCCATCCAGTTAGCAATCCAATAGATAAGCCCAAAACCGGTAGGTCGGGAGGGAGGGGCTGAAGCAGGCGCTGCGTTCTCGCTCATGGCTTGCAACCCTAGCAGAGCGGACAATAACTAGGCAGCGCGACTATCCTTATGTGTATGGAAACCAGCACCTCCCGTATCGATTTATCCGCTGTCGCCGCGCAGACGGAACGCACCTGGGAGCAGGAAATCCTGCCCATCTTGCAGGATTACATTGCAATCCCTTGTTTGTCGCCCCTGTTTGATAAACAGTGGGTGGAACATGGCTATTTGGAGAAGGCCATCACGCTGATCGCGGATTGGTGCCGGGCGCGCAACCTTGTTGGCCTGTCGGTGGAAGTGGTGCGCCTCGAAGGACGCACACCGATGCTGTTTATGGAGGTTCCGGCATTTGGTTATGCCGGTGATCGAAGCGATACGGTTTTGCTTTACGGCCATCTCGATAAGCAGCCAGAAATGATTGGCTGGCGCGAAGATCTTGGTCCATGGAAGCCGGTGCTCGAAGGCGATCGCCTTTACGGTCGCGGCGGCGCAGATGATGGTTATGCCGCCTTTGCCTCGCTCGCCGCGCTAGAAGCCGTGCAGCAAAACGGCGGTCAACATCAGCGCTGCGTGTTGATGATCGAAGCCTGCGAGGAAAGTGGTTCGCCGGATTTGCCGTTTTATATCGATCATCTCAACGATCGCATCGGCGATGTCAGCTTGGTGGTCTGTTTGGATTCAGGGGCCGGCGATTACAAACGCCTGTGGAGCACCACTTCGTTGCGCGGCATGGTTGCGGGTGATCTACGCGTGGATATTATCCGCGAAGGCGTACACTCCGGCGATGCCAGTGGCATCGTGCCGTCGAGCTTTCGCATTTTGCGCCAACTTCTGGATCGCATTGAGTGCTCGGAAAGTGGCAAGCTACTTGCCGATACGCTGCACGTGGAAATTCCCGCGCAACGCGTCGCCCAGGCCAAAACCGTGGCCGATATTCTGGGCGACGAAGTTTACACCGCTTTTCCATTCTTAGAAGGTGCCCAGGCGATGGGTAGCGACCTCGTCGAGTTAGTTTTAAACCGTACTTGGCGGCCGACCCTCTCCGTGACAGGGTCAGGAGGGATGCCGCCGCTTGCGGATGCTGGCAATGTGTTGCGCCCGTTCACCGCGCTCAAACTCTCTTTCCGTTTGCCGCCCACAGCCAAACATCAACGCGCATTGCAGCAAATCTGCCAGATCCTGGAAAGCGATCCACCTTATGGCGCCAAAGTGAGTTTTCATGCCGAAAAGGGCGCCAATGGCTGGGACGCCCCGGAAGTCGCCACATGGCTGGAGGAGTCCGTCGCGATGGCCTCGCGCGCGTTCTTTGATAACGAACCGGCTTATATGGGAGAAGGCGGGTCGATTCCGTTTATGGGCATGCTCGGCGAAAAGTTCCCGGCGGCGCAATTTCTAATCACCGGCGTACTTGGACCAGGTGCCAACGCGCACGGCCCCAACGAATTTTTGCACATCCCAATGGTGAAGGGGCTGACGTCTTCTGTTGCGGTGGTGCTAGATGCACACGCCCGGCGGGCCTAAGAGACCCGCCGGGCGTTGATGGTGTGCCTTCCTTCCAAGGGAGGCTACTTTGTGGATGCTTATTTTCCGCGAACTTCCACGGCTTTCCCACTCGCAACCCCTGCCAAAATTCGCGCGCGTTTGCCAATCGGGTTGGATGCATTTTCTTCGGCCAGCTTCAAAAGCTTATCGCTAACTTTTTCGCCGTTTTTATCCGCGAACAATTTGTTTTGTAGTTTGGACAAATCTTTATCCGCTGCAAGCTGCGCAGCAATTTCTTCGCCTTCAAATTTGGCCAGGCTGGCTTCGACTTTGGCAGTCATGTCGGCGTTATCTTTTACTCCCTTGAGCAGATTAGAAACGAGTTCTTTTGCTTGCGTAGGGTAGCCGTTTTGCAACAGCCAATCGGCACGGGCAAGTTGGCTATCGAGATTGGCATGAATGTTGGCGATGGCGGACTCAGTAGCGCTGAGGACCATTTCGGTATCTTTGCTACCAGGTTTGGCCTTCAGTTTCTCTGCCGCGATTAAGGCTTTGGCGTGGCCACCTTTATTGAGCTCGCTGTAGATTTTGGCAACGGCCTTTGGCATATCCGCAGGGCCAGCTTTCAATTCTTGCACCATGCGTTCGATTTCGTCTTCCATCTTGCCCTTGAGATCACTGGAGCTCCCCTTTAAAACGACACGACCTTCCGCGTCCAGGAGAGCAAAGCTCGGTAAGCCCTTGCTGCCAGTGCTAAACAGGTAGTCTGAGGACCAAATGACATCATGGGTTAGCCAGCCGTACTTCAGCGCGTCGGCGATGGATTTTTCGTAGCCGCTATTTTGCGACTCGGCGAAAATGACTTGCAAATCATCGCCGTATTCTTCTTTCAACTTGAGGGCCGCCGGCACGGACGACCCGATACAACTCGGTCATTTGGTGCCCCAGAATTCGACCAAGGTGGGTTTGCCGTGGAAGCTTGCGGCTTCCGTTTTACCCATGGTGTTGTAGGTATTTTCGCCAAGAGTGAAGTTAGGTGTTTCGCCTACTTGCACTGCGCCTTGAGCGACCACTGGGGCTGCAATTAACATTGCAGCGGCAGCCGTAGAGAGATGGAAGAAACGCATGAAATCAATATACGACCTGAGCGCGCATGGCATAAGCAATTTTTTGCGGATGCCGACTGGAGCAAATTGCGGAGGAGACCGCTAACCCTGCTTTTCCACAAAGCATCCCCGCATTTTCCACGGTGATTCCACCGATTGCCAACAAGGGCAGCTGCGTGAAAAGCGTGGCGGCTGTCAACTGCTCTACACCAAGGCCCTCGGTGTATCCCTTGGTTTGGGTGGCGAATACGGGGCCAAATCCCACGTAATCGGCTCCAGCGAGCGCTGCATCCTCTAGTTGCTGTAGATCGTGAGTACTCAAGCCTATGAGCTTGTTTTTTCCGAGTAAAGTGCGCGCGTCGGCCAATCGCATATCGTCTTGGCCTAAATGCACGCCGCTGGCATCTGCGGCAATGGCGACCTCCACCGAGTCATTGATCAGGACGGGGACCTGAAGGCGCCTTCCAAGGGCCACTACCTGGCAGCTCCAGGCATAGAGATCCGCCGTGGAGCAGTCTTTTTCCCGGACTTGGAGCATGTCTACCCCGCCGGCAACGGCTTCTGCCGCCACCAACAGGGGATCCAGCACGCATAAATCACGCGTCAGAATCAGGCAAAGGCGGGAGCGCATCGACCTACTTTATTCCCTTTGCCGGTTGCTCGTGGTGCTCCTTGGGCAAAAAGAAACGCCCTGTGGGGGCAGGGCGTTGAGGGACTTTGGGGATAGGAGGGTGTTGAGGGGATGGAGTTGCGGTTGTGGGGAGTGAACTGGGTCAGGAAACCCACTTCGAGCCATTACGACGCGTGGTTTTTTCCTCT
This sequence comes from uncultured bacterium, assembly GCA_937919925.1. GTDB lineage: Bacteria > Planctomycetota > UBA1135 > UBA1135 > UBA1135. The sequence goes on along the minus strand of CALFOT010000089.1, from coordinate 23,335 downwards.
TTGAGAGATTTCAAGAAGGCGCGTTTGTCTGGTCCGCTGAACAGGCGAACTTTGCCGCCGCAGTCGACGCAGAAACTGGAATCGAGGCTTTGAAGGTAGCGCACGTAGTCGTGACACCGGGGGCAAAACTTGGTGTCTCTAAAGAAGTTGCTTTGCTTGTTCATGATCCTGGTATGGGGCAGAGGGGGTAGCCTTGCGGGCTCATGGAAAATCTAGCTCGCCTTTTTTCTCTAAAACAACAAAATATTCCAAAATTCCTAAAACTAGGTGATGTGGAGGAAGTCGCTTTTGCGAGAAAAGAACGGGAAAATCAACCTAAAGCCTCGTTTTTAAATGAGTTAACGCCGAATTGCGAATTCAGCCTCTTTTTGTACTTCTTGGTCAGTCTCCACCTTTAAGACGCGCCGAATCACATCGAGTTCCCCGATTTCACCAAGCGCCCATACGGCATGGCGGCGGACGATAGCGGCAGAATGGAAAGCCGCAGATTCGAGCTCTTTGCTGCCGCGTTGTAGATTGCCAAGCACCACGCAAGCATTACGCTGGAGACCGGTCCAGCCAGTGCGTCGCAGTGGACTACCTGTGAATAACTGGTGGAAACGCTGTTCAGAGATTGTGAGCAAGTCTTCCAAGCGGAGCTCTGCGAAGACCGGAAGTAAGCCCCAGTCCGCCGCATGATCTGGTTCTTTATCGCCGAAGGGGCAAACTTCGGAGCAAATATCGCAGCCAAACACCCAATCTCCGACTTTTTTGCGCAGCTCCAAAGGAATGGCTCCCTTGGCTTCGATGGTCAAATAGGAGATACAGAGCCGTGGATCGATTTCGTATGCCGACGTCAACGCTTGGGTGGGGCATCGATCCAAACAATTCGTGCAGCTGCCGCAGGTGGCGACGCGCGCGGGTGGTGGCGACCACGTGGGTAGCTCCACATCCATGACCAATTCGCCCAGCATGACCCACGGGCCATGTTCCGGGTGAATCAAAAGCGTGTTTTTTCCGCGCCAGCCTAGCCCACCGCGGATGGCCCACTCCCGCTCCAGCACCGGGGCGGCATCCACCGTAGCCCGAAAAGTTTGCGTGAACCCAGCTGCGCGTAAACGTTTACCGAGTTTCTGTAATTGCCGGCCAATCCGATTGTGGTAATCCTTGCCAAGGGCATAACGCGCCACTCGGCCCCCATTTCGAAAGCCGCCGCCCTGGCGAGCATAAGGTAGGGCAAATAGGGCCACGCCTTTACCCCAGGGTTTCCAATCCACAAGATTCCCACCCACTTCACTGGCCTTGTGTAAATAATCCATCTCGCCGGCACGCCCTTCCGCCAGCCAGCGCGAAAACCGCTCCATCACCTCGGGCGCAAGTGGTGCCGTCGGCAAAGTGCCACGCAGCTCTAAGCCAACTTCGGCCGCAAGTTCCCAAAGGGGGACTAAGCTGTCGGGCAGATTGGCGGGGGGCATGTGGGTATTATCGGGGAGAGAATGGGCAGATAAGTCCCAATCTTCTAGGTTTGGGGTCGTTCTTTCTGGGCACAGCAGTTGCTGTGAACCAAAAGTACTTGACCGCGTTCCCCTTAGGGCTCCATGAAAACTTCGCTTCGATTGCATTTTTTCGCAGGCTTGTGTTGCCTGTGGTTCAGTTCCCAGGCTTTTGCACAATCTGCACTGCAGGATTCGCCACCTATGCCAGAGCAGTTGCGGGTGGAGTTGCTGGATGGCAAGTTGGATGCTGCGCTGCGCACGCTTGATGATTTGCAGAAGAATCATCCCGACGCCACTGGTTTTTGGTACTACCTTGAGGGCATTGCGCAGCAGCGTATGGGCCAAGGCACTGCGGCAATTGCTGCTTTTGAACGAGTCGAAAAAGATTTCACCGCTGGACCGTGGGTGCATAAGGCGCGCTTTCATCACGCTGAAGTTTTATCTACAGCGGGTGACTGGAAAGGGGCGGAGCAAATTTGGGAAAGCGAAGTGAGCTGGTTGCGTGGGGCAGAGCGGCAGCGTGAATTGGCGGCGATTTATTTTGATTTGGCGGATGGTTTTTCGGCGCAGCAGACGGGCGCCGCGAGTTTGGAAACAGTCGAATACCAGAGCGCCATCGTTTTGTATCAGAAGGGTTTGGAGCTCGACATCCCCGCCGATCAACGGCAATATGCATTGGGTCGTGTAGCGTGGTGTTACGCAGAGCTGAAAGATTGGGGGCGTGCAGCCGGTGCGTATGAATCGTTACTAAAAGAGTTCCCAGATCACCAAGTGCAGTACGCATATGCGCAAGCATTGCGGCAACATGGCTCACTGGAAGAAGCGCGCCGAGTTTACGAAAACCTTGCCGTAGATTTAACCGACTTACGCGAAGACCCAGCGCTGGATCAATTACACGGCCTGGCTTTGTATGCGCTTGGTTTCACCTACGGCGACTACTCTTCTGATCGAAAGCGGGCGATTGGTGCATTCCGACGTTTTCTCGCCGCACATCCGCAACATATGAAGGCGCCACGCGCGGCATTTGGAATTGCCAAACTGCGCGTGGCCAACGGTGAAATCGCCGAAGCCATTGCTGCCTTCCAGTCTTTTTTGGAGATGCCGGTATTAGCAAGCGACAATCTGGAGGCGTTGGAACAGCATGTGAGTTTGCGTCAGAAAGCGCATTTTGAATTGGCGCAGGCTTATATTTCCAGCGGTGATTATGCATTAGGCGGTGCCGCTTTCGCGCGTTATGTTTCCTTATTCCCGGAAGGAGAAGATTGGGCGGCGTCGCAAGCTGGCATCCTCGATGCCGAATACAGTTTGGGTAGGCTTTGGGAAACGGAACAGAAGTGGGAGGCCGCGCGTGCTGCGTATGTACAGTTTCTTGCCGCCCATCCGCTGGATAATCGCGTGCGCGAGATTCTGTATCGCATTGGTGATCTTCAGCAGCAGCAAGGAAGTGCCGTCGAGGGTGAGGTGCGGGCGGATTTTTATCGCAGTGCCATTGCTGATTGGTCGCGCCTTATCGCCAAGTACCCTACTTCTGAAGAAGCCTCGCACGCATTATTCAGCACGGGTTATTACCGCGAACTGGAGCTTGATGATCTCGAAGGAGCGGTGGAGAGTTATCGCGGCTGTAATTTTGGGCAATATGCAAGCGGTGCGCGCGATCGCTTGGCCGCCATGGTGCAGCCGCGTTTGGCTATCCATACCAAGCGTGTATGGCGCAGCAATGACACGGCAAACTTTGAGTTGGATTTGCGCAATATCAAAGCTGTGACGGTGGAGATTTATCGTTTGGATCTTGAGGCTTATTTTCGGAAGCACCTTTCCGATCGTTTGATCGAGGACTTGGACCTGGATTTAATTGCCGCCGACAAAGAGTTCGAGTTTAACCTGGAAGAGTTCGACCGTTATCGCCCCTACACGCGTTCGGTAGAGTTGCCGGTGGAAGGCGTGGGTGTGTGGGCTGTGGTGGTGAGTTCGAAAGATAAGCGCGCCACCACTTTGGTCATGCGCAGCGACATCGACATCATCGTGAAGTCCTCTCGCGAAGGCGCCTTGGTTTTTGCTGAAGACATGCTTCACAACAAAGGTGCAGCGGGGGTGGAGTTAGTGATTGCTGTGCAAAGGGAAGGCGAGGAGGCGCCGCAGATGTTGGAGGCCACGACGGGCCGCGACGGCGTCGCCCAAATCGATTTCCATGATTTTGATTTGTCTGGGGTGATGGATGTACGTGTCTTCGCCCAAGATAAGCGTGGCGTGGCCACCACCAAGAATTGGGTGGCCAACGCGCAAGTGGTGCAATCGCTGGAGCCAAGCGGTTTTGTGTTTACCGACGCCTCTGCTTATCAACCGGGTGCCTTAGTTTCTTGGCGGGCGGTTTTGCGCGAAGTGGATGAAGGCGTTTACACTTTCAAAAAGGGAGAAAAATGGCGCGTCACCATGACCGACGGCAGTGGCCGAGCGGTTTACCAGGAGGAACTTGCGTTAAGTGATTTTGGCACGATGTTTGGTTCCACGCGTTTGGCGGCTGGTGCTCCGAGTGGAATCTATGCGGTGAATTGTGAATCACCGAGTGGTCGCAAACACCGCGCGAACTTTGTGGTGCGAACCTTTGAGGTGAAGCGTGTGGAGATAGATTTGGAATTTGATCGCCCGGTTTACTATCGCGGCGAAGAAATCAATCTCACCGTACGCGCAAAATATAGTTATGGCGAACCGGTCGCCAATGCGGTTTTGCGCATTGATTTGCCCGGCAGTGCGGCGGTCATGACCCACACCGATGAAAAGGGAGAATATCATTTAGTTTTCCCTACGCGTGATTTCGACACTACCGGCGCGCTGTCTTTCGTGGCTACCCTCCCGCAACAAAATGTCGATGCCGATGGCACGCGCTTGTTGTCGGCGACTGGTTTCCGCGTGGGCATCACTCCACCCGAAAGTGTGTACTTACTAGGTCGGTCTATCCCCATCGAGCTGCGTACGCTACGGCCAGATGGTGTTGCCATGGAACAGGCAATGGAGTTGCGTTTCCTGCGTCGTTACCAAGATGCGCGTTCTCGCTGGATTGAGGAAGAAGTGAGCCGCCAATCTGTTACTACGGATCAACAGGGAGCCTTCACGGCACAGCTTATGGCGCAGCAAGGTGGCCAGCACGTGGTGATTGCAGAGGGCACGGATCGTTTTGGGAATCCGGTGAGTGCGCGCGTGGAATTTATGGTTTCTGGCAACGACGACAGTACCAAACTACGTTTGTTGTCCGACGTAGCAAACGTAAGCGTTGGTGGCAAGATTCCACTCGAAGTGGTGAACCGCGCAGGAAGTGGTTTGGCACTGGTGACTTTTGAAGGTGGCCGCATTTTGGATTATCGTTTGGTTTCTTTGCAAGAAGGTGTCCAGGCACTCGATGTGGATGTACCGGATAAATTTTTCCCGGATTTGATGGTGACGGTCAACCTCATGCACGAGAACAACTTTCATTCGGCCGAACGTGGCTTTGGCGTCGTGCGCAATTTGGTGGTGAAGATGATTCCACGCAAAGAAGTGGTGCATCCCGGTGAAGTGGTGGAAGTGGATGTGGAAGTTCGCAATCATCTCGGTGAGCCGGTTTCTGCGGAGTTATCTTTTGCAGCTGTCGATGCTTCGTTGTTTGAAATGTTTCCGGACCTTTCTGGAAATATCCTTAGCGAATTCCATGGCCGGGGGAAACGACGCAATCATTTCACTACGCAAGCGAGCAATGTTTTTAACTACGTGGGAGTTACGCGCGAGATCGCGGCCGCGCTGTTAGCCGAAGATCAACGTTTGAAGGCCGAAGAGGCGTGGGTGGAAGGCAAGGATCGGGCCACCGAGAAATTGCGTCGTGCGGGTGAATACACGGGACCTGGGGATACGATTCCCCCAGGCACGGTTAAGTTGGGCGCGCGGTCGCCGCAGAGTGCTCGCTTCGCTGCGCCCGCGGAGGAAATGGAGTTGGAAGAACTCGGCTATGCCGGCGAAGACGAATGGAACAACAATGTTGGCTTGGGCGGTGGTGCTGGTGGACGCTACGGCGGCCGCGGCGGTCGCGGTGGCGGGAAAGGCGGTAACGCCAGTAAGGACGGCGGAATCAGTGAAGCTTTCGGGCGCTCTGCTGTGGTCGGCAATGCCTTGGTCGGGCAAGTTGATGAAGAAATGTTGGATGCTCTCACTGCGGATTGGCAGCCGCGCATCATTACCGACCGCAAAGGTCACGCCACCATCACCTTCACTGCACCGCAGCTGAGCACGCGCTGGCGTTTGATGTGCCGCGGGGTGGATCAGGGCACGGCGGTTGGACAAGGAACGGCGTCGGTCATTTCGCGTGCGGATTTTTTGGTGGAGTTACGCACGCCATCGGTGCTTCTCGAAGGCGACCACGCTGCGGTTTTGGCACGCGCGCATAATCTCACTGGTTTGGCTGGCGACGTCACGCTTGCCGTCACCGTGAATTATCCAAGTGGCGCGCAAATCGTTGAGGCAACTTTGCATTTTGATGGCTCGGCTGTCGTCGACGTGCCAATGGATTTGCCGGGCCTGGTTCCTGGCGGCCTCTCAGCAGATGTCCAAGTGCGGTTGGCAGCAGTAGGTCATTTTGAAGCGAACCAAGGCGGCGAAGTTTTTCATGTGGAAGCATCGACTGCACGCCCGGTGCGCGTAGCACCCTGGGGTTTGGCGGTTGCCGCACAACATTCGGGTCAACTGCTTTCCAGCAGCGATTTCACGCTGCAACTTCCGGCGGGTGGTAACTACAGCGCCGCGGGATGGAATTTACACATTGGGCTGGGCCTGGATCAATTGTTGGTGGAAGAGGCGCTTGCCGGTGCGGCGCCCTACTTGCAACGCGGTCACGTTTTGCGCCATGATGGTCCGCAGCGCAACCCCGAATTTGCGGGGGAGTTATTGGGCGTGCTTGGTGTGCTACAACATTTACGCGATACGCGCCGTAGTGATCATCCGGCTTACAACGCTCTGCTGAACAAGGCCAATGGCTTGGTCACTACCTTGCTTGCCACGCAGCAAACTGATGGCGGCTGGGCTTGGTCGAGTCGCACCCATGCCACTCAATTTGAAGTTTCGGCGCGCGTCATGATTGCGCTCGAATCGGCTTCTACCTTCGGCTTGAATGTGCCTTCCCAAACGCTTAGCTCGGGGCGGAATCATTTGACGAGTTCGCTAAGCGGAACGGCAAACCAACTGCCGTTTTCGCGCGCGATTGTGCTTTACGCATTGAGTCTCTCCGACCACGTTGATTTTGGTTTGGCCAATAGTCTGCACCGTATGCGTGACCGTTTGAGTCCTGCGGCTGCGGCCTATACTGCTTTGACGCTGAATCGGCTCGATAGTAAGGGCATGGCAAACGACATGCTGGAAATTGCTTTGCGTCGTGATACCAAGGTTCCATTTGATGCGATTTCATGGTGCAGCTCGCCGGTGGAGCTACAGGCTCTGCTGCTAACGGCAGCCTTGAAAATCAGTCCAACGCATTCCGCGATTGTGGAGCTCGAACAATCTCTGATGGAGCAACGTCCGTGGTATGGTGAAGGGGCGCATGGCATGGCGCTTGCCGCAATCAGTGCGCATCGCACGGTTTCAGGCTTGTTGGATCGTGAGGCGGAAGTCACCGTGACGGTGGCCAACGGGCAGCCGCAAACGTTCCAGTTGGGTGCGCACAATACGAGTGTTGATTTACAAGGGCTTGTGGCGCAAGTCGCCGGCCAGCACGCAGTCCATATGCAGCTGCAACTCAAGGGCCGTGGCAAACCACACTTCACGGCTACGCTAGAAGGCTTCGATACGCAACCGAAAGAAAACCAAGGTAAAATCCTGCGCGTTTGGCGCACGTATTTGCTGGCGTCGCCCGCTGTTTACAACGGGCAGGAAATTCAAAGTGGATTCACCACCGTGGATAGCACGGTGCGTCAGTGGCAGAATGAAATTACCCAGCTAGAGTTTGGTAACTCTGCGCCAATGCATATCGTGATTGCGCGCGAGTACAACAATGCCGAAGAGGCCAAGGCGCAAGATTTTATCAGTGTGGAAATCCCGCTGCCTGCGGGAACGCATGTGGTGGAAAACTCGGTGAGTGGCTCGGTGGAATCTTGGAAGGAGCAAGATGGGCGTTTATATGTTGACGTCAGCGGCACCAATGGTTCCGCTTACACGATTGATTTCCGTTTGCGTGGTTTGGTGCCAGGGAAATACCGTTTACTGCCGGTGACGGTGCGCAGCGCTTATGATCCATCCGTATTTGGCGTGGGCCATTTTGGCGCCTTGGAAGTTTTGCCGCGGGGTGTGGCTTCCAGTGATTCCTATCGCGCCACTCCAGATGAGTTGTACAAGCTTGGCCTGGCGGAATACCAGCGCAAGGATTTTGATCTCGCCTGGGAGCACATGCGCATCCTGGAGGATCAGTTTGGCGACAACTTGAATCGCTCGGCGCTGTTGGAATCATCGCGCATTTCCCTGGAGCTCGCGATTGACCGCAACGACGCCAACCGCATCGTGAAGTTTTTCGAGATTCTCAAGGAGAAGAACCCAACGCTGACGGTTTCTTTTGCACGTATGGCTGTCATCGCCGCGGCGTACCGGGATCTTGGCGAATACGAACGCGCCGCACGCGTTTTGTCTGCCATCGCCGAAGAGACCTTTAGTTTGGATTTGCAGGTGGTGCGCGTACTTGAGGAGCAAAACGATTTCCACGCCGCCACCGAATCCTTGCATCGTTTTTGGTTGGCCTATCCGGATTTCCCGGCGGTGGTGGAAACTGCTCTGACCCTAGCGGACCGTTTGATGATGGCAGCACCGCAAGCTCACAGCGATCGTAGTTTGCGCTTAGCGCAGCGTGATCGCGCCGTTTTGTTGTACGAAAGTGTGATGTTGCTACAGCGTTTCTTGGGGCTCTACGCAGATAATCCAATCGCACCCGATGCGGCGTTGAACTTGATTAGTGCAAACCTGGATTTAGAGGATTACCAAAACGCCTCGCGCCTGGCTGCCGAGTTTGCCGCGCGTTACAAACAACCGAGTTTCAACGATGCTTTTGTTTACACTCAAGCAGTTGCCGAGTGGACCATGGGCAACGACAAACAATCCACCAAGTTGTTGCAGGGTATTGCGGATACGGTTTACACCGATGATTTCGGTCATGAAACGTATTCTGAGAACCGCAATCTCGCACTGTACATTCTCGCGCAAATCCATCACGCCAAGCGCGATTTTGTCAACGCTGCAAGTTACTACGCGCAAGTCCAAACTGTTTTCGCAGATGCCGCATTGGTTCTGGAAGGTTTCCGTCGGCGCGCGTTGACGGTGGACGAAGTCACCGAAGTATCCCCTGGCGATAAGGCCAAGCTCGAGTTGCATTACCGCAACATCGATCGTGCCGAGTTGCTGGTTTATCCAGTGGATCTCATGACTCTCTACCTACGCGAGAAAAACCTTGCCGGAATAACCTCCGTAAACCTCGCTGGCATTGAACCAGTCATTCGCCGCAGCGTGAAGCTGCCGGACAACGGCTCGATGCGTCAGCAGGATTTTGAAGTGGAGCTCAAGCTGCCGGAAGCTGGCGCCTACTTGGTGATTTGCCGTTCCGAAGCCATGCACGCTTCGGGTATGGTGCTGGTCAGCGATTTTGAACTGGAAGTCGCCCAAATCAGCGGCAATAGTGTGCGTGTCCAAGCAGTGGATCGTAAAGAAGGGAGCTATTTGCGCGATGTTGATGTGCGCGTGATTGGCGCGATGGACAACAACTTCATCTCCGGACGCACCGATCCACGTGGCCTCTATCTTGCAGATGGGTTCCACGGCGCGGCCACGGTCATCGCGCGGCATGGCGGGCGTCATTATGCCTTCTATCGCGGCACGATTCAGGGGGCTGGACTCTTGCTAGATAGTGAATTCGCTCCGAGCCAAGATGACAAGCGCATGCAACAAGACCTGCTGGATTCCAATTCGTATTTGGATAATGTGCGGGGCTTTAACGGCTTGCAGCAAGAAACCCGCTCCCAGAACTTGCAAGAAAAACAGAAGTCGCCAAGCTTGGGTGTAGAATTAAACAAACTGCAATAAGCTTCGCGGGTAGGCAACAAGAACCCTGCGAAAGGCTGCAACCACACGGCCTTTCGCTTGGTCACATCCCTAACATGTTGGCCTTCACCCTAATCTTGTTGCTTCCCCAAGCTGGTGCTGCGCCCAATTCTGATGTGATTGGCAGCTTGCCAGTCCCGTTAGCGGCGCTTGAAATCGTCGCGCCGCAACAACTATTTGGTGCCCTGCTCGATAGCCAGTTCCAGCACAAGTTTCTGGAATCCTCCATCTGGGCAACGCTTACCGAATTGCCGCAGTACCCCATGGCGTTGGTGGCTTGGCAAACGTTTCTGGCTCCGGCACAAGGCCACCCCGCAGAGTTTCTTGCCGCTTTGGCTGGCGACGGCGCCCTGTTGTTGGTGACTCCCGGCGCAGGCCCCGGTGAGTTTGATTTTTCTTTATTGACCAGCGGCAACGACGGCGAGTTGGCCCAAGATTGTTTGCTGCCGTTGTTGGGTTTTGCGGGTATCCCGCGCAGCGCTATGGCGGGAGAGTCGTGGCAGGTGACGATCGATAAGTTCAGCCTGGGGCGCTCGGAAGATCGTTTTGCGTTTGGCACCAATGCCGCTCTACTGCAGCGCTATTTGGAGATCCCATTTGCCCAATTGTTAGCGGCTGCGGTGCCGGCGGATTGTCGCAGCACTGCTGCGGAGCGCGGCGGCCAGGCAGTGCTTTGGGTGTCGGCCGATCTGTACCGCACGAACGACTATCCGGAATTACCCAAAGACGCCGGTGCTTCGTATTTACTCGGTGATATTCATGAAGTTTTGCGCACCGCACCGTGGATGGGCGGCTCTTTGCGTGCGGCAACGGGAGAAATCGCGCTGGACTTTTTCGCGCCGACGTCGGCCGAACTCCCCGCCACCCACGCGCCGTTTTTCCCCGCTCCTTATGAAGTCCCGATGCCACTACTCAGCAATTTGGTCTTGCAAGGTGTGTTCACGCGTGATCTCGGTGTTTGGTGGACTGCGCGGGAGTTGTACATGCAGGACCGTGCGGTCGCTGCAACGGTCGAGGGTGACGCCACCCTGGCCTTGTTATTCGGGCGTGATCCGGGTCCAGAAATTTTTGCTTGGCTAGAGAGTGATATCCGTTTACTCGCCTCGGTTTTGCCCGAATCCGCGCGCCTTGATTTGCCGATTGAATATCCCGGTGGCGCCATCGGTTTGCGCCTGAAGGAAGATGCTCCGAAAGACCTCGCGGATGCTTTCGCCAGCGCATTTTTGGCCGGCGTCACGATTGCGAATTTAGATGGTGGCGGCAAGGGCAAGCAGCCTCTGATGCTAAATATTGAGCAAACCGAACAGGGCAGTATTTATTCAGCCAGTTTTCGGAGTGCAGCCCCGGGCCAAGCGCTTGCTGCACGTCACAATCTGTCGCCGTCGTTGTTCCTCGGCAAGGATGGCGCCATTTGGATTTCCTCGTCGTTAGCGCTGTTGCAAGAGATTGCAGCTGCCCCAGTCCAGATGGTGGCAGCACACGGTTTATGGTTTGATTTGCAGATGCCACAACTGCTCGAAATCCTCGAACGCGATCGCAACATCCTAGTGGCAAACCGTCTGCTCAAGGAAGGGGGGGATATCGAAGCGGCCAGGAGTTTTATCGATATGCTGATGTCCGGCTTGGCTATATTGAATAGGGCTAGTATTCGAAGCCGTCTTGACGGTGGCCTGATGTCCATGCAAGTGGAAATTCACGCTGCGCCTTAGGATTGCCAGAACCATGACATTCGCTCTCGGCCCCCTCATCCCCATGCCGCAAGATCCGTTTGCGGCTTTAGAAGCCTATGACCCACAACAAGGTCACGGCCCTTGGGATGCCCATCATGTCGCGCATTTGCTGCGCCGCGCCGTTGGTGGCCCTATGCCGGGGCAGGTTGAGGAGCTGCAGCGCAAACCGGCGGATGCGGTTGTAGAAAAGTTATTTCAACCCAGCGATATCAGCCTTGAGAGTATTTGGGGCGCGAGTGGGGTTGCTCTGGCTGCTACCAATGAGCGCCCGCGGCTGGCGTCGTGGTGGCTGATGAAGTTGGCGCAAGATGAATATGCGCTTGGCAATCGTTTGGCGGTGTTTTGGCACGACCACTTCGCAACCACTTGGAGCAAAATAAACGACGGCCAGCAAATGTTGGCTCAGCATAGTACTTTATTGGTTTTGGGAGCCGGACCGTTTCGCAAGTTGCTGCACGCCATGATTGAGGATCCGGCAATGCTGCGTTTTTTAGATGGCGATTCGAATCGCCGCGGTTTGCCGAATGAAAACCTCGCGCGGGAACTGTTCGAGCTGTTTGCCTTAGGTCCCGGCAACTACACCGAAATGGATATTCGCGAGGCTGCGCGCGCACTTACCGGCAACACCGTGCGCCAAGGTGTCTTTACCTTCGAGAAGATGCTGCATGATCCAGATGCGAAAACCGTGTTTGGCAAGAACATTCAAAATGGCGCGGATTTGATCAACCTCACGGTGCGCCAACCGGCATGCGCGGAATTTTTGGCAGAGAAGCTGTGGCGTTACTACGTGTCGCCGTCGGCTCCTCCAGAAGTTCTGCAATTACTGGTCGAGCGTTGGCGCGATCATGATTTAGATAGTGGCTGGTTGGTGCGCACGTTGCTGGCTTCACGGGCTTTTCATGCGAGTTCCTCGATGTTCTCGTTAATCAAATCCCCCGTGGATTATGTCGTCGGCGTGATCCGCGCCCTGAGTGGTCGCCCCGATCCGCGCGAGATGGATACCGCGTGCAGCCTCATGGGGCAGCAATTATTTGAGCCTCCTGGGGTGCAGGGTTGGCAAGGCGGTAGTGCTTGGATTCATACTGCAGCATGGTTGGAGCGCACCAAGTTCGCCTCCGCCGTCGCCGCTGGGAGCCGTGGCCTGCTGCGTGATGCGCCCCTCCAAAAACTATTTCCAACCCGTCATCGTTTGCAGTGCGCCGCGTTATTGAATGAGGTGCTTGCCGCTCTTTTGCCAACTGGGCTCAACACCCAACGTCACTTTTTGTTGCAAAAACAGCTCGAATCCTCGCCGAATCGCGTCACTACAACGCTGCTGCAAGAAACGGCTTATTCGGTGATGTGTTTACCGGAGTACCACCTGTCATGAATCAAACCCGCCGTGAATTTCTTCGTTTGGCAGGCGCTGCAAGTGCCGGCGCCATACTTTTGCCGAAAACCTCCTGGGCAGCACCCTTTGCCCCGGCAACGAAGAATCGTTTGGTGATGATTTTCCTCGACGGGGGCAATGATGGCTTAAATACTGTGATTCCGGTGAGCAACGATGCTTACTATAAAGCGCGTCCGGAGCTGGGATTGAAGGGCCCCGATTTGCATTCCTTAAATGTTGATTTTGCCTTGCACCCTGCGTTGGCCGCTTGGCGTGATTTGTATGAGCAAGGCGCGTTGAGTGTGGTGCAAGGCGTTGGCTATGATCGTCCAGATTATTCGCATTTTGTTTCGCGCGATATTTGGCATGGCGGGTGCCGCAACACGCCAGAGCCCGTCACCGGCTGGCTTGGTCTTGCCGCCGCTCGTCAAAATGCTGGCGAGTTGCCACCCGTAGCGCTGGGTGTTTCGGAAGCACCGTTGCTGCTGAAAACTGCTGTCACGGCCGGTTTAACGGTTGGCGACTTGGCGAATTTTTATGTAGAAACATTGCCGCAACTTCCCCAAGACATGACTCAAAGCGGCGCTTTGGCGATGATTCATCAAGCTTCGTCGTTGGCTTATTCTACATCCACGCGTTTACGCGAAGTCGCCGCGCGCATTCCTGCCGGCAGCAACTACCCGGATTCTAGTTTGGCCGATCGCCTAAAACTGATGGCGCGTTTGGCGCGCGCGGATGATGGCCCGCAAGTCATGTGGACGCGCCTCGGTGGTTTCGATACGCACGCGCTCCAGCCAGGAGCCCATGCTGCATTGCTGAAGCAACTGGGCGATGCCACGGCCGCATTCCATCACGACCTCAAGTTCGCTGGTCGCGCGGCACAAACCATGGTGGTGATTTACAGCGAGTTTGGCCGACGCCTTGCTGAGAATGGTTCCGCTGGTACCGATCACGGTGCCGCGGGCCCCATGTTTGTGATTGGCGGCGGTGCGCGTGGTGGCATGATCGGTGCCGCCACAAGCCTTACTGATTTAGACGACGGCAATCTCAAAGCAGGCCTAGATTTTCGCGCCGTGTTCAGTGAAGTCGTGCGGGATTGGCTCGGTTGGTCGGCGGCGGATCTATTTGATGGTGCTTTCGCGAATGGCACTGCAAGTGCAGGCTTACTAACCAGCTAAAGCGTAGGTGCTTGATGGTGACAGGGGTTAAAAACCCCTTGACCGATAGGAAACTTCCCGTATACTTGACCACTCAAGCATACGGAAACTAAACTCAATGGGCGCGCTCTCACTACACACAAAAATTTGCATGAACTACGCGGTGGTGCACACCATCCTCTCGAAAAAATTGGATGGCTGCCTGAGTGCTCACGGGATCAGTTTTTCTGAGTTCATGATTCTCTTTCAACTAAGCCAAACGGAAGGAAAAATGATGAGGCGCATTGATTTGGCCGAACAAATCGGCCTTTCCGCTTCAGGAGTCACGCGGATTGTTTCACCCATGGAGAAAATCGGATTAGTGCGCAAAGAGGCCAATAAACGGGATGCCAGGGTGAGTTTGGTGAAGTTATCAGCCGCAGGTCAACGAATTTTCGATGAATCCTCGGTCAGCGTTAACGTTGCCGCCGAGCACGTTCTCGCGGCCCTAAGCGAAAGGCGTACTCATGAAATGCTAAAGTCGCTCGTTGCCATTGGCGGCGGATCCGTCGCTGAATGAAAGATTGACAGGGGCTTCCGGAGCGTTATTTTTTCCAATCTTCAGGTTCGCGCTCGGAATAGCGAGTTCGGTAATCTCAATGTGCATATCGGCAATCCATGCGCTGCCCACCCCGCTAAGCAAGATTCCGTAGGCCAACATGATGGCTTCCGTTGCGACATCAAGGGCTACCGAGTAAGGTTGCCAATCACTCGTTCCCTTGAGGGGGCGGTTCTGCATGTTGTCAAAATTGAGCGACTTTCCAGCCATCGGGCCGTCAACCCGAAACCAGAGTCCCGCCGCCTGCTCGACACCTTCCGTGCGAGCCATGGCGGAAAGTCGCGCCCGCTTGCCAAGAAACGCACCGGGTTTGCAGCTCTGCATGAGGGTTCCGAAGCCAGCCGCGAGGTAGCGTGAGGTTTTCCATGGTTGTTTCTTCAAAGTAGGGCATGTCAACCGCGCAGACGCAGCCGGCGGCTAAAAGCAAATCGTCGGCCTCCTTTGGTTGGAGCCCGAGTGCCGACGACAATCTTGCAAGCTCGGCAGGCAGCTGCGGGTGCCAACGCGGCATCCGCCCACTCTTAACCGTGGTTCTCCCATGCGGAGATCTAGACTGGCTGTAACGCCAACGCCGCGGCCGGTGTATTCCTAATATGGACGGCAAGAAATCAATCACCGATCTCGAGGAGCTCATGCAGCATGCGAGCTGGATTCGCAATCTCGCTTATGCCAACTTGCGCGACTATGCGCTTGCTGAAGACGTCTCACAGGAGGTGCTGCTTAAAGCACTTGCCGAACCGCGTCGCACTGGACAAGTTTTAAAAGCGTGGTTGGCAGCAGTCACTTTCAACACGGCAAAAAACGAAATTCGCGGTAACAGTCGGCGTTGGGCGCGTGAGCTAAAGGTGGCGCAGCGAAATCGTGGCGTGCAACAAATCGAGCAGCTCGACATTATGCAAACGCATCGTGAGTTGACCTACGTGGTGGAGGCCCTGTCACCGAATCATCGTGAAGTGATTGTGTTGCGCTTTTATGAAGAATGCAGATTCAAGGAAATTGGCGAGTTGCTCCAAATCACTGAAGGAGCTGCGCGCGTTCGTCTGCATCGCGCATTGCAAGAGATGCGTCGCAGCATGGAGCAAAGTGGCCGCGACTGGAAAGCGCATTGTTTGCTGTTGGCCCCTTCTGCCGGGAAACTTGCAGCACCGCTTTCTCTGCTGACGCCATCCAAGCACTGGATGCTGGCTTCGGTAGTGGTGTTTTGCGGAGCAATCGTTTTGTGGAAGATGATGCCTCATACCCCGTTGGCAATCAAAGAACCAATCGTTGTTTCTCAAGTGGTGGCGTCGGGTTTAGTGGTTGCCGTTGCTCCAGAAGTGCAGAAGGCGCACAAAATTGACCGCATGGATTGGAATCCGCCAGACAAAGAGGCCGTGCTTGATATCGAAGTTGAAAAGGAAACGCGTGTTGGTCGCGTGTTTTTCCAAGGAGATCCTGTCATTGGCGCCGAAGTGAAAATGTGGCAAGCGGGGGAATTCTTCCAAACGACTTCCCTACAAGATGGCTCCTTCGATTTCCAAATGGATTCCAAAACCATAGCGACCGTTGCTGCTTTCCATGAAGGAATGGCCCGCATGGTGCACCTGAGGCCGTTGAAAGCTGACGATGGGCCAGTACTCATTCACCTCCTTCCACCCCCTGAAGAAGGAACAGTCATCGTCGTACGCGACGGCGAAACGGGAAAGCCTATCCCCAATGCCACCCTGGACGTTTTTCTCGATTGGAGTTCAGTTGGTTCTAGCGGGCCATGGCTGCGTGAAAATTCTGTGGAACAAGTCGCCCATGGAATCACCGATGCTGACGGCCGCTTTGTTGCACCTGCTTGGCTCGCGGACTCTTCGTTAATCGGCAGAGCCACTGCAGAGGGTTATGCGCCCAATGATTGCGCTCTAAAGAAAAATGGCGACACACGCATTGTCAGGTTATTCCGTGGTGAGGTGCTGCCCGTTCAGCTGGTCTATCTTGATGGGGCCCCTGTTGCAGATGTGGAGCTGCGTCAAGGGGAACGAGTACGTGAAATTCAGCGCACCACAGCCGATGGTTTTTTGCCTAGTGTTGCTGGGTGGGGGCATGCTGCGAGTGCTGATAAGGTGCATGCACTACCGGATTTTATTTTCTTACGGCTTCCGAGTGGGCGCATTTGGTTTCAATATTCCTATGAAATTCCAGACCATCAAGTGGAAGTCTTAGCGGACCGGATTCGAATAACGGTGGATGACACGCCGCTGCGAGTGCAACTTGATGACATCCATATTCCGGAAGGCTCTTGGGTGGAGGCGAGGTCTATTTATCCCTACTTCGCAGATGTAGAGCAAGATCTAGGGGAATCTCGGTGGCAGCGTTTGGTTGTTGGCGAAACGGTGGTTTTGGAATCTGGTTGGACGGGAGGTTTTTCAACGGCGCAAGCGCGCCTCATGCCGGCAAAGATATCAATAGGAGAGTATGAAGCCTCCGAAGGATTGGTCATCATCGACCAGATGCTGCACCGAATCAGTGTAAGTCTGGAAGGGCCCTCTGTGGATTCTGGCAAGGAGCTAGAGCTAGTTTTTAGAAATCAACATGGAAAATATCATTCCGCATGTATTCCATTTGCAAATGGAGCGGCAGAATTTTATCACCCAGCTTTTAGATTGGAGGTATCGATAGAGACAGTGATGAATCATCAACGGTTGCTTTTAGAGAACGAATGGGGCGTGTATTTAGATTATCAGTACATTCAAATCATTGACCAAGACATAGCCGTTACTCTTCATGAGGTTGCTGCTGGTCGCGAAAAAATCCTCATTCGAATGAATGGAATTCCCGTTATCGGTGGCCGGGTGAACCAAGAGCTCATCGACCTGAATGGGGTTTGTGTAGTTCCACTTGATGAAAAGTTGAACCCACTCGTTCAAAATGTTGTTCTGAATTTGCCAGCTAGCTTACACCGGCAAAGCGGCGGCCCGATCCTAAGTGGTTTTTCCGTGGCAAAAGATAGTGCATTCCCAGGCAGGCTTTACCGTAACGCCACAGGTCAAGTTATTTGGGATTTAGAATTGGCGCTAGTGGAACTTCTCTCCTCGGCGAGCAACACCCCAGCTAGTGAGCATGGACAGCGCGTTACCTTTCCTAAAGGTAGGTTGTTTTCTGCTCTGCATTGGCCAGCGTCCAGGAAAGAGGGGACTTGGTCTACTCCAATTTTGACGGCTTCTTCGAAAGGTGGATGGCTGGCTTTTAGAGTGCCGGCGGGGCGCTATGCGATGAAGATTGGCCAGGAAACTTTCGGCGGCTCTAGCGGCGTGGATTGTCCGGCAGGTGAAATAACGCAACTCTATCCAGACCAAATCGAAGACTCATCTCCTGGAAACGACTAAACACTCCGTCATACAAACCGTCGCTATACTTCTTCTGCGGACTCGCAAGCCCGCAAGGGAGAACCTAAACCATGAACGGTGAAAAACACATAGACATTTTGTTGTCTGCGATGTCTCCTACTCTGCTAGCCGGAGAGTTTGTATTTTGCTCCTTTGAGAAATCCGAGTATGGCGATCACGCATATTTGGAGCCATTTGCTGCGCTAATAGAAAGTGAAGGTCTCACTCTGGTCATTCCAAAACGAAGAGCAGATGAGCATGAAATTCCTTATGATTTTGTTTTCTGCTGCATCACGCTGCATATTCATTCCAGCCTGGATGCGGTTGGTTTCACGGCGGCCTTTGCCACCAAGCTGGCTGAGTATGGGATCAGCGCCAACGTGATTGCGGGCTATTTTCATGACCACATTTTTGTCCAAGCCGAGGTAGCTGAAAACGCTATGGTTGCCCTCAGGGATTTCCGTTGATGCACAGCCTAATAAAAATAAGCCGGCCTGAAACCGTTGGAGTTTCCCCCTTCCAACATGTTCCAAACCGACTCTAGATTGCCAATACGGAGACTTTCTCTTTAAACCTCTAAGTTGCACACTACACAGCGTATGATGCAATTGCCGTGCCAAGCTAGAGAGCTCCGAAGGAGCGGTTTTTGTTCCCTCCGCGCACTTTTTGTGCGCTTCCGCACTGATTCCCCCAAAAGCCCGAGAACGGTACAATCCAACCGCTTTGTGTCGTAGGACCACCAAGAATCATGAAGATCGATTTCGAGGAGCAGTTTGGCGTCAACGCCGGTTACGTGGAAGACTTGTTCGAGCATTGGCGGACGAATCCGGCGAGCGTGGATGAGGAGTGGGCTCTGTGGTTCAAAAGTGTTGCGGCCGAGACCGAAACTGCGCAACCTGTGGCGCCGGAGAAGGCTGAAGAAAACCCTATAAGTATTGCCCCTAAAGACACTTCCGCTCTTCCGCAGAGCTCGGATAGCGTCGAAGTAGAGCCCCTGCGTGGGGTGGCTGCGGCCATCGCGCGGAATATGAATGCGAGTCTAGAGGTGCCGACGGCAACTTCCGTGCGCACCATTCCGGTCAAGGTGCTGGATGAAAACCGGCGCTTGATCAACGCGCATATGCGTGACCGCGCGCTCGGCAAGGCTTCGTACACGCATTTTATTGCTTATGCGATGGTGCGTGCCGTGGCGGCGATGCCGAATGCGCAGTCATATTTTTTATCCCAAGGCGGCAAGAGTTTTCGCATGACCCCCAAACAGGTCAACCTTGGCATTGCGATTGCCGTCGGCGAGGGTGATCAAGCTAGTTTGGTGGTGCCGAACATCAAAGGTGCCGACAAAATGAACTTTAAACAGTTCTACGATGCTTACCAAGATGTGGTGGTGCGCGGCCGCAACGGCAAGTTGGGTGCGGCAGATTTTGCAGGCACCACTTTTAGCCTCACGAACCCGGGCGGATTCGGCACCGAGTCCAGTATTCCGCGTTTGATGAAAGGGCAAGGGCTGATTCTTGCCACCGGTTCGATTGGTGTTCCCGTGCAAACGCGACGCATGGATCCAGCCATGCGCGCCGAACTCGCGATTGGGCCGGTGATGACCATCACCAGCACCTACGATCACCGCACCGTCCAAGGTTCCGAATCGGGTTTGCTGCTGAAACATGTAGAGGATTTACTCGATGGCGCTGACGACTTCTGGACCGATATTTTCTCCGTATTGCGTGTGCCCTGGACTCCAGCTCACATCGATGCGGATGATCATGATTTTCGTCGCGACGATCGGGCTGATCAAGCACGCGTTTGGAAGTTGATCAGCGCCTATCGCTCGCGCGGTTGCCAATTGGCGGATCTCGATCCGTTGGAGTACAAGCCGGATATGTTGCCGTCGTTGGACCCAGGTTTTTACGGGTTTACGATTTGGGATTTGGATCGCGTATTCCTAACGGATGGTATGTGCGGCGAAGAATCCATGACCTTGCGTAATATTTTGGATGTGCTGCGCGAGACGTATTGTCGTCGCTGGACCAATGAGCACATGCATATTGTCGATCGCGAACGCAAAACCTGGGTGCGCGATCGGGTGGAGATGCGTCGCAATGAAGATGTTTTCGATTCGGAACACCGGATGCGCATTCTGGAACGCCTCACGCGCGCCGAAAACTTTGAACGCTTTTTGCATACGCGTTATCCCGGCAACAAACGTTTTTCACTGGAAGGTGCCGATACCCTCATCCCGGCGCTGTGCGAGATTCTCGACCGCTCGTCGGCAACGGGAGTGAAACGCGTGGTGCTCGGCATGGCCCACCGCGGGCGCTTGAATGTACTCGCCAATATTCTGAATAAGTCTTACCAAAAGATTTTCAGCGAGTTTGAGGGCGTGTTACTTCCGGGGCAGTCGGAAGGTTCTGGCGATGTGAAATATCATCTTGGCCAGCGCGGCCGTTACACCACTCCGAGCGGCCAAAAAATCGAGGTGATTCTTGCCGCCAACCCGAGCCATCTGGAAGCTGTCAACCCTGTTGTGGCCGGACAAGTGCGTGCTTACCAAGATTTAGATCATGATGCTGAACGCCGCTCCACATTGGCGATTTTGATTCACGGCGACGCCGCCTTCACTGGCCAAGGTGTGGTCGCGGAAACTTTCCAGATGAGTGAGTTGCCAGGTTTTGCGATTGGCGGCACCATCCATTTGGTAATCAATAATCAGATTGGTTTCACGGCTGGGCCACGTGATCTTTTCTCTTCTTATTACTGCACCGATCTTGCCAAGATGGTGGATGCGCCGATTCTGCACGCCAACGGGGACTATCCCGAGGCGGTCATGCGCGCCACCCACGTTGCTGCTGATTACCGCGCGAAGTTTGGTTCCGATGTGGTCATCGATATGGTTTGCTACCGACGTCGTGGTCACAACGAGGGCGATGAGCCGATGTACACGCAGCCGCTGCTCTATCGGAAAATCTCCAAGCACCCCACTGTGCGCGAGAATTACACCAGCTTGTTGGTGCGGCGCGGCATGATGACAGTGGAAGAGTGCGAAGCGGTCGCGGAAAAATTTGATGCGGAACTGCGCACGGCAATGGAGGCTTCGCGTGAGGCTGCGCAGAGTGCGCCACTTGAGGGCGTACTCGAAGTGGCCAATGCAGATTGGAGCCCGGAAGATTGGTGTGATAGCCCGTCCATAGCAACTGGCTTAGAAAGCACGCAATTAGTGGATTTGATTACGCGCACCAACACCATGCCGGAAGGGCATGTGGTGCACCCGAACTTGCTGCGTCAATTGAAGCGTCGCGAGGAAATGATTAGCGGCAAGCGTGATGTGGATTGGGGTTGCGCAGAAACGGCGGCTCTGGCTTCGTTAGTGGCTGCTGGCTCGAGCATTCGTTTGGTCGGCCAGGATTCCGGACGCGGTACTTTTAGTCATCGTCACGCGGTGATCCGCGATCAGCAAAGCGGTGCGGACTATGTGCCGCTCGATACCCTGCATGCTGAGGCAAGTTTTGAGGTGCGTGATTCGTTCTTGAGCGAAGAGGCGGTACTGGCTTTTGAATATGGTTATGGGTTGGCAGCGCCTGAGACTATCGGCATTTGGGAGGCCCAGTTCGGCGATTTTGCCAACGGCGCGCAGATTCCCATCGATCAATTTTTAGCCTCGGGTGAAGAGAAGTGGGGGCAACGAGTGGGCCTCACCCTGTTGTTGCCTCACGGTTACGACGGCCAGGGTCCGGAACACTCCAACGCGCGCCCCGAACGCTTTTTACAGTTATGCGCCGAAGGAAACTTCACCGTTGCAAACTGCACCACTGCTGCCCAATACTTTCACTTACTGCGCCGTCAAGGTATGGCAACCAGGCCAGTACCGCTGGTGCTCTTCACGCCAAAATCGTTGCTGCGAGATCCACGCGCGGCCAGCCCAGTGGCGGATCTCTCGGCGGATAATTTCCAGGAAGTCATCATTACGGAAGTGGAAGATGACCGTGCCATTCAGCGCGTGGTTTTATGTACCGGCAAGGTTTATCATGATCTTGCAGACTACCGCAATCAAAAGCAACGCACCGACGTCGCCCTGGTGCGCTTGGAACAGCTGTATCCTTTCCCGCGCGCGGCAATGCATGCGCTACGCGAGCGTTTCCCCGCCGCACAATTTGTTTGGTGCCAGGAAGAACCGCGCAACATGGGCGCTTGGGCTTTTGTGCTGCAACGCTGCGGAGAGGTACAGCTTTGTCCAAGTTATTCCGGCCGCCCAGCGGCTGCGAGCCCGGCCACTGGTTCCTATAAACGGCACCAGGCTGAACAAGCGCGTTTGCTTCGCTGTGCTTTTGGCGACGCTTGACCCGGTATTTTTAGCGAGCTGAGCTGAAGGGCGGCAGAGGAGTAGAATCTAACGATGCTTCCTTTTCTGCTGTTTTCGATGGCCGCGCTGCAAAGTAGTGCGGCTCCGCAAGTGCCAAACTTGGAGTTGTGGTACGACCGGCCAGCCGATGCTTATGGCGTGCCGAGCCCGTTACGTTCCTGGGAGATAGAAAGTCGAGATCGCACCGATAAGGGCAATCCCGATCCGAGTTGGGAGCGTTACGCCTTACCCATCGGCAATGGATTGATGGGCGCCATGCTTTATGGCGGAGTGGCACTGGATCGTATTCAGTGGAATGTACACAGCTTGTGGAGTGGTGGCCCCGGTGCGGAAGGTTGGCAACAGGATTTGAACCGCCAAGATGCCCATGAGCATCTAGAGGAAATTCGACAAGCGCTGCTTCATGGCGATGCCGCCCGCGCGGAAAATTTGAGCACCGAGTATTTGCGCGGTTTGGGAAGTGAAGATCGCAATGTCAACGATGTGCGTTTTGGGCTTTATCAAACTTTAGGCGAGATTCAAATTGAAACGGGGCACCTGGCGCCGGTGCTGACGCCGCCGCTTATTCCGCTACCCAAGCCAGCCAGTGCACCCGCTGCATCTCTGGGAGTGGAAAATTATCGACGCAGTTTGGATCTGAGCACTGGCGTGCATCGTGTGTCTTATCAGCGCGACGGCGTGCAATTTCAGCGACTTGCTTTCTGCTCCAATCCTCAGCGGGTTATGGTGTTGCACTACTCGGCCAATGCAAACGGCGCACAAAATTTATTCCTGCACCTGGAAAGCCCACATCCCTTAGTTGGGGCACCGCAAGATGAGGCACTGGTATTCCGTGGCTCCCTGGAAAACAATGGCTTGTTGATCGATGTGCGTATCGGTGTACTTGCGCAGAAGGGCAGCGTTGCGATTGAAAAAGATGGCATTCGGGTTGTCGCTGCAGATGCAGTCACTTTCATTTTGATTGCCGATACGGATTACGCAGCCATCAGTCCAACTTGGCGCGGCCCCGATCCAGTGCAGCGTAATCAACAATTGTTAGTAGCGGCGATGCGCCTTGGTTTTGAAAAACTCTTAGCGGAGCATGTGCGGGATTTTGTCGCGTTACATGGACGCGTGGCACTTGACCTAGGCGCAACTTCCGCACAAGTTTTGGCGCTACCCACCGATGAACGCGTGAAGCTTCAACAGCAATCAGCCGGGCAAGA
>CALFOT010000088.1 GCA_937919925.1 uncultured bacterium | reverse complement strand
TGCCTTAAGCCAGTTTGATGTCGGCGATACATGGATCATCCGCACGTGGGTTGCATGGCACGAAGCCTTCTTCTTCACTCTTCCACCGCACCAAACTCATGTCGTATGGATCCCCTACCGTAGGTGGATCGATGTCGAAATTATGCTCTGGCGGCGGTGAAGAACACTGCCATTCCAGAGTGACGCCGCCCCATGGGTTGGCCGGTGCTTTCGGGCCGTGTTTGAGGGAACGCAGCAACGAGTAAAGGGCTAAGCACAAACCCGTGGCGAGAACCACCGCACCGATGGAGGCCGCCATGTTGTAGTGATCAAAGCCAGCGGCTTCGGTGTAACCGGCGTAACGACGCGGCATGCCTTTGCTGCCTGCTGGGAAAAGCGGCAGGAAGGTCATGTTGAAACCGACGAAAGCCAAAATACAACCCCACTTGGAAGCAGCACTCTCGGCCATACGTCCGTACATTTTCGGCCACCAATAGAAGATGCCGCCGATAAAACCAAACAACGCCGAGCCTACCATCACAAAGTGAAAGTGAGCTACCACGAAGTAAGTATCGTGGAGGTGAATCGAAGTGCCAAGAGTGGCATGGAACATGCCCGTTAAACCACCAATACCAAACAACCAGATGATGGCGAGGCCGTACATCATGGGTGTGGTGAAGGCAATCGAACCCTTGTAGAGCGTGGCAATCCAGTTAAACACCTTGATTGCCGACGGCACCGCCACCGAGAAAGTAAGCGCCGAGAAAATGACCGACATCATTTCGGATTGACCACTGACGAACATGTGGTGCCCCCAAACGATGAAAGACAAAATCGCAATCGCAATCGAAGCCATTGCAATCGACTTGTAACCGAAAATTGGTTTGCGACTGAAGGTTGCGAACAATTCCGACATCACACCCATGCCTGGCAGGATCATCACGTACACAGCAGGGTGGCTGTAGAACCAGAACAAGTGCTGGAAGAAGACTGGATCGCCGCCGAGCGCTGGCGTAAAAATGCCAATCTGCATGGTCTTTTCCACCAACAACAGAAGCAAAGAAATGCCAATCACCGGAGTGGCCAAGATCTGAATGATGGCGGTGGCGTAGATGGCCCACAAAAACAGAGGCATCTTGAACCAAGTCATTCCCGGTGGACGCATCTTGTGGATGGTCACGATGAAGTTCAAGCCGGTGAAGATCGAGCTAAAACCCAGTACGAACGCGCCCAGCACAGCGGTGATGACAGCGTTATCGGTAGACCCGGTGGAATACGGTGGATAAAAAGTCCAGCCAGTATCCAAGTTGCCGATGAACAAAGTGGCAACAAACAGCAAAGCGCCAATGAGCCACAAGTGATAGCTCAAACGATTCAGTTTGGGGAAGGCTACATCCTTTACCCCCAGCATGATGGGCAAAACAAAGTTCCCCAATGCTGCGGGAATCGAAGGAATGATGACCAAGAAAATCATCACTGCGCCGTGAACCGTAAACGCGTTGTTGTAGGCGTTCAGTTGTTCGATGGTCTGAGTGGCGAAATCCGTCACACCCGGAGTGAGAGTCCAGCGAATTTTGAGCGCGAAGAAGCCGCCTAGAATGAAGCAACTGATGACGGACCACAGATACATGATGCCCAAGCGCTTGTGGTCAATGGTCCAAAACCATGACTTGAAGCCCTTGGTGGCGTTCAGGTAATTCGTGCGGTCGAGAGCGTTAGTGGAAGGTGCCATAGATATGCTCCCTAGTTCAGCGACTTGAGGTAAGCGATGATCGCACTGATGTCGTCATCGGAAAGTTGGCCGGCGAAGGAAGTCATTGGAGTAGCTCCGAAGGTGTCTACAATCTTGGCCTGAGGGTCGAGCAGGGATTCGCGGATGTAGTTGTCGTCGACCGTAACGGTGGCGCCACCCATCAGGGTTTCTTGTTTGCCGTAAACCCCATTGAGTGCGGGGCCGATGCCACGTACGCCTTGAGTGTTATGGCAAGCAATACAACCCTTCACGCTGAACAGCTTCTTGCCGCGTTCCATCGGCGGAAGATCGGAATCATCCGCAGCTTTCAAAACCCACGCATCAAAGTCTTGCTGACTCTTGACGGTGACCGTAGCGAGCATGCGTGAGTGCTTGGTGCCACAATATTCGGCACAGTAAAGAGGGAAGGTGCCGAGCTCCGTAGCTTCAAACCACACATAAGCATAGCGACCAGGAACTGCATCTTGCTTGACGCGAAACGCCGGCACGAAGAAGGAATGCAGCACGTCTGTAGATTCCAAACGCATCACAACTGCTTGGCCTAATGGCACCACGAGGCCTTCGCCATCATCGATGGCCGCATCGCCACCATTCGTAACCGCGCCATTGGGGTAGTTGAAAGTCCAGCTCCACTTTTGCCCTACTGCAGAAATCTGATAAGCATCCGCGGGCGGGTTCCGCCGATCGACGAAGTCTTTGAAGCCGTACCAAAACATGGCCACCATGAACAGCGACGGAATCACCGACCAAACAATCTCAATGCGAGTCGAGTGATGCGGGCTATCTTGCGGTTCCATACCGACACGCGTGCGGCGATACTTGATGGAAAAGAGGATTGTGGCCACGATGATTGCGATAAACGCAAATAACGAGACGTAAAAAATGAAGTAGAACAGATTATCCACCCGCGCAGCGGTGGTGGATGCCTGGCTTGGAAACCAGAATGATTCTGTCCCGCTCTGGGTCAGTGCCAACAGATTCAGGGAGTTCATGCCGCTTTTAATTTACGGGTCTTGCGCTCCATCCAGAACAACCAGCCTAGAAACGCGAAGAGGAGCAGGGCTAAAAAAGAGACCACAAAACGTGTGATATCCCATGCATTTGCGACGAAGGAGCCCGACCCCGCGTCGTACACGAAACAACGCAAAATGAATGCGTCGAAGGTTGAGACAAACTTGGATGCAGCGGTCTCGGAAAGGGAAAGCCGCAGTGTGCTGGGCTTAAAATCAATGCCATATAAGTAACGCGCAACTTGGCCCTTGGGATTCAGCAAAGTGAGTACCGCTGGATGCGCATACTCGCCTTTACTCGCGATGAAGTTGTAATGAAAGCCAATCACCTTGGCGAGCTGGCGAATATCTTCCTCACTGCCACGCAGAAAAGACCAGCCACTTTGGGCTTGTTCGCGGCGACCATAATTTTCGAGCAGCTTATCGCGGAAATCCCCCGAGCGCTGGGCACTCTCCGTCGGGTCTAAACTGACAGTGACCACACGAAACTGATCGCCCACGGTCCAGTCTTCCATGGCCTCGAGCGTTTTCACAAAACCGTTGAGCTGTAAACCGCAAAGCTGCGGACAACTCGCGTAGTTCAACGTGAGAATCACCGGACGCTCGCCATCGAATAAATCCCCAAGGCGAACAGAGTTGCCGAGTGGGTCATGGAAAATTAAATCCACCGGCACTTGCGCACGCAACTGTTCCTCAACCCCAACATTATCCAAAACGGCTGGCTGAAAATCTGCCGCCTGCCCGGAATTCGCTGGATCAAAATTGGATTGCTGCCCCAACGCAACAGCGGCGAAGCCACCCGTCATAAAAACGGATAACAACAGCGATGTGAATTGGGTGCGTGCCATCTCTTCGCAACTCAGTGTGCGTACTTTTGGATGACGGCTTGCTTGGCCTCTTCACTCATCGCGGGCGCCGCCGTAGCCGTGGACGCCGCGCGGCTAGCCTGCAGTTCCAAGCGTTCACTGTGGGTGAGGCCGATCACGTAATAAGTAATCGCAATGGTTACGAAAATGCTCACCAGGCCAATGGTGACCAAGTTGCGCGCGTCGGGCGTATCGGATTCGAGTGCCATGTTTTAGGGAGAGGTAGCCGTGCCGGGGGACGAATGTGAACCCTTTCGTGATAGGGACTTGCACGGATTGGGCGTGAAATCGTCGCATAAAACTGTAATAAAATCAAGTTAATGATTAGCCTACAGACGACTCCAAATTCGCTTTAAATGCCTCAGATTGGAGAGAATCGTAACGGTCTTAGTTGCTGTGTGCCAATGGGTCAAGAATCGAACACATCACTTTGCAAAACCACACATCATCTTCCTACCGACGCTCTTTTCCCCTTGGCGCTGTGGCGCTGCTAGTTATTGCCTTGGATGGAATACGGAAATGGGGACCACGTCAGCATCTTCTCCCTGATCCACTTTCACTGACCCTTCCTCCGCAAAAACATCCAATGCTCCCAGGCCGAGGCGGCTAGCTACGGCGCGACTTTATGGCGTATTCCCGCTCTTGCGGAGCGCGCGAGCTAGGCCGCATTCGGCCCCTTACTACAGGTTCTTAAACTTGAGGCACTTGCCGAGCAGCGGATCACGCAGCGGCAGCAATGCCTGAGCAGCAGACTTTCTGCCAATCCCGAAAATCAGCACACCAAGCATGCCGACGGCCAGCAGGACTTCCATCGCACCGAACGGGTTACCGGCACCAACTTCACCACGTTGGTAGTTCGGCATGGCAAGCCAATACATATCAACCCAGTGCATGATGAGCATGTAGATGGCCCAGTACATCAACACATTGGTGTTGCGCTTCACGTGCCTAGACAGCAAACCGCCGAACGGAATGATGAAGTGGAAAATCAGCAAACACCAGGTCCAGCCGCTCCAGGAGCTAGTTAAACGTGCGGCGAAGAAGTGGGTTTCCTCGGGAATGTTCGCGTACCAGATCAGCATAAACTGCGAGAACGCGATATAGCCCCAGAAGAAAGTGAATGCAAACATCCACTTGCCAAGGTCATGGAAATGCTCATCGCTGACCACCTTGGTCAGGCGTCCTGTGCTGTGCAGGAACTTCGCCATCACAACCAGCCAGCAAACCGCACTGAGATAGGAACCGGCGAAAATGTACACGCCAAAGATGGTGCTGAACCATGTTTCATCGAGCGACATCAGCATGTCAAAGGCGAAAAAGCTGATCGTGAAGGCGAACAAAATCACCGCCACCGCCGACACGCGCTTCATGCTTAAAGTTGGCGCAATACCCTCGGCCGTATCTTGCGCCACGGACTTCCTAAAAAAGAACCTAGCCATCCCCCACCAGAGCAGGAAGTAAGCCAGCACCCGCAAGGCAAAGAAATTGCGGTTCAGGAAAGGGAACTTGTGCGACACAAAATGCTGATGTTCCACGTGCTCCAGCTCGGTAGCCAAATCATGCGGAGCTGCAGCGGCATCCTGCGCCACATCGTGGGCCATTTCGGCAACTCCCTGGTGCTCGGCGCTCATCGCAGCCCATTTCCAGAGCTCCACGTCGTCGGAAAACAGCGGCACCAACAACGGCAACGCGAAAATCGCGAGCAGCGGAATGTTGGCCATAGTCAGCTCGGACAAACGTCGCACCGACACGCTCCAATGCGCGTTGACCAAATGCTGAATGATGTTGAAAAACAAAGTGCCCAGCACGATGGTCAACACAAAGCAAAACGCAATCAGGTAAGCGAACCAAAAGTGGCTGTAGCCGTCGTGATCGTTCGACAAAAAGCCGAGCGCAGCACCAACGCCGAGACCAACCACGGCAAGGCCAAGACCGAAGCGCGCAACCTTCGGTGACAAATCACCGGCTTGGTTATCGCCTTCGAGAGAAATGGGATGGGAACTCATTTTTCAGCCCTACTTCAGTGTGCTAAGGAACGCGAAGATATCTGCAATCTCTGCGTCGGTGAGTTGTGGGAATGGCAGCATGACACCGGCGAGGGCGCCGACACGTGCTGAGGCCAGTGGCTCGCGCAAAGATTCGGTGATATACGCCAAATCAGCAATTACCGTTTCACCGGAGATGAGAGGCACTTCGCTGCCAATCAAACCCTTGTAGGAAGGGCCGACCAGCGGCGTTCCATCCGTGGTGTGGCAAGCGGTGCAACCTTGTTGCTTGAGAATGAGATCGCCGCGTGCCGCTGGAGTCATGACGGCTAGTTCTTCAGCACTGAGGCTGGTATCTCCGTACTGTTGCTGCAAGGCACGTACGTAGGCAATAATAGCCCATCTCTCTTCCAGAGGAATTTGCGCAGCGTAATGGGGCATGGTGTTCAAGCCATTAGAGATGGTTTCGAATAGCTTGCCATCTTCCATATCCATGATGCGTTTGATGGTCAAGTTGGTGGGTTGCACCCATACCGCCAGACCTTGCGCAGCCAAAGTGACTGCACGCTGATGAATCATGCCGTCGCCAGCGCCTTGCGCGCCGTGACACGGGCTGCAGAAGATTTCAAAATTCTTCTGACCATCAAGGATGAAATCGCTATCGACAACAATCGCAGCCGGCATCTTTGTGAGGTAGTTGTCGCCATCTTTCCCGCTAACAAAAGAGGAATCCTCAAACCATTGATCTTCGGCAACCGTACCGACGACCTGCGCACGCGACATCCGACCATCTGCAAACAAGGTTGTCTGCCCTTGAGCACGGAAGCGATCTTGCTTATCCATGTCTTTGATGATGTGCACCCGCGGTTGTGTGGTAGTGGCATCCCACGACGAGTAAACCATGGCCATGGGCACCAACAAAGCCGCTGCGGTTATCCACAGCTTGGCTTTGATGGCTGCTGGTAACCCAGCAGGCTCATCAGCTTCACGCACTTCTTCGACCGTCTTCGCACCAATGGTGTTCAAGAAATCGCTGGTGCGATCCAATGCAAAGTTTGGATCCTTTGCTTCAATCGCCAAAAAGAAACCGTCATCAGTGGCTTTGGCAAAACTGCTCTTGCGGAACAGTGGGTGGTACCAACGGGGTAACCCATTGATGCCCCACATGGCAAAGAATGCCGTGAAGGCGGAGAACAACACGGTGACTTCGAAAATCACCGGGACATTCGCTGGCAACGACCAAACCGGTTTGCCGGAAATATCGTATGGGTAATCCACCGCGTTGGTCCACCACTGCAACCAGACACCTGCGGCAAGGCCAGTAATTCCCATCGCGAGGACAATCCATGGCAAGCGCGTGAACTTCACACCCATGCAATCATCAAGGCCGTGGACCGGAAACGGCGAGTGGCAGTCCCAGTTTTTGTAGCCCGCATCGCGCACCCGCTCGGCACCTTTGCAAAGGGCGGTCGGGTCTTCGAATTCGGCCAGCACACCGTAGAAGTTTTTGTCGTTGGTCATTTTGCTGCCCTCCTAATGATTGTCGAGGTGAGGGTGAGCCTGAGGCATGACGTTCTTCACTTCCGAAATCGCAATCTGTGGCAGATAGCGGCAGAAGAGCATGAACAGAGTGAAGAACAGGCCGAAGCTACCCATCAAGGTAAGGACGTCGACCCAAGTCGGGCTGAAGTAATGCCAGCTCGAAGGCAAGAAATCGCGGTTTAGCGATGTGACCACAATCACAAAGCGTTCGAACCACATGCCGATGTTTACGAAAATCGAAATGATGAACACGATGTACAAATTTTTGCGCGCCTTCTTGAACCAAAAGATTTGCGGCGATAGAACGTTGCAGCTCACCATGATCCAGTAGCCCCACCAGTAGGGACCAAAGGCACGGTTCACAAAAGCAAAGCCTTCGTAGGTGTTGCCGGAGTACCACGCCATGAAGAACTCCATGGAGTAGGCGTAACCAACCATCATGCCGGTTGCCATGATGACCTTGCACATATTTTCAATATGACGCGCGGTAATCAAGTCTTCGAGGCCGAACATTTTGCGTGCTGGAATCGAGAGAGTCAGCACCATCGCGAAACCAGAGAAGATTGCGCCAGCCACAAAGTAAGGCGGCAAAATCGTGGTGTGCCAACCTGGTAACTGTGAAGTGGCGAAGTCGAAGGAAACCACCGAGTGCACCGAAAGTACCAGTGGCGTTGCGAGCGCAGCCAAAATCAAATAGGCGCGTTCGTAACGGTGCCAATGACGGTTCGATCCAGTCCAACCGAGGGAAAACAGGCCATACCAGAAGCGGCGGGCTTTGGTCTTGGCGCGATCGCGCACGGTGGCAAGGTCAGGAACCAAACCCATGTACCAAAACAGCAAAGAAACCGAAAAGTAAGTGGAAACCGCGAAAACGTCCCAAAGCAACGGCGATCGGAAGTTCGGCCACATACTCATTTGGTTAGGAATCGGGAACACCCACCAGATTACCCAGATCCGACCGACGTGAATGGCGGGGAACATACCTGCACAAACCACCGCGAAGATTGTCATCGCCTCCGCGAAGCGGTTAATGCCTGTGCGCCAGTCTTGGCGGAACAAAAACAGCACTGCAGAAATGAGCGTACCGGCGTGACCGATACCAACCCAGAACACGAAGTTCACAATCGGCCACCCCCAGGCGACCGGCTGGTTGTTACCCCAAACACCTACACCAGTGGTAACCAAGTAAACAATCATCGCACCGAGCACGCCGAGCAAAGCGACGGCAATGGTGAAAATCACGTACCAGGATTTCGGTGGTTTGGGCGCTTCCAACACCCCACACACCATTTCGGTGACGGAGTGCAAAGTGTTATCACCCTGAACTAGCGCCGCCGGGAAAATGTCCTCGTGATCGATAGACGCGGGGATTACCGAACTAGCCATGGTTGACGACCTCCTCAGTGACTTCGTGAGCCTCTAAAGATGGATGCGGGTTGCGAATACGCGCCAAGAAACTGATACGCGGTTTGTTGTTAAGCTCGACCAGCAGCTTGTAGGCCCGGTCCTGCGATTGCGCCTTTAACACACGACTATCTTTATCCAGTAAGTCGCCAAACACAATCGCGTTGGCGGGGCAAGCCTGCTCGCAAGCGGTCTTGATCACGCCATCTTCGATATGGGTGCTGCGATCTACGTTTCGGGTGTTAATCCGCGCGCGCTCGATGCGTTGCACGCAGAAAGTGCACTTCTCCATGACTCCGCGATCGCGGACGGTTACATCCGGGTTGGCAACCATCTTCAACACTTCGTTACCCTCTTGCGCGGCATCTTTGTTGAAGTTGAAGAAGTTAAAGCGACGTACTTTGTACGGGCAGTTGTTCGCGCAGTACCGAGTGCCGATACAACGGTTGTAGACCATGTCGTTGAGACCTTCTTCGCTGTGCGTGGTTGCCGCAACCGGGCATACCGATTCACAAGGCGCCATTTCACAATGCGCGCAGTTAATCGGCTGATTGATGGCCTTAGGATTTTCTGCACTACCAAGGAAGTAACGGTCCAAACGAATCCAACCCATCTCGCGGCCGCGCAACACTTGCTCTTTGCCAACAACCGAAATGTTGTTTTCGGATTGGCAAGCAATGGTGCAACTACCGCAGCCAGTACACGAACTCAAATCGATGGCCATCCCCCACTTATGGTTGGTGTCCTTTTGCGAATCAAGTTCCTGCCACAAAGTAGTTTCGTCGCCCCAGAAATCGGCGGCGTGTTTGGCGAACTTTGAATTACTCGCGTATTCGCTGGCGGTCGCTTCCTTGACCAAGCTCGGCAGACGACTCTGGCTCCCTTCGGTGCCGATCTCGTCCATCGCAAAGTGATCTTGAGTGGTAGCGAGGCGGTAACTCAGGTTGGTAGCGGTCACGCTGACGGCCGCAATAAACATGCTTGTAGAACCGCGCAGTTTGTAGCTATCAAAACCAACCGTTTCCACATTGTCGTCATTGAGGCCAGCAACATGCCCTGCGGCAGTGCGGCCAAAACCAACTGGCAAAGTGATAGCGTCATCCGCGTGGCCTGGCATCAGATAAGCGGCAACCTCGAGACTGCGCCCATCCACGCTGAGGTTCATCAACGTTTCATGCTTCACCCCAAGGCGCGCTGCGGTTGCGAAAGAAATCAGCGCCGCGTTATCCCAAGTGAGCTTGGTCATTGGGTCTGGTAGCTCCTGCAACCAACCAAGGTTGGCGTAGCGGCCATCGCGCACCGCGAAGTGCGGAATGAAGCTCAACTCCATGCCTGCCAACGGTGCTGGTAAAGCGGGCAAACTCTCTCTGGTTTTTACCCGCAGCGGCTGCGCTCCGGTGCCGGCAACAATGCCGTCGTGCAGAGCTTTACGCCAAGCGGTTTCGCCGAGGCCAGAAGTCGCTTTGACGATTTCCTGGGAACTTTGCGGATTGTTAAGCAAGCGCGTAAGTAATTCTGTGGCCGACAAGCCACCCCACAGCGGATTGATCAACGGTTGACCAATCGACACCACTCCAGTTGGAGTGGCCCCATCGGTCCAAGACTCCAACTGGTGAGCAAGTGGCGCGTGCCAAGTGGACAACAGAGAAGTTTCATCCAGGTACAAACTCAGGTGCACGCTGTTGGCAACTTTGCCAAGTGCGCCGGCGAAATCCAAATCAGCCGGCATGTTGTAAACCGGGTTGCCGCCGAGCATCACCAAATCGGTAATCCCGCCAGCATTCATCTTGGCAACAAACTCTTTGGTAGCAGCCATTCCGGAGTTGTTCGCCAACGCCGGCATGTAGTTCACGGTTTTGCCTTTGGCGCCGAGCGACACGTTGAGCGCTTGCACGTGGGCGTGCACTTCGGGCGGTTGATTCGGACCACAAGTAAGGATGCACGCGCCGGGATTGGCTTTCAGGTCACTCGCAATCGCAGTGAGCATGGCGTCGGCACCCGCGGCGGAAAGCGCTGGCACCGTACCGCCAGAAATCTTCGCGCTCAGAGCTTGCACAAAGGCGCCGATTTCGGAGCTACGCAGTGGCAGGCGGTGATCCGCAAATCCACCACTCAAGGTGAAGTTGGATTCAATCGCGTAAATACGATTCATCCAGCCAGCTTCCGGCTTGCGGCGCGCGGTCACTTCGCGCGTCAGGCGCAAGGCCGAGGGACCTTCGTAAAGAAAATCATCATCGAGAGCGACGATGATCTTGGCTTCACTCATGTTGTAATGCGGGCGCGCGCTAACCGCAAAAGCCAAACGACAGCCTGCGACTTCGTTATCGCGCGCGATCGGCGAGTAGTCCAGCCAAGTTGCCTGCGGGAAAGCCTGCAAAACAGCTTCCTTCAAGCGCAACATCGATGGCGACGCCGTCGGTTCCGCCAAAATGGCGATGCCAGCTCCGCCAGCTCCCTGCTTGGCGGCGATGGCGGCAGTGACTGCAGCAAAATCAGCAGCGGTTTTATCCACCGCAACACCAGCTTGATGCTGAATCACCGAACGACTGCGGTCTGGATCGTATAGACCGAGCGTAGCGGCTTGAGCGAAGGTAGAAGTAGCACCGAGCGACTCCGGGTGCAGCGGATTACCTTCAATCTTGGTGGGGCGGCCATCGAAGCTCGTAACTTTGACTCCTACAGCGAAGCCGTCGGAATCAAGAATCGAGGCGAAGCTTTTCGGTGCGCCTGGGTTTAAACCAGGATCGCGATCGACCATCGGCAGCAGCTTCTCTTCCTTCCAACGACAACTAGTTGCCGTTGCCAAAGCCACCGAAGCGCCCATCAACTGGATGAAGCGGCGCCGCGAAGTGGTGGTCCATTCTTGGGTGGTCTCACCCGCGAACTCATTGTTTTGCATTGCCGCGAACTCGGGCGTCTGCTCAAGATCGTGGATACTACGCCAGTAGCGCTGTGTGGATTCGGAAGGATTCATCGGTGACAAGTGGAGCAATCCTGGCGTGGGTGAATGTTATTTTCAGCAATCAAACGCTGGCCGAGCAGCTCACGATTCTCGGTAGTTTCCCAAGCGAGATTGGTAAGTTGATCTTGCGGACGTAAGCGCGGAGCTGGATCGCGGTGACACTCTAGACACCAACTCATCGAGAGGTTTTCCTCCTGGCGGACCACATCCATTTGATCCACGCGACCGTGGCATTCGACACAACCCACACCAGCACTCAAGTGAGCACTATGGTTGAAGTAAGCGAATTCCGGGAGGTCGTGCACGCGCACCCATTCGATTGGGTTGCCGCTGGCGACACTTTCGCGCAACGGCGCCAACAATGGACTATCCGGGCGAATGCGCGCGTGGCAATTCATGCACGTGGATGTGGAAGGCAATGCTGCCATCGCCGCACTTTCCACCGTGTTATGACAGTAGCGGCAATCGATGCCCAGCTGGCCGGCATGCAGCGCGTGGCTGTAAGGCATCGGCTGCACCGGCGCGTAACCTCGGTTGAGGTTGTCGGCCGAAAAGGCAAACGTCATCAGCCCCACCAAGTAGATGGGAACAATGATTGCAGCGTAACCCATGACTGGACGAACAGCATCCGTCCACCTTGGAAATTGGTAGTCACTCATGATTTGGAAGTGGGAGCTCTTCCTGGGGCGAAAGAAATTAAGTTCCCTTAGCCCCGTTTTGAGCCGCATAGGATAGCGATGCCAGCTCATTCGTGAAAGCCGCTTCCTTTTAAGGTGGGGAAAGCATCCTTTTCGCAACCCGGAATCAAGCCCCTACCCTTCCCTCAGGACCATCCATCTGTGAGAATAGGCGCCATGGACCTCTGGAGCGTACTGTTCGATATTTTAGTCCTCCTGCTGACTGCTATGGTCCTTGGAGCGATTTGTGAACGCCTCCGCCAGAGCGCCATTCTCGGCTATCTGGCCGCTGGCACCCTCGTCGGCCCCAATGCTCTGCAATTTATTAACAACTCCACGGAGGTCAGCGGGCTGGCCGAATTGGGTGTGGCGATGCTGCTGTTCACCATCGGTCTGGAGTTTTCGTGGCAAAGATTGCGTGGTTTAGGGCTTGCAGCGCTTGCTGGAGGTACGGCGCAAGTCGTTGTAACCATGTCACTTACGGCGGCAGTCTCGATGTTTTTCGGATTCTCGGTGCCCCTCGCCCTCACCATCGGCGCAATCGTAACGCTCAGCAGTACCGCAGTGGTGCTGCGCCTGTTGGTGGCTCGCGCTGAAATCGAAAGCGTGCATGGCCGCCACGCTTTGGGGATCCTGCTGATGCAAGACATCGCGGTGGTGCCACTGGTTTTAATGGTCACGGTTTTGAGCGACGGAGAGGGTTCGCTGACCCAGATCGGGGTAGATGTGGCAACCACCCTGCTGTGGGCTTGCATCCTCTTTTTTGGCTTGTACCTGCTGTTCAACCGCCTGGTCCCTCGCGTGCTGCATTTTCAATCCCTGCAACGTAACCGCGAAATCCCCATCCTGCTGGCCATGGTCACCGGGCTCGGCTCCACCTGGGCCTCCCACAAGCTTGGTTTGTCCCCCGCCCTGGGCGCTTTTGTGGCCGGCATGCTACTGGCAGAATCCCCGTTTGCCACGCAGATTCGCGCTGACGTCGCCAGTATTCGCACCCTGCTTGTCACGCTGTTTTTCAGCTCGATTGGCATGCTCGGCGACCCGACTTGGTTCCTCCATCATCTGCCAGCGGTACTCTCACTAGTCTTAGCCGTTGTAATCGGCAAGTCTTTGGTGGTGTGGCTAGTCCTGCACCGCTTTCGCGTGCCGCATATCCACGCTCTTGCAGCCGGTCTTTGCCTGGGCCAAGTCGGCGAATTTTCCTTTGTGCTAGCCGCGGTCGGACGCGATTCCCTACTCAGCGAGGATCTATTCGCCTTGGTGATTTCAGCCACCATCACCACGCTTTTTCTGACTCCCTACTTGGTTGCAGGTGCGCCGCGCCTGGCCTCGATGATCGTGGTACCGCTGGGCAAAATGCGCTGGATTGAAACGAGCACCAAGGACCTCGCAACCGCTCTCACCCCAGCTCCAGCGCCGATTCTCATCATCGGCTTCGGCCCCGCCGGTCAAGCTGTTGCCCAAGCAATCTCCGCCTTGGCTGCCCGCGTGACCATCGTGGATCTCAACTCGGAAATGATTCCGGCCGCGCGGCAGCTAGGTTTCACAGGCCACCTTGGCGACGCCATGCACGCCGATGTACTGGACCATCTAGGAATCACTTCCGCTGCGGCAGTGGTGGTGACCATTCCAGATCCGGCCACCGCGCGTGCCATCGTGGCGCTCATTCGCTCGATCGCCCCGCAAGCGCACATCATTGTGCGCGCTCGTTACCACCGCTTTCTCGATGATTTATGGGCCCAAGGTGCCCACGAAGTGGTGGATGAGGAGAAAATTGTGGGATTGCGTTTGGCTGCCTTGTTACGCAAGCGACTGAGTGCGGAGAAATCTCTTTCCTGAGGCTGCATACTTCCCCAAAGCCCGCTGCAGTGCTCACAGCCAGCGGCAGCAAAAACTACAGCGGAAACTTGCCGAGCAACTTTTCCACGTCGCCCTTTTCGGCAACTATGCGCAGCGCTTCGGCTACCTGCCGACGCAAGTGCAACGGCGGCGTGGCGAAAACATCTTCCACCAGCGATTCCAGCGGCGGGTTGCCGACGGTTTCCGCATGCTTGATCGACGCACTGATTTGCGCCGTGAGTGCTTGATTCATTTGCTCGAGCTCACTCTGGTTGAGTAAACCGTGCTTGAATAAATAGTTCTCAATCCGTGCGAGCGGATCGCGTTTGGCCCAGTACGCGACTTCCTCTTCGTTGCGATAACGCGTGGGATCATCGGAACTTGAGTGACCGCCTTGGCGATAACAACGTAGGTTGACTAGGCTTGGGCCGCCGCCATCGCGGGCGCGTTGATGCGCCTCTTGCACAGCATCATAAACTGCAAAGACATCCATGCCGTCCACATTGTGGCCGGGCATCCCATAAGCAACGGCTTTATCGCCGTAAGAGCGCGCGGCCGTTTGCTTCGAGCTGGGCAAAGAAATAGCCCAGCCGTTATCAATCACTAAAAACACCACGGGCGCTTTATACACGCCCGCAAAATTCATTGCGGAGTGAAAACCACTGGTGCTCGTGGCGCCGTCGCCAGTGTAAGCGGCAACTACATTTTTTTCGCCACGGCGTTGCATGGCCATGGCAGCACCAACCGCGTGCGGCAGTTGCGTGCCAAGCACACTCGACCAAGTTGGAAAGTTCGCTTGCTTGCACTGAAAGTGGTTGGGCATTTGCCGCCCCTTGGCCGTGTCTTCGGCGTTGCCGAACATATGCGCGATGTAATCGTTCATCGACATACCACGTTGCAAGGTCACTCCTCCTTCACGCAGTGCCGAAAAAATCCAATCCTCTGCGCCAAACGCTGCTGCCGAAGCATGGATCGCGCCTTCTTGCCCCATGGCCGAACCCACAAAACCGACACGCCCTTGACGCTGCAAATTCATCATGCGTGCATCCATCACACGCGTGGTCAACATGGCGAAATGGATCGCCAGCAAAACATTGTTTTCCGGCGACACACCCTTGAATGATTTCAACAGCGCGCTGCCATCCTCACGCATTGCTTTACGAATGCTGACGCCTTCAGGTGCGGAAACGCGCATGAATTTACAGTAGCATCAAACTTGGATCTTCCAGTAACTCACGCACACGCACCATAAAGCGCGCGCCGTCCGCACCGTCCACAAGGCGATGATCAATGCTGATCGAAAGATTCATAACCATGGCGGCAACGATGTCGTCGCCCTTGCAGCGTGGCATTTTGCGCATGGTGTGCACGCCCATGATGGCAACTTCCGGGAAGTTGATGATAGGTGTGGCCAGGATGCCACCGATGTTACCGGCATTGCTAATGCTGAAAGTGCTATCCGCAAAATCCGCAGGCTTCAGCTTGCCATCGCGGGCGCGCCCGGCAATCTCCATCAAATCGATGGACAACTGCATGATGTTCTTGAGGTGGGCATCGTGAATCACCGGCACAACCAGGCCATTGGGCGTATCTACGGCTATACCTAGGTTGACATACTTCTTCTGCACAATTACGCCACGCTCCACATCCAGCTCCGCGTTGAGCTGCGGGAATTCAGTGAGCGCCAGCGCGGTGGCCTTCATGATGTAACCCATGTAAGTAATCTTCACGCCGTGGCGTTCGCCGATCACTTTGGCACGCGCACGCGCCGCAACCATAGCGGTGCAATCCACTTCTTCAACCAAAGAGAAGTGGGTAGCCGTGAACTTGGAGCGCGACATGGCCTCGGCCGTTTTGCGACGAATACCGCGGAAAGGAATCTCCACCGTTTCGCGCGCGCCGAGCACTTGCGGGTAACTCGGTAGCGGTTTTACGCCAGACGCGGCAGCAACAGCGGGTGAAGCCTCGGGTGCTGGAGCGGCAGCCGCGGCAGGCGTTGTGGGTGCAGCGGTAGTGCCTGTGGCAGGCGCAACCGGTGCTGGTGCGGCGGCAGCAGGCGCGGCGGCAGCAGCCCGCACATCATCTGGCAGCACGCGGCCATTCGGACCGCGGCCATTCACAGTGGATAAATCCACACCCATCTCGCGCGCCAAACGACGCGTTGCGGGAGCCGCCAAAACTTTACGCTTTGGATCAGCAACCAGGGCGGCCGGTGCGGGAGCCACTGCAACTACCGGAGTGGCGGTGGCGGTGGTGGCGGCTGGTGCTGGTGCTGATGCTGATGCTGATGCAGGTGCTGGTGCAGCAGCTGCTGGGGCGGCGGCGGCGCCACTGCCGACAGCAATCACAAAAATGACGTCGCCAACAGTGGCGGTATCACCGGCTGCGAAATTGGCTTTCAGCAGCACCCCGGAAACAGGGGCTGGAATTTCGACGGTGGCTTTATCCGTCATGACTTCCACAATCGGTTCGTCTTCGGCGACGGTTGCGCCTACTTCCACAATCCAACGCACGATTTCACCTTCGTGCACGCCTTCGCCGATGTCCGGCAAAGGGAACTCAAACAAACTAGTGCCAGCAGCAGGTGCGGCTAAGGCAACAACGGGCGCAGCAACTGCGACAGCTGCTGGAGCCACTGGCGGTGCAACGGCAACTGCAGCAGCTGTTGGAGGTGCAACTACGGCGGCGGCTGGCGGTGCAACAACGGCAGCAACAACCGGCGGCGCAACTGGCGCAGTGGAAGCGCCACCGCGCTCGATCACAAAAATAACATCGCCAACTTTGGCGACATCACCCTCCGCAAAACGATGTGAAATCACCACACCGGAAGCCGGAGCAGGAATTTCAACGGTGGCTTTATCTGTCATCACTTCGACAATCGGTTCATCCTCTTGCACCGTTGCGCCTTCGGCAACAATCCAGCGGACAATCTCGCCTTCGTGGACACCTTCGCCGATGTCAGGGAGTGGAAATTCGAGGTTACTCATGGCTGTACAGATTAGAAATCGAGGACTTCCTCGATGGCATCCAGTACACGCCGTGCATCCGGCATGTAGTAGCTTTCGAGGGTGTTGGGGAAGGGGGTATCAAATCCAGCAACACGCTTGATTGGCGCTTCGATGGTTTCAATCGCGCGTTCGGCAATCAAAGCCGAAAGCTCCGCTCCATAGCCGCAAAAGCGTGGCGCTTCATGGACGATGACCACTCTGCCGCAATCGCGCGCGGCCTGCAAGACACCTTCTTCATCGAGCGGCATCAAAGTGCGCAGATCTACCACGCGTACATCCTTATTGCGAGACTCCTTCACGCGCTTTGCCGCTTCGGTGCACACCGGCACCATCGCACCGTAACAGAACACCACCACGTCGCCGCCTTCGGTGACCGTGCGCAACTTCGAAAGCTCGACTTCATAAACACCTTGCGGAACTTCTTGGCGAAAGGCGCGGTACAAAGCTTTGGGCTCCATGAACAACACCGGATCGGGATCGTTAATCGACGCGATCAATAAACCCTTGGCATCGTAGGGAGTGCTCGGAATCACCACCTTCAAGCCAGGGGTGTGTGCAAAGTAGGCTTCACCGGATTGAGAATGGTAAAGGCCGCCCTTAATGCCGCCGCCATAAGGAGTGCGGATTACCATCGGCACGGTGTATTGTCCGCCCGAGCGATAACGAATCTTCGCCGCTTCGGAAACAATTTGATCGAACGCCGGGAAAATAAAATCCTGAAACTGGATTTCACAAACTGGCTTCATGCCATTCATTGCCAGGCCAATGCCAGCACCAATGATGCCGTCTTCGCTCAGAGGAGTATCAAAGCAACGTTCCTCACCGAACTCTTCGCTAAGTTTTTCGGTTGCCAAGAAAACGCCGCCTTTGGGGCCGACATCTTCGCCCATCACAAGAACGGTTTCATCCGCTCTCATGATGGAGCGCAATCCGTCATTCACGGCTTGTACTAGGGTGAGTTCGGTCACAGTGGGAATTCTCCTTTCTCGTTTACGGCTTCATCGCGTTCGGCGTAATGCTTGATGCACGATTCCATTTGCGCCTCAAGGTGCGCCGGCATGCTTGCAAATACATCTGTAAAAATCGTGCCGAGCACCGGCCGCGGTTTCGCTTGCGCAGTATCTGCGGCCAACTTCATTTCCTCTGCCGCTTGTTGCGCCATCAATTCGGCGCTCTCTTCGTTGAGATGGCCTTCGTGAATCAGCCACTTGCGCAAACGCAACAGGGGATCGCGTTTGGCCCATTTGGTAACTAACGCAGGATCCACATAACGGGTGGGATCATCCGATGTCGAGTGCCCGCCCATGCGGAAGGTATAAGCTTCGATCAGCGTGGGTCCGTGACCTTCGCGAGCACGCTTGGTGGCATCACTCACAGCTTTATAAACCGCAAGGGCATCGTTGCCATCAACCCGAACTCCTGGCATGCCGTAAGCTTGCGCTTTAATCGCGTAACTTTCCGACGCCGTCTGCTTATCGGTGAAACAACTAATTGCAAATTGGTTGTTCTGGCACAAAAAAACTACCGGCGCTTTGAAAACGCCAGCAAAATTCAATCCTGCATGGAAACCACTGGTGCTGGTGGTGCCGTCGCCAAAAGTCGTGAGTACAACACCATCTTCACCGCGCTTTTTCATGGCCAATGCCATACCAACTGCCTGCGGAATCTGCGTGCCGAGCGGTGACGAAATAGAGAGAAAACGCAGTGGCTCAGTGAAGGTGAAGTGTGCGGGCATCTGGCGGCCAAGCGCGTTGTCCTCGCCGTTACCAAACATGTTGTCGAACAATTTCTCTGCCGTCACGCCGTGATAAAACAGCATCGCAAAATCTCGATAATGCGGCGCAAACCAATCGCGGCGCGGATCCATCGCGGCGGCAGAGCCTGCACTGACGGCCTCGATGCCAAGGTTCGGAAGTGAAAAACCGATGCGCCCCGTGCGCTGCAACTTCATGCAACGGTCATCAAAAGCCCGCGTTTGCACGATGGAGCGGTACATCTGCAACAACACTTCTCGCTTCAGGCGTGGGGCTTTGCCAACTTTGACGCCGTTTTGATCAATGATTTGGAGGAGATCAGACATGGAGAGCTTTGCGGCTAAGCATGAAGTTTTCGGCTGCCTTATAGGAGGAGCGCACCAGCGGGCCTGCGGCGCAGTAGGCAAAACCAAGCTCCTGTTCGGCCACCACCTTCCACGCGTCGAATTTCTCTGGGGCAACAAACTCCTCTACTGCAAGATGGCGCTTGGTCGGCTGCAAATACTGCCCAAGCGTCAAAATCTCCACTCCAGCTTCGCGCAAATCCACCATGGTTTGGAGGATTTCAGGATCCGTTTCACCCAAGCCCAGCATGATGGATGATTTGGTCACCACCTGTGGGCGATAATGTTTTGCTTCGCGCAGGACATCCAGAGTTTGGCCGTAGGTGGCGCGCACATCGCGCACGCGGCGATGCAGACGCTGCACCGTTTCGATGTTGTGCGCAAACACTTCAAGCCCAGAATCGCAGATGGTATGGATGCAATCAACGCGCCCTTGGAAGTCTGGAGTAAGGGCTTCAATCAGCAAATCGGGGCGCTTCGCCTTCAACGCCAAAATAGTGGCAGCATAGTGGCCAGCGCCAAAATCAGGTAAATCATCGCGATCCACGCTGGTGAGCACGATGTAGCGCAAACCAGGAATCTCGGCGCCGGAAGCCACTTTAGCTGGCTCATCTGAATCCAACCAACCTTGAGGATTGCCGGTCTTCACGGCGCAAAAACGGCACCCGCGCGTGCAAGTATCCCCGAGTAGCATCACCGTAGCGGTGCCATCCGCCCAACATTCGCCCTGGTTGGGGCAGCGCGCTTCTTCGCAAACCGTATACAAACTCCTTTCGCGTAAAGATTTACGCAACTCAGCTACGGCCGGCCCAGTGGGCAGCTTCATTTTTAACCAGGCGGGTTTGGGTTCTTTCACGGCAAAATGGAGAAAACTTGAACTGGAGATTATAGCCTGACGTAGGCCAATATCCGTCAAAATCAGTTCGGCAATATTGCCGAACACAAAACAAGTCCCCCAAGGTGAGTTGGGATATTGCTTTTGATATGTGGTAGTCTTCAGAGCCAATGCTCCATCGGCTGCTCCCCCCAATCGCCGCTCTCTTCATCGCGCTGCTCGGCACCACCGCTCAAGCCCAAACTGTGGGTGGGGATTGGCCTACTACCCACGCGCTACAGAGCACGGCCGCAGGATTTGCGCACGCCGTTTGCAAACTCGGAGATCTCAATGCGGATGGCGTCACCGATTTCGCGATTGGCCTGCCCTACCTCTCTACGATTGGAGGCACGGAAGCCGGTGCCGTACAGTTTTTCTCCGGG
Source organism: uncultured bacterium (assembly GCA_937919925.1). Lineage (GTDB taxonomy): Bacteria > Planctomycetota > UBA1135 > UBA1135 > UBA1135. Next base: position 25,071 of record CALFOT010000088.1, on the reverse strand, counting down.
CAAACTGGGCTACTTTTACGCACCGCTTATGGAAGTAGTGCCTTCGGTCATTTTGGCCAGGCGCTGGCGGGTCTTGGTGATTTGAATGGTGACGGAATCCACGACTATCTCATTGCCGCGCCGCAAGAAGAAAAAAACGGCATGTTGCAAGCTGGGGCCGTGTGGGTTTTTTCCGGTGCCGACGGCAGCCAGATTCTGCACGTCGATGGAACAAGCAGTCATGGGCTGTTTGGCTTTTCCGTTGCCGGTGCCGGCGATTTAGATGGCGACCAAATCGAGGACTTCCTCGTGGGTGCACCCGGCAGTTCCCCGAACAGCAACCTCGGCGCAGGTGCAGCTGGTGTTTATTCCGGATCCACCGGCGCCTTGTTGAAGACCTACTTCGGCGCTGCTGCCGGCGATGCCTTTGGCTATTCCGTAGCGAGTGCCGGTGATGTCAACAACGACAACTTCCCCGATATCCTCATTGGCGCGGCCGCGACCGATGTCAATTTCCGCTCCAATTGCGGCTCCGCATATGTCTACTCCGGTTTCAACGGCAACTTGCTGTGGCACACGGATGGCGCCAACAGCGATGATTATCTCGGACACGCCGTCGCCGGCGCGGGCGATCTCAATGGCGATGGCTACGCCGAGGTCATTCTCGGCGCGCCGGGTTCGGATCCACAAAATCTAGCCTTTGCCGGCTCCGCTTTCGTTTATTCCGGAGCAACCGGAAGCTTGTTGTTTCGTCTCGATGGAGTCCATGCCACCGAATCTCTAGGCGCGGCGGTGGCCAATGCTGGCGATGTCGATGGCGACACCATCAACGATATTTTGCTTGGCGCGCCTGATGCGAATTTCCAAACGGGATATGCCGCCATTTTTTCTGGCGTGGATGGCCACTTGTTGCATCGCCGCGCGGATGCCCCCTGGCCGTCGCAACTGGGCTTCGCCGTGTGCGGCCTGGGTGATCTCAATGGGGATGGCCGCGCAGAAGTGTTGATCGCAGCGCCCCACACCATGCCCCTCGCGCTGGGTGACGGCTATGTTTTTATCTACGGCTTTGATCCCTACCTCACTTCCAATCGAAGCGCGCTTTCTGCGAGTCTGGGTGGCAGCGTCGTGTTCACTCTCGATTTTCCCATTGCTTTTGGCAATCAACGCTTCCGCTTACTCGCTACCAACCATGGCCTCGGCTCCACACTGCTGGGTGGAATCCAAATACCACTCGTCGCCAGCGGCCCGGTTTGGGATGCCATGTCGGCCGCCACACCTCCTGCGATTTTCACCCAAGCTAGTGGCAGCCTAAATAGCGATGGCGACGCCAGCAGCATGTTGAATTTGCCCGCCGGAGTTGCCAGCGTGCTCCTTAACACGGATATCCATTTCTCAGCCTTCGTGTTTCAACCCCCCACTAGCGGACTTGCTTCCTCCGCAGCCGTCGTTTTGCACCTTCTGCCATGAAGTTCACCACGCCCCTGCTCCTGCTCCTTGTACTCCACTGTGGTGGTAGCGTCCACGCGCAGGAAATCGGCGGCGGCTGGACTACCAGCTATGATTTTTATGGTGCGCCGGACGATCGCTTGGGCAGCGCGATCGCGATTGCTGGCGACGTCAACAGCGATGGTTACGACGACATCATCATTGGTTCTGAGAATGCCAGCTCCCCCGGCGCAATACGCGGCGGCACCGCCACCATTTATTCTGGCCGGAGCGGCGCGGCTTTGCACCACTTTGTTGGCCCTGGCAACATCGCGCAATTTGGCCACAGCGTGTGTGGCCTCGGCGACGTCGATGGCGATGGCGTGGATGATGTTGCGATTAGCGCTTACCGGGCTGCCCATAACTTCCCGCAAGCCGGTGCCGTATTTGTTTATTCGGGCGCCAGCGGTGCGCAGATTTTTCGTTTCGATGGCTCCGCGGCATTCCTCAGTTTGGGTGCGCGCGTCAGCGCCATTGGCGATCTCGACAACGATGGTCATCAAGACATCATGGCTTCGAGTGAAACGGGTACCTCCGGCACCGGCACGATTTATGTTTGGTCTGGTGCAAACGGCACCCTTTTGCTCACCATCGATGGCCCGCAAGTCGGAGCTCATTTTGGCCAAGCACTGGCCGCGGCCGGCGATGTGAATGGCGATGGCATCGTTGATATTCTTGTCGGCGCGCCTTCCGCTGCTTCTTTAAACCTCGTCGAAAACGGCGCCGCCGCTGTTTATTCGGGAGCCAGCGGAACTGCGCTCTACACTTTTCGTGGCCACTTGTCCCGCCAGCACCTTGGCGCGGCAGTCGCTGGCGTCGGGGATCTAGATGGCGACGGATGCGCCGATTTCTTCATTGGCAGCCCCGGCCTAGGACCGGTGCGCGATCTTAGCTTTGGCGGCGCCACGCTGTATTCGGGTCGGCTTGGCCATACGTTGTTCCATCTCGATGGGGCCATAGCAAATAATCAACTTGGTTCCGGTGTGGCCAGCATCGGCGATTTTGATGGCGACGGGATTCCCGATGTGGCGGTTGGGTCGCAAGGTTGCTCGCCGATGGGGGCAATGCAGGCTGGCACGATTGCGATTCATTCCGGTGCACACGGAAAGTTACTCTATACCTTCAGCGGCGAGACACCTTTTGATCACCTCGGGAATAGTTTTGCCGGTGGCGACGTGAACCATGATGGGCGCGCAGATTTGGTGTTCGCCTCAGCTGACGCCAACCCGGGCGGCCAAATGAACGCTGGCACCGCTTATGTACGCGGCGGTTTTGATCCATATCTCACTTCGAGCCAAGCACAACTATCTGCGTCCGCAGGCGGTACGCTGCAATTCGATATCAACTTCCCAAGTAGTGCTGCGCAACAATTTTTTGTGCTGCTTGCTTCCGACCAAGATGCACCGAGCATTTTTGATGGCGTTGCCGTACCGCTAGATTCTTCCACACTCATTTGGAATCAAATGCTGCACGCGCCGCCACTGAATTTTTCAAACCCATCCGGTTGGCTAGATAGCAACGGCGATGCCACGTGCCTGTTCACCGCGCCGCCGCAGGCCTTAAACTATTTTTCCGGCAGCACGCTGCGCTTTGCGGTGCTTTGCAAAGATCATTTCAACTCCAGCCGCTATTGCAGCTCTGCGGTCACGTTGCAAGTCGTCCCGTAACTGCGACCTTGGCCCTCAATAAGCCAACGGAGCCTCTTCGGTGTGACGCAGAAATTGTTGCAACATCCAATCTCCTTCGGGAGTGAGAATCGACTCCGGATGAAACTGCATTCCGAACCACGGGCGTTCACGATGCTGCACACCCATAACCAATCCTTCTGCAGTCCATGCAGTCAATTGCAGTTCCGCTGGCAAGTGTTCGCGCGCGGTGTACAAGGAGTGATAACGACCTGCAGAAAATGGATTCGGTAACCCCTGATAAAGAGGGCTGCCCTCTTGGTAGTAAACCAGCGAAGCTTTGCCATGCGTGGGGATGGGATCCACCAGCAGCGCCCCGCCGAAAAATTCCACCAACGCTTGGTGGCCTAAACAAACTCCGAGTAACGGCATGGTGGCGGGCATTGCCGCTAACAAATCCATACAAATTCCCGCACCCGCAGGCCGCCCGGGACCAGGACTCAAAACAATGGCCGAAGGTTTGAGGGCCAGTGCTTGTGCCACATGCATACCATCGTTACGAACCACTTCCACCTGCGCGCCAAACGTCGCCAGCGATTGGTAAAGGTTGTAAGTAAACGAATCGTAATTATCGATGAGCAAAATCATGCTTGCCCCTACTTAGAAGTGACCCCGCGCTGGCAACGGCGGAGCATCCGCGAAACACTACGCAAACTGTTCCAGTTTCTGGCCAAAATCACCGCCACGCATTTTATCAAGAGCAGAGCGTTGAATTTGACGCACCCGCTCCAGCGAAATGCCCAAGCTACCGCCCACTTCCGAGAGGGTTTGAATACCAAAACCATCCAGCCCAAAGCGCATCCGCACCACATCTTGCTCGCGCTCACTTAAACGCTTGACGGCACTGCCTAGATAAGTACTCATTGCCGATGTTTCGCCTAGCTCTGGCACTGCTGCTTCATCGCGGCCAGCAATGATGTCGACCATTTCACTGCCTTCGTTTTGATCGACCACCTTATTCAGCGACAAAGTAAAACGATTGCGTTCCATGGCAGAAAGTACCAACTTACGATCCACACCAGCCTTATCGGCGATGGCATCGATGTTATGCAGGCCACCATCCACATCCCCGATGACTCGGGAAATTTTCTTCATTGCCTTTTGGATGTAAGCCGGAACGCGTACCGTGCGGCTTTGGTTGTAAATGGCGTTTAAAAAGGCTTGGTTGATCCAGAAAGCGCCGTAAGTCTTGAAACGGAACCCGCGGCGGAAGTCAAAGCCTTCCACGGCACGAAACAACGATTCATTGGCATCTTGCACCAGGTCTTCGTTAGGAATCGAAACATGGCGATATTTTTCAAGCAGGTGGAAAACCACGTGCATATGCCGCTCAACCATTTCGTTGCGCGCCGCCACCAACTCGTAGGTGCGATCGCGCAGCTCATCCCGCGTGACGGCCTTGCAAGTCTTCGGCGAACAGCCAAAGCAGTTGCCTTGATCTCCAGGCTGACAATTCAAACACTTGGTATCACTGCTATCCGGGTAGCGTTCGACTTCTTGCTGGCTGAATCCAGCGCGTCGCCGCGCATCTTGCAGGCGCATCCATACCAGCTCAATGCCCATGGAAAACTGCAGCTCCGCAGCGCGGTCCATGATGGGGACACGCGCGACTTCATCACGGAAAGAGCTCAAGCGGCCATTCCGTAACTCCGTGGCCGCTGCCCGCTGAAAATCAAAAAGCAAACGCGTGCCGCTGGCGTTGAGCTGGTGGATCAGCGCTGGAGCATCCGCATCGAAGCTATCCACATGGAGTTGCTCGATTAGGTTTTCGAACTGGATTTCAGGTGCCATGGTCTCTAGCCTACGGGCCAATTTAGCATCTGTGACAGAAAAAACAGCACTAAAACAGTGCCCTTTTATTTTTTTGCCTTATTCGGCGGTTAAAGCCTGTTTTTCCAGCTCTTCACGGTAAAGATCCGCCGCTTCTTGGCAGCGCTCCTGGGCTTCAAGGATTAGCCCGCGCAGTAAAACCGCCTCCGGCTCAAGCCGTGCCCTCTTGCCCTTAATCGCCGCAGAAGCACGCTCCAAATCCCCCGCCCCAAGGGCAGTGCGGCACTCCATAAAAGGCAACGCCGGGCTATCTGGAAAATGAACTTTGAACGCGGCAAGCAACTCGGAAGCCCGCGCCTGCTGGGCATTGAGCAAGTTCAGGCGAATGGCCAGTTCGAATACCATGGCGTCAGGGGCGACATCGGGCGCATCCGCGAGGGCTTGTTCGAGTAAGGCTAGGCCCTGATCTGGTTTGCCGCCGAGCGCCAGCTTTCTGGCCAAGCCGGCTTTGCGATGCAGCTTCACTAACTCTGGATCAAGGCGATTCTCGGTGCCACCGGCAAGCAGTTTCTCGTACTGCTGCTGATCAATTTGTCCGGCGCCGTAACGCGCTGCAAGGTGCACGCGGAACACGAAGTGCGGTCCGTAGCCTCGGGAGACCGCAATTTCCTGATGTGTGCGATCGAACACGTGTGCAGTTGGGTAAGCCTTCACTTGGAAAGATCCAAACGCACTTCGATCTACATCCAAAACCACCGCCCCTGGCAATCCCGATTTCTTGAAGGCCTTGGAAGCTTCCGCCATATCGCTGTCTTCAAAACCGATGACTACGATGGCAACAGCGGCTTTACTAGACATCGAGATAAATCGACCATATACTCTGCTTATTGGCCTCGTCGGCCGTAACTAGAATAAGTCCATGGTCAAATTCCACAGTAACCTCCTGATAGCGGGTCTCGCACTCGTCTCTTTTGCAGCTGTCGCCAGCAAGGCTCAAGAACCGGCCGATCAAGAACCGGTTAAGAAAGAGTCCGTCGCGCTGAAAAACATTGCTGCCTCGAAGTCGATTTACGTCGGCGCCAAAAAATGTAAGTCCTGCCACGACAAAGAATCGCGCGGGGGTACCTATAGCAAGTGGACGGAAATGAAACACGCGAAGGCTTTGGAAAGCCTCAAGAGCGACGCAGCAATTGCGATCGGCAAAGAACGCGGCATTGCCAAGCCTTGGGAATCCGGCGATTGCCTGAAGTGCCACGAAACGGCCTATGGTGAGCCTGCGGAGCGCAAGCACAAAAAGTTCGCCACGGATATGGGTGTGCAGTGCGAAAGCTGTCACGGCCCAGGTAGTGAACACGTGACCATTCGGTTAGAAGTTGCCAAAGATGAAACCCAAAAGGTGGAGGAAGGCGTCATCCGTGAAGTTGAGAAAGGCGAGATTTTCCTACCAGATGAAATGTTGTGCCGCAATTGCCACAACGAGGAGTCCCCTTCCTTTAAGGAGTTTAATTTCGGTGAGCGCCTGGAAAAAATCCGCCACCTGCACCCAAACCGTGAAAAGCCACGCGTGGTGCCTCCCAAGAAAGTAGTGAAGAAAGGAGAGAAGGAAGAAGTGAAAGAGTAGTTGGCGCTACCAACCTCCTGGATTGTTTTGGGCATTCCCAGCAGCCCCGAGGGGAAGAGGTGCGGACTCCAGTCCTACTGATGCAATGAAAACAAGTCTCGCTTGTCTGATTTTCTTTGCCCCCCTCGTGGCCGGTTGTGGTGAAAACCATGCTGAAATCGAAGGGGGTGAAATCTTCCCGAAACGCCACACGGATGGAATGCCCACGATTCCCAGTGATGCCATCATCGCAGAAGCACCGGCTTTCAGGAATCCAGATACAGAGTCGTGCAGCGATTGCCACGATCCAGACTTTATGGAAGTCGATCGTACGGTACGCGTGGTTGCTGCAGATCACGAAGGCATGACTCCCTTCGCCCACGCTGTTGGGCGCATTTGGTGCTTTGATTGTCACGATGGCGACGACCGCGACAAACTCCGCCTAGCTAATGGCGAGTTATTGGAGTTTTCCGAGACTCCACGTTTATGTGGCCAGTGCCACGGCGATACCCATCGCGAGTGGATTGCTGGCGTGCATGGCAAACGCACGGGCAACTGGGATGGCGTCAAAACCTACCAGGTGTGCTCAAGTTGCCACGATCCGCACGCTCCCTTGTTCGCCCCACTCGTACCAGAACCCGCGCCGAAGCGCCCGGAGGTAACCCGATGACGAAGGCTGTTTCTCGTAGAGACTTTTTGTGTGCGCTCGGCGGATGTGCCGCAGCAGCGACCACTGTGGGTTGTGACAATATCACTCACTCCAAATTTTTCCGTAGCCGCTTCAAGGAATTGGGCGCTGAGGAATTGCAGCGCATCCTTGCCGAACTCGCCGTTGAAAATAACGAGAAGTTCGGCACCGACTTAGTCAATGTTTCCGCTACAGGCGCTCAGCCTGGCGTAGAGTTTGGCTATGCACTGGATTTATCGCGGTGTACTGGTTGCCGTCGGTGCGTGAAAGCGTGTGTTGATGAAAACAACCAAGGCCGCGAACAAGAGATCCAGTGGATTCGCGTGTTGGAGATGGAGGAAAAGCATGGCATCGATTTCCACCATGCTGATCCTTACTACAACCATGAAACGGTGCCACAGGAAGGCAACTTCTACTTGCCGGTTGCGTGTCAACAATGCCGCAACGCACCCTGTGTGAAGAGCTGTCCGGTGGGTGCCACTTGGCAAGAGAAAGATGGCATCGTGGTCGTGGATTACGATTGGTGCATCGGCTGTCGTTGCTGCATGGCAGCTTGCCCTTATGGCGCACGCCGCTTCAACTGGACAGAACCCAAGATTCCGGCCGAAGATCTCAATCCAAACATGCACTATTTGGGTAACCGCCCACGCCCGAAAGGTGTGGTCGAAAAGTGCACTTTCTGCATTCAGCGTACGCGTGAAGGCAAATACCCGGCATGCGTCGAAATCTGCCCTGTAGGTTCCCGCAAGTTTGGCAACATGCTCGATCCAGATAGCGAAATTCGCTACGTGCTCGAGAACAAAAAAGTCTTTGTGTTAAAGGCCGAGCTTAACACCCGTCCACGTTTCTACTACTTCTACGGTTAGGGAAACAAAGAAATGAAAACGCTCAACTTCTTTGGACAGTGGGTTGCAGGCAGCATCCGCATTGTTCTCACCGGCAACAAGCTTTACTACGCTTGGATTGCCTTCTTAATGCTGTGCTCCTGCGTGGGTGTGTGGGCTTATTCCCGCCAGCTCAGTGAAGGCTTGATTACCACAAGCCTGCGCGACCAAGTGTCGTGGGGCTTTTACATTGGCAACTTCACTTTTTTGGTGGGCGTGGCAGCGGCTGCAGTCACCTTGGTGGTTCCTGCTTATCTTTATCAATGGAAACCAATCAAGGAAATTGTAGTTTACGGTGAGTTGTTAGCGGTTGCAGCAATCACTATGTGCGCTTTGTTCGTGTTGGTCGATATTGGCCACCCGGAACGCTTCTGGCACCTGATTCCAGGGCCCGGCATTTTGAATGTACCGAAATCCATGCTGGCCTGGGACGTGATTGCCCTGAACGGCTACTTGATTCTGAATTTCGTTATTACGACTTATTTGCTGTTCCGCCTGTTCCAGCGCAAGGAACCTAACAAGAGGATTTTCATGCCGCTGGTGTGGCTGTCGATACCAGCAGCAATTGCGATTCACACGGTAACGGCTTTCTTATATGCCGGTTTGGTTGCTCGACCTTACTGGAACTCGGCAATTTTGGCGCCGCGCTTTATTGTTTCAGCCTTCTGTTCCGGGCCGGCTGTGATGTTAGTGTTGATGCAGATTCTGCAGCGCTTCACCAAGTTCCATATTCGTCGCGAAGCCATGTGGAAGATTGCCGAGTTGATGGCCTACTTCATGGGCTTCAACTTGTTTTTACTTGGCGCCGAAGTGTTTAAGGAGTATTACTCAGATACCACCCACGTGGTGCACATGCATTACATGTTCTCGGGCGTGGAAGGTCACGATACCTTGGTGCCGTTCATGTGGTTTGCAGTAACCTGCTCCTTCGCCGCCTTCTTCTTGTTCCTGCGCCGCAAGTCGCGTGAAAATATTGTGCTGCTGAACATTGGTTGCGTGCTCATTTTCATGGGCGTGTACATCGAGAAAAGCATGGGCATGGTGATTCCTGGCATGACCCCAGACACACTTGGCGAGATTTACGAATACGTGCCGTCGATCAATGAATTACTGGTGGCGCTCGGTATTCTCTCGATTGGCACTTTACTGTTCACCTTCATGGTGAAAATTGCCACGCCGATTTTGAACGGCGAATTCCACTACATCGACAAGAAGTAGGCCTACCTAGGCGTTGGTTTGGTGATTACGCAGCTGCTGAAGCACTCGAGCCAGCAGCTGCCACGCCTCGATAGGCGGCAGCTGATCGAGATTGGTATCGAGCAACTCTGCGAGCAGACTGTCTGGTGCGTGGTTAGTCAATAAATCGAATAACCCTGGTTGATGCACTACCGGCAGCACGGCTAGCTCCGGAGTGCGCGCGCTAGTGCCCTGCAAAATACGCCGCGACAAACCTTCTTCATCGCGCTCGAGTTTGGCCAAAATCATTTGAGCGCGCATCAGCACACTTTGCGGTAACCCTGCAAGTTGCGCCACATGGATGCCGTAGCTGCGATCGGTGCCACCCAACTCAATGCGATGCAGGAAAACAATATCTTCACCCCATTCACGCACCGCGACATTCAAGTTCCGCGCCGACGGCAGTTCCTTGGCAAGATCGGTAAGTTGATGATAATGCGTGGCAAAGAGACAGCGCGCTCGTGCTTGGTTGTGCACGAATTCGCACACCGCCCAAGCAATCGCAAGACCATCAAAAGTGCTAGTGCCGCGGCCCACTTCATCGAGCAGCAATAAGGAACGCGCACTTGCATGGCGCAAGATGTTGGCGGTTTCCACCATCTCTACCATAAAAGTGGATTGGCCGCGGCTGATGTCGTCGCCGCCGCCGAGCCGAGTAAAAATGCGGTCGACCAAAGTGATGCGCGCGCTTTCTGCGGGCACAAAACTGCCGAGCTGGGCGAGCAAAACAACCAACGCGGTTTGTCGCAAGTAGGTTGATTTACCACTCATGTTGGGCCCCGTCAGAATGGCCAAACGCGCACCATCCTGCTGGGCGTCGCCATCGGGATCACGCCCCAATAAAGTATCATTTGGAACGAATGGATCATGCAGAAGTGTGGCCTCAACCACCGGATGACGCCCCTCGCGAATATCCAGTACCCCACATTCTCCTTCTGCAGCCGGCACAAACTCGGGCCGCACATAGCGCCGTTCGCTGGCTACTGCCGCCAAGCCTTGCAACACGTCCAATTCTGCAAGTGCGCGCGCCGTGGTGATGACCCGTAACGCTTCTGCTGCGACGGCACTGCGCAGTTGTTCAAATAGGCCGAACTCTAAATCTTTGGCCTTTTCCTCGGCGCCCAGAACCTTCGCCTCATACTCTTTTAACTCCGGAGTGATAAAGCGCTCAGCATTCTTCAGAGTTTGTTTGCGGATGTAATCAGCAGGTGCTTTGCCAGAATGAAGATGGGTGATTTCAATGTAATAGCCGAATACCCGGTTGAAGCCCAGCTTGACCGGAAATCCAGCCCTTGCCGATTCGCGTTCCTGGAGAGCTATCAAATAATCCTTGCCGCCCTTGGCTAGCAGGCGCAACTCATCCACTTCGGCGGAGAATCCATCGCGCACTAAGCCGCCATCTTTCAAAGAAAGTGGTAAATCATCCTGCAAAGTAGCGCGAATCCGCGCCGCAACTTCCGTGCAAGGGTCAAGGTTGGCGGCCAAGCGAGCTAACGCCGCAGAGTGTGACGAAGCCAAAGCGTGGCATAGATCAGGCACCCGCTCGAGAGCCCGCGCAAGTCCAAACAAATCGCGGGCTCCAGCTCGCCCCGACACCAATTTTGCCGCCAAGCGCTCCAAGTCACCAAGACCATCGAGTGATTCACGAATCGCGCCACGTTGCTGCGCATTGCCGTACAACTCTTCTACCGCATCGTGCCGCACCATGATGGCCGTGGCATCCACAAGTGGCTCCAACACCCAATCGCGCAACAGGCGAGCTCCCATAGGAGTTCCTGTGCGATCAATCACCGCCAATAGAGTGCCTTCACGGCCACCATCGTGCTGATTGCGCACAATTTCCAAAGTGCGACGCGTGGCGCGATCTAAGCATAAATGCTGTGCTGCTTGATGGAAATGTAACTCACGCAACTGCTGCAGCGAGGATTTTTGAGTATCTTTCAAGAAATCCAGCAACCCGCCGCAGGCAGCAATCACTTGCGGAAGCTCTTCGATTCCGAAAGCCTCGAGCGTGACCACTTGCAACTGTTCGCACAAATCGCGATGGCCGTTGTGCGCGTCAAAAGTCCACGGTAATCGTTTCGTTAGCGGTAAGCCTTCCTGCGCAAGGAACGACTTGACTCTGGCAAATGCTGAAAAGGCGAGCTCTTCGCTCTCAGGGATATCGGCGAGCAACACTTCTGCCGGACGAATCCGGGCAAGCTCTTCGGCGCAACCATCCACATTGGTGACGCAGCAGCGGAATGCGCCAGTGGTAAGATCCGCCCATGCAAGACCAACTTGCCAATCCCCTAGCGATTTAGTGGCGGCGGCTTTGCCACGCGGCACCTCGATATGCACCGCCAACACGAAGAGCGGCTCGCTGCCAACCAAACTTTCCTCTTCTAGTAGTGTACCTGGTGAAACCACCCGCACCACGCCGCGATCTACAATGCCCTTGGTTTCACGCGGGTCTTGAAGCTGCTCGCAAATCGCAACGGTATGGCCAGCCCGCACCAAACGTGCAAGATAACCTTCCAGTGAGCGCACTGGGATTCCCGCCATGGGCACCTTGCGCTCTTTATCACGCGCCGTGAGAGTTAAGCCTAACTCCTTAGATGCGATTTTTGCATCGTCGTAAAACAGCTCATAGAAATCGCCCATGCGAAAAAACAGCAGCGCTTGGGGGTGCTGGTCTTTCGCTGCATAGAACTGACGCATCATGGGTGTCAGCTCCGAGAGCGATTGCGGGGATTGCGTGCTTCTCACGGGTTCGGGATTTTAGCTGCCGCGCAGCCTCCACGGCCGTAATCGGATAGAGGGCCCCACTCCCCCGCGCCCTGCTACGATTGGCAACCGCCATTATGGCCCCCGTGACTTGCATGTTCCGCCTCAACAAAGCCCTATCCATGACCCTGCTCGGGTTGTGCGTATCGTGCTCTTCCTCGCTATTCCATGATTACCCAGACGATGCTTGGAGGGGCCTCGATGCCTTTGAGCATGGTGACTTTGATACCGCTGCAAACGAGTTTTTATTACTCAACGGCACCCTGGATGGCAATGAATTCCTCTCTTTCGCGGAAGCCGGTATGGCCTATCACGTGGGCGGAAACCTAAAGGCAGCCACCGAAGAATGGCTGCAGGCGGTGCAGGTTTTGGATGGCTATGGAGACCGCCCCACGATCAGTGGTCGTAGTCTCAGCGAGGGCGCCTTGTCCATGCTGATCAACGATAAAACCATTCCCTACGATGGCGAAGGGTTTGAAGCGGTATTGCTCCATGGGTTTCTGGCTTGGGATTTTCTCCGCTTAGGCTCGCTGGATGGTGCACTCGTCGAGGTCAAGCGAGGCTATGAGTTTGAGCAGTTTGAAGAGGAGCGTTTCGGTACCACATACGGCATGAATCGCTTTGCCCGTTTTGTTGCCGCTATCGCTCAGGAACTGGATGGCCAGCTCCAGGATGCACGCCTTGATCTCAATCGCCTCGCCGAAGAGATCCCCGATCACCCTGCTGTCGTTTATTCCTTGGCGCGTTTGCAACGCCTCACTTCCTCCGAACGAGGCCAGGAGCGAGCTGTCTCTGAAATCGTGATTGTGTACGAACGAGGGCGCATGCCGCAGAAAGTCGCGCATGAGTTGAACTACTCCACCACCCGCTCCATCGGCAAGCTTTCCGTGCCCGGTTTTGGCACACCACCCTTTGCGCACGCCGCCATCAGCGTCAAGGTTGGAGAGCAGGATTTGGGCAAAACCGTCACCATAGAAGATGTCTTGGCAGTCGGAGAAACCAACCTCAAGGATCGGATTGGCTGGGCCACTGCCAAAGCGATCGCACGCTCCATCGGAAAAACCATCGTCGTGGATGAGGTTGCCAAAGCCGCCGAGGAAAAAAATGGCCCTTGGGCTGGCATTTTGGTCAGCATCACCGGTTCGTTGTGGAATAACTTTTCCGAACGCGCCGATTTACGCTCCTGGCTCACTTTGCCAGCTGAGATTCAAGTTTTGCGCGCCGCAGTCCCTAGTGGCGAACAACGTGTCATACTTAGCAGCGGTCCAGATGGCCACCAACTTGACCTAGGAATACTCTCATTCGAGCCTGGCAAGCCCGTACTGATTGGCGTACGCGCAGTTGGCGGGCGTTTGTACGCTGATTCCCAAACCCCTGTCGTGAACCGCCCCTAAGCAGATGAAAGCACTACTCAAACTGATTCCCCTTGTGGCCCTGACCGGCCTTGTTGCCTGCAGCGCCGCTGGCGTGCGCAATGGCGATCTCAGCGGCGCCACTCGCGCTGTTGGTGATTCTGATATTGATGGCATCATCAAATTCGGCCAGGAACGCATCTCTTTCAGCCGCTCCGATTTCGCGGTTTATCAAGTGGAGCTCATCAATGAAGATGATGATGATGTACGGGTAGAGTACCAAGCCTACTGGTACGACGCCGATGGAATCGAAGTGCCATCCGTGGTGCGCAGCTGGCGCCCCGTCTTCATTGCCGCCGGCGACCACCACTCAATACGCTCTAGCGCCCCGAATATGGAAGCTGTGCGCTGCGAAATGAAAGTTCAACTTTCTCATCCCATGACCCGCTAAACATCATGGTAAAAACCTCACTACTTGGTCTGTGCTTGCTGGCGGTTTTACCGGCCTGCTCTGGGCCTGATGTGCACCGCCCCAAAACGATTAGCGTCAACGGCGAAGAATTTGACTACGGCGAGGGCATAGTCAAAGATGTCGTGGTAGAAGTTGTCAACAATGTAGAAGGCGTTGATCTTGAGTTTGAAAATGTCACGGTGCGCCTTTCCGATGGTCGTCTTGCAGTTCAGTTTCAAATGTACAACAATGACGAAGACCCGGTACGCTTGCACCTATCCTGGGAATGGCGCGATGCCGACGGTATCGTCCTTCGCAGAGGGCAATATGAAAAGCCCGAGCAGTTCCTTGTGCTGCGCCCCGGCGAAACCCGCGTTTTGCCATTCACTTCCCCAACCGAAAAAGCGATTCAGTGCGTGATTCGCGTCAACCACACTGCCCAGCCCGAATAATCATGCTCCTCCGTACTCTACTTTTCGTCAGCGTAATCGCTGTTTCCGGCAGCTGCTCCAACAAGGTTACTCTTGAAGATCCCGAAGGCGTCGAAGTGCTCAGCACTGATTTTGGCCCTACGGAATTGCAAGCCATTGCGCAAAAGATGGCGGAATCTTTCACTAGTTCCAATGCATGGGGAGGCGATGTACCACGCATCGTGATTGGTGGTGTCGCCAACCGCACCAACCAACATATCGATACGCAAAACATTACTGATACCATCAGCACGGCTTTAATCCAGTCTGGCAAATTTAGTGTCCTGGCTGGCGAAGATGGTTTATCAGAGATTGAGTGGGAGTTGGATCATCAAGCCTCCGGTGCGGTAGACATGGCTGCTGCCGTGGAGCTGGGCCGCCAGCTTGGCGCTGAATATGTGTTCTATGGCCGCTTCACTACCATCAAATCTGCCGGTGGCGATGTGGAATCCATGTTCTACAAATTCACTTTCAACGCTGTGAATACCCAAACCCGCCAAATCGTTTGGGCTGATGAACACCAAATGCGTAAGCGTCAGGAAAAAACCCTGTTCGGCTGGTAATCGCCTTTACGGCGCTTTCCTTTGCCACGGGTGCGGTAGGGAAGGATTTAGCCTAGCCCTGCGCGGCTGAAAACGCGGCGCAGGGCTACAATCATTACCCCCAGCCGAGGAAACCCACGGCCGGCGCGGGCTAAGCCTGCAGCTGCAAAGAAGTAATCAAAGATGAACCCGCTTTACGACATCACCTTCTCCAAAGCCCAACTCGCCTGGCGTGAGAAGGCCCACGAAATTGCCGTCAAGTATCTGCTGCCGCACGCTGCGCAGAATGACAAGACTTCAGCCTTTAACGAAGATGCTTTCCAGGCTGCCGCTGCAGCAGGCATGCTTGGCGTTTGGATTCCTAAACAATACGGCGGGTCCGATGATGGCATCATGGCGCTCGCCCTCATGGTGGAAGAATTTTCCAAAGCGGATCCGGCTTTCGGAGTGGCCTTTGCGGTCAATGCACTCGGCTCGCTGCCGATTATTGTTGGCGGCACCCACGAGCAAAAATCCAAATACTTGCCGCTAGTCGCCTCCGGCAAAGCCGCTTGTGCTTTTGCGTTGTCAGAGAAATTCGCTGGTTCGGACGCTGGCGGGCTTTCCGTTCGCGCCACCAAAGAAGGCGATACCTGGACCATCTGTGGCGAGAAAAAATGGACCACGAACGGTTCCCGCGCCAACATCATTACTTGTTTTGCGGTAACGGATCCGGAATCGCGCTCGCGTCGCATTTCTGCTTTTATCATCGAAGACACGGATCCAGGTTTTTCGATCAAAAAACTGGAAGACAAAATGGGAATCCGTTCCGTGCCAGTTACGGAAACCGTGTTTGATAATGTCAAAGTTGGCGACGACCGCCTCATCGGCGGCCAACCTGGTTTCGGTTTCAAGCACAGCATGATGACTCTAGATCTCGCGCGTCCGGGTGTTGCTGCACAAGCAGTGGGCACCGCCGCTGGTGCACTGGAATTAGCCACTACTTATGCGTGCCGTCGCAAACAGTTTGGGCAGGCCATCTCTGGCTTCCAAATGGTGCAGGGCATGCTGGCTGATATGGCGCAGAAAACGGAAGCTGCACGTTGGATGGTTTACGCCACTGCGGCCCAAGCTGATGCTGGCTCCAAGGGCGTGACCAAAATTGCAGCAATGGCCAAATGCTTCGCAACCGATGTCGCTGTGCAAGTCGCAACGGATGCTGTGCAAATCTTTGGTGGTTACGGCTTCATGGAAGACTACCCCATCGCCAAGTTCTACCGCGATGCGAAGATTTTGCAGATCTACGAAGGCACCAACCAGATTCAGCGCATTGTGATTGCGCGCAACTTGATCAAAGAATCAAGCCGCCACGACTACCTCAACTCGGTGATTCCATCCGAAACCCAGGAGTCTTATGGCGCAGAACCCGTAACCGCAAATACCTAAGCTGCGCTTGCTATTGCTAACGGGGGTGAACTTTGAACCAAGTTCGCCCCCGTTCCTATTTGGTATTGGCACGCTCCACCACGCGGTAAAGCAACCACGCTGCCACACTACGCAGGGGTGCCCAAACCGCGCCGCGTACTTGCAGCTCTTTGGGTGTGGGGCGCTGGTCCAAGCCATCCAAAATGCGTAAACCCTCCTGCACACCAAGATCTCCAATTGGCAACACGTCAAGACGGCCAAGATGGAAAATCAGGAACATTTGCGCGGTCCAGCTACCGATGCCACGCACGGCACTGAGGGCTTCGATGATTTCGGAGTCGCTGCGGTGGTGAATGCTTGCCAGGTGCAAGCGGCCGTCGCCAAGATGCGCGGCCAGATCACGCACGGCGGCAAGTTTGCTGCGCGATAATCCCGCCGCACGCAGATTTTCATCGGAGAGCTGCAGAATTTCTTGCGGTTGCGGAAAACGCGGGCCCGGAGTGAGTGCACAAACCCGGCCGTGAATGGTGTTGGCGGCCTTGAAAGCAAGCTGCTGAAATACAATCGCACTGGCAAGGCTCTCATAGCGCGTGCGACGCGGTTGGCCTGATTCTGGAAAGCCTGGAAATTTCGGCAAGTGGAGCATTGCTGCCCCAAGGCGCGGATCACGTTGTGCCAGCGAGCGCAACTGCGAGGGTGTCGGATTTGCCACGGGAAGTTAATGTAGTCGTAATGAGGATTTCTGTCCTAACCCCTCTGCTCCTGCTCTGCCTGCCGACTTGCGTCGTGCCTGTGGAGTATGAGCCGTGGTCGGTCAGCACTTTACGGCTGGCAAGTTCGGTGGAGCAGAGTGGGGAAAATCTTAGCACTGCGCTGTTGGGCTACTTCCATCCGGGCAGTGAAGAGTACAAGGCGGCGCGGCAACTAGGTTTCGATTTACAACAGGAATACGCGCGGCAGGTCATGGCATGGCGCGCGTTGGAGGCTTACCTCGCCGACGTGGATGTAGCGATTTCACGACGCGCTTTCCAAACCCATCCGGTGCGCGGGATTTCCAAAGCATTCCACGAGCTCCATATCCACTTGTTGCAAACTGGGCTTGCCGGGTCATTCGGCATTACCGTGGAGCAACACCAAGCAGCCACGCTACGCATTATGGAGGCGAACTCGGTGGTTGCTGCCATGGAAGCCGCCAACCCAGTCATTGCGATTCTCTGCGAGAACCTGTCCACTGCATGTGCTGGGCTCGTCGACGAGCTTGAAGCTCAGGAGATGGTGGCACTGGATTTATTGGCTAGCCAATGGCGCAAGGAGTTGGCGGTGCGCGAGGTTCTCTTGCAGCGGCAAGATCGCTTGCGCGACGCATTCGCAATGGTTGCTGCGGGCGCTGGAACCGTTAGCGGAGAACCTGCAGCCGATTTAGTGGAAGTTGGAAAACTCCTCGCTGCCAATGAGGAATCCTTCCAACTTTATGCCCGGCAGCGACGTGGGTTGAGCGAGACTTTTCGTGCCCATGCAAATTTTGCACGGAAAAGTAGTCATGCCATTCTCGAATGGGGCATCGGCCATCGCGAGGTATTAAAAGCACTGCAACGAGGCGACAATCACGCCAACTTACGCTTGTTCAACGCCAGTGTTGCCGAGCTAAGTCACGAAACTATACAGCGCTGAGACGCTCTGCTGCTTACAGGCAGACCCCAGGTTTAGTTAGCACCTTCTTCGAGCAGGCGACGGATGCGGGCATCGGGTTCGCGGCGCATGAGCTCTGCAATCTCAGCGGCGAACAAGGCATGATAGCCACGGATGGCTGTTACTGCGGCGCGGCGTAAGGTTGCGGAAGGCGCCAACAGCGCGTTGCGATAGCTGGTAACTAAAGATTTTTGCGCCGCCTCCGCATTTTGCTTGGGCACTTGCGCCAACCATGGCGCCAGACCCTGAAGGGCTTGGATTCGCACTGGAGTATCGTTGCCGCTCCAAGACAGAGGCAGCAAAATCTGGAAGACAGCATTTCCCAAGTCCGAATTGAGATTGGCTTGTCCAGCCTCAATCACCAGAGCCAAAGCTGCGTTAGCAAGACGACCACCCTCACCTGGCACATCAATCCACGCACGCGCAAAACCGAACTTCTGCTGAAAGGTCATCTCCGCAGTGAGCGCAAACAAGGCGGCAACACGTTCGCCGGTTTGAGCCGTTGCCGAAGACAAGCGTTCTGTCAGCAAAAAATGAATCACTTCGTTATCGGCGAAGCGACCAAGCTGTGTCCACCAGGCGAGCTTCACCCCAGCATCACGCTCTGCTTCATAAGCTGCACGAAATTGAGTGAGGTAGGCTGGCTGGCCGCCGCAGCGTTGTGCAAGTACTCGAATACACTCGGCACGAATACCTGGTACGGCATCAGCACGAGCAATTTTCCACAATAGGGTAGTGGTGTTGTCGTCGGTGTAATCGGCAAGCTCGCGTATTGCTAATGCGCGACTGCGTGCACTCCATCCACGTTCCGCGCGTAAAGTAGTCGCGCCAGCTGGTTCATGGATACTCAAACGCGCCGGTAAATAAGCATGTGGATCGAACTCAACCCAACCATCAAAAGCAGTACCGGTGGGCACTTCAAAAACTTGGTCTTCGGCGGTGACCTCAAAACGAGCGTGACGCCAAATACCGCTCTCTTGCCAGTGGATATCGAGCGGGAAATGAAAATTAGCGGGAACACCGCCGGCGGTGGATTGCACTTGGGCAAGCTGCAGCTGCAAGATGCCATCGCGGTGGTTCCAAGTGAAATCCAACTCAGGGTACCCAGGCTGATAAACCCATTGTTCAAAGAACAACTTCAAATCGACGCCGCTCGCTTCTTCCAGAGCCATGCGTAAATCTTCGCTAGTCACCGATTGGAAGGCGTTCTTGTGCAGATAAAGCTTGATGCCAGCACGAAAATGATCTTCTCCAAGCAAACCGCGCAGTAAATTTAGCCGAGCTGCACCACCGGGATAAATCGTGCCGTCGAAAAATAAATCCATCGGCAGGCGGTAATCCTGCTTCACCAGAGGGCGCACGTTCGCGCCACGACAAGCGGCTAAATAACCATCTACTGTTTGGCCCATCGCATACTGAAAGGATGCCTCCCCTTCACGCTCGCGGCGATAGAGCAGATTAAAATAAGTGGCAAAACCCTCGTTTAACCAAGCGTCCGGCCAGGTTTTGCACGTGACAGTATCGCCAAACCATTGGTGCGCGGCTTCGTGTGCCACTAGTCCCCAAGTGGGGAGTGCATCCTGATATGCCGCTGGGTGCAAGGAAGCGCGCGTGACAGTAGTGGCAGAAGCATTTTCCATTCCGCCAAAAGGGAAATCGCGCACGGCGACCTGTGCATACTTCGCAAAGGGATATTCAAAGCCGGTGTAATCGCTAAAAAATGCCAACACCGCGGCGGTTTCGGCAAAGGATGCGCGCAACATGCCGACGTCTTGCGGCTCGCCCACAAACCACAGCGGTAAATTGCCCCAGCGGTCTTCCACCTTTACAAACGGACCAGCCGCGAAGGTGAACAAGTAGGGAGGCATTTCTTGATCGAGTGCCCACGTATCCACCGCGGTCCCGTTATTCTGCTCGACTTGATGATCAAGCTGTTCGCCAGCCGCGATCGTAATCCAAGTACGCGGCACCCGCGCACGCAAGGTATGCGAGGCGCGATCACTTGGCACATCATTGCATGGAAACCAAAAACGCGCGCGCAGAGCCTCGCCCTGGGTAAACACATGCGGAATATGGGCAACGCCACTTTCACTCGGCAAGACAAAATGCATGCCGGCAAATCCTGCCGCGTGGTAATGAATATCGATGGTGATGGAATCACCGCGAGCCAAAGCTGGAGCTACTGGAATGCGCAACTCTTGCTGGTTGTAGTGGAAAGCGCCAAGAGCAAAACGCGAGCTCTCACTACTGACAGTCAAAATGCGCATGTCCGCTGCATCGAGAACGATTTCATCCAATGACCGCGTGGCCACTAAACGCACCCGGGTGCTGCCGTCGAAACCAACTTTGTTGGCACGGATTTCAAAATCTAATCCGTACGAAATGACATCGATGCCACGATCCCAGTCATGCTCGGTGGTTGCGCTTAGTGGATCGTTGACTGCCGCCGTGGGAGGCGCTTGACACGCCGCCAAGCTAAAGCCCAACAGCGCAAGTGAGAGGTATCTAAGATTTCTTACTCGCATCCGACTTCTTCTCCTCATCTGCATTGAGAACACCTTCCCACCAGCCATCAAGGACACCGCCTTGGCCCACCTCATGAAAGACCTGGCCACCAACACCAAAGGTTTTCTTATGCACTGCTGCCAGCTCACGCAAACGCGGCATGGCTGTGGCATGGCCAATCACCATGATTGCAGACCCGGCACCGCCATCAGCCAGGCGGGAACCGAACAGACCTGCTTTGCGACCGGCAGAAGTTAATTCAGCACGCAAGGCTGTAACATTGTCATCCTTGAAAGCGCATTTTTCGACCAATGAGCGGTGGGCGCTATTGAGAACGCGCCCTGCTTCGGCCAGAAAATCCTCTCTCTTGGTGCGACTGTAATCCTGCAAATGCTGCAGCAGGCGCCGCGCACGGGCACTTTCCCGCACATGATGCTCCGACAAGGCCCGCTCCCGAAAGTTTTCGTCCACCGGCACCAAAGACAGAAGCTCCTCATCTTGGGGAGTTTTGAATTTGGACAGCCAATCTTTGCCACTTTCTTTGGTTGGCACGTGACTACGCAAACCACCTTCGAACTCAGCCGAGGACACCTGCCCCCAACCCCCGCGACGCGGCAGCTTGGCCTTTTTCAGGGCCTTATTCAGGTGCTCCAGCCCCATGCGGGCACCAATGGTCGCATGGCGTGCCATATCCGGCGCTGCTGGCCCGCCGCCAGCGTCAATGGAGGCCACCACGACGTGTTCAGGCAGAGGAAGCCACTGCATGACCGGGTCCAAGCCATGTTCAATCGCCAACAAACAACCCCTTTGGGCAACGGCGCAAGTCAGTACTTGAGTCATGGAAAGGCTACGGTGCAAGGTTTCCTTGTAACCGTAGATAAGCGCTCGGGCAATACGAATGCCATCGACCCTCTTCTTATCCAGACCAGTGGAAGCCTTGAATGCAAGTGCTGTGGCGGTGGCCACTGCGGCTTCGACACCATATCCCGCGCCATCCGGCATCCAATCCCAAATAACAAGTACAAACCCTTGTTTTGGGGTGTTCAACTGGTGGGTTCGCCGTAATCCAATCATTACGGCCATCATTTCCATCATCCACATGGCGCCATCCGCCTCAAATAAAGCCTGTAAAACGGCCAAACTCCGCGGTGGCCCCTTCTTTGTGTAGATCGTGGAAATCTTACCCGACCACTCCAAATTGCCCCCTTTGGGTTCAGATCGCAGAAAACGAATCAAAATTTTATCGTCTGCCTGGTTTTGGATCGCACAATAGGCGGAACGCCCCGTAGCAATGCTGACCGACGCGGAACCGGGCAATTCTGACGGGCCGCCAACCAAATCCAGGCACCCCGGAGCGCGCGTAATCCATAGCGGGGCATCGAGTTGCAACACATCGGCTGCTGCTCCACGGAGTAGCGCTGCGAACGGAAGAAGGGTGGGCAGGAGAGAGGGTACAGGCACTTTAAGTCCTAAAATTTTTCAGATCCCCAAGTTGGGGTAGTGTTATCGCCGTGCGGAGAGAAAAACGCAACCCTTCCATCATTAAAACGTAGTGTATGATTCCCACAGAGACCTGCCCCCCAACGAATCTTGCCTTGGTCTCCTCAAATTCATGCGTTCCGCCCTCACCTGCTTCTCTTTGGCCCTTTTGGCCATCCTCCCCGCCTGTGGATCAGGTGGTTCGGCCACATCCATCGGAGCTGGAGCCTCTTCCGCCGATGCCGGCAAACCCACCACGGATATCCTCTTTCATGGCATCTCCACTGCCGACGCCATCAACCCAAGCGAAGCCACCCTCTCCTGGCAGCCTGCCGTCATCGCTTCCAGCGGTGCGGGCTCCGCACAGATGCGCTACCGTGTTTATCGTGGGCTAACGGAATCACTGGCTCAGCAAGAGGCCTCCCTCATCGCAACCACGCTACAGGGGGCTGAATCCTTTATTGATTCTGGCTTGCCTGATAACACCACTCTTTACTATCGCGTGGTGGCCATGGATACCGATGAGCGTACTTCTATCACCACCGAAGTCGCCAGTGCGCACACGCCAGCTACCTACGGTCCGGGGAGCGCCGATTTTATCGCCAACATCTTGCCATTATGGGATACGCCAATGCCTGGCTCCCCTGGCACCACCTGCCTCAGCTGTCACACCACTCCCGGTCTTGGCAGTTTGGACTTAAGCACCCTGGAAGGTGTACTCGCTGGGATCGGCACGCTGCAAGCTCCAGATAGCTTCGTGATTCCTTACCAAGGCGAGTCTTCATGGGCAGAGTTCCTTAGCCGCATGACGATGCTCCCGAACTTTTTTAGCCACCTGCCTTACTTCACACAGCCCACCGGCCTTGCCGCCATGGAAGAGCCCCTCATGGCCTGGATTTTTGAAGGTGCCTTATCGGCTCCAGACTCCACACCACCGGTATTTGAGTTCGGCGATCCGGAATCCGCTGGCCGATACCATGGAGAGTTCACGGCCTTTGATACGGTCAAAGTTACTTTCCCGCACGCCTCGGATCCTGAAAGCTTGCCTTTCAGCGGTGCTCGCGCAGGCCAACTTGAATACGCAATCTACGCCGGCGTGGATTCCAACAGCATCAACTGGGGCAAGCCGATTGCCTTCGGCATTGTGGAGTTATCCACTCAGGAAGAGCCAACGGCGTCAGTATCCTTCGAATGGTTGCAAAGCGATTCACTAATCGTGGTGGTGCGCCCACTCGATTCCTCGGGCCGTAGTGTGCCTTTCGATTTCGAAAACTACGATCCGGAGAATGCCTCGGCAGCGGAACTAGATGCCTTCCGCCATCGGATGCGCAACCAGTCCGCGAACGAACGCGAAATCTTTATCGCGCGCTAAACACACAGCGAACTTCTCAACGCGGCCCGTTCAACTTAAACCTTGAGCGGGCCGCGCTCGTTTTTCCACTTTTGAATTTCCTCCAAAAGTGCATCCACCATCTCCGCTTCCGGCACCACGCGCACCTGCTTGCCATTACGATAAAGAATGCCTTTGCCGCCGCCGCCAGCGATACCGATATCCGCCTCTTGCGCTTCCCCAGGGCCATTCACTACACAACCAAGCACGGCAATTTTGACCGGCACCACCTCGCCTTGCAAACGCTCTTCCAGTTCGTTCATCAGCGCTTCCAAATCGATTTCTATACGCCCGCAAGTGGGACACGAAATCAACTCCGGGCTGGTGACGCGCGCGCCCGATGCCTTGAGAATATCGTAAGCAATGGGCAATTCTGCAACTGGATCGCCGGTTAAGGAAACACGAATCGTATCACCAATGCCATCGAGCAGCAGGGAGCCTAGCCCTACCGCTGATTTCAAAGAGCCGTACACACCGCGCCCAGCTTCAGTCACGCCTAGGTGCAACGGCACGTCGGTAGCTGCGGCAAACAAACGGTTGGCTTGCAGCACCGTGGTGGTATCCGTAGATTTCAGCGACACCACGTAGTTTGTGAAACCCAGTTCTTCCAGCGTTGCACAATGCCGCGTGGCCGATTCCACCATCGCTTCCGGTGACGGCCAGCCGTACTTCTCAAGCAAATCTTTTTCGACCGAACCAGAGTTCACACCAATGCGCAAAGCAACGCCCGCTTGGGCTGCAGCGCGCACCACCTCTTGCACGCGCTCGATGCTACCAATGTTACCCGGATTCAACCGCACCTTGTCCACGCCAGCATCAATAGAACGCAAAGCCAAACGATGGGTGAAGTGAATATCCGCAATCAACGGCACCGAACATGCTGCGCGAATCTGCGGGAGGGCGTCGGCGGCGCGATCGTTGTTCACCGTGACCCGCACCAACTCACAACCTGCGGCAATCATTTTCTGGAGCTGAGAAATCGTGGCGCCAGCATCTTGCGTAGACGTGCTCGTCATCGACTGCACACGAATCGGAAAATCCGAACCGAGCTGCAAATCACCTATGGTGACGGTACGGGTAGGGCGCCGCTTCATAATGGAGATTCTAATCTAGCCGTGAATCCAGGCATCATATTGGAGCACGCGGCTCACCCAAGCGCGCACCAACGGACGTTGCTCGGCTGAGAGCGTGTAGTGTTCCGAAAAGTGTGAGAAGAATGGCGCAGCTTGAATACGTGGCGTAGCCAAACCTACGTTGTAGGCCAAAACTCCGGCCCAGGTAAAATCAGCGGCATTGGGGTTTTCGCCCATCAGAAAGGCACTCTTGGATAAAGCCTTCTCCAGAGCTTCGGTATCGCGCAGCAGCGCTACCGCAGCAGCCACTTGGGCTTCTGGCGTAGCGGGCATGCGGCCGAAAAACATCCAGTACATGGGGCCGACGGATTCTTTCACGCCGTAACGCGCCTGAGTTTCCCACGACTCTAACTTACGCATAGCATCTGGATCGTGCGGGAACAATGTGGAGCCTGGAGTAGTGGCGTGCAAGTGGCGCAGAATCGCAGCCGAATCAAACACCCCAAGGCCATCATGGACCAACACCGGGGTGAGCGGTTGGCCACTGGCGGCAATCAAGGCGCTACGATCGTCTCGGTCTTGCGGTAGCTCCTCGAAAGGAAGCTGCAGGTAGCCCAACGCAG
>CALFOT010000087.1 GCA_937919925.1 uncultured bacterium | reverse complement strand
ATTCGAACCTGCGACCCTCTGCTCCCAAAGCAGATGCGCTACCAGGCTGCGCTACTCCCCGAACCGAGCGGAGCATCATACAGGAATCTGCTTAGGAATCTAGTCTTGCATCGTTGGATTAGGACGAGCCTGCAATCCGCCGCCACGTTAACCTGACGCCGGAACAATGTCTGAAACCGCCGAAACTAGCAAGCACCCCCGGACTTTGACTGGCCAGAGCGTCAGCCCTGGCGTGGCCTTTGGTAAGGTTCACCTAAGCCTAGAGAGTTTTGAAGAGGTCAGTACCCGCCGTTTGACGGATGGTGAGGTGGCCGGGGAACTCGCGCGGATGGATTCGGTTGCGCGTGCTGCTCGGGTGTCGTTGGTTCACCAACGCAAGCAGCTCGGCGACCACTTCACCGAAGCCCAGCGGCGTATTTTTGATACGCATTTGCGCATGCTTGAAGATCCGACTATCGAAGCGGATTTGCGCAGCCGCATCACCGAGGAGCGCCTTGGTTTTGAGAGTGCATTGAAGGATATGCTCGAAGTTTACGAGCGTTTATTCGAGGTAGTGGCTTCGGAAGGCCTGCGCAATAAATTATCGGATATGCGCGACATTGCCTTGCGTTTACTGCGTTTCGCCAAACCGCTTGCTTTGCGCCAAGACGACGTCGACCGCAAAGGTGGTATTTTGATTGTCCGCGAGTTGTCGTTGAGTGATCTCACCGAGGCGCTGGATCAAGGAATTGTTGGCATTGTTGCCGAACACGGTAGCTTGAATAGTCATGGCTCCATCCTCACTCGGGCAGCAGGCATTCCAGCTGTCATTGGCGTAGGTGAATTGGATGGCTTGCTCGCCACGGGTGATCAAGTGTTGATCGATGGCGACAATGGCCAGCTGCATATTGCTCCAAGTGCTGAAATCGTTCGTTTGACGCAAAACCGTGCGCCCGAAGAAAGCGTCTTGGCACTTCAGCCTTCGCAGCTTGAAGATGGCACCGCCGTTTTTCTCGAGGCAGCGATTGCTGCGCCGAGTGAAGCCCAGCAAGTCCATCGTATGGGCATCCAAACGATTGGTTTGTATCGCACCGAGTTGCCGGTCATCCAACGCCGAGGAAATCCACGCGAAGATTCTTTAGTGAAGCTTTATCAACGTGTTTGGAAGGGCGCGAAAGAAGTCACCTTCCGGCTCCCCGATATGATTTCCTCTTCCGAGCTGGAGTATTTATTTGCGGCGGATGAGCCAAACCCAGCATTGGGTTTGCGTGGGGTGCGTTTGTTATTAGAACGTCCGGAGTTACTGAATGTGCAGTTGCGGGCCATTTTGCGGGCCACGCATCAGCGCCCGGCACGCATTTTGGTGCCTTATGTGGTGGATCGAGATGAAATCAACGCGGTGCGTAATGCTGCAACCAGCGTGCGTGAAGAACTACGCCTGGAAGGCCTAGAAGTGGGCTTTGCGCCGAAGATTGGCGTGGTGTTTGAAACTCCTGCCGCAGCACTCCTGGGCCGCGATTTATTGCAAAGTTCGGATTTCGCCATGATTGGCCTCGATACCTTGGCGGAGAGTTTGCTGATGAGTGATCGTCGCAGTTTTGAAGAACGTGTGGTTACGCGCGTGCGTCATCTGCATCCGGTGGTGCTGCGCGCTGTGCGCAAATTGGTTCAGCTTGCCGAAGGCATGGAGTGTGAGATTGGTGTTTACGGCGAGAGCCTGGTGCAAAACGGCCTTGCGCAATTATTGGTGGGCGTGCAGGTGCGCCGCTTTGCAGTACGCGCTTCGATTTTGCGTCAAGCGCATGGCATGTTGGCCAAGATGAATGTCGATACTTGCGAGCGTGTGGCGGAGATGGCCTGCCGCACCAACACCGCCAAGGAGTTGGCTGCCTGTCTGCCACCGAGTTGGTTACAGAGTTAGGGAAGCTCGTCCGAAGGAACCCGAGCTTGCTTAGCTTGCTG
Source organism: uncultured bacterium (assembly GCA_937919925.1). GTDB lineage: Bacteria > Planctomycetota > UBA1135 > UBA1135 > UBA1135. The sequence goes on along the minus strand of CALFOT010000087.1, from coordinate 44,122 downwards.
TTTCCGACTGGCCCAACTAGGAGCGTAGAAACTCGGCACCACGGCTACTTAATTTTGCCGTCAGCACCATGCCGTCGTTGCCCCACAGCCGCTGCACCCGACTGCGCAAGCGCGCATCCAGATTGGTGACGAGACCGCTGCGTGAAATCACCAGCAGCGCCGATCCAGCACCCGATAGAGTGGCGCCTAATGCGCCGGCTTCGTAAGCGAAATCAATCATTGCGCGTGCGCCGGCCATCAGCCTTAAGCGCGGCGCTACGTGTAAATCATCCTCGATCCCCAAGCGGATGTACTCCGGCTTGAGGCTGCGGAGCCCCTCCAGCAGGATTGGCGGACGCTGGGCTTGACGAATGGCACGGGTAATCGCTACCGAAGTGGGTAGCGCCTCGCGCGAGCGTTTGGTGTGCATGGGATAAGGCGGAATCACCAGTAGGAAACGGAGGTTGCGGTGCAGGGCAACCGGCAGATGGAGCCAGCCCTTGTTGCCGTCGGCGAGGCTCCAATGGGCGCCAGCAAGCTTCGCGCCGACGGCGTTCTCTGGATTCCCCTCTAATTGAATCGCTTCGTCGAGCAGAATTTTGTCGCTGAGTTTGCCGCCCGTAAGGCGATTACCCAGCATTAAGCCGGCCACAATCCCAGCGCCACTGGCGCCTAGGCCACGTGCTGGCGGGAAGGGGGCGGAGATCTCCAGTTTGCCGCTGGGGAGCTTGGCATTGGCCAAAGTGGCCGCACGCCGCATTCCGCGCACGATGGGGTCCTCACCCATGCGCAGGGTGGATTCGGCAAGCGCACCAGAACGTTCCAAGGAAGACTGTGGCGCGGGTGACCAACGGACTTCGAGGTCGATGTCCAGAGCGATACTAAAAGCATCAAATCCCGGCCCAATATTGGAGGTTGAGGCGGGGACGCGGAGACGTTGAGGGCGAGGGCTGGTCATCTGGAGATTTCACGCTAAAATTAGAGGCTTCCCCCGACGCAAGCGAACACTAATTTTGCTTTCAGAAGGGAACTGAACAACCCAACTGGGTTACCCGTACATACTCGCAGCACCATGTCCACAGAGACCACCCTAGTGCCTGAGATCAGCAAGTCTGAATCTGAGCGCCTACTGAACATCCGCAACATCGGCATCATGGCCCACATCGATGCGGGCAAGACTACCGTAACCGAGCGGATTCTTTTTGTTACCGGCATTACCCACAAGATTGGCGAAGTGCACGATGGTGCGGCCACCATGGATTACATGGAGGATGAGAAAAATCGCGGCATCACCATTACCTCGGCTGCGACGCAGTGCCAATGGAAAGGCAATCGGATTAACATCATTGATACGCCTGGCCACGTAGACTTCACCATCGAGGTGGAGCGCTCGTTGCGCGTTTTGGATGGCGCTGTTGCGGTGTTTGATGGTGTTGCTGGCGTCGAGGCCCAGTCGGAGACTGTGTGGCGTCAAGCCGATCGTTACGGTGTACCGCGGATCTGCTTCATCAACAAGCTTGACCGCGTTGGTGCAGATTTTGACCGCGCATTCGATTCGATTCTTGCTCGTTTGGGTTGCAATGCGGTGCGTTTGCAGGTGCCGATCGGTGTGGAAAAAGAATTCATCGGCTTAGTGGACTTAATCGAAATGCAAGCTTGGCGCTTCACCGAGGGCGATGGCCCCGGGATAGAGGCGATGGAGATTCCCGCAGATATGCTCGAGCTTTGCCTGAAGCGCCGTGGGCAAATGATCGAAAACATTGTCGAAGTGGATGATGACATGGTCGAACGCTTTCTGGAAGGTGATGAATTCACCGTAGCGGAACTGAAAGACGTCACGCGGCGCGCCACTTTGTCGGGCCACGCCGTACCGGTGTTGTGCGGCTCTGCTTTGCACGATAAGGGTGTGCACCCTTTGATGGATGCGGTGGTGGATTATCTACCTAGCCCAATCGATAAAGGTGCGATTGTTGGTGTGGATCCAAGAGATGAAGTCACCAAACTTGTGCGCTACGCCAACGCGGCATTGCCGTTCTCCGGTTTGGCATTCAAGACTATCGCCGATCCTAATGGCGATCTTACTTTCGTACGGGTTTACTCAGGCATTTTGAGGCGTGGCGACGCAGTCTTAAACCCACGTACGCGCAAGAAGGAGCGTGTCGGCCGTTTGATGTTTATGCATGCGGATGAGAGAAAGGCTGTGGATGAAGTCCACGCCGGCGATATTTGTGCGGTGGTTGGTCTGAAGAACACCATTACCGGGGATACGGTTTGTGACGATAAGAATCCAATCGTTTTGGAATCCATGACTTTCCCCGAGCCTGTGATTTCGATGTCGATTGAGCCGAAATCAACCGGAGACCGCGACAAACTCGGTGATCTCCTGGGCAAGTTGCACCGCGAAGATCCATCTTTCCGTATCGTTACGGATGCAGAAACCGATGAAACGGTGATTTCCGGCATGGGTGAGTTGCACTTGGAAATCATCACCACGCGTATCGCACGCGATTACAAGATTCCGGTCAACGTTGGCGCGCCACGCGTTGCCTACCGTCAGACCATCAAGCGCGATGTCGATATCGAAGGCAAGCAGATCAAGCAGTCAGGTGGCTCTGGTCAGTACGCAGTGGTCAACATCAAGTTCCGCAAGTGGGTTTTGGAAGAAGGCGAAGAAGCTGGCAAGAAGAACACCAACTTCATCGATACCACCAAAGGCGGCGTGGTGCCTTCTGCTTACATCCCTGCTGTTGGCAAGGGTGTGGAAATGGCATCGAAGTCTGGTGGCCAACTTGGCTGGCCGTTCGTGGGCATCGAAGCCGAACTGCACTTTGGTAAATACCATGATGTAGACTCCAGTGAACTGGCGTTTAACTTGGCCGCACAACGCGCTTTCCGCGAGGCCATGGAGGGCAACGCGGTGGTGCTGGAGCCGATTATGAAACTGACGGTTCAGGTGCCAGAAGATTATCTTGGTGATGTCATCGGTGACCTCAACACGCGCCGTGTGCACATTGAGAAAATGACCATGGATGGCATGATTCGTGAGGTGAACGGCCGCGTGCCCATTGCGGAAATGTTCTCCTACGCTGGAACCATTCGTGGTTTGACGCAGGGGCGTGGCTCCTTCTCCATGGAGCCGGCCGGCTACGAAGAAGTCCCAGCTTACGTCCAGGAGCAGCTGATTAAAGAGCGCCTGAAGTAGGTTTAAGGCACTTTTTGGGTGGGCAACAAACTGTGGTTCACCCAAAAAAACTTCCCCAGGAACTTCCCTGGGGAAGTTTTTTGTTATGCTATGGTCACTCAGGGGCCCTGCGAATTCCCGCAGGGTACGAGCTGAGCCTGCACCTCTCATGAAAAAATTCTTCGCGTTTCTTGTTCCAGCCCTCGCCCTTTGTGCAGCTGGATCGCTCTCCGCTCAAACCGGCACGGTCGATCAATCGGAGCTCCATGACAATGTGGGTTGGAACATGGGCTTCTTTACGGATATGCAACAGAACATCGAAGTTGGCCTGGATGGTCAATTGGAGGGGATCAAAATCCGCATGGCGTCGCAAAACACCGCCGTTGGTTTGCCAGTGGCTATTTTTGATGGCCCCGGGCCTCACCCTGCGCATGCAACCCCAGCTTGGTCAGGTATGGCTTACGCCACGCAAACCTTTGGCTGGGAATGGGTTTGGGTTGATTGCAGTGCAGCCAACCTGGGCTATCACGTGTGGGATGTATTCACCATTCGAATTGGCGATGGGGTGAACGTTGCGCCCGGTGTGTCGTTAACGGGCAACCAGGGTTGGCCGGTCTACTTTTACCAGCCTGATTTTTGGGAGGAGCAAGTTTTGCAGTCTCTGACCCGGCTCACTTTCGAAACTTATGTGCTGCCCTTTACTCTGCACTTGGAAGCCACGGGAAGCTGTGGCGGTGTCATGACTTTGGACGCCACTCACGGCAGTGGTAACTATTGGATTGTTTATGGTGCTGCTGGAATCTCGCATCCTCACGGGATTGATTTGCAGATTGCGAATCCGCAAATCGCCACCACGATGGGGAATACTTTTTCCGCTTTTGTGCCCGCAGGAGCCTGTGGTTTCACGCTGCAATTGGTGGATCAGCTAACCCACCAAGCATCCAATCCCATCGTTCTATAAGGAAGTCTGAGCAGCTTTTCCTCATCAAGCCCCTTCCATTGTTAAGCAGAGAAAGGGGCTTTTCATTTCGCTCCGCAACCATCGCTTGCGGCAATTTGGATGTCCTTTTGACAGTGGAGCAGATTTGCGACGACCTGATAGAATCTGTGCGTCATGACTGCTCCACGTAAGCCCAGCGGTGAGGTCAACCTCGCACGCTATCTGGGACTCAAAGTCCCGGTTCTGAACGCTCTGCGCGATGGGATCGCAGCAGGGGAGTTTCCTATCTACCTGCGCTGTGCGTTGCCGTCGCTTGCAGGCCAGTTTCCGCATGCTTTCGGTTTTGAGCTATTGCTGGAAAGAATGCGCCATGCAGAAAGCATCGAGCGTCGTCGCGCGAACTTGTTGCGTTCTTTTGAAGGACGGGAAGAGGAGTTTGCGGATGCTCTTGCCTTGGTGCAAGCCACGATGAGTGAAGGCGAGTTAGAAGACGCGGCCCTTGCTTTGCATCCTTCTAGTGCTCCGGCTGATTTTCCCGCACCTGAAAAAGAAGCCCATGCAGCATTTTTAAATGCGTTGCGTGGCGATGCTCCGCTTGCTCAGGCTCTTCATGTAGCATTTGATCAGCATGGCACCATCACGGTAACCGGAGTTGAGAATCCAAGTGAGGAGCAACAACGTTTTGCTGGCTTGACGCACGAAGCGCAACCCATCGCAACCATGGATTCGGCGGCCTATTTATTATTGCGCCGTGCGGAACGCGCTCACGCAGTGAAGGTGGATTTTGATTTGCCGCGCGCCATCGTGACCCCGATGTTCGATCACCTATCGAGTTATCCGGCACAGGAGAAAGATAGTTATCGCAGCTTATTCCTTGAGTTCATCGCCCGGGAACGTTTGCCGCGTTTAGTGCAGCAACTTCGCGCCACTTTGAAGCGTCGGGCAGAAGATTTGTCGCTGCAAAATGGTTGGGAACAAGTGGAACGTTCTTTGGATCGCGGGCGCCAAGAAGGCTTGGTGCTTGGCCTTTGTGCTTCACGCAAAGGCAGGGTAGTGGTTGCTGCGAGTCACGGCACTGCTGCATCGCCGCGTACCGTGGAGTTAGAAATTAAATCAGAAGCCCTGGTTGCTGATTTAGCACGCTTTCTCGGCGAGGAAGAAGTTGCGCTGGTCGCGATGCAAGCAGACTCCGCCACGCGGACGGCATCGCAAAGAATCCTAAAGGCGCTGCCCAACAAACCGCGCCTCAGCATGGTGCCACTGGCGGTGGTCAAAACGATGTTGCGCGAAGTTGCGCGGCGCCCCAGTGAGGCGCTGCTGAGCCACGATGAGCGGCAAGCCTTCTTGGTAGCCACGCTGGCATTAGACCCGCGCGCTGCTGCCTTCCATACTCCACACATCGTGCGGGCTTTCATTCCCTACCGAGGCGAAGTGAATCATCGCATTCTGGATGATTTTGAAGTGACTTTCCTGCGCTCCATGTTGCTCCAGCGCGGCGTCGATCTCAACGCCGCGGCTGGCGACTTGCTGCGTCTGGTGCCCGGTATTGATGCCGACGCCGTGTTGATTGAACGGAGTACCGCACCATTTCGCTCCTTGGCAGATTTGGCACAGCGCATGGCGATGACGCCACAAGATTGGCGCGCTGCGTGCTGTATTTTGCGCGTGCGCGACGGCGATGAAGTCTTGGATGCACGCCCATTGCACCCGCTGTTCTACCGCTATTTGTACTCCGCTTTAGAATCCTCGAAAGCCACCCTCGGCGATCTTCTGAAGGATCCTGGGCGGGTGAATCAACTTGATTGGAGTGCCGTGCTGGAAGGCGAGCGGCACCCGGATGGCATCGTTATGCGCGTGCGCGAAGGCTTGGCGAAACCGCGACGGACACGCTTGCGCTTCCAAGGAGGTCAAGGTAGTCCAGGTAGCCAAGGTGGCTCAAAAGGAGGACATGCATCGCGCAGTGGGCGTCCGCTGGAATCGCTAAACCTGGGCGAAACCCTGAAGGGGGTCGTCAAAAACTTGGCCGAATACGGTGCCTTCATCGATATGGGGGCGGAGCGCGAAGGAATGGCGCACGTTAGCCAATGCTCGGATCGTTTCATCAAGCACCCTTCCGAAGTCCTTGAGCCGGGCCAAGAGGTGCAAGTGCGGGTGGTCTCGGTGGACTTGGCTAATCGCAAAGTGCGTCTATCTTTGCTCACCGAAGAGCAGGAGAAAGCTCGCGATGAGCAGCGCAAAGAGCGTACCGCCAATCGCGGCGGCGGCGGAGAAAGCCGTGGTGGACCTGGTGGCGGGCGCGGTGGCTCCAGTGGTCCTGGTGGCGGGCGCGGTGGCTCCAGTGGTCCTGGTGGCGGGCGCGGCAATGATCGCGGCAATGATCGCGGCAAAGGCGGTCGTCAGGGCGGTGGCTTTGGGCCAGATCCAAAGGCTAAGCCGCGGGAAGAATTCGATCCCACAAACCCATTCTTCGTGTTCTTCCAAGAGCAGCAGAAAGGTAAAAAGAGCTAGCGGGAACCATTCGGCATTTCCTGCCTCTAAGAAGGGATGAAGCGCATGAAGCGGAGTTCCATAGTGCAAGCCTTCGCTGGCAGCGTCGTGCTCCTTTCGCTAAGCCTGGGTTGGTTTCTCCACTCAGGCTGGTTTTTCCTGACCGCATTTGTTGGCGCCAACCTTCTACAGGCAGCGTTTACAGGATTTTGCCCCTTGGCCATCGTTTTGAATAAGTTTCAAATCGGCCGGGAGTGAAGAGTTCCGCGTTCAGCGATCGCGGCGGAGTAGGTTCTCAGCGACTCCCGTTGCGGCTAGTTGCGGGAGGACTTCTGCAAGCCAGCGTTTGCCATCCACGCCATAACCTTTGGTGGGTTGCAGATTGGGTAATTTGCAAGACCACCACTGGTTAAATTCATCCATCAATCGTTCGCGCGATTGTTTGGCCGCAAGAGAGCCAAGCGCCACCGGCATATGGGTGCTATCGGCACCCTCGGAAAAGCGCAGCTGGACGCTGCGGTTTGGAAACTCCAAAGAATAAGCGGAGCCACCGGGGCGCTCGCCGTGGATATCGATGCGCAGTGGTTGCAGTGCTGTACGCAAAATATCGGCATAGCGCATGCGCGCGCCATGCCGGTCTAGTTCGATGCGCAAGGGTGCATCTCCGGTGATCTCCAGTAGATGGCGCACAATCTCCATGGCCACGGAGAAGTTTGCGTTGCCTTTGCCACCGGTGGATTGGAGTAAGCTATTCCATTCGCCAGCTGGCACGACGCGGGCGCCAAAGGCTTGCACGGCGCAGCCCGCAGCTTCTAAATCACGATGCACGGCGCCGCAATCCAGGCGCGCGCGATCGTACGGAATACTCGGGCACAACAAGCCGTCGAGTTTTTGAAACCACGGTGCCGCGCGTAAGGTGCGCATTTCGCCCGCAGGGGGTTCCATCAACCAATCTTCGAGTTGATGTTGACCGGGAGCAACCAGTTCGCGAAAAGCTGCAACCGTGCGTTCTAAACGCCCACGCCCCAAGGTGCCTTGATGCACCTTTTTGGAATCATCCAGCCACAAGCGGCGCAAATCTTTGCGCTCGGGTTTGCGGGCAGTGCTGGTGCTCAAGGTTGCCCACAGATCGACTTCGATTTGCGGCACGCGCAGCAGTGAGTAGCCCATCGTGAGGGGACCTACAAAAGGCCCGTAACCGGCTTCATCGATGCCCGCGAGAAACACCATGGTTTAGTGACCAGCAGGTGGCTTCACTTGTAAATCGGCACGCCGGCGCAACACAAAATAGAGCACCAATGCGATGGCAAAAGTTGCGATTCCCACCATCTGCGAAGTGGAAAGCACCAGTTGCGGCGCGGCTTGATCAACGCCGGCACGCAACATGTTGCGGAAACCTTCCAGATCAACAATGGGGCCACCAAGCTGTTGCGTGATGCCGTTTTTCAGTAGGAATAAATCGACGTCGGCGGGGCTGTGGCCTGCTCGATAGAGGCCACCGCGTGCTTCCATATCGAAGCGAAACATTTCGACGATATAGCGCAACACGGCATATCCCATCAACAACACCAAGGACACTTGGCCGTGGAATTTTTTGCGCTTCAACAACCACAAACCCAGGCCGAAAAGCGTGAGGGCTTTCAGTGCCATGTAGAACTGTGTGGGGTGAACAGCAACGGTGCTGAGCTCCGCTGCGAAAGCCGAGCCGGCGCGCAGAGGCTCTGGATAGGTGACGGCCCAAGGTACATCGGTGGGGGCACCGTAATCATCACCCACCAAAAAGCATCCAATGCGCCCGATGGCTTGGCCAAGAAAACCAGCGGTAAGGCCATAATCGAGGGATTGCCACGCAGGCATTCCAATCCGCTTGGCTTTCCAGACTCCCAACAGCACGGCTAGAATAAGACCGCCGTACATCACTAAACCGCCTTCCCAGACTTTCAGAATGTCTCCTGGATGGCTTGCATAGTGGCCGGCGTTCACCAGCACAAAAGCCAAACGTGCGCCCAGGATGACTCCAATCAGAATCCACCAGCTTACGTCGGCAATACCCTCCGGATCCGTCTCAAGATTGTTGCCATAGCGCGCCGCCAATTTTGAGGCTACGGCCACTGCAACAATGAATCCTAACGCTACCATCAACCCAAAGGATCGCAGCGGTACGTCGATAAACGGAATGGTGAACAGTTCGGGCCACACGCACACATCCTAGCCGCGCGCCGCTCAACGCCCCACTGCCCTCCCGCCTGGACTCTCGCACGATGGATCACCCCATGGAACCCACCACCCTCTATTTCGAGGGCCGCTATCGCAAGCTCGTTCGTGGCTTACCGCAAACCGTTCTTTTTTGCCCCAAGTGCAAGGGTCGCGGCTGCAATACTTGCGATGGCTTTGGCAAATTGAGCAAAGAGTCGGTGCAGGAAATGATTGCGCGCGTGGCCATGCCGCGCTTTAAAGCACGGCGCAATAAATTTCACGGCGCCGGTCGCGAGGATGTGGATGTGCTCATGCTCGGCACTGGGCGGCTGTTTGTGTTTGAAATGCTCAAAGCCAAACGTAGCACAGTAGATTTGCAAGATCTTGCCGCAGAAATCACCCGCCGCGCCGAAGGCAAGGTGGAAGTCTTTGCTTTGAAGATGTGCACCCGTCAACGGGTGGTCGAGGTCAAAGAAACGCATTGTTCGAAGCACTATCAAGCGCGCGTGCGTTTTGATGAAGGAGTCCAATTCGATTCGGCAGCCATCGCGGCGCGCCTCACGGAATTGTGTAAGCTGGGCCGTTTGGCTCTAGTTCAGAAAACTCCGGCACGAGTGGTCCATCGGCGCGCGGACTTGGATCGCGAGCGTTGGATGGAAATCACTGCCTGGGAAGCCGATGGCAGCGATTTCCTGGTATCCATTTTTTCGCAGCACGGGACTTACATCAAAGAAGCGATTTCTGGCGACGGCGGCCGCAGCCAGCCATCGTTGCATTCTTTGTTGGGGGCCGCCTGTTCCTGCATAGAGCTGGATGTGCTGGCGATTGCCGAAGGTGACCCGACTCCCGCAGATTCGGATTAAGGCCTGGCGGTTGGCGTGGTTTCGCAATTAAAAAGCCAAACCGGTGATGGTGGCGGTACAAACGGGCTTGCCGTCTTCACGCACGATGCGTCCATCCCAACGAAAGTAAGCGCGGCGGCGGTTTGACTTGGTGATGTGCCCAGCAATCCACAAATCTGTACCCGGTTCTACTGGATCCATGAAGCGCACATGGTCCGCAGCGCCGAAACCGAGAAAACGGTCTTCGGCAAGGTCAAGTTCATAATGGGCTTGAATGGAGCCCACTTGGGCAAGGCACTCAATCATCAGCACGCCTGGAAACAAGGGACGGTTAGGGAGGTGGCCGCGTTCCCAGAATTCTCCCGGAGCTAGGTGACGATGACCCACAATGAGATTGCCGGGCAGATCCAGATGAAGAATCGATGTGACTTGTAAAAATTCTTCACGCTGTGGATTGAGCTTCATACAGCCTTCGGTATCGAGGAAAATTTTGTCGAGCGGGTAGTCCTTAGGATTAATCAGGTTCTGCGGGGGGTCAAGAATCAGGTTGCTAGTCATCGGTTCGGGCTGTGAGTGGGGAGAAGATACGCATTCTTCGGAAGAGCATAAATATAGCGCCGAGTTTGAGGAAATTCGCGATGTTTAGCGCCCACCAGATGCCGCTGGCCCCGAAACCCAGCGATACCGACATCCACCAAGCGAGTGGTACCCGTGAAATGAAGCCGATGGTGTTCAACATGGCCATGTGCAGCGTGCGCCCCGCACCGGCCATAATTTGCTGCATGGTGCTGTCGGCGGCCGTCATAACTTGGGAAAAGGCGACGATGTTCAAGTACAAAACGGCTTGTGCGAGAATCGTGGCGTCGTCGGTGTAGAAATCGGATAACACGGTGCCGGCCGTCAAAAAAATGATGCTGGTGCACAGTGCAAAACCTACCGACATACTCATGCAGGCATAGGCGCCGTATTTGGCGCCGCGATAATCGTGGGCGCCTAACCTTCTCCCGACCAACGACGCTGCAGCCATCGCTGGCCCCATCATGCCACAGTAGCTGAGCGATTCGATGCCGTTAAAGCCAACCGCCAATCCCGCCTGCACGCTGGCACCGAGTGGCGCCACACTCGTTTTCAAAATCATCGTAAAGCATAAGGCGTAAGCCGTATGCGAGAACGCCACCGGGCCACCGATGCGGCAAATCCGTTTGAGCTCTTGAAAAGTCGGTGACTGTCGAAAACTCGTACCGAGGTCAAACCAGCGGAGCAACACCAAAATGCCTACACCGGCACTGACTGCGCGCGAAATACCTGTCGACCAAGCCGCGCCTTCAATTCCTAGCGCCGGGAAGCCCCACCAGCCATAAATCATCACCGGGTTCAAAATTGCGTTGAGTACCACCGACAAAACGGACAAGCACATCGGTACGAAGGTGTTGCCAAGACCAAAAAAGACACCATCAATTAACGGTTTAAAGCCGATCATTGGCAATACCAAATAAATCGTGCCGAGATAGTCCGTGGCCAAATCAGCCGGCGCGCCGCTGCCACCAGAAAGGCGCACGAGCATCGGTGCAGCGAACCAACCGGCGACCGCAATCGCGCCGAACCACACCAGCGCGAAGGAACACGCAGTACAAAAGGTTTGGCGCAAACCATCCCAATTGCCGGCGCCCGCTAGTTTGGCAATCCGCGCAAGCGTGCCGGTGGACAATAACGAAATAAATGCGAAGTTCAGGATCAGCAAAAAACTGGTCAGGCCCATGGCCGCTTGGGCATCGGGGCCAAGATCCTTGACCCAATACTGGTCATTGACGCGATAACCCGCATGCAAAAGTAACGACAGCGTAATCGGCCACGACAGTTGAAATGCCTCCTTGATACTGGCTTTCACTCCGGCGGAAGGAGTGAGAGGCCCGCGCAGAGTTTGGCTCACCGGGGTCGGTTCCCTTTACCCAAGTGGTGTACAGGAATCGTGAGCGCCGTTTCGTATTCACTAGAAACGCCAGCGTTGCGAATGACACGGCGAAAAGCACCCCCGTAAACCGAAAAAGAATATTCACCCGGCGGCAAAGCAGCGAAAGTGGCGGTCCATTCCTTTGACAAGGGCAAACTTTGAGAATAACCCGAAGTACCACCTTCTTTCTGCGCCAAGACGCGTAGAACTTTGCCGAATTCATCGCGTACTGCGGGGCCGTCAGAAAAATCGATGGTGATGACCGCTCGCCCCATGAGTGGGACTTCGAAGTCTGACCAAGCATCTGGGGCGCTTTTGGAAACCCCGATCACTGTAGGTTGTCCAATCGGGTTGTTCGGGGTGCCGACAAAAAGATCGTACTCATACCCAGGGCGTAAACCGTTGATGACATAAGCGCCATCCTCATCGGTGAGGGCCAGCAAAGGTTCGTGGTAGCGGCCGGGAAGATCGGAACGCAGAATTGCGGTGACTTGGATGCCCACCACCGGCTTGCCGGAAGCATCGCGCACTGTGCCATGCACGCGGGCTGTGGGCTGCAGAGCTAAATACGTATGTTGATTGGCGCTCGTGGGTGAGAGAGTGAGTAATTGATTGGTTTCGAGTGCACCCGTGGCGGATAGAGTGAGGCGGTAATTGTCGAAGGCTACTTTCGTAAAGGAGAAGTCTGGAAACTCCTGGGAGATTCCTTGGCTAGCCACGACTTGCCCCGTTTTTTGTAAAGACAACTCCACCAAGATGCCGCTCGGCCACTCCACCCAAGCTTCTGCATGAACTTTGCCCCACACTTTGCCGGAGAGAGGGAGCTGGATTTCGCGCAAGGTACTCGGTGGCCGCGCGTCGCCTTCTAAGTTCGCCTCTTCGAAGGCCTTCGGGATTTGGCCAGCTTGGCTGATAGAATCACTGTGCGCGGCGGTGACGGGCGCTTTGGAAGGGCCTGGCGCCAAAATCCATGCAGCTGCCACAACCAGCACTAGGAGCAGGCCAGGGACGAGAAGCTTGGTACTTCCGTGGTTCTTAGTGCGTAAGCACATCACGCGAGAATAAACTACGTCATCCTGGCGCTCGAGCCAACCCTTGTCATGACTTACCGACCACATCTTTTTCTGCCTGCTTGCAGCATCGTCCTATTTTTCGCCGGGAATTCCGGGCTGTGTGCGCAAACACAGGCTGCTCCAACGGGCCGCGTCATCGTGCTGGGCATGGATGGCATGGATGCCAAAATGGCTGAGGATTGGATGGATCAAGGGCAACTTCCGAATTTCTCACGTTTACGGGAGCAGGGTACTTTCGCACCGTTAATGCCGGCCAATCCCGCCCAATCACCGGTTTCTTGGGCATCTCTGAATACCGGCAAAAACCCCGGCAAGCACGCGATTTACGATTTCGTGGGTATGAAACGAACTACCAGTGCCGCTTCACCGATTGGCATTGACATTGGTTTTCAGCGCAAAGAATACTTGGATGCCGTCGCCCTTGGCTTGCCGTTCGCAGAGCCCAAGCAAGCGTATTTCTTGATGGGTGGCGGGGTGTTACTTGGGCTGATTTTACTGTTCGGCGTGGGCCGGAAGCATAAACCTGCAGGTTTGGTACTTGCCGTGGTCGCCGCTGGCGGTGGCATCTGGTACGGCATGTCGTGGTTGCATGTTTACCCACAGAAGGGCTTCCCGGACTATTACAGCCTCAACCAGGCGGCGAATTACTGGGAAACGCTAGACGCCAACGGGGTACCCTTCCGCGGCCAAGGCACCATTGTGGCTTATCCAGTGCAGCAGTTGGAACACGGCAAGTTGGTTGCCGGTTTGGGCGCACCGGATGCTGTAGGTGGTTTGAATTCAAGTGCTATTTACACCACTAGCGCCAAGCGCGTGCGGGTGCGCAAGGAATATGCTGCCAAACCAGCCAATGCCTTTGGTGCTACGGATTCGCTGACGGCCCCAAATGGTTCCAAGGCTGGCACGGTGATGGTGTATCAACTCACTCCCGGTGAGGATGGGCGTTTGCAGTCGAAATTATTTGGTCCAGCTAATCAGGTCATGATTGAGCAACTGGAGGCGGAACTCAGGGCCCTAAGTGAAGCCAATAACCGTGGAGAGCGTTTCAACGAGTTGAATGCTCTCTTCCACAACAATGCATTGTCGACGCTGAATACCTGGGTGCCGATTGCGGCCCAGTGGCAGCCTGGTGCGAGTGCCGTGGAGCTCGAAGTTGCCGGAGTTTCGCAAAGGATTGCGATCAACTCTTGGAGTGATTTCTATCGCGTGGAGTTCGTATGGAATCCTCATTTCAGCACCTATGCCATGGTGCGCTTTTGGGCGGAAGAAATCGATGGTGCGTTGGAGATGTTCTCCTCGCCGTTGCAGATCGATCCCGATCACCCAACTCCAGGTAGCCGTTTCTGCTGGCCACCGACTTTGGCTGCGGAAATCGCCAGCCGTACCGGCTTGTTTGAAACCCTCGGATGGGCTTGCCAAACTCACGCGGTCAAAGATGCGGAGCTTTCGGATGACGCCTTCTTGGCGGATATTGAGTACACCCTTGGTTGGCGTACCCGTTTGCTGAAGGATGCGGTCGCCGACCCAGACTGGAAAGTTTTGTTTCATTTCTTCGGCACGCCGGATCGCATCTTTCACATGTTGATGCGCCACATGGATCCGCTACACCCGCAATACAACGAAGAGTTCGCTTCGCGAGAGGTGGAGTACTTCGGGCGTAAATTTCAGTTGAAGAACAGTGGCTTGGTGATTTACCAAGAGATGGATAAGTTGGTTGGTTACTTGCTGGATGAAGTGCTCCGCCCAGAAGACACCCTGATGATTGTGTCGGACCATGGTTTTGATAGCTTCCGCCGCCAGGTGGATTTGAATGCTTGGTTGGCGCAGGAGGGTTTTTTGAACATCACCAACCACACCAGCATTCAAACACCCATTCCCGCCGCGCGCATGCAGAGCCAGTATTTGCAGTATGTAGATTGGCGTCAATCGCAAGCATTCTCTATGGCGATTGGCAAAATTTACCTCAATGTAAAAGGCCGGGAAGCCCTCGGTTTGGTCACCCAAGAAGAAGTCGCTGACGTGGTCGCGCAGATTAGCGCACGTTTGTATGAGATGACGGATCCACAATCGGGAGCCAAGATTGTGAAGAAAGTTTACCTACGTGATGACCTCTACCAGGGCCCTTATGTGCACCAAACGCAACTCAAAGATGAACAGGGCAAGGTCGTGCTCGATGAGAACCACAAGCCTGTGATTGAGCAAGAGGGAGCCGCGGAAATCACCATCGATTTTGTCAGTGGTTATCGCGCAGCTTGGAACGCAACTTCTGGCGGCATTACGCTGGTGGATGGCGAAGATGAAAACGGCGATGTGATTGCGGTACCTGGACCCTTTGTTACGGATAACACCTATGCGTGGTCAGGCGATCACTGTGGTGTGGATATCCACAGCGTGCAAGGCATCTTCTTCAGTAACCGCCACACCTCCCTGCCGGCAGGCGCGGAGTTTTATGATGTGGTGCATTTAGCCCCGACCGTTTTGCAGTTGGTGCACGTGCCCATCCCTAGTGATTACGACAGCGCACCACTGACGGTTCAATAAGAGTCCGCGCCCTTTAGCCCTTCGTGGTTGCGTCTGAATCAGGATGCATCAAACGGAACAAGGCCGCATCAATGCCACCAAACTTACCGATGTCGGTGGGGTAGGTGGCCATGGCATAATCTAAAATCGGCTGCGTGAGTTCGATGCTGCGAGCAATTTCCACCGCGTAGACCGCCATCGTTAGCAGGTTATCGGAACTCAGCAGTTCGGCATGCTCGGTTTGGAGTTGTTCAAAAATGGCGAGAGCATTGGCTGGATTGTCACTGCGCGCGGCAGTTTGAAAACGTTCCAGCCATGAGGCTTCTGCGGGCTCACTGGCCATATTTACGTGCGGCGCAGAAACCGCTTCTTGTTTGCCGCCACACGAAGCTAGCAGCAGGATGACGACAACCAAGTACTGAAGCATCACGTGGAATTCCATAAAGAGAGCGTACCAAATTATGCAGATTTGGGAACTTTTTTGAGCTGCTTTGGCACGCTATGACAAGCTCGAATTCGAGTGATTTATTGGGGTAATGGGGGCCAATAAATCAATCAGAGAGCGTGGGAGTTTAATCGCCGGCGTAGCCGACTTCCGCCATGTTTGCTGCGCCCGGGCGTTCGGTTTTGATTAATTCAAGGTCCAGCGAGGCCTTCCCCAGTGCATCTTTCATTTCCGGGTAGGTGCTTATGGCATAATCGAGGATTTTATCGCTCAGATCCACCATTTTGGCCATCACAGCAACATCGATGCAGCGTGAAAGTTCGCCTTGGGTTAGGCTCGCGGTGAAGTCACTAGAGAGGCGGGCGAAGTTAGCAATCGCTCCAGGCTCATCCAGATCAGCGATGTTGACATCCAACAGACCAAACATGGCGTCGGCCTGCAGACTCTCGCTGCCATTTTCCAGGGCATACTGGTAGCTGGCTTTGGCGGCGACATAATCTTTTGCTGCTTTGGCGCTATCAGCAGCATCCATGGCGGCTTCGGGGTTGCTGAAAGCGGTTGGAGCAGAATCGCCGGAGCATGCGCCAAGGGCCGCTACCAGAGCTAGAGGAAGGAGGACGGAAGTGCGCATCTTGAGTGGAACACCGGTTGGTGGGGTGCTCGGTCAATATTATGCCACGAATGCCACTCAAGGTGGCGAAATCAGAGCTTCCTTTGATTAAGATTTACCGGCCAGCGGCCGATAAAGCTACCTGAGACGGCAATCGCACTCTGATTTGACGCCTAATCGCACTCCAATCAGAGTGTAGTTTTGTTACAATGCGATCTTCCGAACCTCATGGCCATGCAAAAAGAGAGCAAAGTAACCGTCAAGATCCCGCGTCCGCTTTACCGGCGGATTGGGCAGGTGATTGATAATTCTGGGTTCTCATCGGCCACCGATTTCATTGTTTTTGTGCTTCGTGACTTAGTCAGCGAGGTTGAAAACAAAGATAATCAGGAATACTCCTCCGAGGAACTTCAGGCAGTACGCCAAAAATTGAAGAACCTCGGCTACCTGTAACCATAGACCCACTTCCCAATCCCAATTCAATCATGATCGCTCCGCACGGTGGAACTCTCATCAATCGCGTCGTCGAAGGTGACGAGCGCAATTCTCTTTTGGCCAAGGCCGCTGGTTTACCAGTGGTTAGCTTGAACTCGCGTGAAACAAGTGATCTGGAAATGATTGCGATTGGCGCCATGAGCCCGCTTGCAGGCTTCATGAATGAGGCCGATTACAACGGCGTCGTGAACAACATGCACCTGGCTTCTGGAGTTGCATGGCCTTTGCCTGTGGTGCTTGCGCCCAAAGATGGCGAAGCAGTCGCAGCTGGCTCGGAAGTTGCTTTGGTTGGCGAAGATGGCACTGTTTACGGCATCATGGCTGTGGACAGCGTTTACCAGCCTGATAAGAAGAAGGAACTCACTCAGTGTTACGCGGGCGATGAAGAGCATCCAGCTTGGGGCTACTTGGCTTCTACTGGCGCCACTTATATTGGTGGTGTGATTACGGTTGCGAACGTGCCAGCTTACGCAAAGCACAATGAATACCGTTTGACCCCAACGCAAACACGCGCCGCATTCGCTGCGAAGGGTTGGAACACTGTCGTTGCGTTTCAAACACGTAACCCCATCCACCGCGCTCACGAATACCTAACTAAGGTTGCTTTGGAGCAAACCGATGGCCTGTTGGTTCACCCGCTGGTTGGCGACACCAAGAGCGACGACATCCCTTCCGATGTGCGTATGGAGTGCTACCACGCTTTGTTGAATAAGTACTACCCGCTGGATCGCACCATGCTTGGTGTCTACCCACAAGCCATGCGCTACGGTGGTCCTCGCGAGGCAATCTTGCACGCTTTATGCCGTCAGAACTACGGCTGCACGCACATCATCATTGGCCGCGATCATGCTGGAGTTGGCAGCTACTACGGTACCTTCGATGCGCAGGAAATCTTTGGGAAGTTCGCAGAAGGCGAGATCTTGATCAACACTTTGATGTTCGAACATGCTTTCTACTGCAAGTTGACGGGTGGCATGGCTTCTACGAAGTCGAGCCCAGCAACCAACGACCAAAAGATTTTTCTGTCGGGCACCAAGGTTCGCGAAATGCTTTTGAACGGCGAGCGCCCACCGGTCGAGTTCACTCGTCCAGAAGTCGCTGACATCCTCATTGCCTCCTACGCTATTCCAGCGCAGGCTTAACCCCCAATAAGGATTTAGCGAGAAAAGGCATGTTCGGCATCTTCGGAAAGAAACGCGAGAACAATCACCTGTTCATCATTACGCTCGACTCGTGCCGCTATGACTCGTTCATGGCGGCTGAGCCGAACAATATTGCGGCTCTTTGCGGTGGCCTACACAACGTCGAGGCACGCTTCTCGTACGCTGGCTGGACCGCGCCGTCGCATTACAACCTTCTTACAGGCCTCGTGCCACACACTAGTCCTACTGAGGTTTACGCTTCGGAGTACTACAAGGAAGATTTGTACAAGTTCAAAGATCGCTTGGGCGTGGCGGAAGCTGGTTTTGAAGCCATGATTCCACACCTCTGGCTGCCGTCGTACATGAAGAAGAAGGGCTACGAAACCCACGCTATGGTTTCGCTGCCAGTTCTGAATCCTGCAACCGGCATCAACCGCGATTTTGATAGCTTCAAACTGATGCCGAAGCACAACGACATGTTGTTGATGCTCGACGAAATGGAAGCGCATAAGAAACGCGAGTCCAAAGGGCTCAAGGGCAATACCCCGCAGTTCTACTTGATGAACGTTGGCGAAACCCATTACCCGTATGGCTTGCCTGATGAAGACAAGAACGATCTACCGCACATTTCAGGCGTCAACGGAATCTTCCGTAAGCTCGATAAGCAGGTAGGGGAGGATGGTGTGTTGGTTTCTGATAAGGAATCCGGTGACTTCATGAATATCGAGATGATCGAGAAGTGTCGTGAGCGCCAAATCAATACCGTGAAGTACCTGGATCAGGTGGTCTTCCCGCGTTTCTACGACATGTTGCCGAAGGATTCTTGGGTAATCGTCACCGCCGACCACGGCGAACTCTTTGGTGAAGGTGGCTATTTCGGCCACGGTCCCATCATGCACGAAAAGTGCTTTGAGGTTCCTTTCCTGGAAGGAAAGCTCAAGTAACCATCCCCGTACCCCAAAAAGATTAGTCAAATGACCGCCCACAAAGGTTTTGTTCTCTGGTTCACCGGCCTCTCTGGCTCTGGTAAGTCCACTCTGTCCCGCTTGATTGAAGGTGAGCTGCGCAAGCGCGGCTGCAAAGTTGAGGTGTTGGATGGCGATGAAGTACGCGAGAATCTCTCGAAAGGCCTCGGCTTTTCGAAGGAAGACCGCGACACCAACATTCTGCGCATTGGTTATGTTTCCAAGTTGCTTGCCCGCAACGGTGCCATTGCGATTACCGCGGCGATTTCGCCTTATGCGGAAGTGCGCAACCAGTGCCGCGCGATGAACCGCAACTTCGTCGAGGTTTACGCGGAATGCTCGATTGAAGAGCTCACGCGCCGCGATGTCAAGGGCCTGTATGCGAAAGCGCTTTCGGGCGAGATCAAGAACTTCACCGGCATTTCTGATCCTTATCAGGCTCCAGAAAACCCTGAGGTTAGGATTAACTCGGAGACCCAGTCGGAAGAAGAATCGCTCCACTCCATCATGAGCTTCCTCGAAGGCCAGGGTTACATCCCAGCGGTCGCCGCAAACGCCTAAGCACAGTTGCTGTAGTTTCCAGGGGGGAGGGGGCTAAAATCCCCCTTCCCCCTTTGTTGCCAAGGGCGCATAATCCCCAACTAGCTTCATGAAGCGGTTCCGCAGATTCCTCCTTCCACTCGCCGTGGCCATGGCTTGGCTGAGTGCACCAGACCCCGCCGCCGCGTATATCGGGCCGGGGGCAGGTTTTGCTTTCTTGTCGGGCGGTTTAGTCATGATCGGCTCGCTGCTTTTGGCAGTTGGTATTTTGCTGATTTACCCACTCAAGATGGTGATCCGCTTGGTCACTGGTGCCGGCAAAATCAAGGGCGCGACCAAACGTTTGGTCATTATTGGTTTCGACGGCATGGATCCACGCCTTGCCCAGCGCTTTATGGATGAGGGGCGTATGCCGCATCTGGCCGCCCTGGCTCAGGAAGGTAGCTTTGGGCCGCTGCAATCTTCGTACCCGTCCATGTCCCCGGTGGCATGGTCTTCCTTTTCCACCGGTGTGGATGCTTCGCGGCATAATATTTTCGATTTCATCACCCGCGATCCATGTACCTACTTGCCGATTTTGTCGAGCACTGAAATCAGGTCGGCAGAGAAGGCGTTGCTTAAAATTGGCAAACTTGAAATGTTCAAGCGCCCGAGTTCCAGCATTCGTTTGCTCCGCAAAGGCACACCGTGGTGGAAAACGTTAGGCGATAAGAAGATTTTCTCCAACATCATTCGGGTGCCGATTACTTTTCCGCCGGAGAAATTTCATGGCGTCATGCTCAGCGGCATGTGTGTGCCAGATTTGAAAGGCACGCAAGGTAGTTTTACTTTCTGGACTACCGATCAGCGCTTGGCCGGTCCCGAAGCAGGTGGCGACGTTTTGCTGGTGGCGAAATCTGGAAATGCGCTGCGTTGTCCGATTACGGGGCCGCCGGATCCTAGCCAAGCTGTTGCAACGCCCATGCGTATTGCGATGAAAGTCGAAATACTCAGCGCAGAGCGCCTGCGTTTGAGCATTGGCGCGAAAGGCGATGAGCAGGTCATTGAATTAGGAGTCAAAGAATACTCCGCTTGGATTACGTTGGAATTCAAAGCAGCGAAGGGCCGCGCCAAGGTTACTGGTATCGCGCGTTTCTATTGCATGGGTGCCGATCCTGAGTTTGGCTTGTACATGACGCCAATCCAGATTGATCCAGCGAATCCGGCAATGCCGATTTCGCATCCCACGGTTTATTCGATCTATTTGGCGAAGAAGCACGGTCCGTTCGCCACTCTAGGTTTGGCGGAAGATACCTGGGCGCTGAACGAGCGCGTGATTGATGAAGAGGCGTTTTGGAAGCAATCGCTGAACATTTGGCAGGAGCGACGCAAGCAATTGTTCGATGCACTGGCAAATACCCCTAAAGGATCGGTGGTGTGTGTGTTTGATGGTACGGACCGCGTGTCGCATATGTTTCACCGCTACCTGGATCCAACGCACCCTGCCAACGAAGGCAAAGATACGCAATGGGGTAAAGATAAGATTGCCGAGATTTATGGCATCGCCGATGATCTCGTCGCAGAAGTGCGCAAGAAACTGAATCCAAAGAAAGATCGCTTGATGATTATTTCGGATCACGGTTTTTGTCAGTTTAAGCGCGGTGTGAACTTGAATGCATGGCTGCGCGATCAGGGGTACCTGGTGTTGAAAGCGGATGCTCCGCGAGATGAAGCTAGTGGCAAACAGACTTCCCGCGATTGGTTGCAAGATGTGGATTGGTCACGAACCAAGGCGTTTGCGCTGGGTTTGACTGGTTTGTTCATTAATCGCGCAGCACGCGAACGGGATGGCATTGTTGCCGAGGGCGCAGAATTGCAAGCGCTAAAGGTTGAGATCGTTGGCAAACTTTCGCAGTTGCTGGATCCCAAAACCGGTGAGAAGATTTTTATCGAAGTCTTTGACGCTGAAAAAGTCTTCACCGGACCGTATGTGTTTCAGGCTCCGGATTTGTTCATGGGCTACAAACGCGATTATCGTAACTCCTGGGATTGCGCAACAGGCTCGTGCCCGGTGGAAGTGTTCTCCGATAACACTAAGTCGTGGTCGGGAGATCACTGCATCGATCCGCGCGAAGTTCCAGGCGTCATTTTTTCGGATCAGCCCATTAATACGGATCAGCCCGATATCATGGATTTAGGCCCCACAGCGCTTCGCATGTTCGGCGTTGCTATTCCAAAATACATGCAGGGCCAGCCATTGTTCGGTGCACGCAATGAGGAGTTGAAATCATGAAGCTAGCCTGGAAACTTACTGCCCTGGTGGCTGTCAGTCTGTTGTTGCCTGCTTGTGGTGGTGGAGAGCAGCAATCCGCCACGCGTGTGGTGGTCTTTGGCGTGGATGGTTTGGATCCGGAAATGCTGCAAGAGCGAATGGATCGCGGCATGCTGCCAAACTTTAAAAAGTTGATTGATAGCGGCGCGAACTTCCAATCTCTGCAAACCTCGTGGCCGCCGCAATCGCCGGTTGCGTGGTCGAACTTCATTAGTGGAACGAACCCTGGCAAACATGGTTTGTACGATTTTATTCACGTCGACCGGGACAGCCATAACAACTATGGCATTGGCTCGTCGATGGTGGAGAGCGATCCGGTCACTATGGAAATGACTTTGTTCGGTTACGACATCCCGCTCATGGGTGGTGATATCCGCAGTAGCCGCAAGTCGCCAGCCTTTTGGGAATCGATGTCCGCAGAGGGGGTGCCGGTTTATGTACACCGCATGCCTGCCAGCTACCCATTAGAAGATTCTGACGCGGTGGTATTCCCCGATATGGGCACTCCGGATTTAACCGGCGCGGCATCGGGAGTCTCTTACCTGTGGACAGAAGATCCAGCGAAGAGTTCCAGTAATTCCGATTCCACGCGTATGGTGAAGGTCAAGCTGAACCGCCGTCGTGCACAACTGTGGAAGCTTTCCACCATGATGTACGGCCCGGATGATACGGCGGTGAATGTCGATGATTTGAAAGCCGATCAACATGAGGCTTTGGAGGCTGGCGACAATCAGCGTGCGAACCAAATCGAGGTCGAGATCAAAGCGCAGCAAGAAGTCACTACCCCGGTGACGTTTTTGATTGATGATCCTACTGGTACACCGCAGTTGGCCGTCGAAATTGAAGGAGCCTATGCTGTTGCAGGTTTGGGTGAATGGTCGAACTGGGTAAAGATTGAATTCGGTATGTTGGGCGGCCTGATTCCAGTATCCGGCTACACGCGCTTTCGATTTGATGGTGCTGAGCCTTTCGAGGTGTATGCTACACCGATTCAGTTGGATCCGCATAACCCGGCGTCACCCATTTCTACGCCGGCAGAGGCGGCGTCCGAATTGGCTGATGCAATCGGCCCATACTTTGTGCAAGGATTTCCGGATGCCTACAAATCGTATAAGAGTAGGGTTCTCGACACTTCCGGCTTCATCAATGAATCCGATATGGTGATGGAGGAACGCACCAAAATGATGCAGTACGGTCTCGATCAAATCGATGAGACTGGCGGCTTGCTGTTTCTCTACACGGGCAGCCTTGATATGCGTTGTCATATGCTGTGGCATGCGGCCGATGACGCGCACCCGCACCAAGAAGAGGCAGGGACTTACCACGGCCAACCTTTCGACGGCATGACTTTCGAGCAGCAGATTGACCGCATTTATATGCAGGTGGATGCAATGCTCGGCGCCATGCTGATGCGGCTGGAAAGAATGGAAGCGGAGCATGGTACTCCAGTGGAACTTATCGTGATGTCGGACCACGGCTTTGCGCCCTTCTACCGCAAGATGCACATCAATGACTGGCTGGTGAAAGAAGGCTACTTGGTCCTGAAGGAGGGTCAGACCCAAACCGGTGCGCATGGTTTGGCTTTGGACCTGGATGAGGATGACCACCCGATCCCCGGCACCGGCGCTATTGATTGGAGCAAGTCGAAGGCTTACTGCATTGGTTTTAACGGCATTATTTTGAATCGTCTTGGCCGCGAACCGGAAGGGATTGTGACCGAGGCCGCAGCGGATGCCCTGCTTGCAGAAATTACATCCAAGCTGATTGCGCTCAACGATGGAGGCCTACAAGTGCTCACCAGCGTGGTGCGTGCGCGGGATGTCTTTCATGGCCCCGAAGCTGTCGTCAGGCTCGCCCCAGATCTGCAGTTGGGCTTTAACGTTGGTTTTGGCGCTTCGGATGAATGTGCCGTTGGCGGCATCACTGGAGACTGGCAGCAAGGCGTGTTTATCGTCGATAATGATTCACGCTGGTCCGGTTCTCACCTCATGGACCCGGCCTTAGTCCGGGGTACGATTATTGCAGAGTCTGGCAAGTCCTTTGCGAAGGATCCAGCTCTGGAAGACATCACCGCAACTCTCTACAGTCTGTTCGGTCTCTCAGTTCCTGAGGACATGGACGGCGTACCTCTTTACTAAACCACACCAAAAACAGAAACATGTTTGGCGGACCAAAATTGAAAATTAACAAGGAACTCCTCGAGCGTTGCAAAAAGTGCGCCGAGGTTGCTGGCTACTCCTCGGTTGAGGAATTTGTGGAACACATTGTTGAGAAAGAGTTGAAAGTCATTGAAGGTGCGGGCACCTCCGATGCCGCAATCACCGAAAGCCTGCGTGGCCTCGGTTACATCAGCTAGTCTTGACTGTTCGAACCGACTGAAACCCACTGAAACCGATGCAAAAGCGTCTTCTTGTCATCGGCATTTGTGCCGTTCTTGTTGCCGTGGCTTATTTAGCCCCGGCGGCC
The DNA here is from genome assembly GCA_937919925.1 of uncultured bacterium. GTDB lineage: Bacteria > Planctomycetota > UBA1135 > UBA1135 > UBA1135. The sequence continues at coordinate 19,979 of CALFOT010000087.1, read as the reverse complement.
ATGAACATGCTGTTTGATGCTTTCGATTTTGCCCTAGGCTGGGCTGGACCTTTTGTTGTGGTCACGCTGGTGTCGGCCTTGGTGGGCATGCTGTTTATCATGGCTTTCCCCCACGTGTCGTCGCAGAATGGCATTAAGGCGGTGAAGGATCGCATAAAGTACAACTTGTTGGCGATTCGTCTGTTTCAGGATGATCTCGGTGTGGTGTTCCGTTCGACCGGCAAAACGTTATCTTGGAACTTTGCTTATCTCGGCTTGAACATGCTACCCATGGTGGTACTGGCCGCGCCGTTTATGGTGGTGTGGTTTCAGCTCAACGCTCTTTACGCTTTCCAACCGCTAAGAGCAGGGGCAGAGCAGGTGATCGTGGTGGAATTGCATCACAGTGTGGTGCCTAGTGAGGTAGAGATTGCCCCTGTGGAGGGTGTGCTGATTTCGCATCGCGTCAACATCGCCGATCCTGAAGAGCCGCGCATTATTCTGCGCGTCACGCCATCTTCAGACGGAGCTCATGACTTGGTGTTTCGGCATGCTGGTGCGGTGGTTTCTAAAACCATGGAAGTCGGCACGCACCCACAGCGTTTGGCGCGTTTGACCACCGCGACACCTCTTGCCAAGTTTGCCGAAGCCAAGGACCCAATTGTTTATTTTGGCGATCCGGTACTGCCCGGGGATTCTTTCTTGCAAACCATTACCATCGATTACCCGGTGCGCCCTTTGGGATTTATGGGAGGGGGAGAGATTTCCATCATGATTTGGTTTGTGGTGGTGTCGATGGCCGTCGGTTTCGGGTTGAAGGGCTTGTTCGGCGTCGAGATTTAGCCGCGCTAACATGGTGGCGTGAAAATGCACACCAAGACCGGTTTGGCCATGCTGCTCGGCGTGGCCGGTGGCTGGGCTCTGCAGGAGTTCACCAGCGCCACTTATGTTGCCCAAGCGGTGGTGAAGGCTGGCCACGAGGTAACTCTTCCAGTACTCGCAGCGGATTCCCAGCGCGCGCAATGGCTTGCTCCCTTCGTGTTGGCCGCCAATATCTTCATGAGTCTGTTGAAGATGTTGATTGTGCCACTGGTTTTTAGCAGTATCGTGGCCGGTGTTTCTGGAATTTCCGGCGGCAAAGAATTCGGCCGCCTTGGCCTCAAAACTCTCGGCTATTACCTAATGACCAGCGCCTTGGCGATTGTCACTGGTTTGGTGATGATCAATCTCACCCAACCTGGGGTGGGTGCGGCGCTCAATCTGGCCATTCCCGAAAACTTTGCGCCAGGTGAAGGCTCTAGTTTTATCGACATTTTCTTGCGCATGATTCCGCAGAATGTGTTCGGGGCTCTAGGTGATAACGGCGCTATGCTGCAAATCATTGTGTTTGCGCTGCTGCTTGGCTACTTCATTGGGCGGGTACAAGAACCTCACTGCAGTCGTTTACGTGGTCTATTTGAATCCTTTTTTGAAGTGATCATGTTGCTCGCTGGCGGCATCTTGAAATTGATTCCTTACGGCGTGTTTGCCTTAGTCGTAAAAGTGGTCGGCGAGACCGGCTTCGAGGTGTTCCGCCCACTGTTTTTTTACATGGGAGTGGTGATTTTCGCGCTCCTGTTCCATGCCTGCGTGGTGTTACCCTTGCTGCTCAAGTTCCTTGGCAACATTTCTCCGCTGGCTTGGTTTCGCGCCATGTCGCCAGCCTTGATCACAGCTTTTTCCACATCGAGTAGTTCGATCACCTTGCCGGTCACGATGGAATCGGCCGAACACCGCGGCAAAGTTTCCAATAAGCACAGCTCCTTTGTGTTGCCGCTTGGCGCCACCGTGAATATGGATGGTACGGCCCTGTACGAATGCGTGGGGGTCATATTCCTCTCACAGTATTACGCCTCTACCGGTGATTTTGACCTCACCCTTAGCAAGCAAATCTTCATTGTGATTACCGCGCTTTTTGCGTCGATTGGCGCGGCTGGAATTCCGTCTGCTGGGCTCATCATGATGACGGCGATTCTGTCGGCACTGGGTCTACCAATTGAAGGAGCTATGCTGCTGCTGGCGATTGACCGGCCACTGGATATGCTGCGCACGGTGGTGAATGTGTGGTCGGATTCTTGTGGTGCGGCACTTATCGCTAAATCCGAAGGCGATGCGATACTAGGGGAAAGATGAGCGCAAAGGACCCCATATCCGATCCTGTAGAAGTCATTCTTCACGGCGATGATGAACTCGCAGTAGAGGAGGCCGCCAAAGAGATTTTGTCTTTGCCGGTGGTGAAAGATGACGCCCCACCGCCGCTGTTGGTCATTTTCCCACTGCGCCGTTCGGTGCCGTTTCCAGGATTGATCATGCCGGTACACGCGCAAGATGGTTATGAGCGCGGAATTATGGAGAAGGCGGTGGCGCAGGGCGACCGCGTCGGCCTATTGTTGGCACCAGGTATGGATGCCGACGGCCGCATTCATAAGTCGGCAGATATGGTGCGTATGGGTGTGTTGGTGGAAATCCACAAGCGCATTAAGCTGCCGGACGGCAACACGAATTATTTGTGTCGCGGTATTCGGCGTTTCAAGGTCGAGCGTTTTGTGCGCACCGGTGATGTGCCGATCGCGCGGGTGGTTTACCCAGAAGATATTTATCCCGGCGGCAATGAGTTCGATGCTCTGGCGCGTAATGTGCTGCAGCTGGCGCAGCAAGTTTCCGCGCACAATCCGGGGCTTGGCGAAGGTTTTAGCTTGGCTGCATTGAATATCGATCCAGCTGGCAACTTGGCAGATTTTGCCGCGGCGTATTTGCTGAAAGACACGCCAGAAAAACAGAAGGTGCTGGAATTACTGGATGTGCGAGCACGTTTGAAGGCGGTCGATGAAGGTTTGACCAAAGAGTTGGTCACTTTGGAGCTGGGTGATCGGATTCAGAAGGAAATCCGCGAACGGATTGAGGCGCAGCAGAAGGAATATTTTTTACGGGAACAAATCAGCATCATTCGTCGCGAATTAGGCGAAGAAAAGGATCCGGAGGAGCAGGATCGGGATTTATTCCTCAGCCGTCTGGAAGAAGGCGAATATCCAGATGAGGTGCGTGAAAAAGTCGAAGACGAACTCAGTCGCCTGAGCACGATTCCGCAAGCGTCGCCGGAGTACTCGGTGGTGCGCAACTACTTGGAATGGCTCACCGAACTACCTTGGTGTGTTTCTTCCGAAGATCGCATCGATATCGGCCAAGCGGAAAACGTTCTAGAGCGCGACCACTTTGGTTTGAAAGATGCCAAAGAACGTATTTTGGAATTCCTTGGGGTGCGTAAATTGCGGCCTGGCCATGCCGGAGCGATTTTGTGCTTTGTAGGGCCTCCCGGGGTTGGCAAAACGTCGTTGGCTATGGCGATTGCGGAGTCGATGGGCCGCGAGTTGGAGCGCATGAGCCTTGGTGGCATGCGCGATGAAGCTGAAATCAAGGGGCACCGCCGCACTTATATTGGCGCCATGCCAGGGCGAGTGCTGCAAATGATTCGCCGCGCAGGCACGAACAATCCAGTCATCGTGTTAGATGAGTTGGATAAGTTGGGCAAAGATTTCCGTGGCGATCCCTCCAGTGCTTTGTTGGAGGTCTTGGACCCAGCACAAAACCACGCGTTTTTGGATTTGTTTTTGGATGTACCTTTCGATTTATCCAAAGTTATGTTTGTTGGCACCGCGAATAATTTGTATGAAATTCCTGGGCCACTGCGGGATCGCATGGAGATTATTGAGCTGCCAGGCTATTTACGTAGCGAAAAAGTGAAGATTGCCCAGCGGCACTTGCTGCCGCGCCAACTCAAAGAGCACGGCCTCGACGCCTCGCGTTTGAAGCTGCCGATTTCCACATTGCGCGCGGTGGTGGATGGTTACACGCGTGAAGCGGGCGTTCGCGGCTTGGATAAAAACATTGCTTCTTTATGCCGCAAGCGCACTTTGGAAATTGCTCGGCGCAAGCGGCCGAAGCCGATTGTGGATGTCGCTGGCTTAGAGAAATATCTTGGCCCGCCGAAGTACACCGAAGATCCCATTCGCTTGCGCCCTGGTATCGGTGTTGCGCTGGGTTTGGCTTACACCAGTTACGGCGGTGATGTACTTGAGATTGAATGTGCGGCCTTCAAGGGTTCCGGTCGGGTGCAAACCACCGGCCGATTGGGTGAAGTGATGACCGAATCGTGTCGCATCGCGCATAGTTTTCTGCGTGATCGCTGTGCCGAGTTTGCCATTTGCTCTGAGAAAATTGCCAAGCATGATTTGCACCTGCACTTCCCAGCCGGCGCAGTGCCAAAGGATGGTCCGAGTGCCGGTTTGGCCATCGCCTGTGCCATGTTGTCGCGTTTAACTGGCAAGCGCTTAAAATCACGCTTGGCCATGACCGGAGAAATCACCCTTACCGGTGAAGCTATGCCGATTGGCGGCGTGCGTGAAAAAGTTTTAGCGGCCAAACGCCTCGGTGTGCGCACCGTGCTGTTACCGCGCGCGAATAAACGCGATGTGGATGTGTTGGAAGATGAGTGGAAACGCGGCCTGAAGATTCTTTTTGTGGATCACTTCCGAGATGTCGTCAAGCTCGCTTTTGGCAGTTAAAGACTCTGCACTAAGGTGTAGACTTCACGCATACTAGGCAGGACTAAATGTGCAGAACCAGTGTCTTTAGGCGGAAAACTCGCATTCGGTACACAAATCACAAAACACCCGGCAGCAAAAGCCGCGCGCATGCCGATCGCGGAGTCTTCCACCGCCAGGCACATCGTTGGGTCAACCTGCAGAGCCTCAGCAGCAGCCTGATAAACATCGGGATTCGGTTTGCCCCGGCCAATACCTACATCTTCATGGCCGGAGCGGCGCACCGGAATCAAAGTAGCGAGTCCGGCAGCCGTCAGCGAACCGCGGATTTGATCGCGCGGCGAAGACGATGCCACGGCGATCGGCAGTTGCTGGTGCACAGCCCACTGCAGGAGTTCGAGAACGCCGGGCAGAGGCTCTATGCTGGTGCTATGGAGGATGCGCAAATACTCCTCGGTGCGCGCACGGAGCAGGTCATCGATGGTGGCGGGCAAATCGAACATGCGCTGCAAGTCTTGCCAAAACGGGACTTCAGCGGTGCCGATATAGGGCTTGAACGCTTCTTTACTGAGCGTTTTGCCGTAGCGCCCGAGCACCACCATGGCACTGTCGTAGTGAAGACATTCGGTGTCGATCAGCGTGCCGTCAAGATCGAACAGTATGCCCGCCAAAGGTTGCGGGGGAGTGCGGAGCGGAGCAGTCACAGTAGTTGGTGGCGAAGGCTTACAAGTTGCCGTGCGCTCATTGTCGTTGCGCTGGCTGCATGTTCCAACCCAGCAATGGTAGTCGAAGGCAGCGCCGAGCAGGCCGACGCCATCCAAGTGGTGCTGCCGGCGCGTTACGCCCATTGGCAGCCGTTCTTGGAGCAGGAGTTATGCCACATGCAGCAAGCCTATCCCGTTTTTGCCGCGCGCTGGCCGCGCGTGGCTGCTGCTGCCGCGCGGCGGATGGTGGTTCCGGTGGATCAAGCTGCTGCGGCCACATTCTATTTAGAAGCTGGCTTATATGGCGATCCCAGTACGCCGCGTACCTTTCCATCTTTGGCTTTGGCGGTAGTGCCCTTGCCACGCGATGATAGCTTACTCGCGGAACTCTCCGCGCCGCCGCGCACTTGGCTACATAGTTTTCGTCACGAGGCGGCGCATTTGTTGAGTGAAGAGTATCCAGATCTGCGGGCTGCTCCGCTGTGGTTTCAAGAAGGGCTTGCGGAGTTGTGGTGCGAAGGTGCACCCCCAGCTGCCCCGCTGGGACTTGAGGCTTGGCCTTATTGGCGCTCGGTGGCCATGCGCTGGGGGCCGGGGGCAGAGGGCGAAGATGCGCCTGCGGAAATCCGCTATTCCGCTTTTGCACTGCGTTGTGCGGATACGTTGTACTATGGGAAGGGTCTCACACCGTGGCTGGAAGCCTTTGCACAGGCTTGGACTTTGCCGGCGAACGCGCTGTTTTTACAGCCCTTTCTGGGCTTGCGTGGTCGCGATGCCGATTGGGATTTGACCGCCCAACATTTTTTGCTCGTGAGTCGGCCCGGGCAGCAGGTTGATTTGGATTTACCTTGGTCGCTCGTGGAAAACAGCACCACTCGCTTGGAATTGCAGCATGGGCGTGCTCCCTCTGATCCGGAAGCAGGCCTGATTCTCTCTACTTTTGGCAGCGATCCGGCAAACAGTGCGCATGTGCGCATTCGGCTCGGTCAAAATGGCGGTTGGGCGGCTTATCCCGAAGCCCCAAGTGACATAAGATTTGAAGCCTTGAGCCCAGCTCCTTTGCCGCGCCAACCCGGACTCCCACATCAGGTGGAATTCCAAATTGATCACACTTACCTTGTGATGCAAGCCGATGGATTTCAGCGGCGTTGGAATCTTTCTGAAATCAATCTCAAGTTACCGTTGCAGTTGCGTATGTACGTTCGCGACGGCGCCCTCGCCTTACGTTACCGATGAAAGACTTCCTACGCTCCACTCTTGCTTCTGTGCTCGGCACTTTGTGTGCTGTGGCCATTCTGTTCTTTGCCATCTCCACCTATTTCATTGCCGAACTGCCCGCGGAGATCCCGGATTCCTGTGTGCTGGTCATCGACGAGAACATTTTTGCCACCGAACGCGGAAGCTTTGGCGATATGCAGGCCTTGCTCGGTAGCGGTGAAGCACCTTCCGTGCCGCTGCGCAAAGTGATTCAAGCGATTGATCACGCCACCGATCAAGGGCGAATCAAGGCGATTTTATTGCTGCATAGTGGTCACTACGGTGGCGCTGCCGCCGAGCGTGCGGTGTTGGATGCATTGCTGCGTTTTCGTGCGGCGGGCAAAAAAATATACGCCTATGCGGCCGATTACGATATGAGCAGTTATTACTTAGCATCGGTGGCAGACCCCATCTTCGTGCCGCCATTGGGTATTTTTGACATGAGTGGTTACGCCGCGGAAATGATGTTTTTCGCCGACGCCATGGAATCGCTTGGAGTGGAAATGCAAGTCACGCGGGTGGGTAAGTACAAGTCAGCAGTGGAGCCATTTGTTCTGCCGCGTGCAAGCGAGGCGAATCTTGAGCAAATGAGACAACTGCTCGATTCTTTGCAAGATGTTTGGTTTGCCGATGTAAGTGCCGCGCGCGGTGTTGCCCTGGAGCAACTACAAACGTGGTTGGCAGAAGGCGGTATGTACTCTGCAGAGTTTGCGTTAGAGAATGGTTTAGTAGACCGTATCGGTTACTTTGATGAACTGCTTGCGGAGCTCGTCAGCCTCGTTGGGGAGGATCCTGAAAACCATGATACCTTTGCCCAAGTAGGCCTAATGCGCTATTTGGAAGAAATGGAGGAGGATGAATCTGGAGATGCTTACCGCTATCGGATCGCAGTGATTTATGCCGAGGGCGAAATTTTCGATGGCTTTTCCGATACGGAAATCGGTGGCGATAGCTTGGCTCTGGAATTGCGGGAAGCGCGCCTGGATGAAAACATCGATGCCGTCGTGTTGCGCGTGAATAGCCCCGGGGGTAGTGCCACAGCCAGTGAAGTGATCTTGCGCGAAATGCAATTACTGCGTGTTGCGGAAAAACCGGTCATCGTTTCGATGGGTAGACTCGCCGCTTCCGGTGGTTATTGGATTGCTTGCCAGGCCGATAAAATCGTTGCCGAGCCGAACACGATTACTGGTTCTATTGGTGTGTTCGGGATGTTCCCTAACATCGAGAAGTTATTGCAAGATGTGGGCGTGCATGTCGATACTGTGCAGACTGGACCGTGGGCAACCATGATGTCGCTCTACCATCGCAAGAGTGCCGATGAACTTGCGCAAATGCAGGTGTATGTGGATACGATTTATGCTGGATTCTTGGATCGGGTTGCGGTCGGGCGTTCCCTCACCCGTGAGCAGGTGCATGAAATTGCCCAAGGCCGCGTTTGGTCCGGCGCCGATGCCCTGGAGCTAGGTTTAGTGGATCAGCTGGGCAACCTGGATGATGCTATTGCCTTAGCCGCCGAAGCACTTGGCGCAGCGCATTGGTTTGTGGATTACCGCGAACCGGAAGGCAACTACTTGCAGCAACTCACGTCTCAGTTACTTGGCGCCGAAGACTATCCAGTCGCGCGTACACCTCAACACTCAGCCTTGCATATACCAATTGGATTATTGCCGTTGTGGCAAGAACTGCAACGCAATGCGGCGTTACTGGAGCGGCCCGGTGTTTACGCGCGGTTGCCCTATCGCCTGGAAATTCGCTGATTTAGCCTGCGGCAATCTGTTGCAGTACATCTGCCACGCTGATGCGCTCCATCCATGGCGAACGTTTGCTGCGATCCCGCGGTGGCGGCGCTTCGCCGGGGGTGCCGGGATAAACGATGCGCACCTGTACACCAGGCGGGGCGTAGATTTGCGGATCGGTCGGGCCAAAAAGCGCCACGACTTTGGTGCCACGGTAGGCGGCTAGGTGCACCGGGCCGCTATCGGTGCCAATCAGGCAACGCGCAGCATCCGTCAGCACCATCAGGTGATTGATGGTGGGCGTGGCGGGGGCCAGTTCTACACCCATGCCTGCAGCCTTGACGATGGCCTCAGCAGCAGCCTTTTCCGACGGAATCCATAACAAGCGTGGTTGATGACCTGCAGCAACTAAAGCGCGCGCCAGTTCTGCCCAACGTTCCGCTGGCCATTCTTTGTCTTTGCCGTAAGCGGTGACTGCCGTGTGCAACAGGGTAAAACCCGCTGCCGCGTTGCTGACAGAAGCACAGATCTCTGCCGGCAACGGCCAGCGTAATTTCTGTTGTAGGGTTCCCCGCCAACCGACGGCCGATAACAGCGCTGCATCGCGTGCGCTGCGGTGTGCGCGCTCTGGAACTTCGGCATGCACTTGATGGAAGCGTTCGGCACCCTCGCGCGCCAGCGGCGCAGCGAAACCTACACGTTGTTTGGTGCGCACAAACAGTAGTTGTAGAGCACTTTTGAGATTGCTCTGAAAATCCAACACCAGGGCATAATCACGCTGACGACGCAGTTTCAGTAAGTGCTGCCACATGGTGCGCAAACCGCTGCCATTGCGCCAACCCTTGCGTGGGAAAATCAGCACTTCCTCAATCAGTGGATGAAACTCCAGCACTGCGGCAAAACGATCCTCGACCAACCAATCAACGCGTAAATCCGGCCGCGCCTCTTTCAGTGCCGCCAACGCCGGCAGCGCAAAGACGATGTCGCCCAAAGCTGAGAGGCGAATCGCCAAAACCCGCGCCCCGAGGGGTAGGTCGGCTAGTTGTGGTTGTGACATGCGGCGCAAAGATACCATGCGCCTATGCCAGAATCAGCGGCATCCCCCCAGACCTATATTGATCGTCAAGCTTGGCTTTCTGTGGCGCCCTGTTTAGCAGCCGGCGGCGACTGGAGCACGTGGCTGTCGCATGGCGAACAACAGCTCGAAGAACTAGCGTTGGCGGCCGATCGCGTGCTTGGCCATGGCCGTGGTGCTGCGCGTGCGGTGGTGTTAACTGCTGCTACAGGGGGTGTTGAGCATGGGGTTTGGCGGGTCAACTGGCATGGTGGATTCCTTGGCGGGTTACAGGCCGATCGCTATTTGGATGCCAGCCGTTTGATCGAAGAGGTTGCTGTTTCCGTAGCCCTACGCGCACGCGGTATGAATACTCCAGAAGTTCTGCTGGCTTTTGCCAAGCGGCATGGTGCTTGGTGGCGACAACATTTGGTGACGCGTGAAGTGGTGGGTGCTTGCACGGTTTTTGATGCGCGCGATTCCGCGGCGGCACTGGAGGCCGCTACGCATTTGCTGCAGCAACTTTTTGATGTTGGTTTGTGGGCCACCGACCTGCATCCCGGCAATCTACTGTGGCAGGCCGCTACTGGGAAATGCTGGTTGATCGACCTTGCTGGCGCGGAGCTACGTCCAGAACCTTTGTCGCAAACGGAAAGGAAAGCGCGCGTGGATCGTTTTGCGCGTTTCTTTATCAAGCATGGCGGCACCGAGCCCGACGGCATGCAGCAGCTGCGTTCTTCACTACTCCGCTAGTGGTGGAATAAGGGTGAAGGGGCGGTCGCCCTGCTAAAATCCACTGCCGTGGAATTGCGCCTCTACAACACGTTGACTCGCCAGAAGGAGCTCCTAACCCCGATTCATCCCGGTGAGGTGCGCATGTACCACTGCGGCCCCACGGTTTACCAGCGCCCGCATATTGGCAACTACCGCGCGTTTTTGTTCGCGGATTTGCTGCGCCGCGTTTTGGAGTTGGCAGGCTATCAAGTTCTGCAGGTGATGAATCTAACAGATGTCGGTCACTTAGTGGATGATGCCGAAGAGGGCGACGACAAGCTGGAAGCGCAAGCGCGCCGCGATCAACTCGATCCGTGGCAGATTGTGGAGCGAGTCAGCGCAGCGTTTTTTGCCGATATGGAAGCGCTGGCGGTGAAACCGGCGCATGTTTACCCGCGCGCCACCGACCACATCGTTGAGATGGTGGCGATGGTCGAACGTTTACTTGAACAAGGACATGCTTATCGCGTGGGGGATAACGTCTACTTCGATGTCCACAGCTTTCCAAACTACGGCAAGCTCTCCGGCAACCGCATTGAAGAGCTTGAGGCCGGCGCGCGGTTGGAGATTAACAGTGAGAAAAAGCACCCGGCGGATTTTGCATTATGGAAATCCGATGCGAAGCACTTAATGAAGTGGGATACAGTTTTCGGTCCGGATGGTTTCCCCGGTTGGCATATTGAATGTTCCGCGATGGCGCGCAAATACCTAGGCGACCACTTTGATATCCATACCGGTGGGGAAGACAATGTTTTTCCACATCACGAATGTGAAATCGCGCAAAGTGAATCCGTGCTCGAGGGCCCGTTTGTGAATCTGTGGATGCACACCAAGTTCTTGCAAGTAGATGGTGGCAAGATGGGCAAATCACTCGGCAATGCTTACACCTTGGATGATTTGTCCAAACGTGGTTTTAGCCCCCTGGATTACCGATTCTTGATGATGCGCGGCAGTTACCGCAATCCGCTCAATTTCACTTGGCAAGCGCTGCAAGGGGCCACTGAAGCGCGGCGCAATCTCAATGATTTCCGCAGTCGTCTGGCTGCCGAGGCCGGAGTCACCCTTGTTGATTTGGACTCCCTCCATGTTGACTCCGCCGTAAATCGCACACGCCTGGCTTTCCAAGCTGCCCTCAGCGACGATCTCAACACCTCAGAAGCACTGGCTGCTTTGTTTGTGCTGCGTAACAGTTTTATTCACGGCAAACTTGCAGCCGCGGAATATTCTGCGGCCCTTGCTTTGCTCGCGGAAGCTGATGACGTGTTCGGATTCTTGGATCCAGTGATTGCCGGCGGGTTGACGGATGCCGCGATCGAGCAACTCCTGGTCGCGCGCACGGAAGCACGAGCCGCCAAAGACTTTGCCCGCGCCGACGCCATTCGAGAGGAGCTGAGTGCGGCGCACATCACCCTCGAAGATACGGCGGACGGGCTGAAGTGGTATCGCGGTTAAGCGGGCGAGTTGCCCCATGATTGACGGGATAGGCGGGGATATTTATTCTCGTCCGGATGGTTGATCAAACAGTCCAACGGCGCGATGCTCTACGGCGTATTTTACTTGCCGGATTTCAGGGGAATCAGGCAGAGTTGCGTGTCGCTTTGAAAAAAGAGGGGATTGTCGCTGCACAGCCCTCGATTAGTCGTGATTTACGGGTACTCGGCGCGGTCAAGACAGATCGTGGTTATGTGCTGCGCGAACAAGATCATGTTACGCCACTAGAGGCATTGCGTTCGTTATTGCGCGGCTCCAAATCGGCCGGGCCGAATCTGGTTTTAATCCGCTGCGAAGCGGGCGCCGCCAGTGCAATTGCGCGTGCCTTAGAAGCAGAAGAACATGAAGGTTTGGTGGGCTCAGTGGCGGGCGACGATACGGTGATGGTGGCGGTCACGGGCAGGGTTGCGGGGCGCCAGCTGGAGGCGCGCGTGAAAGCTTTGCTCGAGTAAAATATTCAGTAACATCGTATTTATTCACATAATATTAGCTATTGACCGCTATTCGTGGAATATTTATCCTCTGAGCCATGCGCATCCTTCTTGCCTTTTCAGGTGGTCTTGATACCTCCTATCTGCTGGCCACCATGGCCGAGGTGGGGCATGAAGTCGTGGCTTGTACGGTGGATTGTGGCGGTTTAGACTCTGCCGGCCGCGCGCGCCTGCACGCACATGGTTTGGCGCTTGGTGCCTCTGAGGTGCGCTGTATCGATGCCCGCGATCGTCTGTACCAGGAAGTCCTGCGCTGGTTGATTGCCGGCAACGTGCGGCGTGGCGGTATCTATCCGTTGAGTGTCGGCGCCGAGCGGGGTTTGCAGGCGGCGGTGCTGGCGCAGATCGCATTGACAGAGAATTTCGACGCCCTCGCGCACGGTTGCACGGCTGCTGGCAATGATCAAATTCGCTTTGAAGCAGCGTTGTCGGTGCTCGCTCCAAATCTGCAGGTGCTCGCACCGATCCGCGAGTTGTCCATCGCACGCAGCGAGCAGGTTGAATATTTAATCCAGCGTGGTTTGCCGGTGCCGCAAAGTGGCGGTGCCTATTCGGTCAACGCAGGCTTGTGGGGACTGACCATCGGTGGCGGCCCCATGCTCAGTAGTGTCGGTGGTTTACCTGACGACGCCTGGCAATGGACGCGTGACGGTGCGCACACCACCAGTCTTTGCATTGGCTTTGAGCAGGGTCAGCCGCAAAGCTGTGACGGTATCACCATGACTCCGGTAGACCTGATTGAGCATTTAAATAAGCTCGGCGGTGCTTGTGGCGTTGGCCGTGGCTATCACCTTGGCGATACCATCCTCGGCATCAAGGGGCGCATTGCTTTTGAAGCGCCGGCCGCCGAGATTCTCTTGAGCGCGCACCGCGAACTGGAAAAATTGGTTTTGACCGAAGACCAGCGGTTTTGGAAAGATCATCTAGGCGAAGTTTACGGTCGGCATATCCATCAAGGATTATCGATGGCGCCGTTGTTGCGTGATTTCGAAGCCTTGTTTCAGTCCACCCAACAGCGCGTCAATGGAGAGGTTTATTTGCACCTTGCACCCGGCAATCTGCAGGTTACGGGCTCCCAATCGGCGTTTTCGCTGATGTCGGCCAGTGATGCCGTCTATGGTGAAATGCCCGCCAGCAATGCCGAACTCAATGCACCTCTCGCTTTTGCCCGGGTGCTGGCCACGCCTTCCAAACTGTATAGCAGCTTGTCATGAAACGTATCCACCTACAAAAAATTGCTTCTGTCACTAGTCGTCTGCAGTTGCGTCCGCAAGCAATACTGGGTGACGTCATCCCTGCCGTTGCTGGCACGGTGGTGGCCGCACGCATTTTGACCACCCGCCGCACTTACAACGTGCTGGAAAACCCGCAAGGTCGACAAGTGCCGCTGCGCCCAGGCGACGTGATTGCGGGTGCGCTCGGTTTTCGCCATGCCTTGCATGGATTTGCCGGGGTGGTGCCCGATTCGGTGAACGTTGGTGATACCTTGCAGCTGCTCAACATGGGCGGCGTGATTGGTAAATCGGTAGGCGGAGTGCCCATGTTGGGCGAACCGTTTGATTTAGAAATTCTGGGGGCAATCCTTGATTTCCCTAGTGGCGCCCGCGCTCATGGGGTGCCTGCATCGATTCAAGCTTATGCGCTGGATGCCGCTCCCATGCCCTTTCACTTGCCGCCGATTGTTGCCTTGGTGGGTACATCCATGGATACCGGCAAAACGACGGCATCTAGTGCTTTGGTTTCCCTACTCAGTGACCAGGGTTTTCGCGTGGCTTGCGGCAAGTTAACCGGCGTGTCGCTCCGTCGGGACATGCTCATGCAGGAAGACAACGGCGCTTTCCTTACAGCCAACTTTACCGATTTTGGTTTGGTCACCTCTAGTGAGGAAACCGCCGTTGGAGCAGCCCATTCGCTGATTTCCTATCTTTGCGACCACTCCCCCGATATCATCGTGTTGGAACTCGGCGATGGCTTATTTGGGCCGTATGGGGTGCGCGCATTGCTTGCGGATGCACCTTTTCGTGCGGCTGTCAATTCCTTTGTGCTGTGCGCGCATGATCCTGTCGGCGCTTGGGGTGCTGTGCGTGATTTAGACGAAAGCTTTGGACTTCGCCCCGCAATAGTGACTGGCCCGGTTACCGATACGCCGGTGGGGGTTGGCTTCTGCCGCGACCGTTTAGATCTTCCAGCTGCCAATGCCTTACTGAATCCGGCCCAACTCGTGGCGCCGGTGTTGGCATTGCTAAAGGGTGTAGAAGTTTGAAATCCATCGCGCTATTTGTGGTTGGTGCCAAGGGGTTGTTGGCCGCCGAGACTTTACGCTTAGCGGCGGCTCACCCAAACGTTGTGGAGTGCCATGCTTTTTCGCGCACGCCGTTGGCTGATCTGCGTGTTGTGCATCCGCATTTGCCGCAGCAGCAAACCGTGCGTGCTTTAACGGAATTGCCAGATGCATTGGCAGAGGCTTTATTACGCGGGCCCGCCGCGGTGATTTTGGCAACTCCGCATGGCGTCGCCAAAAAATTGTGGCTGCAACTGCAACTGGATTTGGCGCTGCTCGAAGTGGATTGCGACGCCTTGCGCGTCATTGATCTCTCGGAGGATCATCGCCTCGGCCCGCTTGAAGATTCAGGAATTCACTCCGAGCAAATCTGGCATTATGGTTTGCCGGAGCTGCACCCGCTCCCTGCAAGTAGCCGTCGGGTTGCGGTCGCAGGTTGTTTTGCTACCGCCATGCAATTAGCCGTCCTGCCATTGGAGCGTGCTGGATTACTGCAAGCCGGGCAGCCGCTGATTTTGCATGGTGTTACTGCATCGAGCGGTAGCGGCGCGCAAGCGCAGCCCGGCACGCACCACCCGTATCGCCGTAACGATTTTCATCCCTACGCGCTAGACGGTCACCGCCATGAAAAAGAGTTATGCCACGCGCGGAATTTCCTGGTGGCGCCATCGTTGGTTTTTTTGCCCTACTCTGCTCCTTTGGGGCGCGGCATTTACCTGACCGCGCACCTTCCCTTGCACAGTGGGGTCACTCCCGAGCAGCTGCAAGAGGCCTTTGATCGCCAATATTGCGCATCTCCCTTCGTTGAACTTTGCGCCGCTCAAGCACCGCATTTACGCGCCGTTGTGGGCAGCAACCGTGCCGCCATCGGCTGGCATCAACGCACCGGCTTTGCGCAAGTTTTTGTAGCCCTCGATAACACCATCAAAGGGGGTGCCGGTCAAGGTTTGCAGTGCCTCAATTTGATGTTTGGCCTTCCCGAAACTACCGGTCTGCCGCTTGCGGGCCTGGGATACTAAATCATTAGGTGACTTCCATGTTGCAAGAATTTCCCGCATACAAACGCCTTCCCCAAATGCTTGAACAAGCGCGAGGGAATCACTTCCGTGGCACGGACGGCAGCAGTTTTCTTGACCTCTACGGTGGTCATTGCGTCATGATTTCGACGGCATCCTCAGCGGTGAAACGCCCTTTGCCGAGAAACACATCAACCCCGAGTGCGGTGAAGCGTGCGGCGCCATCGTGATGGCTGATGCCAGCTCGTAAGCGTCGCATCCGTGTCATCACCGCGCCGAAATCGGCGTTCCCAGCCGCTGGGGCAATGCCGTAATCATGACCGCGGCGCAAAATGCCAAGGCGCCGGGAAACCGACAACAATCCTTTCGACGGCACGCAGCCGTAGTTCAAACAATCGCCACCCAGTAAATCGCGCTCAATCAAGGCAACCCTGGCGCCAAGTCCGGCGGCAATCGCCGCAGAAATCAATCCGGCAGTGCCGCCACCTAGAACCACCATGTCGTACCGCGCATGCGGTTTAGGATTCACCCAATCTTGCGGCGCAACTTGCGCAAGTAGCTCTTGATCAAAGGCATCGTCGTGAAGTAGAACCATGATTAATTCGCGGTGATTTGAGTTTCTGGGGCCGCGTTGGCTAAAGCCTTGCGGGCTACGCGGGTGATAAAAATTGTGACAATCACAGTGGCAGCCAACCCGCCCCATTTCAACACTTCGCCTTGCCAGCCGGCATCACCTACGCCTTCGCTGGATAGAGTGGCGATGTCGCCGACTGCAGAACCGAGATACACATACATCAGTGTGCCTGGCAACATACCAAGGAAAGATCCGAGCACATAGGTGCTGAATGAAACGCGGGTTAAACCAAAGGCGTAGTTCACTACCGTGAACGGAAAGACGGGTGATAAACGCACCAGAGTGAGGATTTTGAAACCCTGTTTCTCAATCGCACCTTGCAGAGCAGCGAAGCGCACGTTGCCCGCCATTTTGTTTTCAATCGCCCCGCGAAAGACGCCGCGTCCGAGTTGAAAAGCCAGCGCGGCTCCGAGTACCGATGCCGGTGAAACTACGGCGGTACCGATCCATGGGCCATAAATGGCGCCAATCAACAGCGTGACGAGTGAGCCTGGAATCATCAGAACAGTAGCAATAGCGTAGCCGAGGCCCACGACGATGGCGCCCCACAGGCCTTGCTCTCGCACCCATTCCATCAATGCGGGCAAGTGGTTTTGCAGGTACAAAAACCAGGCGGCTAGGGCAGCGGCGATGATCGCCACGAACAGAAGGATTTTTTTCATCTCGCCTGGGTTTCGCTCCACAACTTAGGTTGTGACGCGATTATCCTGTCAGTGTGCCGCCGCAACTGGAACCACAGCCGGCGGTACAGGCGAAGCAATGTTGATCTACGGCTATGGACAACTGCGCTAAGCGCTGGACACCCCCCGGCTCTAAGAGCATGCCGAGTTGCATCTCTAGTCCGCGTGCATCGCGCAAAGGCAAATCGCTCACCAAATTGAAATCGCAATCGAACAACTTACCATCCCACCGCAGGCTGACGGCATTGCGGCACATCAAGGCGTTTAAAGTGAGCGGATTGAAGTTCTCACGTAACAATGCCGCGTATTCATCTAATTGGCCGCGGCGCTCTAAGGCACTGCGGAAGCGGTGAATCGGTTGATTGGTGATCGCCAACAATTGGTGGAAGTGAATATCAAAACGGGCAGCAAGTTCCCGTTTGTAATCTTCCTGCAACGCTGCCTGCGGTGGCGGCAGCACTGGGCCTTGCGGGTTGTAAACCAAATGGAGTTCCAGGCCACTGTTTTCGACTCCAAAGCCGGCAGCGTTTAAGCGTTGCAATCCGCGAATACTGGCCTCAAAGACCCCGTTGCCGCGTTGCTCATCCACATTGTCTTCCAAGTAACAAGGTAACGAGCAAAACAAAACTACTTGCTGTTCGGCAAAAAAACTGACCAAATTTTCTTGGCCATCAAGTTCCTGCACCGTGAGATTATGCCGCACTAAAACTTGGCGGCCTAGCGCGCGCGCGCCCATCACGAGGCGCGTGAAACTAGAGTTCATCTCGGGCGCGCCACCAGTGATATCCAAGGTATGTAATGCTGGCTCGCGGCGCAACAACTCCAATACCTGATCGATGAGCAGTGGCGAAGCATTATCTTCGGGGCCACTCCGTTTGGGGCTGCTATCCACATGGCAGTGGTGGCAAGCCTGATTGCACAGGCGTCCAATGTTGAACTGCAAGATTTCTACCCTGGACTTGCGAATTGCCGGGAACAGACCGAAAGTGGTCTGCTCCGCCGGTGCCGCGCCAGAAAAACCTGGGTTCATTAGCAACAGCCACCCTTGGGAGAGCAGCCACCGTCTGTGGCCTCGGCTTCGAGCCGCCGTCCACCTTTGCCTTTGTAGGCTGCCAGGGTGACGGAACGAAACTCAATGCCGCTAACCACCCGCCACGGCTGCTCTTGCCGCACCAAGATTTCGATATCGCTAAAGCCGGCTGCCACGAAGGCGTCGTGAAAAGCTTGTTCTTCAAACGCGCCGGAGATGCAGCCAGACCACAGTTCCGGATCTTGCTGCATGGCAAGCGGTACTTCCTGCGCGGCAACAATATCGCTAATCACTGCGCGCCCGCCTTCTTTCAGCACGCGGAAAATCTCCGCAAACAGCTGGCGTTTAAAATCTGGTGCCACCAAATTCAACACGCAATTCGAAACTACGGCATCCATGGAATCACTGGCCACCAAAGGTTCGTCGCGGCACAAACGTTCGCGTTCCGCTTCCATGGCCTCGTAGCTGGCCACATCCGTGACCGGATTGGCGCGTAACCACTGATCCAAACGATCGTAGTTGAGTTCTAAATCTTCAATGCGTCCGCGCAAAAATTTAACATTGCTCCAACCAATCTTTTCGGCAACGGCGGCTTGATGGCGGCGCGCAAGATCCAACATATCTGGAGTCATATCCACGCCAATCACGCGCCCTTCCTTGCCAACGACTTGACTGGCGATGTAACAAATCTTGCCACCACCGGAGCCCAAGTCGAGCACGGTCTCGCCGGGCTGCAAATATTTGGAAGGATCTCCGCAGCCGTAATCACGCTCAAGAATTTCGGCGGGCATCACCTTTAAGTACTGAGCATTGTAGTCCACTGGACAACACAACTCGTTTTCCACAGCTTGCGCACCGGCAGCGTAGCGGTCGGCGACGGCACGCGTAACTTCGTCTTGATCGAGATTCATTTTCACTTGGTTGGCGGGGTTTTCCATTCGTTCAGCGACCAATCATAGTCGCGATACTGCCATTTCACCTTGCCGAAATCCACAGCATCCACCACGCTGGCTGGGCCGAAGTCTTTGATAAGGCCACGAATACCACCGGGGTATGTTTCTAATTCATCTTCAGCCCAATCGAAAATTTTTGAAACACGCAGTCTTCCACCCTGGATTTGCTGGTTATTTTTTTCGTCATCGGCAAGGAAATGACGCGCTTGCTGCTCAAGTTGTTTGTTTAGCTTGTTTGCCGTGTAAGCCTCATTAAGGAGTTCCGGGCAGCTCCAGGAAGCACACACAATGGCAAAATGAAACAAAGGCTTCTTCGAAATCTTGGCCAGAATGTCGTGCTCGACTTCGCCTAGGGTGAGCTTGTCTGACCCACCAGCTTGACTGCGCGGATCCACATCAGCCAAACGCTGCAGCGGAATGATTTCCTTGGAGAACACACTCGAAAACATGCCACCCAGGTCTTTAATCGAATCCACCGGGTAGTGGTCCAGAATCAAGCGCACTGCGTAAGCGTTGTAGGCATTGATCCACAAAGCCTGGCGCTGGGGAGCGGTCCATTTGGCGAAATCGGCGGGCGTCACAACTTCCAAACCGTGCAAGTAAGCATCCAGCTCTCCACGGCGGCGCGCCAGGCCTTGGTAATCGACCAAACCGCCTTCGTGCACAAAATCTTTGAGCAAGCCGCTCCAAATCGCGTGCTCGTGGTTAAAAATGCTGATCGCCGCTGCTGCGTCTGGAACACTAGATTCCTGCGCGGGCAAGGCTCCTCCCCCGAAGAGCACTGCGGCGGTCAACAAAGTTCGTAGAAGAAATTTCCCTCTCATGGTCATGGATTCGACTTGTATGGCCGTGTGTGACAAGATATTTCCATGAATCTTCACACCACGCTACCGGCGGTGTTGGTCATGACCCGTTGGTGGGCTTCTGGGCCGGTGAAAACGCGCCTTTCCGCAGATTTGGGGCAGGCGGCGGCGCGCGAGGTGTATCGCCAGATGGTGGAGCAGCTGTGGGCTGGGCTCGCTTGCCAGGACTTCCGGCGCATGTTGTGGATTTCTCCGGGAACCCAGATCGCCGCTTCTGCAACATGGCTAAAGGGCGCTGCTGCAGTGCTGGCGCAGCCTGACGGCGACCTGGGTGTGCGTCTTCAAACGGCTATCGAGCAAACTTTTTCTCACGATTCTCCAGCTTGGGCGGCAGTCATCGGCACCGACGCCCCTGAAATCGATGCAGCTTGGTTATTGGGTGTGGGGGAGGCGCTTGCCATTTTTGATGTGGTGCTCACGCCGAGCTTCGATGGTGGTTATGCCTTGCTCGCGTTG
>CALFOT010000086.1 GCA_937919925.1 uncultured bacterium | reverse complement strand
CCCCTTTGGGCGCCTTCACGATGGCCTCGCATCGTGAGGAAAAAATCAAATGCCGACATCCCCGTAATCTCACGGCGGCGGCTGTCATCCAATCCCATTTCCTCCCACAGCCCGCTGGCCGCAGCTTGCTGAAGAAACTGCCACTTACGAACCTCTCCGAGAACCACCATAGCCTCATGAATCGGTGCCGTTTCAAGCCACTTCGCTGCCGTTGCGCCTAGCCAGCCGTCGGTAATCGCCTTGGTGACGGCTTCCCGCACCTGGGGCGCGCGCCGTTGTTCAAAAACCTTCGCAACCCGGTCATGCCGGCCTTTCCAATCTTCTTGTGGAGGGCCTGGCCCGACATGCGGGAAATCGTTCGCCAAACGTTCGCCCCGTTGGCGGAAGTTCCTATGCGCCCGTTCATCCAAAAAACGCTGGCGCTCATGACGCTCGAGCTTTTGGAACTCAAGCTGCTCTGCTTCACTGAGATTGTCTTTTATGCGCTGCCGCTCGTCGCGCAGCAACTCATGACGCCGCCCGAGCTCCTCTTGCATAGTTGGCTGGAGCTCACGATAACGCTGCAAACGCTCGCGATATTGATCCTGCTCTGCCTTTGAAAGCCCTTCCCACCAGACCTGGATTTCCTGCGCCGATGGCTGCGCTTTTGTTTCCGGCACCGTTTCTTGCGGCAATGCAAACAGGGTTAGGGCAAGGGCAACAATCACTGTTCTTCCCCGAGCGCCTTCTCTGTGGCTTGGGCGGCAATGGTTTCATCCAAAATCCAAGTGCTGGCAACCTCATCTTGGAAAGCCAACTCCAAATCGGCTGCACTGAGGATTTCAAAGTCTTGCAACACATCGCGGTTGCTGTAAAGCTCGGCGAGATCCAAAGCCGCCATATTGAGACTACCCGGCTCTACCAAAGTAGGCTCCACTGGCTTGGCGCCATTGCCAAACCAGAAACCAACGGACAGCAGCAAGGCGGCAGCGGCAGTCAATCCAATCAATTTTGGAAAACGCAAGATACGACTGGTAGCTGGGGCCGCAACGCCGCCATCCAAATGGTTGGCTCCGAGCTGTACGCGAGCAAGCACGCGGGAAGCAAACCCTTCCGGGACAGCTTCGCCAAAATCGCGGTCTAGTGTTTCTTCAAGCCAATCAGTCATTTTCCGCTTCCCTATAGGGGGTTAAGAGGGTGCGAAGGTTAGTACGCGCACGGTGAAGTAGGGATTTCACAGCTTTCGAGCTGCTGCCGAGAATTTCGGCAATGTCATCTAACTCTAAGCCGTCATAGTGCTGAAACACCAAGGCGGCACGCTGGTTCTCCGGAAGTTCAAGCAAGCAACGCCGCACGATTAGCGCCCAATCTCCGGCATTCACCTCGGTGGCGGGCCCGCTACTTGCTAGATCCTCTTGAGGAAAATCGGCACCATCTGAGGTGCGTGGCATAGAATACAATGGCTTACGCTTGTCGTCCCGAAGTCGGTTCAGTGCCAAATTGTAGGTAATGCGATACAAGAAAGTGGTGAACTTGCCGGCAGCCTGATAACGCGCGCGGCTCCGCCAAACCCGCAGAAAAGCCTCTTGTGCCAGATCTTCAATCGGAGCGTATGGCCCAAGAATACGCCTCAGCATCGAGAAAGCGGCCCCTTGATAGGTTTCGAGCAACTGCTCAAAAGCGGAGTCATCGCCTTGTTGAAAGGCAAGCATCATGCTGACGCCTGGATCTTCGCCTTGTTGAGATGGCGCCTCAAGAGGCTGTTCAGTCACGGGCCCATCCCTGTTCACTCCAGCCAAGTGGCCAGGCTCGATAGGCAACGGTCCCCAAAATCCGGTCGCTGGAAACAGCACCGTAGTTGCGGGAATCGCGGCTTTGCGAGGGATTGTCACCGATTAAAAAATACTCATCGTCGGCTAACTGAAACGCCTTTCCACCCCCCCAGGTTCCGGTCGAACGATAAGAAATATCGCGACCAAGCCGCAAGCGCCCAATAAGCAACGGCCCCACCCCGCCGACGCCAGCAAGTTCAAAGGTTGGTAAATCCAGCGGACCATCACTGAGTGGTGGTGGTGTAGCAAGCTGGTATGGAACTCCATCAATGAGCGGCTTCCCGTCAAGCGCAAAAATGATGGCGCGATTGGCAAGCGTAAAAAACGCACTGCCCTGAGGGCGGGGTGGAGAGACTTCCAGCTCTAACAAGATTTCCGTTTGATCATCTGGTTGATCCACGCGCAGTAGCCGCAACTTGCTGCCGCCGTCGGCCAAAACCAAGGTAAATAGAGACCGCCCTTTATGGAGGAATAAGTGCAGTTCCGAAGCGGGTGCGAGCAATTCATAGGCAACCTCCACTCCTAAGTCACTCGCGAAAACATCGCCTGCACAAAAGGAATCGCGCAGCAAATACGAATCAAGTGGCTGCTTCTTCAAAAAGACAGCCCCGCGGCCCTCAAGCTTCCACTGCGCTCCTTGGTAAAGAAACCCTGCTTCAGAAAATGGAAAGCTAAGCGTTTCGCTTGACGCTGCAAGATGATGCGCAGTATCGAGCATGGGCACTAAATCGGTAGCCGAATAGATTGGCCGACGGTGAATTTTTCCGTCTAGATATAAATCGTTCTCAACAAACTGCACACGCTGGCCGGGCAAGCCCGCCACAGATTTCACCGCAACTTTGCCACTATCGGGTTCGCGAAACACCACACGGCTTCCCACTTGAGGTGTGGCATTACGCAGCACTAACAAATCCCCGTCTACAAAAGTGGGTTCCATCGATCGGCCCACTACTTTGTACGGCTGATTCGCCCAAGCCGTAAACGCGCCGGCAAGCAAAAGTACTGCAAGCAACAGCCAAAAGGTGCGGCGACGATTCAAATCGAAATGGAGAATCAGGTGATGAGGGCAGACGCCATGCCAAGAAACAAAACCACGGCAGAAAGATCGCTCACGGCCATCATGAGAGGGCCGGAAACCAACGCTGGATCGAGCCCAACTGCTTCACTTCCAAGGGCAATACAACTGGAAGCTGTGGCAGACCACCCCATGGCAATCATCACCGCAAAACCAAGCGTCAAACCATGCAGCATGTTGCCGAGCAGCAAACCCATGGCCGGGCCTGCAAAAGCGGAACAGATGAGTCCGAGCGCAAACCCGACCTTAATCTCACTTAAAAAGACGCCTAGGCGCCGGCCGTGAACAATCTGACCCACCGCAAAACCACGCACCATCACGGCCGATGTTTGCATGCCAACGTTGCCAGACAAGGCCAACACCAACGGGACGTAGGGCACGAAAACCTGAAACTGACCAACGGCCACATTTGGGTCTTGGAAATAGCCCATAAATTTTGACATCAATAAACCCGCCACCACTGGGATCGCAAGCATTGGCGCGCGGTGACCAACCATGGTGAGTAATGGCTCCCCTGCGCCGGAGCCGCCGTGTGCACCGGCCAATAACAGAGCATCTTCAGAACCTTCTTCTTCAAGAACCTCAAGAGCATCATCGGCAGTTGCCACACCCACAATCACACCACGTGGATCCACCACCGGGATCAAGTCCAAGTTGTAATGCAAAATGCGGTGCGCCACATCTTCGCGGTCTTCATCCACTCTTGCCTTAATCACATCCGGAATCATGATGTTGGCAACTTGATCGTGAATACTCGCTTCGAGCAATTCCCGCGTACTGACTACACCTTGCAGTGTGCCGACTTCATCCACGACATACACCGCATGAATCGATTCTGATTCTCCTTCATCGCGTTTGATCCGCCTCAAGATGTCGCCAACACTCTCGCTCATTCCCGCCGTTAGAAACTCGGTGGTCATCATGCCGCCAGCGCTGTGGGGATCATATTCCGAAAGGTGGCGCAGCTCGGCAGCGTCTTCCGGATTCACAAAACACATCACCTCAAGCCGCAATTCCTCTGGCAGTTCCTCGAGTAAGTCGGCGCCGTCGTCATAAGAAAGTTCACTGAGCAGTTTGCCGACGAACTCTGGATCGGCGCCCTCCAACAATAAGGCTTGAAACTTATCCTCCGCTTCCGCGAGCACTTCCGCGGCCGCCTTAAGCTCCAGGCTATGAAAAACCTTGCGGGCCTCCTCCGGCTCCAAATCCATCCACATGACATCCGCCAAGTCCGCGGCGTGGTGGGCATCGGCAGGCACAAATGGCTCATCTCCAGGAGCTCCCAAATAATTGCGGAGAGCTTCTAATACCTGCTGACGCAGTTCGCGGCGACGGACACGAGCCATTCGGACTATCGTACCCCTCCGCGGCCACTTTTTCTTATCATCGCGTCATGGCCAAGCTTTCCGTCAGCCGCCGCTCGGACCAACGACGCCTGGGGCGCTTCTTCAACCGCAATTCCTATTGTCGGGAGCCGGATGCTGCGCGCTTAACCGAAGGCTATTCCAAGTACAAAAAAGGTTGGGAAGTGCGCCTTATTTTGAAAGATGAAGACGAGGTCGCACTGGTTTGCCGTTTATTGTGGAAAGTTGGCCTTATCCCCGGCAAGGCTTTTTCAAAATCAAAGCGCTGGGCGGTTCCCGTCTATGGTGAAGAGGCTGTGCGCCAGTTACGTGACTGGGGTGCCGAGCTCCTGGAGGAGAAATAACCGCGGGCAAAAAACCTGCCGCTGACGCTACCGATGACACGCGGCCTGCTAGGCTGGAACGGAATCGTGACTACCCAAACTCCTCTCGATGGCCTTTTAGATGTATGCGATCAGCTGCGTACACTTCAAGATAATGCTGCCCGCGGCGCGACCCCTTCCGAAGATAGCTTGCGCCGTACCCGCGAACGTGTTGCCGCTTTAGAGTCGCAAACTTTTGAGTTGCTCCCCGGCATCCAAGGCCAACCCCTAGCCGCAACCCTAAGCGGCCGGGAGCTGTTGGTGCTGGCGCTACTTTTTCATCGCCGCATTTCGGGAAATACCGAGCCACTGATTGGCTCCACTTTGATTGGTTTACTTCTGCGGGCCGGCGTTGCCCGCAGCGAAGCCTTGCTAATTC
Organism: uncultured bacterium; assembly: GCA_937919925.1. Classification (GTDB taxonomy): domain Bacteria; phylum Planctomycetota; class UBA1135; order UBA1135; family UBA1135. Next base: position 60,088 of record CALFOT010000086.1, on the reverse strand, counting down.
TTAGCCCTGGATCCGCCTTACGCACCAAACAGTGGATTTCCTCTGAAATTAGCCGCAATGGTCTCGATCCGCTAGATGCCTTTCTCTTGCCTACACCCACAGCGCTCGCTCTGTTTTGGCCGCACTCGGCGCCTCTCGAAGTACAAGTGCCTGAGGCGGAGTTCGAAGACGCCACTGCAGAATCGCCGCAAATTCCACGCAACACCACTCCGTATGCCAGCGAACAGGAGTACCTCTGGGATTTGTTTGCTTGGCGTCAAGCTTGCCTAAAACGCACCTCCATCCTGTTTGACGGCGAGCCTGATCGGCCACCGCATCCACAGACTTTGGAATTTTGCGAAGCCGCGCGGGACAGCTGGGTGGGAATTCGTCAACGTTTGTTGCGCACTTCGGAAAGCCGTGAATTTGGGATTGAAAAGCTCGCGGCGGAATATCGTCTGAACCAGAACCATTTGCTGGTCATTACCCATTTGCTGTTCGCCGAAATTCTCGAGGCTGATATCTATGTCAACCCGATGGAGTGCTTGCGCCTAGTCGCAGACCGTCGTGATGCCGCATTCACGACACGCTCCTTGCTCTCTGCGAAGGGTCGTTTGCGACGCGAGGGAATTATTCTGTCCGAGGGTGAGGATTCTGCGAAAATGCTGGCCGTGCCGCTGAGTCTCGCCGACTGGGTCGTAGAACGCGTCCTGGCCGGACTCGGTCGGTCTCCGAAATGGAGCCAGCAAGATCTTGAAGATTTCTTGCTGGGCGAAACCGGATCTTAAGCCTCCAGGCACCCACCGTGGAAAGCAAAAATCTTATTTACGATTGGGCCGGCGTCGGCCCTCACCATGAGCCACCTCCCGCCGGGAAAGTGATGCTGGACGATGAAACCTTGCGTGATGGGCTGCAATGCCCAAGCGTCATGGATCCGCCACTGGATAAGAAAATCGAGCTGGTGCATTTGATGGAAGCCCTGGGCATCAATAGTGCCAACATTGGCTTGCCCGGTGCTGGCGCAAATGCGCGTGATCATATTTTGGCCATTGCCAAGGAAATGAAACCGCTGCGCATCACGCCAAATGTGGCCTGCCGCACGATGATTTCTGATATCGAGCCCGTTGTGGATATGGTGCAACAGAGTGGCGCGCCAATTGAGGTCTGTGCATTTATTGGTAGCTCACCGATTCGCGCCTATGCCGAAAACTGGGATATCAAGAAAATGGTTGGTCTGGTGCGCGATGCGGTGCGTTTTGCGAAAAAGAATGATTTGCCGCTCATGTTTGTCACCGAAGACACCGTGCGCAGCACTCCAGAAATTCTGGATCAGCTCAACGGCGCCGCGATTGATGAAGGCGCGGATCGGTTGTGCATCTGTGATACCGTCGGCGGCGTGATTCCTTATGCCGTGCGTAATATTTTTGAATACTTGCGCACTTTCCTTGCCGAGCGCGGCGCCAGCCATGTTGGACTTGATTGGCATGGGCATCGCGACCGTGGACTGGGGCTGATCAATACCATTAGTGCGTTAGCCGCTGGTGCCGAACGTGCTCACGCCACTGCGCTTGGAATTGGCGAGCGCGCAGGCAATACCGAGATGGATTTGCTGTTGGTAAACTTGAAATTGCTCGGTTGGGTGGAGCGCGATCTTACGCGCTTAGGCGAGTACGTGAAGCTCGCCAGCGAGGCGACCGGCCGCCCGATACGACCGGAATACCCGGTATTTGGGGAGGATGCTTTTGAAACCGCTACAGGTGTGCATGCTGCGGCTGTGATCAAGGCGCTGAAGACGGGCAATCGTTGGTTATCTGATTTGGTTTATTCGGGTGTACCCGCCGGTGATTTTGGTCTGGAACAGAAAATTTCAGTCGGCCCAATGAGCGGGAAATCGAATGTCATTTGGTTCCTGGAGCAGCGTGGGCACGATGCCACCGAGGAGCGCATCGCGGCAGTTCTTAGTGCTGCCAAAAATTCCAACCGCCTGTTGAAAGAAGAAGAGGTGTTGGCGGCTGCGGGCGTCTTGCAAATAACTTGAAATCGTCACAATAGCAGCTGTTTTGTGGCGCTTCAGACCCTTTTCTGGGCTGCCGCAATCGTTTTCGCACGACTATCATGGGGCCGCTGAACGCCGCCGCGCGCCGGTGCCCATCCGCGGCGCCTGAATTGCTGAGCGTTCTGTTCTGGCGGGCTTAATCCGAGCCTCACTCCTCTCAGCAACCCATCAAGCAAGGCCATGGCCGTCGCAGACAAGATTCACACCACCGCGGGCTTTCAGGAGCTCGACCTCTTCAACTACCAGGACCTCTTCAGTGAAGAGGAGCTTATGGTGCGCGACATGGTGCGCAGCTTTGTCGATGAACGCATTATGCCGGGCATCGCAACGCACTGGGAAAACGGCACTTTCCCTACAGAAATTATCCCCCAACTTGGCGAGTTAAGCTTGCTCGGTATTGTGGTGGATGAAAAGTACGGTGGCGCGGGCATGTCTGCCACCGTCTATGGCTTGGTTTGCCAAGAACTCGAGCGCTGCGATTCTGGCATTCGCTCCTTTGCAAGCGTGCAGTCTTCGTTAGTGATGTATCCCATCGAAGCTTATGGCTCGGAAGAGCAAAAGATGAAGTATTTGCCGCGCCTCGCCAGCGGCGAAATTATCGGTTGCTTCGGCCTGACGGAACCAGACTTTGGCTCCGATCCTGGCGGACTGCGCTCGAAGTGCCGACGCGATGGAGAGGATTGGATCCTCAACGGCCAGAAAATGTGGATCACCAACGGCACTGGCTCGCACGTGGCGATTGTTTGGTGCCGCGATGAAGAAGGCAATATGCAAGGCTTTATCGTGGATACGGATAGTGAAGGATTTTCCGCCCCTGAACAAAAGCACAAGTGGTCTTTGCGCGCGAGCGTGACTTCCGAATTGGTGCTCAAAGATGTGCGGGTTTCTGAAGCAAACCGCATGCCTGGGGTGACCGGCTTAGGTAGTGCTTTGATGTGCTTGACGCAAGCGCGCTACGGCATTGCATGGGGCGCGGTTGGCGCTGCACAAGCCTGCTTTGATGAAGCACGTCGCTACACCTTAGAGCGTCAGATTTTTGATAAGCCTCTTGCCGCTTACCAAACCACGCAAAACAAATTCGCTTGGATGGCCACTGAAATCACCAAGGCGCAGCTGCTCGTAGAACGCTTGGGCCGCTTGAAAGATGCTGGCAAACTTCAACCCCACCAAGTATCGATTGCGAAGCGCAACAACGTCGAAATCGCCCTCAAGATCGCACGCGAATGCCGCACGATGCTTGGCGCAAACGGTGTGACTTTAGAGTATCAGACCGGCCGTCACCAGTGCAACCTGGAGTCGGTCCTGACTTACGAAGGCACCCATGAAGTGCACTCTTTAGTGATTGGCCACACGGTCACAGGCATTCCCGCCTACCGTTAAAACTTCTGCCCTATTGAGCTGATGACTACTCCATCTACTTTCCGTTGGCTCATGACTGCCCCGGGCGCTCCACTTGAGCGCTCGGAGTTTGAGCTGCCAACGCCTGCACCCGATGAAGTGATTGTGCGCGTGGTTGGTTGTGGCTTGTGCCATACCGATTTGGGTTTTTTGTTTGGTGGCGTGCGTACCAATCATGAACTTCCCGTTGCCCTCGGCCATGAAATTGCTGGCACTGTGGAAACTGTAGGTAGGGATTCCACCCAGTGGGCGGGCAAGGATGTAGTCATTCCTGCGGTGCTTCCGTGCGGCGCTTGCGAGCTGTGTAGCGCTGGCAAAGAAACTTCATGCCGCAATCAAAAAATGCCCGGCAATGATTTTCACGGCGGCTTTGCTTCCCACATTGTGGTGCCAGCGCAGTGGTTGGTGGATGCCGGCGATTTGCCAGAGGGTATTGAGTTAGCGGATGTCGCCGTGCTTGCTGACGCCGTCACCACACCATACCAAGCGATGGTACGCGCAGATGTGCAGCCTGGCGATGGCGTCGTGTTGATCGGTGCCGGTGGCATCGGCAGCTTTGGCGTGCAAATTGCAAAAGCTTTTGGCGCTCGGGTAGTTGCGATTGATATTGATGATGAAAAACTTCGTCGCGCGGCCGAGTATGGCGCCGACGGCATCGTCAATACGCGCGGCCTGGACATCAAAGATGCGCGCAAAGCCGTAAAGCTTGCCTGCAAAGAAGCTGGCTTGCCAAGCTTTGGTACCAAAGTCTTGGAGATGAGCGGCACCCCACAGGGCCAAGAATTGGCGTGGGCGCTGATGACATTCTCCGGCGTGGTCGGCATCGTTGGTTTTTGCCTAGACCGCGTACCAGTACGTTTGTCGAACCTGATGGCTTTCGACGCCACTGCGTTTGGCAACTGGGGTTGCCGCCCGCAACTCTATAAACCCGCGCTTGATTTGATTCGCGAAGGCAAAGTCAAGGTCAAGCCATTTGTGCGCCACTTTCCAATGTCGGAAATCAACGCCGTACTCGATGCTGCACAAGCTCACAAAATCCCTGAACGCCCTGTCCTGATTCCATGACCACTTCCACCGACACCGCCGCCTCTTTTGTTAACCACGAGCTCAATCCGAAATATGCCTATACGGAAGTTCTTTACCAACTGCGCCCGTTACGAAACGCAGATGGATCAGTTGTAGAGGGCTTATTTAATGCCTGGATTTCATTGAACAATCCAAAGCAGTACAACTCCTACACCACAACTGCCGTGAAGGAAATTATTCTGGCGTTGCGGCAGGCATCCAATGAGCCTTCGGTGCAGTGCGTCATCTTTACTGCGGTGGGCGATAAGGCTTTCTGTACTGGAGGCAACACCAAGGATTATGCAGAGAAGTATTCCGGCCGGCCTGATGAGTATCGTCGTTACATGCGCCTGTTTAATGACATGGTCTCGGCGTTGATGGCTTGTGACAAGCCTGTGATTAACCGCGTGAATGGCATGCGCATTGGTGGCGGGCAGGAAATCGGCATGGCCTGTGATTTCACCGTTGCCGCCGATACTGCGCGCTTTGGGCAGGCGGGTCCGAAACATGGCTCGGCTCCGGTTGGCGGCTCGACTGATTTCCTGCCACTCTTTGTCGGCTGGGCGAAGGCGGTGGAGTCTTGCACTTTGTGCGAAACCTGGACTGCGCATCAGGCCTTGGGCTACGGCTTGATCAATGGCATCGCTCCAGTGATGAAAAAGGATGGCGAATATTTGCCAAACCCGATGGCTTACACCGAAGCTTGGTTTGATTCTTGGGGCCGCCCCATGTGGGGAATGGCGAAAGTTGGAAGTGATTTGAAAGCCGCAAAGGAATTGATGGCGGAATGTGAAATTGATTTTACTTTGCTCGATCAAGAAACCGAATTACTGGCATGGAAGTTGGCAAACACCATGCCTGATTGCACGACTTACACCTTAGAGAATCTGCGTAAGCACAAGCTCGCCCACTGGGATGCGAATAAGGAAAGTAACCGCGCATGGTTGGCATTAAATATGATGACCGAAGGCCGCGCCGGCTTCCGCACCTTCAACTTTGCGCCACGCGAAGAACGTCAGGCGGATTTCATTGAGATGCGTCGTGGGCTAGCGAATGGTGCGCGCTGGAATGATGAATTTGTGAAGACCTTCGCGCCTTACGCCACAGATGCACACGCCTTGGGTGGGGATCAATCATGAAGACTGTCGCCGAGGTCAGCTGCACCCGCATTTTGGATGGCCAAGCTGCAGTGATTGAATTTGGACCCATGCCGGCCAACATTGTTGACCGCGCCACGATGAATGGAATCGTAGCGGCCTTGCGCGAGTGCGCCGCAGACAAAAGCCTGAAGTGCATTATCGTGCGCGGCGAAGGCAATCACTTCAGCTATGGCGCAAGTGTTCCCGAGCATGTACCCGGCGAATTTGAAAAAATGATTCCCGAGTTTCACGCTGCACTGCGCGCTTTTAATGCTGAAGATTTGCCGCCGGTGATTGCCGCCGTTCGCGGCCGTTGCCTAGGTGGTGGTTTTGAACTTGCAATGGTTTGCGATTTGATCGCCGTAGATCCTGCAGCACAACTTGGCTGCCCGGAAGTCATGCTGGGTGTATTTCCGCCAGCAGGCGCCGCGCTCCTACCGCTGCGCGCAACGGCTGGGCGCAGCGCTGGCATGTTAATGACCGGACGCATCATCACTGGGTCGGAAGCCTTTCGCCTTGGCATCGCAGATATCGAAGCCCCGTCCGGCCAGCTTGATCAAGCAGTGGAGGCTTGGATTACCGATCATCTGAGCAACTTGTCTGCGGAAGCCCTCCGCCAAACTCGCCGCGCCACGCGTCATCCATGGCGCAAAGCTTTGGGCGAAACTCTAGTGGAGCTTGAAAAACAATACCTTCAAGACCTCATGAGCACTGAAGATGCGGTCGAAGGCCTGCAAAGTTTCCTTGAGAAGCGTCGGCCCGAATGGAAGAATCGATGAACGTCCGCGCGGTATCAGCTTTAGTCACTGGTGGCAGTGGTGGAATCGGTGCCGCAATCGTGCGTTCGTTGGCAGCCGCGGGGCACAAGGTGGTGTTTACTCACATAGGCCAGCAAGCGGAAGCCGCGGCGCTGGTTGAGGAACTCACGCATGCTGGATTTCAGGCATCCGGCCTGGAGTCAAACTGTGCGGATGAACAATCGGTCAACGACTTATGTGCCAAAGTCCGCCCGCAAATTTTGGTCCATTGTGCAGGAATCACCCGCGACCGTGCGATCTGGAAACAAGACACGGCTGATTTCGACGCCGTGATTGGCGTGAATCTGCGCGGCGCCTGGTTGTTCACCAAAGCTGCTGCATCCGTAATGCGTGATTGCGGTTGGGGCCGCATTATTTTTCTGGGCTCTATCAATGGATCGCGCGGCAAATTTGGCCAAACCACCTACGCCGCAAGTAAGGCTGGGTTGATTGGTCTTGCACGCAGCGTTGCCAAGGAAATGGGTCGCAAAGGAGTCACTGCAAACGTGATTGAACCGGGCTGGATTGATACCCCAATGACCCTCGCAGTTCCTGCTGAGTTCCGCGATGCTGCACGCGAAGAAACCATCACTGGCGCGCTTGGCGTGCCCGAAGATATTGCCGCCACGGTTGATTTTCTGGTTAGCGATGGTGCCCGCCAAATCACCGGACAGGTAATTCGGGTCGACGGCGGCCAGCTCTGGAACTGAAATTAGGCAAACTCTGATTGTTTCGGGAAGGTTGAAGCAACGCGGAGCCTGGGATTCCGGCCGCTGGGCCGCCGTACGAAAAAATCTGGGCTTCCTTAACTCAGGTATGCGGCAGGCACCAACTTCAGCAGCTTGCCGAAGCTAGGTTCGTATTCATAATCGACAAGATTTTTCCCTAGGCTGAGCAAGTGCTTGAAGCCCGGTGTCCAGATTGTTTTGCGTGGCGCTTTGAATTTGGAGCGAATTACGGATTTGATTGCGTGATCAAAAAAGTACGTGTTGTGAACCACACCAATTCCGGATCCAGGCGCATCTAGTGTGTGTCCTGGAAAGCCGCCCCATGGCGTTGGCCCGAGCGCAAAACCAAGGCCTGCCCACGTATTGATTCCCACCGTGCCATAATTGAGGCGATCGATCGCCGTTTCAAGTGCCTGGCGGGGAGTGGCCGGGGCGGCAAGAATATTGCACGACAAGGTGCCGGCAATTTTTTCATTTGCGAAATCAACTGCGCGCTGCAAAAACAACTCCTCGCCAGCGGCGTCGAGTGCGCATTCTGCAAGAATCGGACAAAAAGCTTCTTGTGCTAAAGCTAGCTCGGAAGCGTCAGGCGAAACCCCGGTCAACAAAGTAAGAGGCAATTCACCGGAGCGACGCGGCGGAACTTCACCCCCATACTCACGAATAAACTTCGTCCAGCGCTCCTCGGCTCCAGGATACCACGCTTTGCGCGGCGGCATCGCAGCGAAGGCCTTGCGTAACTCGCTTAGAAATAGTGTTCGCTGCGGCCAGGTGCTGGAGGTGAGAAGGACCTTCGGCGTGTTGCAATTGAAGCCGCCATTGACAGCCAATATTCCGGCAATTTGTCCGGCCTGATAAACAACCATTCTCCTCGACCATGCGCCTGGTACCACCAAAACGGGAGTGACGGAACCGAGTTCAGCGGTGATGATTTTTTTGCGCACAGCGGGGCTCGAAACTACGGCTCGAAAGCTATGTTCACTGCCGGTGATATGCACTGCATCGATTTGCTCATGCGCCACCAATTCGGCACCAACCTCGGCGCCACCATCCACAAAACCAAGAAAACCCGCCGCCACTAAGGGCATAAATGCTCTTTCAAAGAGCGGTCGTAAATAGGCGTTGACAGGATTCAGCTTCACCACCACAACGCGGTTTTCTTTTAACAGTTGATAGAGAAAATCCAATGGCGGAATGGAGCTGATATTGCCCGCGCCCAAAACTGCGGCGCATCCACTTGACTCGCGCGTTGAGCAAGTTGGTTCGCTTCCCGCCGCGCCCCGCACTTCGGCCGTCGTTCCAGGGAACAACGCGAAGTCCCATTTCTCTTGTGGAAACACTTGTGCTGACCAACCGCAGCGGGAATAGTTGGCCTCGCTAGAATATGGTTTCAGCAACGCTTTGGGAACGCTGCCGCCACGCAACAAAGTATCGCGATAAAGACGCAAGTGGCGCAAAGTAATTGCTGGTCCGGTAAACCATTCCTCACCTGCGGCCGGAGCATCTATGGAAATGCCTTTGGCGATACAACTTTGTTGCGCCCATTCTTCAGCAATTTGAAAAACACCTTTGCGACAACTTTGCAAGATACCGGCGCGCTGCGAGGAATCCAGCGCATTCCAAGTGCGTGCTTGCCCCGCCACTCTCGCAACAACCGAATCGACATCACTCATAAGCGTAATCGCTCTTCCAGAGCTCGCCACATTTCACTGCAGCGCGGGGCCAACTCATGGAAACGATGGGAGTCTCGGCTCAGTTCAAAACACGCTGGGACTTCTAGCCTGCTAGCGCCAACTGCAGCGGCTAATGCCAACCAATCGACGTCTCCTTCGCCAGGAGCAAGGTGAAAATGCTCTCCAAAACGCATGTCGTCGAATTGTAAATTAACGACATCCGCCCCAAACTCTTTTAGCGCTTCCTCAAGGGTGTAACTATCGTTCACCAGCAAGTGCCCCACATCTAGAGTAAGCCCGAGTTCGGCTGGTAGATCTTGGCGCAGGCGTTGCCAATCGCTCAAGTTGGCCAACCAATGGCCCGGTTCAGGCTCCACGCCCAGGCGAATGCCCATAGGTTCCGCATGCACGGCAAGCTCTTGCATCGCGGTGCAAAAACGGGTGTGTGCGCCTTCGTCAGATTGACCTTCTGGCAGCACTCCCGACCAAAACGACAACACCTTGGAACCAAGCAAACCACACCAGTCCACCATGCGGTGTAAAAAATCCAGACGTTGACGGTGGGATTCATCCACCTCCAGCAAATTCGGTCTATGTTTGCGGCGCGGATTGAGAACAAAACGAGCGCCAGTTTCGACCACCACACTCAAGCCGTGACGCTTACATAACTCGCCGAAGCGCTGCACTTCTTTCTCGCTCGTGTTGGCCGGATCAAGGTGGCCGACATCAGGCGTGAGGGCAAGCGCTTGATAACCCAACTCAGCAAGCCAAGGCACCGCGTCCTCGAGGCGGTGCGAGGTGAAACCGTTGGAGTTGTAGCCGAGTTTGATCAAAATTAACGTCGGTGGTTTTTCTCGTTCATGCTTTCCACAATTTTTTCAAAGCGCGCAATCTGAAAATCAAGCGCTATGCGCGACGATGGACTGTGGCTGTATTCTTCGCGCATTGCATGTAGGTCGAGGAGCGCTTTACTAAGTTTATCGAAAGCTTGCCGACTTTGTTCTCGCAAAAGAAAGGGATCGCCTGCGCCTTCATAATGCTCAAATAGAGCATCGGTCCGTTGTTTTGCCCCTTCTTCGGCTAAGACAATCGCGGCCTCCCAACGGATGTCCTGCTGATGAATTGGCCGCGTATCTGCATCCACTGCTTCAACCACCCGCCCACCGCTAAGAGGTTTCTGCAGGGAAATAGACTCTTCTCTTTGACCAACAACATACGCCTGGAGATTATGCACGGCCGCTTCAAAACCAACTTCGCGCACCTCCAAGTAAAACAAGGTCCCAACGATTCCGCCAAGTAGAAATAGAATGCGGCCAAGCCACGTACTACCGCGCCCTGAAGGCCGTCTTCGGCGACGACTGACAACAATAGGTTTTTCTTTAGACAAAATAAATTAATTGGTTTCAGGAGCGAGCAAGGCAGCAAAGCCACCTGCCTGCTCAAGGGTAGGTTCGAACACGATACTGTCTACGACTTGACGGTGACCATGTTTGGCGACGCGCGACGCGGCCTCGAGGTTTTCTTCTGGCTCCATAGAGCAAGTGGTCCATAGTATCCGCGTAGAAGCACTTAACCCTGGCAAAAGCAATTTTTTGCGCAACAAGTTCTGAATGGTGACAAGACGATGCAGCTCGATTTTCGAAAAACGCCAACGCGCCTCCGAGCGTTTATTCAAAACGCCCGTATTGGAACAAGGTACATCACAAAGAACCAAATCCCAAGGGCCCTCAGGCAAATCGCTGCCGTCTTCTTGAATGGTGCGGATTTCTATTTTGTGGCCAAGGCGCTGCGCTTCAAGGCGCATATTTTCCACACGCTTGGCGTTAATGTCGCAAGCGACCACTTCCACCTCCCCACCACACATTTCCAGGATTGCAAAACTCTTGCCCCCTGGTGCTGCACACAAATCTAAAATGCGCGTGCCAGCTTTCGGCATTCCAACGGCAGCCGAACAATAAGAGGTTAGATCCTGCACCGCCCACTCACCGTTTTCAAAGCCTGGCCAGGCTGGAACCGGAGCGCGGTTTTCACCTGGGATGATGCGCAACATAACTTCCGGATGATCTGCTTGTTGTTCTGCAAGTTGAATGCCAAATTCACTTAACTTTTCACGAACCTCCGCAACCGTTGCGCGCAAAGTATTCACCCGCAACCACAACGCAGCGGGCTTATTCAAAACCGCGAAGCGTTCCCGCGTAACCGCCTCGCCAACACCTTCCACCCAACGCTTCGTCAAAAAATTCGGATACGAACTAGTCTCCGCTAAATATCGCAGCGGTTCTTTTTCTGGACTACTAAATACTTTGCAATTAAAACGCCAAGCTGGCGAGGGCAGAGCGTGAGCTGCCGGGTAATCATTTTCTTCACCCTTATTCGAGCCACGCGAAACCGAACGAAGAACGCCATTCAAAAAACTAATCTTCGTTGGTACCTCAGGGCGAACCGCGCGTAAAGTAGTATCAATTGCCGCGTGCGATGGCACTCGATCCATATAGAGCAACTGATAAATGCCCATACGCAATGCCGTAGCAAGGAGCGGGTCTTTTACCCTTTTGCTGCAATAAGCTGCGATGATTTTATCGAGTGTTCCTTGCGTGCGTAAAACCCCGGCCAACAATTCGCGGGCAAATGCGCGATCTTGGGCCTCCAAACCAGCGTCTTCCACTGCCCTAGAAAAGCGCCGTGTTGGGAAATCACCGCCTGCCAGCAACAGCTCCCAAACCACACGGCGTGCGCCAAACGGGAAATCTGATTTTTCTCTCATGCTATGGTTCTCAACACTTCTCCTACCGCTAACTTGGCACCGCGTAGAAAATCCTCCGCAGCTAAGCGCGCTTTACCCTGGCGCTGCAATTCCGTAATCACAAATGTACCAGAGGCACAGGCAACTCCAATTCCACCGTCCAAGGAGATGACGGTGCCGGGCGCAGCCGATTCGAAATCATTGCGTATTTCTCCCATGTGAATTTGAATCGGCATTCCGTCCGGCAAATTCGTCTGCGCCCCAGGCCAGCCACTCATGGCACGCACCCGACGATCGATGTCCAGCGCCGGCGTTGCCCAATCGATCTTCCCCTCCTTTTTTTGAACGCGCTTACAAACCGTGACTGCGGCCGCATCTTGAGGGTGGCCAACAGGAAAGTCTCCCGCAGCAAGTCCAGCCCGCATCACATCGAGCAACAAGGCCGAGCCAGCGACGACCAAACGCTCGAACAACTGCGACGCTGTCTCACGTGGGCCAATGGTACAGCGTTGCTCCGCAATCACATTGCCAGCATCCAAGGCAAGCACCATACGTTGCACGCTTACCCCAGTTTCTGTATCTCCAGCAAGTAGGGCTGCTTGAATCGGACTGGCACCACGCCAACGTGGCAACAAGGAGCCGTGCAAATTTAAACAACCACAACGCGGGATAGCCAAAAGCTCTGCGTCCAAAATCTGGCCATAACTTGTCACCACACCAACATCCGCATCCCAACTTGCAAAGCTAGCTTTGAAATCAAAAGCGCGAGCGGACTCGGGGCGCAAAACTGGAATGTCTTGTTCCACTGCGAAATCCACCAACGGATTTGGCGCCTCTTTACGACCGCGACCGGCCACGCGCTGGGGTGCCGTCACCAGCCCAACAATCTCCACGCCACCCTTCACCAAGGTAGTAAAAACCTCGGTGGCAAAGGGTGGAGAACCGAGAAATGCTACACGCAAAATGATGGGCAGATAAGGGTAGCTCGAGCGCTAAGCGCTGAACTTAAATGTGCGGCGCAACGAAGGCCTTAAACTGATCGTAGTTCATCATGCCAGCGTTGCGCGCGATTTCGACGCCGCCCTTAAACACGATAAAACATGGAATCCCCATCACACCAAGATCGCTCGCTGTCGATGGCTCATCTTGAGTGTTGTGCTTGACAACTTTCAGCTTGCCCGCTGTTTCAGCTGCTAATTGATCGACCGCAGGGCCCATCGCTTTGCAGGGGCCACACCAAGGTGCCCAAAAATCAACCAACACTGGGGTTGTGGAGTGGAGAACTTCGGCTTCAAAGGTCTCGTCAGTAACATCGATTGCATTCGACATGATGATTTTTCTTTCTTTCTATGTTTACAACGGAACGTCGCCAATGAGCTCACCCAATTCAGGATCGAACTCATCATGCTGACGGTCAAAGGATTCGTCGATGTCCTCAAGATGCAAAACGCCGGCTTCGGCGCGATGTCTTACGAGTACATCTGCGAAAGGGGCCTCTTGTTTGATATCAATCTGTTGTTGCTTCGCAAGCTCCAGCAGAGCGACCAAATAGTAGGCGGCGTCGCCACGCGAAATTCCATCCTCTTGCAAAATGGCGCGCAGGCTCGTTTCCGCCACTTGTTGCACTTTGTGCCAAAGATCTTCGACGTAAGCGCGCAGTGGCTTGCCCGAGGGCCGCACATGATGCGGGCGCATGAAGCCGGTTTCAGCTTCCAGGCGCGTGAAAACTTTCAGTAAATCCCAGATGGAAACGTCGCCGAGGTCCCACCCATCTTCCTCTTCTTCGGTTGGCGTGGGCTCATCAACCTTGCCCAGCCAGCGCCCACCCGCAGACAACATTTTACTGCGGTGATCCCAAGCATCGTGGAGCAAACCGGCCACGCGACGCAACTCCTTGTAGGCCATCAATTGATGGACCAGTTCCTCGCCAGGGTCAAACGGGTCTTCATCCGCGGCAATTTCTTCCTGGGGCAACAAAGAGCGGCTTTTAATCGAAAGCAACGTGGCAGCAATGACCAAATAATCCGCCGCTTCATCAACATCCACATCCTTCAGGTTGCGGACAAAACTGCAGTAAGCATCACAAACTTTGGCCAGCGAAACGGAGTGGATCTCGAGCTCTTTATCGCGCACCAGTTGGAGCAGCAAATCCAGCGGTCCAAAAAACACGCGCTCCAACTCAACGGTGAAAACCGGCTTGGCGATGCTGTTTGCGCTTTCCTCAACCACCGGATGATGGCGGGAAGGCGGCAGTTGTTCCGGGTCGACGGGCTCAATCATGCGTGGTGTTAGCCTAACGGCGGAAACCAAGCGACATGATCTGGCAACATGGTGACCGTTGCCACTAGATTACCCACAGTAGCAAGGCAATAATGAAGCAAACCACGAAAAGCCGGCACAACAAACAGAAGGCCTAGCAGGATCAAGATGCCGAAGCGTTCCATCGCCATATAGGTGCGCTGCGCCTCACCCTTCAGGAAGTACATGACAACGCGCGAGCCATCCAACGGAGGAATCGGCATCAAGTTGAAAACCATCAACAGCACATTGGCAAAAATTCCAACTTGAAGAACCATCACCCCTCTGGATTCTGGCTCCCAATAGCCCATGTTGGTAAAGAAACTCAGTAAACCGCCCCAAAGTAAAGCCTGTAACAAGTTGCTCCCTGGTCCAGCCAGGGCAACCAGGGCCATCGAACGCAAGGGGTTACGCATACGATGGATCTGCACGGGTACCGGTTTGGCGCCACCAAAGACGAAGCCAGTGGTGTAGAACATCAAAAGTGGGATGATGATGGTTAGGTATAAGTCTATATGGGGAATAGGGTTAAGCGTTATTCTCCCCATCAGCCGCGCGGTTGGATCGCCCAAGCGGTCGGCGACATAAGCGTGCGCCGCCTCGTGCGTCGTGATGCCGAAGACCACGATTGCAATGCCGCCAATGAGGGTGAATGGATCCATAAGATGGCCGTCATTCTCCCACGGCCTAGCTTCCCCTACAATAAGCCCGGGCGTGGCCTTTCCCACCCCCTTTCCTGCCAATGCCAATGGTTTTTGACGCAACTCGCGCTCTTGCTCGTGGGCTAGAAGTTCTGCGACTCGAGGCGGAAGCCTTGAACGCGCTTTCTAGCCGTATTGGGCCTTCTTTTAGCGCGGCTAGTGAACAAATTTTGCGCTGCAAGGGCCGCGTGGTGGTCAGTGGTATGGGCAAAGCTGGCATTGTCGCCCAGAAAATTTCCGCAACGCTCGCTAGCACTGGCACACCGAGCCTTTTTTTACATCCCGCCGAAGCCCTCCACGGCGACCTTGGCCGCTTACGCCCCGAAGATGTGTTGTTGGCGCTATCCAAAAGCGGGGCCACCCGGGAACTAGTACAACTTCTGCCGGCGGTCAAATCCATCGGCGCCAGCGTGATTGCGATTTGCGCTTCTGCCCACTCACCGTTGGGCCTGCACGCTGATTTGGTGATGGAATTCGGTGACGCCCCCGAGGCCTGCCCACTTGGCTTGGCCCCCACCGTAAGTACCACCTGCATGCTCGCTCTCGGCGACGCGCTTGCGATGGCCGTTTTAGAGGGCCGCGATTTTACGCGGGAAGAGTTTGCGCGGTATCACCCTGCCGGCTCGCTAGGCAAGTCCTTGATGAAGGTAGGTGAAATGATGCGCAGCGGCGAACAGCTTCCCTTAGTTCTTATGGGTAGTACCGTGGGTGAGGCGCTCACCGTGATGACTCGTACTCCCGGGCGCCCGGGCGCGGCCTTAGTTGTCAACGCCGATGGCGATTTAGCCGGCATTTTCACGGATGGTGATTTGCGCCGACTCGCCGAAAGCGGCAGCCTGCCCATGATGGAAGATATCGTCAGGCACATGGCCGCCAACCCGCGTCATGTTTGTGAGGATCAATTGGTTGGCGAGGTGCTGCGCTTATTCAAAGACACGCACGTCGACCAAATGCCTGTGGTTGCCAAAGGCAGCCGCCGAGTTGTTGGCCTTGTCGATGTCCAAGATTTACTGGAGGTCCGGATTTGACTTTCCCCCTCGAACTGCGCACCCGCGCGGCAGCTATCAAGCTGTTTGTTTCTGACGTGGATGGTGTTTGGACCGACGGCCGCATCATGGTGCACGCAGATGGAACCGAGAGTACTACCTTCTCCATTCTGGATGGTCTTGGCATTGTGCGCTTACTGCGTACGGGTATTGAAATCGCCGTCATCAGTGGCCGTAGAAATCCAGCAGTGGAACATCGGGCGCGCCGTTTAGGTATTGAAAAAATTTATCTTGGCTCCCTCGATAAGGGGCCGCTCATTCGAGAACTCATTGCCGCGCGTGGGTTGCAACGCGAGCAAGTGGCCACCATTGGCGACGACCTCCCAGACCTCGCGATGTTCCAAGAAGCTGGTCTGCGCTTTGCTCCACCCAGCGCGGTAAGTGAAGTGCGCGAACATGCTGATTGGGTAACGCGGGCCACTGCTGGTCACGGTGCCGTACGCGAAGTTTGCGACCTGCTCATCTCCGCGCATGCTCGCGCGTACACCACTTGAACCGGGGCCTCCGCTTTGTCGGCCTTGGCGGTGCCGCGTTGGTCGTGTTTTGGGTCGGCCTCAATATGTTCCATCATGCACGCGCGGCAGCATTGGTTAGCCACTCCGCCGATCCTGGCCCTCCGGGTTTTCTTCAAAAGCTACGTGGGGTTGGCGTCTTTGAGATTGCCTTTCGCGGGCCCATTAACCTCGTCGCTGAAAAGCGGGTGCCTCAAGACCATGGCACAACCTTATTCGTGCCGCGCTTCCGCGTTGTTGGCGACGACCCCAAACCGCTGGCTGATGGCGTTGCGATGAGCGCCGTTGTCATTGATTCCCTCGATGCAGAGCCAGGTCGTACTACACGCACAGCTTTCACTGTAGTTGCTCCTGAAGCTTGGATGCCGCTGGATGAATCCGCCGATCGCTTCACTTTTGATATGGAAAAACTTTGGCAGCTCGAGAAGCCCGTGCTCACTATGCCTGAATTCACGGAAGGGCGATCCTTGGTTTTGGAAACTGAGCACGCAGATCTAGACCCCTCCACCGATCAAGTCTTTGGTCGCGGCCCGTTCACGATGACTTCTGGCAACCTGCAGCTTCAAGGTGCAGATCTGTTTTTTGATCCAAGCCTTTCGCGCGTCGAGTTTCAACCTCTTGATGGCGTATTAAGTTGGATTATTCGTGGTAATGACGGCACCTCTTATCGCGGCGAATGCGATGGCCCAGGCGCGTTTTTCCCGGGTAAAAACGGTGGCTATCGCCTCGAGCTATATGCCTTAGAGGAAGTCCAATCGTGGTTTCCAGCGGAATCCGCCATGCCGGGAAAATTGCTTACGAAAGATCTTTCGATTGAGCTCGTGCCTGATGCACAAGGAAGTTGGCGCCCCGATCGCGCCACTGCTGACGGCCCTACCGACTGGACCGGACAATCCTTACACATGCTTGGCGCGAGCTCCATTGTTGCGTGGGATAGTCTCGGTGTTCTACACGACCTCACCGTACTTGGTCCGGTGCGCGTCGAACCACACGACCGTTCCTTTGATTGGGCATCCTCAGATGGTTTTGCACGTTACACCCCAGAAACAGATACGGTAAGACTGGAGGATCATGTCGTCGCCAAACATAATCGCGGCATCTTGAAAGGTGATTGGGCGGAACTTGCGCCGCACAAGTGGTTAGTGGGCGGCCATGTCGCTGCGGATGGCGATGACGGCAGCGGCAGTGCCGATTTATTAGAAAGCGACCGCGCAGGCAATTGGTTCCTCACGGGCAATGCCGAATTGATACCCCATGAATCCGATGTGCAGTGGTTGCGTAGTCCAGCGATTCACTTCACGGAAGATGGGTTAGTGGAAACGAATGTTACTTTCACCACTAAAGCTGTCATCGACAATGAAGATTTGTACGCCCGCGGGGATAGTTTTATTTCCCTAATGGAGCACGGTGCAACTTCCTTGCAGCCCGATGTGCGACGCACAAATGCCAATGGAAATCTACAGGTCACTTATCAAGGGCGCACTTTAGTCGGCGAACATCTTCAGCAAACTGGAGAGAAGTCTTTTGAAATGCGTGGCGACCCAGCGCGCAATAAGCGCGTGCATGGAACTTATCAGCTTGACAACTATGAGGCTCAATTGGATTGTGGACTGTTGATTTGGGACGGCACCCAGGTGGAAGTTTTACAATCTCCAATGGTGAGTCTGCCGGCTGCAGCGCTGCACTTGAGTGGTGATCGTGTGTTGATTTACGCCGATCAAATCCGCCAAGATGCTGCCACTGGAACTTGGGAGTTAATCGATCATGTGCGCCTCGGCGGGGCTATGACTGGTGAAGGTGCGCGGGCGATTTTGATACCCGATGAGCGCTTGGAGTTGCAAGCCGGTACTCGATTTCGCGATGGGCGGAATGAAACTGCGTGGCTTGCTGGTGCGCTTGAAGATGGCGCACTTTTCCAGGGGCGTGGCGAAGTGCTGCGCTATCACTCGGATGGCAAACTGGCCATCGACCGCCAAGCCTTTGCTTCTTACCAAGGTGCGGGCAAAGAAAGCGCAGCCGAACTTTACGCCGAAAACTTAGAGTTCCGCGAAGATTCTGGTTGGGCTGAAGGGAACGCGCGCTTTCTTTCCACAGACCTTACGGGGAGTGCCGACCGCATGGACTGGACGCGCTTGGAGGATGACAAGCATCTCCTCTTACTCGTTGGTGATGCCGTGTTGCGACGCGACATGGTGGAAGCGCGCGGGCCGCATATCGAATTGGATACTCGCGCGAGTACGATTACTTCCATCGGCGCGGCAAACCTACCTGCGCGCTTACGCGCCGATGACGGCCGCCGCATGATTGGAGAATGGCTGCGCTACAACCTTGATTCTGGCCTGTTCGATTCCCGCGGCGCTCAATTCGAAGCTGATTAAATGCTGTCCCTGATTTGCCTGCTACTTGCCGCGGCGCAAGATCCACAGCCACCCCTAGTGAGCGGTGGTCAAGGTGGTTTTGAGCTCACCACAGAAGCAATCGATTCGCGCGAAGAAAACGGTGCGATGGTTTATCGCATTGAGCAAATTCATTTATTGGGCCCTGATCTGGAACTGCGCGCTGACCGCGCCACAATTTGGTTTGATGCGGTGGAGTACCGCAAGCTTGTCGGGCTTGAAGAAGGCGCTCCCATCACTCCAGGCGACGAAGTCATCTCCAAACCCATCCAGAGCGATACTTTTTTGGGCGGCCTGTGGAGTCGACGTATTTTGATGGCTCTGGGCTTACCCGAAGATGATCGCCTCATTCGTGAAATCCGCCTTGATGGACACGTCGTCATTGCCGCGCAAGGTTTGCTCATGCAATGTGATCGGCTGCAGGATTGGCCAGCCGAAGGGCGCAGTGAAGCCACGATCGCTGTGCTCGATTTCCCGCCAGGTGCGGGCGGCCCTAACGGCTGGCCGATGCGCTTGGCAGCGAAGTCCATTCAAGAGCATCCCGACGGCAGCTTGCACGCCATCGATACGGCAGTTTCCACTTGTTTAGAGCGGCCACCCCACTACAGCGTATTTTTTGGTGAGCTGGTGGCCGAGCGCACCGATGGCGACAATTTTATTTGGCGACCGTCGCGCGGCTGGCTGCAAATTCTTGGCGTCAAGCTGTTGCCCGTACCCACGCCAGACTTCGCCCCGGGCGATAGTTTTATGGGATTTCGCGGCATCACCTTCGATTCCTCGCGCTCACTTGGCAACACCATCACGCCGCGCTTTGGAGGGGTCTACAAATCCAATCAGGGCAAATTTCAAATCGATTGGAATTTCACTCCCGCCTACAGTGCCCGGCGCGGTTATCCGCTGCACTTGCGCCTCGACGCCAGCGCCCCGGATTACACCGGCTACTTGGATGTTTTCCATCTTGAGGACGGCGCCGAGGATAAGCACAGTCTCAAGGCCTCGCTGGGGCGCAGCTCCGATACGCGCCAACGTCTGCGTTGGTACAACCGCTGGAATTTGAATAAGGATTGGGATTTTGACGCCAACTTGGCATACACTTCCGATCCATTAATCGATCCTGAATTTTTCCGTCGCGAATGGGAGCGGATGGATGATGCAGAATCCCGCCTTTACCTGCGCCGCGGTGGCGAAAACACTTTCTTCGTGGCAGAGGCGGCCTACCGTTTGGATGACGTTGGCTACACCCCCATCGAGGGCCTCGGTCGGGCTCCGGATCATGCCGAACAGTCACTCGACGTCTTGCCACGCGTCGCGATGGATTCTTTTTCGAGCAGCCTTTTTGAACTGCCGACCGGCTTCCTGGGAGGCAAAAAACGGCACAGCCCGGTGAATCTGGATTGGGGAACTGATTTGGGTATCTACCGCCTGCGCGACCGCAATTTGGTTGCGGCCGGTGTCACACCATTTGGCAGTTTGCCCACGGTCACCCGCACCCGCACGCGAATTTGGAGCGAAGCAGCTGTGCCCATGAACACCAGCGGACTGTTCCTGCGCCCTGGCATCCGCGTAAATGGCTCTCTTTGGCAAGACGATACCAGCAGCGCCGATCAAGACGAGCAGCTGTATTCTGAGGTTTTCTTTGAAACCGGGCTCGTATTAGAGAAGCGCTACGCGGATGGCTGGCGTCATAAAGTGTTGCCACAACTCCACTTACGCTCCCGAACCGCCAACCGCGAACCCTCTGGGCAGATTCTCGATTTTGACGGCAACGATATCCTCGTGGATGGAGAGGTCGCAGAGATGTCTTTGCGGCAATTTTTCTATGCCCCAGAAACCACTTCGCCATGGCTGGACGTCAACCTGCTCCTTCCTTGGTACACGGATGGTACGAATTTATTACATTCCCCCATCGCGCCATTCCCGCGCGCTCAACCAGGCGCCGGTATTGGTCCTGCCGAATTACGAGTGGTATGGACTCCTGGAACGTTTGGTGAAACCCTGCGCGGCGTGACTTGGGATGCAAGAATCCGCCATGACTTTGAAGTCGCTGAGACGGAAGAAATCTTCACTCGCCTCTTCATTCGGCCCAACAGTAGCCTTTACTACGGTGCGAGCTACTTCGAAACGAACCGCACTAGCGCGGATGCGGCCTTGGGCTCCCTATTTGGCGGCTTGCGTTTCACCGAACAATGGGCGATTGGCTTTCAGCAATCCGTCAATTTTGACGGCAATGCCGGTCTTCGCTCTGGATTCGCGACCCAATATTACGGCCATGATTTCCTGTTTGAAATGGGCTATACCAAAATCCAATTCACTGGCGAATCTGGTTTCTACTTCAACTTAAGCCCGCGCTTCTTTATGGACTCCTATGGAAGCCGGGATTTAACTAGACTAAGGTTCAACTGAGCCATGATTGCCTTCATCGGACCGTCGGAGTTAACCATCGCTGCCGTGATTGGCCTGCTGCTATTCGGCGGTCAGCTGCCGGAGGTTATGCGCCAAGTTGGCCGCGTTTGGTTTGGCTTTCGCCGTTCCCTAAATGACCTGAAGCGCGAGACCGGGCTGGAAGATGCGCTGCGCGATATCCGCCGCGAAACGGGTGGCATGCGCGATATCGCTAGAGACTTCCAAAGTGACCTGAATCCTTTCGCGGGATCGCAGCCCAAGTGGCCGCAAGCCGCTGGCGAGGAAGCAGAGGAAATCGAAGTAGAAACGACACGTAAAAGTTGGAGCTCCCCCACCGATACGGTTGCCAGTGGGGAAAATCTCGACCCTGCCGACGACAACGCGAGCGATGTCGCGGACGGGCACGATGAATCGAGCAAGCAAGTCGCTGACGATCTCACCAACAACGACAGCAAAGACTAACCGCTCAGCAAACCCGCGAAAGAGCAAGGCTTGGTACGCGCATCGAGTTGAGGAAGGATGATGCGTTCCATGGCAAGGCGGCATGCACCGCTTGAGCCAGGAATTACAAATACCAAACAATCGCCAATCAAACCAGCGGTGGCGCGCGATTGGATACACGCTGCGCCAATGTCCGCATAAGACAACATGCGGAAGAGCTCGCCGAACCCCGCAAGCGTTTTGTGGAAGAGCGGTTCAAGCGCTTCTGGTGTGACATCGCGTTGGGTGACGCCAGTACCTCCAGTAACGATTACAACTTTGACTTCCGCTGTGGCGCTCCACTCTTGCACCTTCGCAGAAATCTGTTGAGCTTCGTCGGCAACCACCAGCCGCTCCAGGAAATTGTGCCCGGCTTGGCAACAGCATTGTTCGATGTACTGCCCCGACAAATCGGTTTCCAGCGTGCGCGAATCCGAAACCACCAACACCTTTATGCCAAGAGCCACGAAGTTGTGGGGTGCTCCATCGTGTGCCATTCGAGAGTTAGAATCCATTTCAGTTTCTCGCTAAAAAAAGTTGAACATTCTTAAAATGAACTTTCGCGACTTGCGCCATTTGTGCCGGCGAATGTAATTCAACAAAACGTCGCATGGCGGGCGAAACCGGAGAACCGCTACCGAGTGGAAAATCCAGCGCCCACTGCGCGGAGAGTTCTTCCATATTCGTTAAGAAAGCATCGCGCGCAATCACCGAAGCGGCAGCCACTGCCACGTGGCGTTCGGCGCGTGGTACTTCCACGACCTTCAAACCAGGTAATGCTGTGCCCAAGCGCGCAGTAACGGGCGACGAAGATGAAAAACGATCGACCACGGCTATGTGAAATCCACACTCGTTGTACAGTTCATGAAGGCACTCAAAATGAAGTTCGGTCAATAGTTTGTTGACGTTACACCCAGCGGCAGTCCAGCGCTGATTGTATTCGGGAGGCGGCAAAACGCGCAGTGTAAAGGGAAAGTTCTCTTTCAACCAAGGCGCCAGAGTGCGAATTAAATCATCGCTTAAGCTTTTGGAATCCGCCACGCGACTAGCAAGAAGTTTTCCCTCGAGTGCCGCAGGAACGGCAACCGCACCTACCACGAGGGCGCCAAAGGTATCGCCCTTGCCCGCTTCATCCGAGCCAAAACTATCCGCAACGGCCGGCAAATCATGCGCTGAAGCTGTACTTGAGGTGCGCTTCTGCAGCGTTTCTTGGGCGCCAAGGTAGCGGGTGTGCCAAGCGTCGGCGCCTTGCCCCTGTACAACCAACTTGCCACTTCGATACATGCTTGCAACGACACCTTCGCCGCGCGCTTGAAACAAAGCATGTTGTAGGGTGCGAAATTCGAAACCTGCCTGGTTGAGTGCCGCGCGTAAATCGGTGGCCGCGGCTGCAGTTAATTGAAAGACTTGGGTAGAGCTACTCATTTTGCCATCCACCGTTTGAGTTCTTCTTGTGCCTGTTGCTCACACTGGTCCATGCCAACGCGAACGGTTTCTCTAAATCGCTCTTGCGCCTCCCCTTCTTCCCCTGCGGCTTCATCTGGCACGCCAAGGTGATCACTATAAGTGATTACGATGCGCGCGAAGGGTTTCGGAATGACCATTCTATCCCAGGATTTCGCCTGCCAAAATTTGGAAGCAGCAAATCCTGTTAGCACCACTGGTCGGTGACTTTTCGCCGCAATAAAAACCATGCCCGGTGCCACCGAAAAGCACGGGCCACGCGGGCCGTCGGGCGTAAAGCAAAGCGCGTCCTCGCCGAAGTTACCCTCCAACATTTCCCGAACGACTTGCGCGCCACCCTGCGAAGAAGAGCCTCGCATAGTGTGAAAACCCAGACGCTTAGAAATGTGCGCAATCATTTCGCCATCCCGATGCTGACTAATCAGCACACATGCGGGGTAACCAAAGTGTGAACCAATCGCTGCGGGGATTTGTTGATGCCAAAATGCAACCACTGGGCCGCTGCCGCCGCCGTGATGCGATTCGATTTGATCACGGTTCACAAAGCGTGTTTTCCAACTCCAAGCCAGCACACGAACCAGGCTCGGGCCGATGGCCCGCAGCAAGGAACTAGACACACGTTTCGTCCAACGGCGGCGGAGAGATTGTTTGGCTTTCACGAGAAGGGATTCAAAAAGATGACCGAGGCCTATCGTCTGGTTGCTGGCCGTCTACGTCGAGTGCTTCCTCGTTTTCTAAATCTTCGGCTGCCCAACGCGCTTGAACGCGCTCCCACTTCTGCCGACGTCGACGCATCGCGAAAGGAAAGCCCAATAATAGTAGCAAGGTCATGAACAGGAAAAATTGCGGGTATAAGTCTGACAACAATCGGTTCAACGAGCCCAATTCGCGGCGCATTTCTTGCTCATGGTCAATAAGACCAAGACCTGTAACCTCAATTAACGCTGCGTCCACCGAGCGACCTTGCTGTAACTGCGCCATGATTTGTTGGATCACATCTTCGCCGAACATCCGGGTAAGCCGCTCAACAAATTCGTACGCCAATGCGTACCCCTCGGAGGCGTGCAGTGGCTCTTTCCCAAAACCACCGTTGTACTGATAAAGCAATGGCAGTTCATTTCGAAATGCCTGCCAGCCAAGTGGTGCGCTGACCGCGCCGAGCAGATGTTGATCTACCCAGGCCTCCGCTACGCCCTCGTGAAACCAGGCGGGCAAGCGGGCAAAGGCTTCCCCGCCGACGCCCTGCATCGCCCAGTGCACTAATTCGTGCCGCAAAGTAGCGTGAAGCTGCTCCTGACTTTGCGCCTGGCCAACGACCATGATGATGCGGCCTTGCCCAGCTTGAGTCACGGCCGCAAACCAATCCGGGGATTGGAAGCCGAGCAGTGCATCCAATTGGGCACGATCCTCTACCCACAACAATTGGCCGCGCGGCGCATTCGGCAAGCCCAACCATGCGCTAATCTCTTTTAGATCCTGCTCCACAAGATTGCTTAATGGTCGCGTGCGGGCAACCAAATTTGCAGGGGTGCTCCAATCAAAATGCTCGGTACGTCCACGAATTGCGGCTCCCCCATCCTGTGCAGAAGCCGAAGAAATAAAGAGTGGCGCTCCCAGCAAAAATGCTGAGAGCGCCACGTGAAAAATTCGTTTCAACAAATGGAGCCCTAGAACTCTTCGTCGTACTCAGCTTCTGGTGGTGCTGAGTCCGCCGGCACAAATTGTGGTTGCGGCCCACCGCTCATTTGGCTCAACATGAAATACTGCGCAATCGGAGGCGCAATCGCCGCCGAGCTGCCTAATACCGTAAAGATATCGGCAAACCCAAAACTACCCACGCTTGTGCAAGTGCGCAGGTTGCCGGATGCGCGTGAAACAGTTTCACTGGTACGCAAGTAACGCGTGAACAAATCCGCCGAAGGGATGTTCTCCGCATCAATTGGAAGATCCATATCTTCAGGCACCATGTTGAATGCCATCGGCGCAAAACCAACCGCTAAGCCAGCGATGGCGCTCACCGTGGGGCGCGGATCAGACCAGCCAACGGCTAAGACAGAAGAATCCAAGCTCTTCACGAAAGCATTGGCTTCTGGATTTGTCTTTATGCTAGCTTCGGGCTTTTCAAGCCCCTTCAACAACAGAGTGCGCACGCGCTGCTTCGACATCGAAAAGACCAACCACCCATCTTCCGTCACGCCCATGGTGGGCTGCAAACTTCCAAGGATCACCGCGGCTTGCGGAGGAATCTGTGCAAGACCATCGAGATTGAGCGTGTAATACGCTGGGCCCGGTACATTCGTCATGGTGCCATCCTCTTGTTGCACCCGACGACGCACGTATTTCATATCCAGCCCCAGAGGCGCACCTAGCTCCTCGAGGGTTTCGCGCAAGCGCGGCATGAGCTGCTCGAGCATTGCAGAGAAAGCTGGGCCATCGCTCAACTGCAAAAGGTTGACGGACTCGCTCGCCATTCCTTGTGAGACCGAGTAGCCGAAAGATTGAGAGCCGATTGCAGCCAACGCCCCTTCGAGCTCCGCGCGTTTTTCGCCGAACAACCAGCCGAACATTTCTGCATTTTGACCTTGCAGAATATCCATGCCTTTCACACCTTCCGAGATTTCTAAGGAGCCGGCAGCATCAATACATTCCAAAAGGAAACCGCCCCAAGCTTTAGCAGACACTCCCTTCACATAAAAAGCAGAGGAGTCCGCTGGTACAAAATCAAGCAACGCGAGATCTGCTTTGCCTGCGGTCCACAACTCCCCTGGGTTTTCACTTAACTCCACGCGAGCCTGGGTAAAAGATCCCTCATCCGTCCAACCGGAAGAAAAGGATACGTTTTGCAGTGGCTTGAACAAGCGATCATAAATCATCGCAGCGAGGCCATGGATTTCAGGTTGCTCCGTGGCAAGTCCCTTTAACATAGTTTGCATCAAATCTTGCATTTGCAAGTAACCAAAAACGACAGCGCCCTCGGTGAACATGGACCGATGTGCGTTAGCAAATCCGGTGGTAGCAGAAAGGCTGCCGGCTGGCTTCACCCCCATCGTGAACTCAAAAACAATGTCATCCTTTTCTTGTGAAATTTCCACCGAAAACCATTCTTCCTCCGGATTAAATATTCCACCTTGAGTCAGCACTAAAGCTTGGCCAGACTCGGTTCCAACAACCTCGAAACCTTCGCTTTCCAAAACCTTGGTCAGCATCGTGAAAATGGGCATGCCAAGGCCTTCGGATAAACCAACGCGGGCACCAAAGTAAATATTGGGCTCTTCAGAAAATGGGTTCTCTAAGCCTGGTTGTGCCTCAAGGGCAAATCCAAACTCCAAAGAGCGCAGGGCCTCCCAGTAAGTAAGTTCTTCGGGGACGCCAAGACCTGCAGCCATGCCACGCACTTCTACCCAACTTTGATCCAGGATGGAAAGGCCTTCCCCAATAAAGGTTTGCATTTCCGGATCGTTGTAGATTTTGCCTAGGCTGGATTTCTGAATCCCTGCGCGCAGATTGGCGATATCAGGAATCTCGAAATAGACTATGGACGAAGCAGGAAGGCGGTCCGCAAAAGAGGCGCGTTGAACTTCGTGAGCTTGAGGGGCGAACTGGGCATTGGCGGAGACGCTAAAGCCACCAATTAAAGAAAGGCCTAGTAGTAAGGAGGAGAGTGTTTTCATGGGCTGTTGTTTCAGCGAGGTGCACAGTTTACGAGCCAAAACGAATTGTGCAGGCGACTTTCTTCCCCTGGAATGCACAAATATTCATGTCGCAACTAGCGGATTCCGATAGGATTCTGAACCACTTGCGGTGGGCCTCCCTGTTGGCGCGCCGCCCTTGCAGGCAATCACTCGCATCCGCCTGTAAACACAAGCTTTAGAGCAGCACATGGAATTCGAAGACACTCCCCTGTTCGATTGGTTAAAGAAGAATCGCCTCTTCTTGCTAGTCTTATTGCTCGGCATTCTTGCCATGGCAGCCAACGAACGGTTCGGCCCGAGTCTGCGTAATGGCAAACTCACCGAATCTTGGTCCCTTTTTCAGACGGTGACAAATGGTTTGATTCTCGACGAAAACCTAGCCTCCACCCTGCAATTGGCCCGCGAAGACGATCGCATTTTTCCGTGGGTAGTTTTTGGCGCAACCAAAGCGGCCTTGCTACAAAACAGCACCATGGCTCTAGCAACCTTAAAGCCCGAGCTGGAAGCTTTGAGCACTGGCGACGCGGCCAACTGGAAGATTGCCTCGCCAGAGGGCCCTGTACCCTTAGCCAGTTTCCTGCTCCAGCGTGTCGCAGAAAGGGAGGCAGGCGGTTCCAAAGTCTTCCACAATCCGGAACCCCAAGGCAGCCACGTTAAATTCGTTGTAAGTGATTCTCTGGAAACTTCTTACGAATTTACGGTCGGCCTGTTCGAAGATTCGGCGCCGGGCTCGTCCGCCGTATTCCTGGCCGCCGTGGAAGCCGGCAGTTTCAACGGCATGGCCTTGGAATCCTTTGCTGGTCGAACCCTTAAGCTGAAAGGACTTGGGGCAGAAACGTCGCCACCACTCGAGAGGGACTTTGGCTATTTTCACCTGGCCGGGGCTGTTTCTATGATTCCCAAGCCCAGTGTCCCTGGCGAACAAGAGGTTGACGCAATCCAGATTCTGCTCGAAGACAACTCTTTTGCCGACGGCCAGGCAACCGTCTTTGGAGTCATCACGGAGGGTTTCGCGGAACTAAAGACAGCCATCACGGGAGCGGATCCAGAGATTACTTTCTCTGTAACTTCTGCGGCCATCCTTTAGAAATTTCTCCGGCTTAACCGCTGGCCGACTCAGCTCGGTCAGCGATTCTTTTTATCCAGCCGTCAAATCTTCCATTTCGGAAGGAAGGTTGATTCCCTGAACCAAACGATCAAGGTCGTCCAGTTCGGCGAAATGCAGAACGAGCTTGCCACCTCCCCGCCCGTGGAGCTTGATCTCGGCGCGGAGGCCTAGGCTTCTTGTTAACCGATCTTGAAGCTCCGCCGCCCAGGCTGGCTTTGCGGTTCGCGGTAAATGTTTGGGAGAACGCTCCCCTTTTGCCAGGGTGGAACAGAGCTTCTCCGCCCCCCGTACCGAAACATCGTTGGCCTTAATCTCTTGCCAAGCCTGGGCTTGCAGCGGCGAATCGCGTAATTGCAGGAGCGCGCGCGCATGCCCTGCGCTAATTGTTTCACGTGAAACATCGTGCTGGATTTCGATTGGCAAATCAAGAAGTCGCACGAGGTTCGCCACGGTGGAGCGCTGGTAGCCCAACTTCAGGGCGACCTCTTCTTGGGTGAGTTGATACTCCGTCATAAGGCGAGAGCAGCCCCTGGCCTTTTCGATGGAATCGAGGTCTTCACGCTGAACGTTTTCGATTAGCGCCAGTTCCAGCCGCTCGTCACCAGAAAGGGTGCCTTCCCGCAGGATCACGGGCACACTTTTCATGCCAGCAAGCTCGGCGGCCCGCCAACGGCGCTCACCAGCAAGGATTTCGTAGCCGCCTTCAGGCCGGTGGGTCACCAGAATAGGCTGCATCATCCCATGACGCCGTAAAGACTCGGCCAGCCTTTCAACCCCCTTGTCGAGGGCTATCCGCGGCTGTTCGCGGTTCGGCCTAATTTCATCGCGTGAAACCCAAAGTTTTCCGTCCCCGCCGAGGGAGTCGGTAGCGTGTTTATTGGAAAGCAAGGAGCCAATGCCCTTGCCGAGGCGTTTAGAAGGTGCGTTTGCCATGCTTAGGTGCTGAGACTAACGCAAAAATGCCGGAAAATCCATTCTACTACCGAATCAAATACTTCAGGCGGGGGGGGAAAGCTTCCAGGCCATCCTCACCCAGCCTTGCTTCAAACAAATCCTCTAAATCGGTGAGCACTGCTGCGTCACCGTGGAAGCGAACGGATTTGGCATCTAGGTGGCTTCCACAAAGAATCAGCATCGACATCATGCTTGCGGCGCTGGCGCGTTTTCCGTGAATTTCGATCTCTACCGGCAAGCCAAAGTGGTGCACAATGCCGACAATTAAAGATAGGGGACGAGCGTGTAAAGAAACTCCATCTGGTATTTCAAAATCCCTAAATGATTGTACCGTAAGTATCTTCAGCAGGCCTGCCACCACGTCCTCGGCGTGAGAAAGGCTGAAAAACGCAGGCAAAATACAACACTCAATCGTGATGCGAAGATATTCCTCCCAGTCCACAATGCGCGCAAGAACCCGGCGAGTGGCCGGGTGGCGCTGGTGAACCTGGTGGCGCTCATAAAGGTGGGTCAAGGCGGTCACCGCCTCCAATAAATGTAGGCATTGGCTGATTCCACCGCGCAACCGCAGCAGGTCGGCATGCTCCTTCTCCTCTGCAGAGCCTCGAATATTGGAGTCGTACTCGCTTTGCAGGTTGTGTACCCGCGACTCAAAATCCCGCGCCGTGGCCTCACTACAGAAATTCTCCATAAAGCTTTGGCGCTCCTCGTGCGTGCCAGTGCCCACGCCTCGTAAGGGAGCCCAGATATTCAAGAGACGTAAAACTCTACCAACCAAGCGGGCCGCAGGAAGGGAGGCCTGTTGGCCCGCTTCTGCGCGTTCATCAGCTTCTGGCAATCTATTCGCCGGCAGGATCAGTTTCGGGGCAGCATGACTTGCGACCGAACTTTGGGCGTTTTCTGGCCACGGGAGGCCCAATCTAACCCATTCTTCAGAAATACCTTCGGCGCATTTCACAAGGTAGCTGCCAAAGCAATCAATGGCTACTTGCAGGTGATCCGGTAACCGCGCCTGGGCCCATTCTAGGTTGGCCTGGGGATAGGCCTTCAAGCGGCTGCGCAAATGGACCAAGCAGGAGCAGGCAAGGGAAAGCCAGCGGGCTCCGGCTATCAGCTCCCGAGTCATAAAAAAAGTTTGGTTCGCCGGGGCGCCATGATCATCCAGAAAAGTTTCGATATCGGTGCTTTTCCGGTAAAGGGCATAAAGGCGACGCTCCATCCAGCCGTCGGTGCCGATAGAACGCAAAAATTGTAGTTCTTGAACGAACTCAAACCCTTCTTTATAAAGGGCTTGAGCGAATCTAGCCTCGGTTAAGAGGCTACGTCTAGGGCCTTCTTCGGGCCATGAGGGTAAGGAAGCCATGGTAGGGGGGGCGTCTTGCAATGTGGATTCTCTCATTTCGGCCCAAATGAGCCATCCCTTTTGTTATTTGCAAAATCTAAAGGGGAACACGCGCCTTGCCGAAAAGGTCATAGAGGTGCGGATGATATCTGCGCCTCATTCATGTTTAACCACCAGGAGCTTACCCATCGCCTCTGATCGCTGCCTAGAAACCTACCTTCGTGAAATCGACGAAGTTCCGCTGCTGAACGCGGAGCGTGAAGTCTTATTGGGCCGTTTGGTTCAGCAGGGCGACGAGGTGGCCCGCGAAGAAATGATCCGGGCGAACTTGCGCCTCGTCGTTTCCATTGCCAAGCGTTTCCGCAATCGCGGCCTTACCCTTCCCGATTTGATTGCCGAAGGCAACATCGGCTTGTTGAAGGGAATTGCCAAGTTTAATCCAGAGGCGGGCTTTCGGTTCTCCACCTACGCAACTTGGTGGATTCAGCAAACCATTCGGCGCGCTCTCATCAACTCGGTAAAGAATGTCCGCGTGCCTTCTTACATGGTGGAGATTCTCACCAAGTGGAATCGCGTTTCTCACGAGATTGAAAACGACAACGGCCACCGCCCTTCGCCGTTAGAAATTGCTGAGCAAATCGGTATTTCCCACAAAAACACCACGGTTGTGCAGCAAACCTTGCGTAGTCAAGAAGCTGATTCCTCTCTCGGCGACGAGAGCATGTGCGCCGTTCCTGGACAACACCGCGACCACAATCGCGATTGCAAGCCACCTGATGAAATCGTAATGCACGAAGATTCGCTGGCTACTTTACGCGATATTCTAGAGATTATCGATCCGCTCGAGGCAGCCGTGCTCCGTATGCGTTATGGTCTCGACGACCAGGAACCAGCAACCCTGGAAACGGCTTCGAATGCGCTGGGCGTTTCCCGCGAGCGTGTTCGTCAAATCGAAAGTCACACATTGCGCAAACTACATGCCTACGTCGTCCAAGGAACCTCGCCGAGACAAATTATGCCCTTCGCCGGGCGTCGCGCAGGAAGCATTGAAAAAACCGATCCGCGGCGCACCGCACAATAAAGCAATCCGTAACGGGTTGCCCTCAGAAAATGGCGTGTCACTTTATGTGCACATGCCATTTTGCGTTTCAAAATGTCGCTACTGTGATTTCAATAGCTACGCATTCACGAACCAAAATCTTGAACAACACGTCGATGCTGTGTTACAAGAAGCCCGCATGCGCATTGCTGGCTTGAAGCCGCAAACCGTTTTTTTGGGTGGGGGAACGCCAAGCTTATTGCCCGCCCACACTCTGGCGCGCTTGCTATGCGAGCTCAACACCATATGCGGGTTTCGTTCCAGTTCTCTTGAAACCACCATGGAGGCCAATCCCGAATCCTTTGATAAAGCCACTGCGCAAGCTGCAATGGATAACGGGGTGACACGCATGTCCATTGGGGTGCAATCACTGCGCACCGATGTGTTGCAAGCTTACGACCGCGTGCACTCTCCCGAAGATGCTTTGCGTGCTTATGACAATGCGCGCGAGGCTGGTTTTCAACGCATTAACCTAGACTTGATTTATGCCTTTCCTGGGCAGACGCTACTCGAATGGAAAAATGATCTGGCCACCATCCAGGCGCTCGGCGCTGAACATTTGTCCTGCTATGAGCTGAGCTATGAACCTGGCACAGCGCTTACGCGCTTACGTGATGCCGGCCGTTGGCAACCCGCAAAGGAAGACACTTGCGCGGAAATGTTTTCCCTCACGCGTGAGATCAATGCGGCGGCAGGTTATGAAGCCTATGAAGTGAGCGCTTTTGCGCAACCTGGAGAAGCTTCTTTGCACAACCTTAGCTACTGGCGCTCCCTGAACTATGTTGGCATTGGGGCAGGTGCGGCCGGTTGGCGCGATGGCGTTCGGCGACGCAACATCGAAAAACCGCATGAGTATGAGGCGGCGGTTTTCGCGGGTAAGGATCCGGTGGCCGAATCAGAATCCCTGGCGAAACCAATCGTACTGTTCGATCATTTGATGATGGGCTTGCGCTTGCCCGGCGAAGGTGTGTTGTTGGAGCGCGTGCGCCGCGCAACCGGGCTAGACCCACTGCAGGAATATCAGGCAGAAATTGCCGCGTTGTGCGCTCAACATTTACTGGAGCTTGTGGACTCGCAACAGGGGCAACGTTTGCGCACGACTGCGCAAGGCTTGCTGTTGCTCGACAACATCCTTGTGCGTTTCCTTCCTGATGAGCCAAGCTTGTCGGTATAGTTTTGGCGCATCATGATGTTGTTCCCTGACCGCCTGAACGCCGCTATCGACGCCAAAGGTTCGCCTGCTATGGTCGGACTCGATCCGCGTCTTGATTCCTTGCCAGAACCTTTTGCCTCGCAGGTGTTGGCCGGCCCCACTCAAGCAGCCGCCGCCCTGATGCAATATCACCGCGCGTTGATTGATGTGCTTGCGCCTCATATTGCCATCATCAAACCGCAAAGCGCGTTTTTTGAAGTTTTGGGCGCCGCAGGCTTCGCCGCCCTGGCGGATGCTTGCGCCTATGCCAAAGACCAGGGCCTGCTGGTATTGATGGATGCCAAGCGGGGCGATATTGGCTCCACATCAGAAGCCTATGCATCAGCGTTCCTGGGTGGCGGCTTTCAAAATGCTTTCCCCAAATGCGACGCCCTCACGATTAACCCATACTTGGGTAGCGATGCGTGTGACCCTTTCCTAACAGCGGCGAAAAACAATAGCTCTGGGTTGTTTTTCCTGGTAAAGACCTCTAATCCAGGAGCTGGGCTGTTTCAAAATCACGGCACACCACCGTTGGCCGACGTCGTTGCCCGGCAAGTCGAGAACTGGGGGAAAGCGTCCCTCGGGGCGGGCGGGTGGTCTGCGGTGGGGGCAGTGGTGGGGGCAACGCGCCCACAAGAGCTGGCACATTTCCGCGCCTTGATGCCCAACGCCATTTTGTTGCTCCCAGGTTTCGGCTTTCAGGGGGGCACCGCCAACGGCTTAAGTGCTGCTTTCGATAAACATGGGCATGGTGCCGTCGTCAATGCAAGCCGCTCGATCCTCTATGCATACAAGCGCGAGGATTTGTTGCATCTCCCTGATTGGCAAACTCGAACCGAAGCCGCTGTAGTCGAAATGAAACAGCAACTTGCTGCGGTTTCAGTCCAGTCGTAGTCATGGCCACGGAATATCTGGAAAACGCGGATCCATTCACCGTTGTGTATGCACCGAGCTTCGCGGGTGGTCGCCTAAGCTTATTCAACTGCCTGCTGCGGTGCTCTGCCGCAGCAATAAGTGCATCTGAAGTGACTCCTGGAGCCCGTCCTCAAGTCTGTTTAATCCTTGATGACAACTTGACTGCGGCGCGTGATTTAAAGCTGCCCGTGCAAAATGCTCATGGCGACGTGGTGCACATGGAGATACCGGATCACGGCAAGCTTAGCGTTGGCTCGCGCCTTGCTTTCCGCCACGCTTTACTGGACACCTTGCCAGAAACGGCGCAAGTGCAAGCTGCGGTGGATTTTGTGCTGCCTCAGGCGCTGCAAACTCCGCTTGAAGCGGCATCGGCCTTATGGTCAACCTTATTCCCAAGTTTGCAAATCGAAACCATTGTTCGCGGTGCGCCGTCCCGACTTGAGGGGCCGCAAAAGCACCGGCCAGCAAGTGGCATCACTTGGTTTACTGCGCGTCACTTACTTGCCATGCAGGAACTTGGTTTGTCCACCGAAATGATTCTGCAGGGCGAAAGTGCCTGCAAAAACAGTTTACCGCCGATTCCCGCCGGGCGACTGGGCAAGCAAATCAAACATTTCCTGGCTGAAAATGAACAGCACCTAGCTCTATTGAAGCCACTCGCTGCGGAAGTAGATCCCAAGCTTATTGGATCCTGGGCCCGCCTGCGGCGCGATTGGCGCGCTTCGATTCTGGAATTTTCAGAGCGCGCCGATCGCGCGGGTGACAATCGCGTCGGCATCCGCAACGCCAGGCTGCATACGCTCGCTCAGGGGATTCGCCCGCACGACGCCAGCCAAGAGCGGGGCCTGTCTTTCCTGACAGCAATTGCCTCTTTCCAGTTGGGGTATCCAGACTTTTCTCCCCACATCACAACCCTTATGGGCTGTATGCATCAGGAAAGCGTGCAACTATACACCTGATTTCGCTATTCTGATAGCGTGCAAGTCATTTCGATCATCAATCAAAAGGGTGGAGTGGGCAAAACTACGTCCTGCGCAAATCTCGGCGCCGCCTTGGCCTTACAGGGCCTGCGCGTGCTGTTGGTCGATCTCGACCCACAAGCACATCTTTCCATCAGTTTCGATCGGATGCCAGAACCCGGCGACCCTTCGGTCTATACCTTGCTCACCCAGGGCCATTCTTTTGCCGACGTCACTCAGCCCACTCAAATTGATGGGCTTTCCATCGCGCCAACGAATCTTGATCTCACCGGTGCAGAGAGTGAACTATCTAGCGAGATTGGCCGCGAAGGGATTTTGCGCCTAGCCTTGAACGATTTGGCGCGCTCCAAAAATGCTCCCGATCTGGTGCTGTTAGATTGCCCACCCTCCTTGGGAACTTTATCGCTCAATGCTTTGGTGGCTTCGGACTCTGTCATTGTGCCGCTACAGGCCGAGTTTTTTGCGCTACAAGGAATGGCGCAGCTGTTGGATGTGCTCGAGCGCGTCAAACGGCGGCTAAATCCAAGTATTGAATTGGCGGGTATTTTGGTCGGCCTCTATAGCAAACAACGTAATTTATCGCGCGAAGTCGTACAGGAATTAAATGATCATTTCGGTGACCTCGTTTTCCCTACGCACGTGAACGTGAATGTGCGCCTTGCCGAAGCGCCAAGCCACGGCCAAACTATTTTCGAGTACGCTCCGGATTGTGGCGCGGCCATTCAGTTCCGCGAAATCGCACGCGAGTTGTCCGATCGACTC
This sequence comes from uncultured bacterium, assembly GCA_937919925.1. Taxonomy (GTDB): domain Bacteria; phylum Planctomycetota; class UBA1135; order UBA1135; family UBA1135. Next base: position 25,163 of record CALFOT010000086.1, on the reverse strand, counting down.
GGAATGCTGAAAGACGAGCCTCCCGCTTGCCAACCCCAGGCCGCTAAGAAAATCGTGCCCGCCGAAGTTTCCGCGCGAGTCAGTGAGCCGCTATTGGAACAAGAAGCTGAATAGGTTCCATCTCGATGCTAACGCTGGCCTCAGCGTTCACCCGGAGGTTCTGGAAACCTTCGTGTCGGTGGAGCGTGATACTCGCGGCAACCCCGCAGCAATTCACCGCAGTGGCCGCCATGCTCAAGCTGTTCTTGAAAACGCGCGCGGTGAAGTTGCCGCACTCCTTGGCTGTGCGGCGCGCGAGATTGTTTTCACTAGCGGAGCAACAGAATCCAACAATCTGGCCATCCTTGGCCTCGCTCGCGCAATGGCTCAATTCCATGGAGAAAAGCCTATTTTGGTGGCCTCGCGTGCCGAACACCCAGCTGCACTAGCACCTTTAAAACTGTTGCAACAAGAGGGCTATGTTTTAGAACTTTTTGCAATCGATCGCCATGCCGCAGTCAACGCCGACGCCATGGCGACATTCCTCTTGCAGCACCCGCATACCGTTTGCGTTTTGCAATGGGCCAACAATGAAACCGGCGTGATCCAAACTCTCGCGCCCATTGCACGGGCAACAAGTTTCGAGCACGCCTGGCATGTCGACGCCGCCCAAGGATTTGGAAAACTGGTTCCTGATCCTTCTATTATGAACGCGTCGACGATGGCGCTTTCGGGACATAAATTTGGCGCCCCTAAAGGGGTGGGCGTATTGCGCATCGCGGAGGGGGCCATGGTTTCCCCTCTGCAAGTCGGTGGGGGCCAGCAATACAATCATCGTTCCGGCACCGAATCTCCCGCGCTAGCTGCCAGTTTTGCGCATGCGTTGCGTCTCTCTCTGGCTGCCCAAGCAGCCTTCGCCGAACGAAGCCGAGAATGCTGCCAGCGTTTGATGAAGCATTTGGTTGAAGCAAATATTCCTCACTATTCTAATCACCCCGGTGAAGCTTCTAAGTCTTTGCCCAACACCCTCAACATCTCCTTTCCCAATCTTGACGGCCGATTTCTCATTCCTGCCTTGGACGCCGAAGGAATCGAAGCTTCTGCCGGATCCGCCTGTTCGTCAGGCGCCGCCCAAGCATCTCCCGTCTTGCTGGCGGCGGGCTTAAATGAAAACACAGCCATGGCAACCTGTAGGTTCAGTTTTGGGCCCGACTTTGACCACAATCAGCTCGATTCCCTAGGCCAACGACTTTCCAAGCTGCTTCTCCGCCTATACGAAGTTGCAGTTCTTTAGACCCTTTGAGTAAGGGGCTTAGGAGATTTGTTGAAAACTTTTGCGAGTTATCCACAGCGCCCCCTTAAATTGCCCTCCTTCCCGCCGCAATCCTAAGTGCCTTCCCCTGAGGAGTTTAGGGCGTCGAACCGTAAAATTACTCGTGCAAACCCCTGCAAACCCCAATTTGTCTCATGTATGGAATGCTGCGCTCTGCGCCCTCGAAGAATCTTTGGGCTCTGCAGAGGTGGACGGCTGGCTGCGCAACGCAGAACTCCTTGCTTTAGAAAAGGGAGTGGCCAAGCTCTCTGTCCCAACTTCGCTTCACCAAGAGCGAATCCAGGAACGGCACTTGCACCTTCTTTGTCGTGCTCTGTCTGTCAATCGTTGCGATTTGGAAATCAACGAGCTCGATATCGAGCAGATGATTTCTTCCGACGAGCGGAACGTCTCCTTTGCAGCACTTCCCCTTGTCACGAACAAAACAGAGGCCGCGGCGCAATGGGAGCCTGAGTCTCAAGCCCCAGAGTGCCCCACCGCAGAACCTTTGCTGCTCAACCACGAGTATCAATTTGATAACTTCGTGGTTGGGCCATGCAACCGCTTCGCCCACGCTGCGGCTCATGGCGTCGCAGACCGCCCCGCGGGCGCTTTCAACCCCCTGTTCCTTCACGGATCCGTCGGCCTTGGCAAGACCCACCTCATGCAGTCCATTGCGCATCGGCTGCGCCTCAACAACCCTGCCATTCGCATTGCTTTCCTTTCTTGCGAAGAATTCATCAACCACTTTGTAAGCTCTATCCAGCAAGGCAGCGTCACCCATTTCCGCGAGCGTTACCGCAAGGTGGATGTTTTGGTAGTGGATGACATCCAAATGCTCGCCAACAAAGAGCGCACGCAAGAAGAGTTTTTCCACACCTTCAACGCCCTGCACAACGCGAACAAGCAAATAGTCTTGTCTTCTGATGCGCCTCCCGGGGAAATCCCTGCTCTTCAAGAGCGGCTGGTGAGTCGCTTTAAATGGGGTTTGGTGGCGGAAATCGAAACTCCATGCTTTGAAACACGCACTGCAATTCTTCATAAGAAAGCTGAGCGCATCGGCATCGAGCTGCCAAATGAGATTGCCCGCTTCCTCGCCGAACACGTAGATTCCAACGTGCGTGAGTTAGAGGGCACCCTCACGCACTTGCATGCGCTCGCCATGCTCAACGGCCTGCCGCTGAGCTTACCCCTAGCCCGCCAAGCTTTAGGGTCCGAGCGCACCGCGCGCTTGAACAGAATTGTACGCATGGATGACATCATCGCGGTCGTCATCACCCACTTCAGTGTGCGCTTGGTTGATTTACAATCGAAAAGCCGCAGCAAGTCTATTGTTTATCCGCGACAAGTTGCCATGTTTCTCGCGCGCGCTCTGACAGATCTATCTCTTGAAGAAATCGGTGGGTATTTTGGCGGACGCGATCACAGCACCGCGGTTTATTCCATCGAGAAAATGGAGAGTCGGCGGCGCGTGGATGGCGATTTCTCATCACTGTTAGCCGACTTAGAGCGACGCATACGGAACAGTTAATTGAATTTTTTTCACCAACCTCGTGCGCTTCATCAGCGTGCGGGGTTTGTTTTTGTCCGCCAAAACCTGTTCATAACCGGGGAAATCTCGGGCACAACCGCCGCACTTTTCCACACCTCCCAACACTTCTCGACTAGGGCTTGGAGCCTTGTTGGAAAGTCCCTTGCCTTTCCACAACCACCCCCAACGATTGCACATTTGCTAGGCCTTAACAAAATCCAAACAGGCCTCTGTAACCTACATCCTGCAAGTAGGTTACGAACTCACATATGTCTTTCTCCACAAACAGCCGTCGTCTATACTACTACGACTAATTCTTACTTCGTTAACTTAGAGAAGAAGGCCCACCCAGCATGAAAATCCTCATTGACCGTCTTGCCTTCCGCAACGCTTTGCAGCGCGTGGAAATGGGTATTGACCGTAAACCAACTAATCCCGTCTACGGGGGCATCCTTATCGAAGCCTCAAATGACTGTGTCGTCCTGATGACCAATGACCTTGATATGGCGGTGCGTTACCGCATTGATTTTGTGCAGGTCGATCAACCTGGCTGGGCAGTCATCCCTGGCCGCGAGCTTGTGGAAATCATCAAGGATCTTGAATCCGATACCGTTACTCTGACTTTGCTTGACAAAGGCCAGGTCAAGGTGGAGTCTGGTGAAGATGTTTGCACCCTGGTAACTTTTGAGTCCAGCGCTGGCAGCAATGCCTCGGCGCACTCGGAAAGTTTCCCACTCGTGCCAACATTATCGGGCGACGCCAATATCGTTATGGATAAAGGTGATTTTTTGGTCATGGTGAACTCCACCCGCTTTGCAACTTCACGCGTGCAGGACACACGTTTTGCTACGGAAGGAATTCTTCTCGAAATTGCAGATGGACAAGCAACGATGGTGGGCACAGATGGGCGACGCTTAGCTTGTATCAAACGGCCAACTTCTCAAGGCAGTGGCGGCAAGTCACGTTCGGTTTTGTTGCCCAAAGTGCTTGATCAAATTTATCGTTTTGGTCAAGATGAAGAAGGGCAAGAGATTCAAATTTGGTTTCTTGGCAACTTGGTTGGTTTTAAGCTTGGCAATCTTGAATCCTTTGGCCGAGTCCTTACAGGAGAATATCCCAATTACGCCAACGTGATTCCTCAGGGTGGTAAGCATGTACTTCAAGCCCATCGAGAATCCTTCACTAAAAAATTGCGCTTAGCCAGTCACTTAACTTTGGACTCCGCTGCGGTGGTTCGTTTGGAAATGACGGCGAATAATCTTGAGATTGCTTCGGAACACGAAGGGCGCGGGCGGGCGTCAGCAAATTTTGAAGTGGCTTACAGTGGTGAAGGTTTAAAGACGGCTTTCAATCCAACGTTTCTTTTAGAGGGTCTAAAGGCAGCGCACTCGGAACAAATCGAGCTGCAAATCGATGACCCATCGCGGCCAGCAAAATTTTTGCTGGGTGACGATTACACCTACGTGGTCATGCCGCTGAGCGCACTCGTTTGAATCAACCCAAACGCTACAACCCGGAAGCCGTTCCGATTATTGACTTGGTCAACCAAGTCTTTCAAAAGCACGGTCTTTCGCGCGGAACCGAACATCGTTTGGTGTTCGAGTCATGGCAGCGTATCGCGCCGCCGATCTACCACGAAAGATGTAAGGCTCTTTCGTTTCGTAGTGGCAGGTTGATTGTGGCGGTGCAATCCGCCCCGCTGTTAGAAGAGTTGTGTGGGTTCCGATCTTCTGAATTTGTTTCGCTGTTGAATCAAGATTTAAGCGTGCGCGGCGAGGCTGCGCATGTTGTTGTGCGCAGCATTGAGTTTCGCCGCAGCTAAAAAGTTGAATAAAAAGATGAGTAAAGTCGAAAATACCAATTACGATTCCGGGTCGATTCAGTTTCTGAAAGACTTGGAAGGGGTTCGTAAACGTCCGGCAATGTACATTGGCGATACCGCATTCGCGGGCTATCACCACCTTCTATGGGAAATCGTTGACAACTCAGTCGATGAAGCGCTTGCCGGCTACTGTACTCATGTCGGCGTGATTTTAAATGCTAACGGCTCGGTAACCGTGACCGATGACGGGCGCGGCATTCCCGTTGATATTCATCCGGAGGAAGGCATACCTGCGGTGGAGTTGGTAATGACCAAGCTGCATGCTGGCGGCAAATTTGACGGCAAAGCCTATGCTGTTTCGGGTGGTTTGCACGGTGTTGGTATTTCGGTGGTGAATGCACTCTCGGTGCTTACTGAAGTGGAAATCTGTAAAGATGGCAAACGTCATCAGATTTCATTTTCTCGCGGGTTAACCTCTAAGCCTTTGGAAACGCTTGGTGCTACTGAAAAACGCGGAACGAAAGTTACGTTTCTGCCAGACCAAGAAATCTTTCAGCACGAGGGATATGACTGGGATACGGTGCGCAATCGGTTGCGTGAGATGGCATATTTGATGGGGACTTCTGGTTTGCGCATCACCCTGGAAGAAGTTTCTAGTGCGCGCAAAGAAGAGTTTTCGTTTCCTGAGGGCCTTGTTTCCTACATCAAAGATCTTACCGATGGCCGCGAGAGCATCACTGATGTGGTGCACTTTAATAAGGAAGTTGAGCACAACGGCAAGCCCTTTGGGGTGGAGGTAGCGCTGCGCTACACCAACGACTGGCACGAAGGAGTCTATTCGTTTGCCAACAACATTCGGACAGCTGATGGCGGCACTCACTTATCGGGTTTCCGCTCAGCGCTCACGCGCACACTCAACAGCTTTTTGAAGCAGAGCGATTTGTTGAAAAAAGGTGAGATGCCGTCGGGCGAAGATTACAAGGCGGGGCTGTATGCCGTCATCTCGATAAAAATTCCCGACCCACAATTTGAGGGCCAGACGAAGGGGAAACTGGGCTCCCGTGAAGCCGCGCCCATTGTCGAAACGGTGGTTAATGATTGCCTTGGAACTTATTTGGAAGAAAATCCAGAGGCCGGCCGCCAGGTAGTGCGCAAAGCCTTGCTCGCTCGTGATGCACGCGACGCAGCGCGTAAACAACGTGATTTGGTGCGCCGTAAGGGAGCGTTGAATTCAGGTTCTTTGCCAGGCAAACTTGCGGATTGTCAATCGCGGGATAAAGAACTCACCGAACTTTATATCGTCGAAGGTGATTCTGCAGGTGGTTCCGCGAAAACGGGGCGCGACCGAAAATTTCAAGCAATCTTACCCCTGAAGGGCAAGATATTGAATGTTGAAAAAAACACGGCGAACCGCGTTCTCGCAAATCAGGAACTGCAAACGATGATCCAGGCGATTGGCGCTGGTGTCGGCGAAGACTTTGATGCGGAGAAGTGCCGTTACGGAAAGATCATTATCATGACCGACGCGGATGTAGACGGTTCGCACATTCGAACGTTGATTTTGACATTCTTTTTCCGTCAAATGAAACCTCTCATCGAAGCGGGCAAAGTTTTCGTTGCTTGTCCACCGCTCTTTCGTTTGCAAAAGAAAGGCTCCAAGTCGTTTCGTTACATTCATGATGAGGAAGACCTGCGCGAAAGCTTGATGCAACACAGCACCCTGAACATCTCGCTAAGCTTGCCCGGCGGCGTAAGGGTGGAAGGTGAGGCCATCGAGCCTTTGTTGCGCGACTTACAAAAATTGGATCGCGCGCTTAGTTCTATGAAGGGCGCGCGGCGCGGCGTAGATGCTCTGCACTACTTGGCCGCCGCCGATGCCGACGGCGATTTGCCGGCCTCGATGGTGTTGGAAGTAAGTACCAACATTTGCAACTACTTTTGGAACACGGCGGATTTAGAAATGTTCCTTAGCGGAGTCGGCAAGCGCCGCTACTGGGACGGAACCGATACGCAGGTGCCGCGCGATGAAGCTGAATTGTTGGTTTTTCACTATACCGAGAAGGCCTCGGCACAACGGGCGTTTGTGCACATGCGGGAGCTGGGTGTGAGTTTCAGCGACGTCGTGGGCAAGGGCGACCGAGATGCGCCGCTCTTCCAATTGGATGATGGCAAAGAAGTGCGAGTGGCCCACAGCCTGGATGAAATTGTCAACTTGTTTCGCGACCACGGCATGAGGGGCATCGAAGTACAACGCTACAAAGGCTTGGGTGAAATGAATCCAGATCAACTGTGGGAGTCGACGATGGATCCAACGACACGCTTTATGAAGCGCATCGTCTTAGACGATGCCTTTGAGGCCGATCGCACCTTCTCTATGTTGATGGGGGATGAAACCGCACCGCGACGTGAATACATCGCCGATCACGCTCACGAAATCGAGAATTTGGACATTTAGTCGCAACGCTTGATTGCGGAAGACCTTGCTTCACTTGGCTAAATTGTAGCCAATGAAGCCGGCGACCCACGCCATGGCGCCCATGTAGGTCAACATGAAGATTGGCCATTTCCAACTGTTGGTTTCGCGGCGGACGACCGCCACAGTAGAAAGACAAAGTAGCGCGTAAACAAAAAACAGCAAGAGGGCAACAGCGCTTGCAAAGGTCATCGGTGGCTCACCGGTTTGTGGATCCGGCTTGGTAAGAAGATTGCTGAAGCCAGCGAAATCACCGTCGGTATCTTCATAGGCATAAACCTGCGCGAGGGTGGTAATCATTAATTCGCGCGCAGCAAAGGAGCCAACTAGGCCAACGTTAATTCGCCAATCAAAACCCAATGGTTTGAAAACGGGCTCCATGGCATGCCCGATACTGGCAGCATAACTTTGTTCAATTTGCGCCCTATGGGCAATCGCTGGGGCAACATCTGCAGGCGATTGATGGCGAGGAAAATTCAGCAGAAACCACAGAATGATGGAGCCAATGAGAATGACCGAGCCCGCGTCTTTCAGAAACACACGCACGCGGCGGAAGACTTGCAGGCCAATCGAGCGCAAGGAAGGAAAACGGTAAGGAGGCAGCTCGAGATAGAAGGGCAAGCTGGCGCCACGCAGCATGCCGCGCTTAAACAGGGCGGCGAAAATCACAGCACTCACACCACCAAGTACATAAAGGCCCATCAAAGTAAGGCCCTGGAATGTAAAGGGCCCCCAAACAGTTGTGTTCGGGATAAATGCCGAAATAAGTATCGCATAGACAGGTAAGCGCGCGGAGCAAGTGGCAAAAGGCGCGACCAAAATGGTGGCCAAGCGGTCACGCGGCGACGGAATGGTGCGCGTGGCCATAATCCCGGGTACGGCGCAGGCATAAGAGGAAAGCAATGAAATAAAACAGCGCCCCTCGAGGCCGGCCCAACCCATTACGCGGTCAACCACAAATGCGGCGCGTGACATATAGCCGGAGGCCTCGAAAAAAAAGATCATTGCAAAAAGCAGGGCGATTTGCGGTACAAAAACAATCACTGCTCCGACACCACGGATGATGCCGTCGGCAAGTAAGTCGGTTGCCAAGCTTGCAGGTAGGTTGGCCAAAACCCAATCAGCGGCGTGATCCATCCATCCGGAAAAGAGGTTCATCGCGGGGGCCGCCCAACTGAAAATAGCCTGGAAAAAGAGCGCCAGAAAGGCCAGAAAGACCACAATCCCAACTACCGGATGAAGCAGAATTCTATCAATGCGGCGCGTCATCTGGCTTTCCGAGAGTGGGTGCCGCGTGACGTCTGCCAAGACCAAATCCGCCCACTGAAAGCGGGCTTCTGTTTCGCGCGCGGGAAGGTTGCTGGCGCGTGCCCAGGAGGCAAATTGCGGAAGGCGTGAGCGCAAATCGGCGATACCTAAGCCCTTGTTGCCAACCACCCCCACAATGGGAATGCCAAGCTTTGCCTGGAGCTTAAATAGATCCAAATCACCGCCCCGCGCGTTTAGTTCGTCCACCATCGTGAGCACCAGCAACGTGGGGCGGCCAATATGAAGCACGTCCGCAAGCATCGGCAAGGATCGCTCTAAAGTGGTGGCGTCCGCGACAAAAACGATTCCATCCGGGACAATGCCGCCGTCCATGTCGCCACGTAGCACTTTGGCGGTGACGGCCTCGTCTTCTGAAATTGCATGCAGAGAATAGCTGCCGGGCAAATCAGACAAGTGCACTTCCTTGTTTTCGATGTGGAAGTGGCCTAAACGTCGGTCGACGGTGACCCCAGGGTAGTTGCCAGTTTTCCCGGAAAGGCCGGTCAGGGCATTAAACAGGGTGGTTTTCCCAGAGTTTGGGCTGCCCACTAACGCTAGATGAATCTTTTGGCTCATGGTTTAGCCATTCCCGCCAGAATCGGCCATGCCTTCAATGCGAATGCATTTGGCTTCGGATCGGCGCAGGCATAAGCGATAGCCGCGCAGGCTAACAATGATTGGCCCGCCGAAAGGCGCTTGACGCTCAAAACGAACTTCCGTGCCACAACAAAACCCAAGCTCACGCAACCGCTCGCTGAATTTGCTCGTTCCATCCACACCTAGAACCCGGCCTACTAATATGCGAGGTAGATCGGCTAGGGTGAGGTGAGGAGGTGGAGGAATCATGGAAGGGGCGCGGGGGCCTTATTGAGAACGAATGTCATTTAGCCTCCACCAGAGTATACCCACCGCAAGGTCTTTAATGGCATCAAAATTGGGAGGAATGGCTGCGGTATCATAAGCCGCGAAAATGGTTGAAGCTACCTCGCCAAAACAGGCCGCTGGTTACGCTGCCGCAAAGCTGGTGAAAACCGGGATGAAACTCGGACTCGGTACCGGCACAACCGTAGCGTTTTTCTTGCAAGCGCTCGCGGAGCGCATCAAGCAAGAGGGCCTAGAAGTTGTTGGCGTGGCCACTTCTGTACAGACCGCAGAGCTCGCTCGAACCTTGGGGATTCCGATTTCGGATCTCGATCATTACCCGGCCCTTGATTTGGTAATTGATGGCGCCGATGAAGTCGATTCCAAGTTCCGGCTCATCAAAGGCGGCGGCGGCGCACTTTTGCGGGAAAAAATTGTTGCTGCCGCGAGCGCCCAAGTGGCCATTATTATTGGCAGCGGCAAGCGTGTTGCGCGCCTTGGCACGACCTTCCTCTTGCCTGTAGAGGTGATTCCTTTCGGACACGTGACCACCCGCGAGAGCGTTGCCAAAATTGGCAACTGCACTCCCTACATCCGTACCACCGAAGAAGGCGAACCATTTGTGACAGACAACGGCAATTACATTTTTGATTGTCGTTTTGCGGATGGAATTGCCAACCCAGAGCAGCTCCACGCGGATTTATCACAGATTCCTGGCGTTGCAGAAGTTGGGCTGTTTCTAAATCTCTGCGATATGGTTATCGAAGGCCAAGATGACGGCCAGGCTGTCACACTCATACGCTGAAGATGCTCGAAGAACTTTACACTCTGTCCGCTGATCAGCTCGAACAGCGCTTGCTAAATCAAGTTGGAAATTCCACTTGGCCATCCATTCCCGATGCCCTGGAAGTTGCCAAGCAAGCGCACTTGGGTCAAACGCGTAAAGGCTCACACGAGCCCTACTTGAATCACCTATTGCGCACAGCACTCATTTTGTTGGAGTTAGCGCAACAGCAGAATCATGCCGCCGTGATTTGCGCAGGTCTTTTGCACGATGTTGCGGAAGACACCAAAGTAACAGTCAATGATGTGGAAGATGATTTTGGCCATCAGGTAGGTGATATGGTGCGTGCCTTAACGCACCCGCAATTGAAAGAGGGCGAAACCAAGTTCGTTCGTAACATGCGTTACCTGGAACACCTGCGCTGGGCTGGCCGCGACAGCCATATTGTGAAAGCGGCGGATCGCCTTGATAATTTGCTTTCCATGCAGGGCGTCTTCACTCCCGAGCGTCGCGCCGAATATTTATTGGAATCAGAACAGGCGGTCTTGCCATTGGCCTTAGCCGCCAACACCGCGCTTTACCACGCTCTTCATGATGCGATTGTTGCGGCGAAGGCCGCCTCCTAACACTAGTCTCCCTAGAACCCAAGTTTCCCCCGAGCGCAAAGATGAAAGAAACCCTTAACCAAGCTGCCGAGATGGAGCGTCGCCTCGAACAGATTAGGAGGCGTCTTTGACTACGCCAAGCATTTAGAGCGTCGCGCAGAACTGAATAGCAGCATGCTCGTGCCGGGCTTTTGGGATGACCAAGAGCGCGCGCAACAAATCATTGGGGAATTAAAAATCACCAATGCGGTGCTCAATCCAATTGATGCCGCCGCGGAATCTCTCGAAGAGATTGCGATGTTGGCTGAGTTGGGGGAAGAGGCCGGCGCTAAAGCTGTGGAAGAGGATCTTGAAGTTGCGCTACAAAACGCGATTGCGAAATTGGAGGCGCTGGAGTTTCAGGTGATGCTCGGCGGCGAGAACGATAATCGCAATGCCTTCCTTTCGATTCAGGCGGGGGCGGGCGGCGTCGATGCAACCGATTTCGCCGAGATGCTCATGCGCATGTATTTGCGTTGGGGGGAACGTCAAGAAATCGAACTCCTTGAAATCGAGTTGTTGCCCAGCGATGAAGGCGGCATTCGTCATTGCACCTTGTTGTTCCGTGGGCCATACGCCTACGGCAAGTTAAAGGCGGAGCGTGGCGTGCACCGACTCGTGCGCATTTCACCATTCGATGCACAAGGACGTCGCCACACATCGTTTGCCGCGGTGGAAGTGATGCCGGAATTTGAAGAAGAAGGCGCCATCCAAATCGATATGGAGGAAGTGCGTGTGGATACCTATCGGGCTAGTGGTGCGGGTGGCCAGCACGTCAACAAAACTGATTCGGCGGTGCGTATGACCCACCTGCCGACTGGAATTGTGGTGCAGTGCCAGAACGAACGCAGCCAGCTCAAGAACCGCCAAATTGCATTGCGGATGTTGACTGCAAAATTATTCGAGTTGCGCGAACGTGAGCGTGATGAAGAATTGAAGTCCATGTATGGCAACAAGGGTGAGATCGCTTGGGGTTCCCAAATTCGCTCCTACGTTCTGCATCCCTACCAGATGGTCAAAGACCATCGAACCAAACATGAAGTCGGTAACGCGCAGTCTGTACTCGACGGAAACATAGATTCTTTCATTGAAGAATATCTTCGCAACAAAGCAACTCGTTAAAATCATGACTACCGATCGATACCCCGTGCGCCGCGCCCTACTGAGTGTTTTTTACAAAGATGGCATTGTTGAGCTCGGCAAAGCCCTCGCCGCGCAGGGAGCAGAGCTGTTGTCGACGGGCGGCACCATGAAAGCGCTTGCCGCCGCAGGGCTTGAAGTTACCGAGGTCGCCGATTACACCGGCTTTCCAGAAATGATGGATGGTCGCGTGAAAACCTTGCATCCGAAAATTCACGGGGGCTTGTTGGCGCGGCGTGATGATGCAGGTCACTTGGCGTCGATGAAGGAATACGGAATCGGCCCAATTGATATGGTCGTGGTGAACCTATATCCCTTTGAAGAAACGGTTGCGGCGGGCGGAAGCCACGAAGAAATCATCGAGAAGATTGATATTGGTGGCCCCTCCATGTTGCGGTCGGCCGCGAAGAATCACCAGAGTGTTGCCGTTCTTTGTGACACCGCAGATTATGTGGCGGTTGCCGCTGAGCTAAAGGAAGGCGGCACCACTTTGGCAACCCGCAAACGTTTGGCGGCAAAAGTTTTCGCGCGCACCGGTGAATACGATACGGCAATTGGTCGGTGGTTTGCCGAACAAGAAGGCGCTGGATTGCGTTACGGCGAAAACCCACATCAAACAGCAGGCTTTTTCGCCGACGCCACTCGCTTTGGTTTAGGTGCAGCTGAAATTCTGCCGGGCGGCAAGGAGTTGTCGTACAACAATTGGCTCGATCTCGATGGTGCGGTTGCTGCAGTGAATGATTTACCTGTTCCCGCCGCCGTGGTGGTAAAGCACACGAATCCTTGTGGCGCAGCATTAGGTAGTAGCGCCGCGCAGAGTTTGGAGCGCGCATGGGAAGGCGATCCGCTTTCAGCCTTTGGCTCGGTGATTGCCCTGAACAGTAACTTCGATTTTGCATGCGCAGAGTTTCTCGCCGGCCCGGGTCATTTTGTTGAAGTTCTAGCAGCTCCCAGTTTCGACGAGGAGGCGGTTGCCCTATTGCGCAGCGGCCCGAAGTGGGGCAAGAATTTGCGCATTGTGAAGGTAGGCGATATCGGCATGCCGCGAATGCAAACCGAGGAGCGGCGAATTTGGGGCGGTACTTTGGCGCAAGGAACGGATACCAAGAGCGGCTTTGATGCCGTCTTAAATGTGGCAGGCAAGGTTGCGATGCCGGAAGGTTGCGAACAAGATTTACGTTTGGCGCAAACACTTGCAAAGCATCTTAAATCCAATTCGATTTGCCTAGTCAAAGGCGGCATGTTGGTGGGCGCAGGAGCGGGGCAGATGAGCCGGGTGGACAGCGCAGAAATCGCGGTGAAGAAAGCTGGCGCTTTGGCCAAGGGCGCAGTCGTCGGTAGCGACGCATTTTTCCCGTTTCCAGATGGCCCGGAAGCCCTTGCCGAAGCTGGCGTGGTGGCCATTGTGCAGCCTGGCGGCTCGATGCGTGACGCGGAAGTAACTGCCGCTTGTGACGCCCGCGGGGTTTGCATGGTGCACACCGGCACGCGGCATTTCCGCCACTAAAGCGTATTTTTGCGCGGACAATCTCCGCGGGGCCTGTGGCTTCCGGCGCAATTCGAGACCGCGCCAAGCTAAGATGGGGGCGTGGCGACGAAGCAATTTCAATGCGAGCTGTCTTGGTCCGCGAGTCGGGCGAAGGAATGGGAACGCTGCCAGCGCGAGTACTGGTATGGCCGCTATGCCTCTTGGGGCTGGTGGACGGAGCGCCCGCGCGGCCAGAAATATGAAATCATGGTGCACAAGTGCCTGACATCCTTGCCGGCTCATGCCGGCGATTGTGCGCATCGTGCTATCCAACGCTGGTTTGAGTTGAAGCGCGACGGCGCCACGATGACCACCAACGAATTGTTGGAGGAGTGCGTGGAGCTGTTTCGCGATGGTTGGCGCCAGTCGGCGGGAGGTGGCTGGCAAGATCAGCCGAATAAAAGTGTTCACTTAAATGAACATCATTACGGCCAGGAAATTTCGAAAGAGCGCACCGAGATGGCGCGGCAGTTGCTGGAGCGCAGCACGCAGTTTTTTTGCGAGTCAGCGGAACTTGCTGCGGCGCGCGACGCGCACCCCGATACGTGGCGTTCGTTAGAAACGATGGATACCTACCAGTTCCTTGGTACCAAAGTGTATGCGGTGCCGGATTTCGCGTATGCTGAAGGCGAGATGATTCATATTTACGATTGGAAAACTGGCCAGCCTCGCGAAGCGGATATCTTTCAATTGCATACTTACGCGCTGTATGCGTGCGAAAAGTGGTCCACCGATCCAGAAAACATTGTTCTTCACGCAGCTTATCTAGGCGCGGGCAAGGTGGAATCGATTCCAGTTGATCTCAATCGGCTTTCGGAAGCACAAGACCACATGTCGACTAGCATCCGCGAAATGATGGACGTGCACTATGATCCGGAGGTAGATGATTTGATGATGGGGAACTGGCCGGCGTCGCCAGAAGCGCGTAAATGTGGAGGATGCCGTTTTCGCGGCATCTGCACAGAAGCCACAAAATAAGCTTTGAAAGAACAAGGAAGAACCATGAAGTACATCGTAAAAACGGAGAAGAGCATCGATCAGGCCGCGGCCGATCTCGTAGAAGCAACAGTTGCCCATAAGTTTGGGGTGTTGCATGTGTACGATTTGCGCGCCACGATGGAATCGAAAGGGGTTGCTTTCGACCGCGAAGTGCGGGTCTTGGAGGTGTGCAATCCCCACCACGCGCACACGGCCTTGAGTGCGGACATCGAAGTGAACCTGGCGCTCCCGTGCCGTATTTCTGTTTGGGAAAACGGCGGGGTTCATTACATCGGCATGTTGAAGCCGAGCGTTTTGCTGCAAACGGTTTCCGACGCGCCGCTGGCAGATCTCGCTGCCGAGGTGGAAGAAACGATGGTGAAGATCATCGATGCGGCGCGCTGAGTTTTCCGAGAGGCGCAGAAGGCAATCATTACTCCTTTGGAAGGGAGCGAGATAAGAATTCCACAAATTTGTGACTTTACCGAAAGCGGAAGAAACGGTCGATTTCTCTACTCTTTGGCGTCAATTCTTGATAAAAAGAGGTATGAGGATTTGGAAATGCACGAAACTGGTATCGCCGTAGAAATTTTGCATGGCGCATTGCGAGCTATGCAGGAGAAGAATGGGGGAAGGGCCACCCAACTGCTGAGCGTGAAAGTGGCCATCGGCGAGCTTTCTTCTATTAATCCAGAGGCGCTGCGGCAGGCTTGGCGGGCGGTTGTGAGCGAGAGCCCTCATGAAAAGGCACAGCTTGAGGTGAAGTGGTGTCCCGTTTATCGGAAATGCCCTAGCTGCGATACCGTGCTCGCCAACGAATGTGGGCTACTGGATTGCCCCGATTGCCACGGGCCGCTTGCGGTGGAGGGAGGTAAGGAGCTCGAATTAGAATCCCTGGAGTTCGATCAGGTTAGGAACACTCAACCGCAATAAACCTATGTCAGAAATTATTGAGGTCCGCCGCCGCCTACACGAGACGAATGATCAGTGCGCAGCAGAGTTGCGCAAGATGTTTGCGGAAGCCGGCACTTTGGTTGTGGAGTTGGTTTCTTCTCCAGGCTCTGGGAAAACCACGTTGCTAGAAATGACGGTGGAGTATTTTAATGGCCAGTTGCGCATCGCAGCGCTTCTCGGTGATATTGCCACAGAAGAAGATGTGCTACGGCTTCAAGAAGTTGGCGCGTCAGCATTTCAAATAGTGACTGGCGGCGCCTGCCATTTTGATGCTCATTTAGTTGGCGCAGGCATTTCCTCACCAGGGTTTGAAATGCCGGATATTTTGTTTTTGGAAAATGTAAGCAATTTAGTTTGCCCGGCATCCTATGACTTGGGCGCCGATTTCAAAACCGTGCTACTTTCGGCTCCTGAGGGTGAAGACAAACCGCTGAAGTATCCAGCCATTTTTTCGCGCGCAGCGGTTTGCTTGCTGACCAAAATGGATTTGCTTTCCCACTTGCCGTTTTCGCCGGAAATGGCCATCGAACACATCGCGAGGCTGAATCCAGATGCTTTGATTCTTCCGATCTCGGCGATGGATGGCGACGGCTTCGAGGAATGGTGCAGTTTGTTGGAGCGCGAACTTGAATCCAAGCGATCCGAATCCAGTTAAAGAACGAGCAAACCGCCGCGCTGGTAAATTTGCATTTGAACGGCAGAGAACGGCTCGCCTTGCAGCTTACCGCCATCCCAAGTAATGAGCCCCGTTGCCAAATCTAACCGTACTAGATCGCCGTTTTTTAAGCCAACCTTTAGACCACTTGCAACCAGAATCGGCATGCCGCCGTTGATGGCATTGCGTTCGTAAATAGAGCCATAGCTTTCAGCAATAAGCGCTTGCACACCAAGCGACGTGAAGCAATCGACGGCCTGTTGGCGGGAAGACCCGCAACCGAAGTTTGAGCCTGTCATGACAATGTCGCCAGGCTTCACCTTGGTCGCAAAGTCTTCCCAGCCCTTGAGGTTGTCAAAAGTGTATTGCCCCATTTTGTCCATTTCGGTAATGGCCAAATAACGATTATGAAAAATCATGTCGGTGTCGATGTTATGTACATCCACCACCCAAACGCGGCCCTCTAGCTTGGTAGGTTTCGCACTTGTAGTTGTCGTGGTTACAGTCGTTGCAGCCTCTCCATTTACATCACGACGCCCGCCGATTTCGAACAACACCGGCTCTTCCGGGATGGCATCAATCGAAGTGATGACGCCGGCGATGGCCGTAGCCGCAGCCGTTTCGGGGCTCGCTAGATAGACTTCCCCTTTGCCCTGCTTGCCGGCGAAATTGCGGTTGCCCGTACTCACCGTGACTTCGCCCGGACCGTTTTGTCCGAGCTGGCCTGCGGCACAGCCGCCACAGCCAGCATTTCCGATAAGCGCGCCGGCATCCATGAAGACTTTTACAATCCCTTCTTCGAGCGCAGCTTCCCAAACGGCACGTGTAGTTGGAACAATTTTCAAAACGACCCCGGGAGCGACCTTGCGGCCCTTCAGCACATGTGCGGCGCGACGCAAATCGCTGAGACGACCATTGGTACAGGAGCCGATAAATACCGAATCAACTTTGCGGCCGGCAACATTGGCAAGATCCGTGGTGTCTTCCGGGTGGCCGGGGCGAGCAGCCATGGGCCCGAGGCCTTCAATATTTACCTCTACAATTTTGTCATAGTGGGCATCTGCATCTGCGGCGATTGGTTGAAAATCACGACCGCCAGCGTTGCGGCAGAAATCAAGGATTGCCGCGTTCGGCTCAAAGAGGGAAATGATGCCACCCATCTCAGTAGACATACTCGCAATCGTGACGCGATCTTCGAGGGTGAGGCTTTCTACAAGATCGCCAGTAATTTCCGCGGCGTAACCCAGCAACCCGCCGGCGCCTAACACCTGCAACATTTTCAGCACAATATCTTTGGCCGTGGCAAACGCCCCAGGCGTGCCAATCAAAATAACCTTTGCCGACTTTGGCACTTTAAACCAAACTTTGCCGGCACTCCACGCATAGGCAATATCTTGGTCACCCATGCCCTGACCAAAAGCGCCAACCGCACCCATGATGTTGGCGTGACTATCCGTACTGACAAAAGTCGAGCCCGGCCCCACTAGGCCGTCTTCAAAAGCGATGTGCGTACCGATGCCTTGCGTGACGTCGCGCAAGCCCACCCCGGTTTCGCGAGCAAATTCTCGGCACAGTTGTTGATTGGCAGCATAACCTTGATCACTGCCCCCAGGGTTGCAGTCGAAAGTGAAGAGAGTCTTGCTTGGATCTGCAATTTTGAGTCCTGCTGCGCGCAGATTTTTCACTACATTCGCGCCGCCGAAATCGCGCGCCGCGCGCACATCGACACGCATGTCGACTGTGGCACCTGGCGCAACTTTCTGATCACAGTGATTGGCGATGATCTTTTCAATGAGGGTCATTCCCATAATGAAATATTCTACCCGCCCGACCTTGCAGAGCTTCATCCAGATTTCGCTAAACTCTGCACATGGACCTCAGTGACCTACGCCGCGAATATTCTCGCACCGGCCTCAACCGCGAGGATCTGAACGCCGATCCATTCAAGCAGTTTGAGTTATGGTTCGAGCAGGCCAAAGCGGCGGGGCTCATTGATTACAGCGCACTCAGCCTTGCCACGGCCACCGTCGACGGCCTGCCCACCGTGCGCACAGTACTGTTGAAATTGTTTGATCGGGATGGCTTTGTTTTTTTCACGAATTACAAAAGCACAAAGGCCCTTCAAATTGAGGAAAACCCGCGCGTTTCCATGCTGTTTCATTGGTTGCCATTGGAGCGGCAGGTCATCATTCAGGGCACTGCTGTGCGCGTGACTGCGATGGAATCACTTAAGTATTTCGCATCCCGGCCAAGGGGTAGTCAACTTGGCGCTTGGGTTTCGCCACAAAGTTCGGTGGTCAGTTCGCGCCGCCTGCTCGAAGGCAAGTTACGCGAGGCGATAAAAAAACTCGCTGGCGGCGAAGTTCCCATGCCGGAGCACTGGGGTGGTTATCGCATTCAGCCGCAATCGATTGAGTTTTGGCAAGGGCGCGAAAATCGTCTGCACGATCGTTTTCGGTACATTCATCCCAGCAGTGATAACCGCTGGGAAGTGGAACGCCTTGCGCCTTGATGGAGCTTAAACCTTAAGCGAAGGCAGGCTTTGCGAAACTCGGGCGGCGCCCATCTAGGAGCGCGCTTAAACCTTCCAACGCATCGGGGTGGAGGAATGCGACCTCCAAATCGCGGCCCTCAAGTTCGAGCGCGCGCTCGAGCGCCTGGTGGGCACCTTCTACAAACAAGCCTTCGCATAGTTTCAAGGCGTGATAGGATTTTTGCCCCATACGCTTGCAAGCTTGCTCTAACATTGCGTCCCCCATGCAGTCGGCTTCGCCGGTGAGGATTTCATCCACCGTGTTGCTGTCGAAGAAATCCCAAACAGCTTGCCAGCGCCCGTCAGGGCATTCGGTAGGCGCCTCGCGCTCGGCCGCAGGATTTTTGGCGGCCCACTCAAGGCAAACCTCATCGATGTCACTAAATCCAGCAACGGCATCAATTAAGCCAATCGAAAGGGCGGACTTTGCATCAAGAATATGCCCGGTATAGAGCAAGTACTTCGCTAGGGGCATGCCAATTCGTCGCGGCAATCGTTGCGTGCCACCTAGGCCAGGGAAAATGCCAATTCCGGTTTCGGGGAAGCCCATTGCAGCCTTGGGTGAGGCCACAATCCAATCGCAGGCAAGTGCCAATTCTGCGCCTCCGCCTAAAGCTAAGCCGTGGGCGCGCGCTACTACGGCACGTTCGCCACCACTCAACATTTTAAAAATTTTCTGGCCGTGGCCAGCAAATTCCGCAATCGATGGGTAGTTATTGGCCTTGAGGGAATCCACGAAAAACTTGATATCCGCTCCGGCGACAAAAGCTTTGCCGGTGCTTCGCAGCACAATCGCTTTGCCGGTGGCGCGTGCCAACTGCAGCTTGGAATCAAACTGCAGGAACACATTTTTATCCAGGGCGTTCATCGTGGCAGGGCTATTGAAGCGCAAGTCTGTTGCAACGCCGGCATCACAGGAGGACACCAATTCAATGGGCAGGCCGTGAGCTGGCGCATCAATGAGTAACTTCGGCAGCGCTAAACCATATTGGGTGGCAACCGCTTCGGCCAGCCACCGCGCGCGCTCTACGCCAACGCGATTCAACATGTCGAAGGGGCCACGCGGCCAGCGCAAGCCAACGCGGGCGCCGATATCGGTATCTTCGATCGAAGAAACACCCTCATCCACTAATTGCGCAGCAACATAGAAAGTTACGCCTAGCAAACGATCGGCAATGGAGTCGTACTTGCTTTCGTCGATGGGGCCATCAAGGTTCCAGTTGCGCTCACTGCCAGCGCAGAAATCAACCAGCGCTTGGCTTGGCGCATAAAAAGAATGCAGTGCATCCGCCAGAGTGTTGGCCGCGTGCATGGTGATCGGCACTCCGGTGACGTTCATCAATTCGAACGGGCCCATGCCAACGCCAAATGCTTTTTTAGCCGCCCACTCAATCGTGGCAACATTTGCAACATTCTCTTCGAGTAGCCGCACGCCTTCATTGACCCATGGCACGAAGTAGCGGTTGACCACAAAACCCGGCGCATCGGAGGACCAAATCGGTGTTTTGCCAATCGCTTCCTGCGCCGCCCAGGCCGCCAAATAGGCCTCATCGGAAGTGCCCGCGTGGCCAATCACTTCTACCAAACGGTTTTTGGCTGGGTGGAAGAAGTAGTGCAAGCCCACCAAACGCTCCGGGTTTGTTACTGCGCTGGCAAGATCCTTCACATAAAACGAGGAAGTGTTGGTGCCTAGAATGGCGGTCTCTTTGCAGTTCTCAGACAGGCGTTTAAAAACAGAGCGCTTCACATCTAAGTTCTCAAAGACCGCCTCGACCACCAAATCTACATCAGCCAGCTCTGACCAATCACTGGTGCCGTGCAGGTTGGCAAGGATTTGCTCCACCTGCTTCGGGCTAAAAACTTTGCGCTCCACACCCTGCGCAAGCAAATCGCGAATGATATTCATGCCGCGCTCGACCTTTTCATCATCAAGGTCAACCAAGACGCAAGAGAAGCCTTCGGTGGCTATTTTTTGGGCGATTCCGGAACCCATGTTGCCGGCGCCAATCACGGCGAACTTTTGAATGTTGTACTTACTCATGACATTGGGGCCAGCGCAGGGCATGGCGGAGCGTATTCTAACCTTGCCGCCGATTCTCCCGACGCCATGATTCACCTCCAAAACATCCACAAAAGCTATCCCAGCGATGCCGATTCCGGCCTAGTGTTGGGCTTCGAGGATTGGCGGGTGGCGCGCGGGGGGCAGGTCGCGCTTATCGGCGAGAGTGGTTCGGGTAAAACCACCTTATTGAACCTGCTCAGCGGGCTAGTGCAACCAGATTCAGGGATCGTTTCTATAGACGGCACGGATTTAGCCCAACTTTCGGAAGCCCAGCGCGATCGTTTTCGCGCCGACCATATCGGCTATGTCTTTCAATCCTTCCACTTACTCGATGGGTACTCCGTGAAGGAAAATGTCGAATTGGGGGCTGTTTTCGCCAAGGGCCACCCTCAACCCGGTCGCGCGGTGGAACTGCTGGAGGCCGTCGGGCTAGGCCATCGTTTGCAGCACATGCCGCGGCAGTTGTCGGTTGGGCAGCAGGCTCGTGTAGCTTTCGCGCGAGCCTTGATGAATCGCCCCAAGTTGCTCTTGGCGGATGAGCCTACCGGCGCTCTTGATTATGAAAACGGCAAGCAGGTGCTCGCCATGTTGCTTCAAACCGCGCGCGAATCGAACATCACAGTGGTTTGCGCGACTCACGATATGGAAGTGGCGGCTGCATTTGAAAGTACGGTGCGCGTGGAGGATTTGCAATGAGACTGCACACGATGGTGTTGCGCAACTTAAAGCGTCGCCAGCTCGCCTCCATTTTGACTGGCTTATCGGTATCGCTTGGAGTAGGGCTCTTTGCAACCGTCGGAGCTCTGCGCGAAGCAAGCGAGCAAGGCTTCAATCGCTCGGCTTCGATCTGCGACATGCTGGTGGGCGCCAAAGGTTCAGGCCTGCAACTGACTTTGAACGCGCTGTACCACATGGGCCAAAGCCAGGGCAATGTGCCGTATGCGGTTTATGAAGAAATCGCCGCCACGCCGGGTGTGCTGTGGTCCGTGCCGCTAGCCGTTGGTGATAGTTTTCGTGGCCAGCGCATCGTGGGGGTCACCTCCAATCTGTTTTCCGACGTGCATCTTGGTGGGGCGAATCTCGCCGAGCCCCTCGCTTTTGCCGACGGCGGCCCGTTTGCCTACTCGCGCGCGGAGTTTGCAGAGTTGAAAAGCGAACTCGGGCAAGCCGCTGCGGAGCATTCTAGTGAGGCTGCTCACGTTGACCACGATCACAACGCCCACCTCAAGTCCATGTTTAAGGCTGTGGTTGGCGCAGACGTTGCACGCAATACGGGCTTGATGGTTGGTTCGAAGTTCACGCCAGCGCATGGGGTGGAAGGCGTCGGCGGCGGCGGCCATCAGGAGGCAGAGACCGAGGTGGTTGGTGTATTGGAGCCGACCGGCACGCCGCTCGACCGCGCCATTTTAATTCCGATTGGCGCTTATTATGTGATTGCCGGGCATGAGGCCACCGCAGATATGGTGGCTGGCGGCACACGCGATCCACGTGGTCTGAGTGCGGTGATGTTGAGCACCAAAGCCGGTTTTTATCGTACGCGCATTTTTCGCTCGTTGAACGACCGTCTTGATGCTCAAGCGGTTTATCCAAGCCAGGAAGTGCGCAAGTTATTTTCCATCATCGGCCAGGGCGATATGGTGTTGCGTTTGATTACCGCATTGATTGTGGTGGTGGCTTTGGTTGGCGTGATGGTGGCGATTTACAACACGATGGGCGCACGCCGACGTGAATTCGCGATTTTGCGCGCACTCGGCGCTCGACGCTCCACCATTCTTGGTTTGGTGACCGGTGAATCGGCGGTGATTGCGCTGCTGGGAGGCGTGGTTGGCCTAGGGTTGGCGGGGGTTTTAATCTATGCGGTAACGGATCAAGTGCATGCTGCTACCGGAGTGCGGGTTACCGTGGTTCCTGGCGCTGCCGAGCTGCAATTGCTGGCAGCGGTTACCCTAGCAGGTGCCGTGGCCGGACTCATCCCAGCCCTTTCCGCTTACCGTACGGAAGCGGCCTACTACTTGTCGTCTAACATTTAATCGCATGAGGAAGTTTTGGTTTTTTTCAGCTCTCGCGAGCGCACCGCTGCTCTGCTTTTCGTGTTCCAAGCAAGAAGCGGTTGTTCACGAACCTCCAGCCACTGCGGTAGCCGCCGCCGCGAGTGATGGCGCGGCAGCCGCAGTCACAATCGCTGCTCCGAAGGAAGTAGAGGTGGTCGCAGAACCTGCGGTCGAGGAGGAGTCAAGCGGTTCCTTGCGCGATCGGTTTGAAATTACGGAAGCACCACCGGTCGAGGATCGCCCTTGGTCTAACGCAGTTACTTTGGAAGAGCGTATGGCCAACTTGAAAAAATCGATGGCCAGCGGCACAGAACCTTTTGTGGTCGATATGCACGATTTCGGTGGCTGGGAGTTTGATGAAGGCAAGAAGCAGCCCTTCCCGGCGCATGTGTTGGCGCTCGAAGGCAAAAATTTTACCATTCGTGGCTTTATGATGCCCGATATTGATTTTGAACACATTCGTCAGTTCCACCTTGTGCGCAGCTTATTTAGCTGCTGTTTTGGCGCACCACCGCAGCTGAATGAGATTTTGCGCGTGAGCCTTCAAGACGAAAACGGCATGGAGTACACCTACAACACAGTGGAAGTTACCGGTACTTTACGCGTGGTCTTTGAAATGGAAGACGGCCTGGTGGAAGACTTGTTTCGCCTTGAGAATGCGACTTACCGCATCATAGATTTCGATGATCCAGTAGCCCCAACCAGTTTCGATGCAGCGACCGGCTTTGGCGATTTGCTGCCCACCAAGGATTCGGAATATTAGGCGTGTACAGTGCGCCCACCGTTTTTCACCATCTTGCGGAGCGCATTTTCAGCCGATACTAAGTTAGGAGCGGGATGGAATTTACTCAAAAAGCAGCCGTTGCGGAAACCGTGTCGACGCTGGAAGACTCAGGGTTGGCCGTTGCCGCTGCGGTGCGTGGTGTACTTCGGGCGATCGGGGAAGCTCCCGATTTAGTAACTCTCTTTTTCACTACCCACCATCGAGAAAACGCCCGGCTGATTCTTGATTATATTCATCGGGAACTAAAGCCGAAAAGCATCATCGGCAGTAGCATGTCGGGGGTAATTGGGAGTGGCCGCGAAATACAAGCTGGGCCAGGCCTTGCTTTATGGGCCGCGCGTTTACCGAGCACCCAAGTCTTTCCCTTCCACTTGGAGCTAGAGGCCGCGAAGAGCCGCGTCTTCGGTTGGCCAGACGCACCGCCGTCGGCCAGCGCGGTGATGATAGCCGAGCCTTTTAGTTTTCCGCTGGAACCATTTTTTTCATCCATACGCACACAAAAACAATTGCCGATTGTGATTGGCGGCATTGCGAGCGGCGCGGACCGCCGCGGCGAAAATGTGCTGGTCTTTGATCACGCCATCGCTTCGGAGGGCGCGG
This sequence comes from uncultured bacterium, assembly GCA_937919925.1. Lineage (GTDB taxonomy): Bacteria > Planctomycetota > UBA1135 > UBA1135 > UBA1135. The sequence goes on along the minus strand of CALFOT010000086.1, from coordinate 1,164 downwards.
TTGGCTTTGTGCTCGATGGCGCATTTCGTATCGAGCCGGTGGTGGCGCAAGGTTGCAGCCCTGTCGGACCGCGCTTCACGGTGACGCGCTGCGAGGGGAATTTGATTTTGGAGTTGGGCGGTCGCCCCGCTTATGAGGAGTTGAGCGAAGTACTCATTGCGGTTGGCGAGGAAGAGCGGCAGAAATTTATGCGCGCCCCGCATGTGGGAATTCTTCCAATGGCGAATAACAGCGGCGAGCCGGGGCGCGACATGTTAGTGCGTGGCGTGGTCGGCGTAGATCCGGAAGCCGGTGCAATTGTGGTTCGGGACCATCTTGGCCTAGGCATGTCCGTGCAGTTTCAAGCGCGGGACCGCATTGCGGCACACGCCGAATTAGCCTCCTCATTGGAGTTAGCGGGCTCCTTTTGTCCGCGAGTGCTTGGCGCCCTGCAGTTTTCCTGTACTGGCCGAGGCCTGCAACTTTTTCAACGTGCCGATCACGACGTCGAAACGATTCACCAGTATTGGCCTGGACTTCCTGTAAGTGGTGGATTCGTGGCTGGCGAGATTGGCCCAGTCTGTGGCTTGCCCTATATTCACGGCTTGGCCGCATGCGTAGGGCTATTAGTAGAAAACGATCAGTGATTAGGAACCCAGCTCGGGCCTTAGGGTTATAGAGCTGTTCCCGAACCCCGGATTCCCAAGATGAAACACCTACTTACTTTGATTCCCCTGGTGCTTGCTTTGAGCGCAAGTACCGCTTCCGCCCAACAGGGCCCTCGTCGTGGCGACGGAGCGCAGCGAGGTCAAACGCAGCCTCAGCAATGTGATTGCGATTGTCACCTTCAGGGTCAGCAACAGGGCCAACGCCAAGCACAACGCGGCTCGCAGCAGGGCCAACGCGGCAAATCTCAAGGCGCGCAGCGCGGAGGGGATCAGCGTCCAAGCCGTGAACAAATGCTCAAGGATTTTGATATCGATGGCGATGGTCGGCTGAACGAAGAAGAGCGGAGTGCCGCACGCGCGGTGCGGATGTATCAAATGCGTACGCAGCAAATGGAAGAGGGTCGAGCTGGAGAACAGCAAGGCCAACACGAACAGCGGGGCCAACAAGGGCGGCGCGGTCAGCAGGGCGCCAAGGGTCAACAGCAAGGTCAACAGCAAGGTCAACAGCAAGGTCAAC
>CALFOT010000085.1 GCA_937919925.1 uncultured bacterium | reverse complement strand
CTACAGATTCTTCCGTGGTTTGGGATCTTTGATGGGATAAGTTTCGGCTACCCAAATGCGCCATGCCTGCTCCGCTTCCAGCACCGACATACCAAGGAAATCACGGAATAAATCACGCGATTCTTTACGATCTTTATAGCCCATCAGCAGTGGCTTCAGGGCTTTGGGGTGCACCGTGGCCACCCAGTCGTAGAGGCACCAAGCAACTGCGTGTTGTTCCTCCTTAAGGGTGCCGGAAATTTGTGCCAGTAAATCGGGCAGCAAGCCTTCTTTGTGCTTGAGCAAATAGCGACGCATGGCCACATGCCAGCGGCCACCTTCATAATCCAAATCATTGTTGGCTTCATCAATGCAGTAGGTGGACACGCGTTGAAATACTTTGTCTTCATACCAATGGGCGGCACCAACATCGAACCAACCCGCTTTTTTATTGCCAATCCACTCTACGCGGAACAAATTACTAAAGCGAAGGTGGGTGCCTTTGTGCACTGCATTGGAAACGATATTGAGGGCTTTGGAATCAAGCCCTTTTGCAGCAGTGCAAGCGCTAGTTGCTGGGTTCACACCGTAGAGCGAAAACCCCATATCGGAGTTCTGTTCCAGGATCTCCAGATTGACGCGCTTGTGATCTTTAGGATTGGCCCAATACCAAATGCGCGTGCGCTTCGAACAGTCTTGCGGCTTGGCACCAAAGTGCTCGTTGAGTAAGGCCGCTGCCGCTTCCAGCTCGATGGCCATGGCGTGTGCAAGTTCATGCGCATTGAGTTTGCGCGTTCCATCTTTCACGGTATCGATATCGATGAGGATGTCATAGTGCTCGGTAATGATGCGCGTGAGAGGTCGATCGAATAATTTCTCTGGCGCAGCAGGGCTTGCGGCAAAGCGTTCATAGCGCAGCAAACGGCTTTCCAATAGGATGTTGTCCGGGCCACCGTTACAGCGCACGCAATCCACCAACAAAGCCCCTGCGCATTTTTTGCACGCAGCTGAGACGGAACAAAAAAGAACCTGCTCCTCTAGTGGAAGCAGGTCCTTATCATGGTTCTCGCAGATTTCTGTACCGCGATTTTCGCAGTATTCGCAACCGTGGCCAATCGGATTATCAGGGACTTGCGCGCTCAGCGATGCCGCAGCAACAAGCACATAGGTAGCGAACATGAATGGTTTACTGCACCCAGGTGCCGGTGACGTTACTGGTACGGCCAGATTGCAGGGCTTGGGCCCAAATGGAGCGTCCGGCAATGCGACTCGGCACGCTCACTTGGAACGTCCCGCCGCCACTGTTATCGGCCTGATCGATGCCGGCTTGCAGAGGTGCGGCAAGATCGAGAGTCACGCCAAGTTGCGGAACGGAAAAACTACCTAGACCCGCCAAACTGCCAGCCAGGTACAGGTTGCTGTTGGGAGTAGCGTTGGTGTAAGCCAAGTTGATTTGCGTACCGCCAAGAGC
>CALFOT010000084.1 GCA_937919925.1 uncultured bacterium | reverse complement strand
CCCAGGGCATCGATTTCCGCGAGCACCGCATCATGGATGCGCGCCTGGAAGACAGCAGTTACGGCGTAACCTTCTCGCAACTGCATGCTTTGTGCCTTGCAGATATCGACCAGGATGGTTTGTTGGACATCGTGACCGGCAAACGTTTTTGGGCGCATGGTCCCGAGGGCGATCCGGGATCGGCTGCTCCGGCAGTGGTCTACTGGTTCGGCCTGCAACGCGCCGCGGATGGCAGCGCGCGTTTCGTGCCGCATCTTGTCGATGCAAATTCTGGGGTTGGCGTGCAGGTAGTCGCTGCCGATGCCAATGCAAACGGGCTCGTGGACATTGTCATCGCCAACAAAAAAGGCACGTTTCTGCTGCGGCATGCCGCGCGCGAAGCCAGCGAGGAAGAATGGCTGGCTGCCCAACCGCAACGCCGCGACCCCAGCCAGAAGATTCGTTTTGCCGACGGCACCCCGCCGCTGGGCAACGATGGTCGGGTGCTGAATCTCGATTTTGAAAATGGCGACCTGCAAGATTGGACCCTCGCGGGCGACGCCTTCGTGGGCCAACCCATCCACGGCGACAGCATCGAAGCGCGCCTGGGAACCATCGTCAGTCATCACCAAGGGAACTGCTGGGTTGGTGGTTATGAGCTTCAGGGCGATGGCCTCACCGGGACCATGACGAGCGCCCCATTTCAAGTTACTGCGCCATGGGCGAGTCTGCTGATTGGTGGTGGGAAAAGCCAGCAGACCCGGGCCGAGCTGGTGCGCGTCGCCGATCAGGCGGTGGTGTTCATGACCCCAGGCGCCAACTTTGAAACCATGCAGCGGGTTGCCGTGGATCTAAGCGCCTTCCAAGGGCAAGAAATGTTTTTGCGTTTAGTCGACGAAAGTGTCGGCGGTTGGGGGCACCTCAATTACGACGATTTTCTGTTCCACGCGTCGAAGCCACCCATCATCCAGGAGCGCACTCTGCCGACAGTCATCCCCTACAAAATATTGCAGCAGTCTGGCTTCGAAGCCGAGGCCGCGGCGCAGGCCATGACGGTGCCCGATGGCTTTAAAGTCCAAGTGATTGCCGCGGAACCGGATTTGCATCAGCCCATCGCTCTCACTACCGATACGCGCGGACGCTTGTGGGTGGCGGAAGCCTACTCCTACCCAATACGCCGGGAGGAAGGTCAGGGTCTGGACCGCATCGTGGTGTTTGAAGACAGCGACGCCGACGGAACCTTCGAAACCCGCCACGTGTTCGCTGAAGGTTTGAATTTAGTCAGCGGTTTGGAAGTGGGTTTCGGCGGCGTGTGGGTTGGTGCCGCGCCCTACCTCATGTTCCTTCCCGATCAAAACGGCGACTTGGTGGCCGATGGCCCGCCCCAGATTCTGTTGGATGGCTGGGGTTACCAAGACACGCATGAAACTTTAAATTCTTTCATCTGGGGACCCGATGGTTGGCTCTATGGTTGCCAAGGAGTCTTCACCAATTCCCTGATTGGGAAACCCGCAACTCCCCCTGCGCAACGCACTGCGATGAACGGCGGCGTGTGGCGCTACCACCCTCTAAAGCACCAATTCGAGGTCTACTCCTGGGGTTTTAGCAATCCTTGGGGTGTGGATTTTAATGACCTCGGCCAAGGATTCGTGACCGCCTGCGTCATCCCCCACCTTTTTCATATCGTGCAGGGCGGCCGCTTCCAACGTCAGAGTGGGCGCCACTTCAATCCCTACTTGGTCGACGATATCCAGACCATTGCGGACCACCGCCATTACGTCGGCGATGTCGCCGATCATGCTTGGTGGGGTCGTAATGCTCCCGTCGCAGCCAACGCCACCGAGGCCGCCGGTGGTGGCCACGCACACTGCGGCGCGATGATTTATCTCGGCGACAACTTCCCGCCGGAGTATCGCGATTCCATCTTCATGAACAATGTCCTCGGCAACCGCATCAACCGCGACTTGTTGACGCCTGCCGGTTCGGGCTACAGCGGCAGTCATGCCGCAGATTTTTTGCTCGCCAATGACCAGTGGTATCGCGGCGTCAACATGCGTTACGGCCCCGATGGCGGCGTCTACTTTATCGATTGGTACGACCGCCAAGCATGCCACCGCAGCGACAGCAATATCTGGGATCGCACCAACGGTCGCCTCTACAAGGTCACTTATGGTGCGCCTGAAATCGTTTCTGTATCCCTCGACTCGCTCAGCAACTTGGATTTGGTCGCGCTGCAGCTGCACAAAAATGATTGGTACGTGCGTAGCGCGCGGCGCCTACTACAGGAGCGTGGCGGCGACGCGCAAACTTGGCATGCGCTAGAACTCATCCTGCGCCACAACACCAGTGTCCCACGCCGACTGCGCGCGCTGTGGGCGCTACATGTCAGCGGTGGTTTGCACGAATCCTTGGTACTGGAGCTGCTCAGCGACGCCAACGAAAACCTGCGCGCGTGGGCCATTCAACTCAGTCTGGAAGATGGAAATCCTAGCCCAAAACTATTGGAGCGCTTTGCCGTCCTCGCCGCCGCCGATCCTTCGCCAATTGTGCGGCGTTATTTGGCCAGCGGCTTGCAGCGCATCCCGGTGCAGCAACGTTGGGAACTTGCTACCCATCTAGTGCGCCATCAAGAAGATGCTGCCGACCACAATCTCCCCTTGATGGATTGGTTTGGCATCGAAGCTCTGGCTGCAGCCGATCCGCCACGCGCCGTCCGCCTCGCTTTAGAAACGCCGTTGCCTAGTCTTTCTCGCTCCATGTGGCGGCGGCTTGCAAACGGAGACGCGGCTTGCCTGGAAGCCTTTTGTAGCGCGATGGCAAGTGTCGAAGCGAGTCGACTCGCTGCGATGCTTGCAGAGTTGGACTTGGCTCTAGATCGACGCCCAAACTTGCCCATGCCTCAGGCGTGGCCGGCTGCTGCGAAACGGCTGTTGGCGAACCCAACCTACGCGGATCTTGCCGCCAAGATTGATTTGACCTTCGGCGATCTCACTGCCGCACCTCTGCTGCGCGCGGTGGTGGCTGATCCTGCACGCAGCATGGACGAGCGTGAGAACGCCCTGCGTGGATTGATCCGCGTGCGTGACCCGGAGTTACCAGCGACTCTCCATGCGGTTTTGGCGGAAGCGCCACTGCGCCTAATCGCCTTACGCGCCCTCGCCGCTTACGACGATGCAACCACGCCCCATTTCGTCCTGCCCTACCTGGACGATTCCGCGAGCGAGGAATGCCGCGCCGCAACGGCTGTCCTCACCGCGCGCGCCAGTCACGCCAAAGCCTTATTGAAGGCCATTCTCGATGGTTCCGTCGCCGCAGGAATTTTGACCGACGCCAGCGTGCGCCGCCAGTTGGCGCAACTCCAGGACGCGCAAGTGGATCGCCTGTTGGAGTCCGCTTGGGGCAGATCGACCACCCTGAGCGGATCGGCCGAAGCAGAGCTAACCCAATGGAAGGAAAAACTCACCCCGGCCTCTTTGGAACTGGCTGATAAGGCCGCCGGCCGCGCCATCTACGCGCGTACTTGCATGGCTTGCCACACACTCTTCGGAGTGGGCGGCGTGCTTGGTCCGGATCTCACTGGCTCAAACCGCGCAGACTTGGACTACATTCTGCGCAACATCATCGACCCCAGCGCGGAAGTCGGGCGCGCCTACCTCATGACCACGGTACGCCTTCAGGATGGCCGCGTAATTTCTGGAATGATTGTGGATGAGAACAACCTCAGCCTGACCTTACGCAATGGCAATGAGGACGTGGTCGTTTCCAACACCGAAATCGCAAGTGGCGCCGATGGCAAACCCTTGGTGGAACGATCTTCCGCTTCCATTATGCCCGTCGGCCAGCTTCAGGCCCTAACCGATGAGCAAGTGCGCAACCTCATTGCCTACCTAGGCAGCGCGAGCCAGGTACCACTGCCGGAGTGATTGCGGTGAAGCTGGCGCAAAAATTAAATCCAGGCTCCTTCGATCCTCCCAACCCATCAAGAGGCACCATGCGTTTCCCCACTTTGCTCCTGCCGCTGGCAATCACAACTCTCCTTCTCGCTCCCTTGGCACGCGCGGTTGCGCTAGACCAAGCCGGAAACCTAGCGGAGGAAGGAGCTTCCTTGGCGTCGACGGAAACCTACGACGGCGCGGGCTTCCAGATTACGGTCCCTGAAAATTTTGATGTCACCGAACGCAGCAACGGACAAATCTATTTCTTGGAGCTGCGCCGTAGGGATACGGATGAAGACGAATTTGCACCCATCCAACTCATGTTGATTCCAGGTGCGGCCGCGCAACTCGACGGCCCCGCTCTGGTGGGGATGCTCAAAGGAGAAATCGAAGCCTATGCTGCGAAGTCTTCCTTATCGGTGCAGTCCACCAAAGAAGTGACCAGACGGATTGCGGGTGAGGATCGCCTCGGGCAACAACTCATTCTGAAACAGGCTTTCGCCATCGGTGAATACGAGGCCTATGGTTTTGCCTTTGGTGGAGACTTAATCGGCGTTTTGGCAAAGATCAGTTATGGCGAAGAGGAACGCTTGCAAGCAGCTGTGGATAGCGTGCTGCCCAGCGTCATCATCAAACCGCTCACCGCGGAGAGCCTGCGCACCGTCGCCTTGGAAGGACTTCAATTCCAAGTGCCGGCGATGCTCAACGAATCGCGCACCACCGTCAGCGGCAACCAAATCTTGCGGCTTGGGTTTCCTGAAGGAGTCTTGGAGCTCGTCGTCAAAAAAATGGTTTTTTCGGATGAAGCGCGCAATTTTGCCGCCCAGTTCCCGTCCCAGCGGAGCGCGGAAGTCAGAACTGCCATCCAAGCCGCTGGAGGCCAGTACTTGCGTCAACGTTGGACCGGCATCTGGACACACGGCGGAATCTTGGCCGGGACTCGCCTCGATCTAGTCGATCAGAATGGGCAAAATTTTCATTCCTATAGCTACTGTCGTGCTCTATGGAATTTGGCCTTGGTCGCGAACTTCGAATGCACTGCGGAAAACCGCGATGCCATGACTCAGCATTTCACGCAAACCATGGCCACTCTCCGTTCCACGCTCCGCGAAGTACAAATCGAGATGGAGTTCCGCGGCAGCGGCCTTTGCCAAGATTTGGGACTTAGTTTCTTCTTCCCCAAGGGCATGCGGGTGACCAAAGAGGTGGCGGAAGTGCCGCGCTTGATTCTTCAGAATGATTTTCTCACCCCAAATGATCCGTTTCGGGTCCTTTTCGAAGCCCACCCTGCGCCTTTCGCAGTCGGCGAGCTCGAAAGTCGGCTGCAAGCGATTGCCCTGCAGTTCTACCCGGGAGCAACGATGGCTGAGACTTGGAAAATCGCGGGTCTTGTTTTTGGCAAACAACAGGAAGGCGCAGCTCTCCGCTTTCGCTACCAGAATGAGGAATATCAGATCAATGCATTGCCGGGTCCCCACCGTCATGGCGAGTTGCTCACTGCGGTCCTGTGCCCCGCTGCCGACGCGGCTCCATCCCTGTGGATTTTCGCCAACCTACACAGCGGCTTAACCCAGATTCCGGATGGGCGCCGACGGATTAACTCCGCAGATGTTGAGATGGTATTTGATCCGGCAGCATGGGCTCTGGTCTCGAAGCCAACTTCCATCGGCAATGAATTTCAATTCGCCAGCCGCAGTCATACGGGGCAAATCCGGCTGGAAGTCGAGCGCTGGCGTGACTGTAAGCCCACCGATAATTTCTCCGACCTTTTGCGTCGTGCACGGAACGCGTTCCAAGTGCGACGGGCCTCCTCAGGTATAGAACTGGATTCAGGGGCCGCGCAAATTGAAGAGTTGGTCCACTCCGAATTCATCACGGTCACCGAGATCGGTGGCGTGACTGCACTGCGCAGCACGATCCTCGCCGGCCTTCCGGGTGAGGCGGAATGGGAGTTGACCACCTGGTACTTGCGCCTCTTGGATGCGGTCGTGCAAGTGCGCAGCCGAGCGCTGGTCAAGGACGCGGCGGCACGTGAGGAAATTCAACAGCTCGTTGCGAGCCTGGTGGTTCAGCACCCTCAAGTTTTTCGAAGCGAGCACGTCGGCATGCCTTTGGAAGTAGAGGTTCCCGTGGGCTACACAGCAAACTCCACCTTCTCGCAAGGGGAGCAGACCATCGCGGTTACCGACGCCCTCTCGCAAGGGGAGCAGACCATCGCGGTTACCGACGCCCTCTCCGCGAACATCAAGATGACCGTAGCGGTGGTCGACGCCGCAGGTATGAGCGATCTTCCTAGCTTGAGAAAGAGCACCGCGGCAGCCATGAAGGAAGCCGCGCGGCGCAACTACGGCGGTGACGTGATCGAGACCACCATGGAGGCAGAGTTCCTCGGCGAAGTCCTTCCTATGACTCGCTATACCCTGCAAAACGCTGACGGCGTAGCAGCCGCAATCCAAGCAAAGCTGTTCCTCATTCAGGGGAACCTGGGCTACGAGATCACGCTGATGCTTGCCCCTGGAGAAGCCGAAGAGGGCGCAGTGACGAAACTCCTAGCCATTTTGGCCACTGCCAAAAATCTTCCTGTGTGGCGACATGTCGAGGAGAATCACTATGCATTCGCCTATCCACCCGAGCTTTACCAGCTCCATCGCGCCGCGCGCGAGGCAGCACCATGTTGGATTTCCAACTTGTGAGTGCCACCGATCGCGCCTCTTTCTACCTCGACGAGCTAGGCGATTGGGCGTACTCGCCGGCGCAATTATCAGCACCGCTGGAGGCTGTCCGCGACACGCTCACCAACGCTGGGCTGCTTGACGCCACTCGTCATGAAGTGCTCGATTTGGGCATTCTCGCCCTTTCTGCTGAGATCAGCGCGCAGACGGTGGTCAGCAAAGTCAGCACGGGGTGCATGCTGAAAAACACCGTGCTAGGCGCCGAGTTCGACGCAGTCATCCATGTTTGGGAACCGAACCAAGCTTTCGACGTCGAGCTGCTTCTGCAAGTGCAGAACCTCGAAGAGATCGGCGGTATTGAAATTCTTGAGCAGAACATCATCCAGCGCACTTTGCTCGGCATGGACCTCCGAGGCCGGCAAACTCATTATCGCACCGAGTTGGGATTGCAGCGCATCCAGGAAATGTACGTTTTGAAAACACCCTCCGGAATGTTGCAAATCATGACGTATTGTTCCCCTGCTGCGGATGTCTTCGGGCGCGACCAGGTGGACCTATTCCTCGACACGCTGGCGTTGGTGCCCTAATTTTTTCTGCCGCGGATAGGATTCCCGCCCATCACCGGCGGAGCGTCAACAGCATGTCCCAAATCGCTGCGGCCATGCGGCTGCCAACAATGCAAGCCACCTCCTGCTGACTCAAGTCAGGTTTGGTGCGCAGACATTCGCGGAGCGCGTCGCTAGTGGCGGCGGCGTTTCCTTGCGCAAGATACACCGCAGCCAACGCCAAGCGCGGCAGGTAATTGCGGTCATCTTCCATGCAGGCCGCCGCCGCCGCGGCTTGCGCTGCGGCGGGCTTCCCTTGCGCCAGCAGACCAAGCGCCAAAGCTGTGCCCCATACGGAACGACGGCTATCCGCCGGACTACCTGCGATGCCTTCGGCAAGAAGAGCGACGGCCCCTGCATAATCTTTCTTCATCATCAGGGCCGTGCCGAGAGCCGTCTTCGCTTGACCATTTTGGGGATCCACCTCGATAGCCTTTTTCAAAATCAACATCGCCCGCTCCACCTGACCTACATCCACCAAAGAGCAGCCAACTAGGCCGAGGATCGTGGAGTCTTGGCTTTCCAGCTCCAAAGCCCTTTCCGCAGCGGCAATCGCTTCTGGCACCACGGTGTCGCGGTCGCGCAAAATTCCGACGCGGTGGCCGAGGCCTTTCAACATTGCGAGGTAAGCATGTGCCAAAGCCGCATGCGGTTCCTGGCGAATTGCGGTTTCCAACAGACTGGTGGCCTCAAGAAAGGTCTGCCGATGCCATCCTTTCAGCGCCAAGAGGCCGATTGCCCGAAGCAAGTTTTGTCGCGGGCCGGGCTCACCTTGAACCGACTTCAACTCCTTCAGCATGAATTGCATCACGCGTGGTTCCAAGCGACCCATCACATCATGCAAAAGAGATTCGATGGCCTGGTCGCCCGCCGCCACCTGGAACTGCCGCGCCCAAATCTCAATCCCTTGGCGGGTCTCGATTAAAGTGACATCCGCGAGCAGCGCATCGCCGGATTGTTGCAAGCTGCAGTCTAAGACCAGCGTCATCCCCAGGCGGCTACGGAATTCGCGGGAATCGGTCCACGCGTCGGCCTGTTCGAAGGGCGATGCAACACGCAGCAACGGAATGCGCGTCAGCGCCGAGCGCAGGCGCACCCAAAAGATGCGACTGAGGCCACTCAAATCCACCGCGCCGAGAGCCACAAAAGGGCGCACGTAGAGCGCGGGTTGCATACCAATTTCTACCTGAGCCGTCGCAGCGGCCGCGCCGACGGCCTGCGGCTTCACCTCCGCTGAAAATTGGATTCCGCGGCCACGGATGGTGCGAATGTACTTTTGGCTCTTGCCGGAATCCCCCAAGGCCTTGCGCGCGGATTTGATTGCCGTGGAGATGGTGTTGTCCGAAACGATTCGCCCTTGCCAAACTGTTGCAATTAAGCTGGTGTAATCCAGAACCACTCCAGGTTGCTTCACCAGAAACGCGATGAGGTCAAGCACCAGCGGCTCGACTGGCACGATTGCGGAAGCGCAACGCAGCTCGAAACTGTTCATGTCCACTACAAATTGGTCAAAGCGGAAGACCTTCGCCACTCCGTTCCCCTGCCTTTTTGTTATGTCTACTGGTACCCCCATGCTTTCCCCATGCAATCTCCACGCGCACCTCAAGCGCGAAGAGGAAGCCCAGTGTAACTTGACCATTCCGATGCAGCGGATTCGCCGCAGCTACGCAACTACAACCCAAATAGGAAAACAACATGCCACTCATCGACATCCAAGTCCTCGACGGAGTCTTCACTCCAGAACAAAAAAAAGAAATGATCCGCAAGGTCACCGACACCATGGTCGAGATTGAGGGCGAGGCCATGCGCGGCGTGACCTGGGTACGGGTCATCGACGTTCCCAGCGGGCAGTGGGGTATCGGCGGCAAAGCCTTGACCTGTGCAGACATCAAAGGAATTCAAGCCGGCGCTTAAGCGCCAGAAATCCAAATCGCGAGCGCTCGGCCTTATTGCCGAGCGCTCCTACTTCTCCTCGGCAACCGTCATATAGAAGTTGCGGTCCAGTTCAAAAGACTTCAAGGCGGACTTCAGAACAATCTCCGTGGGAGTTTCGGAAACCAGGACCCGCTGGTCCTTGCCGTTGATGTGCAAAAGAACGGGCACGCTAAACCCCGGCACCACATCCTCGAACCACACGGATAAGGACTTACCCTTGGCCGCGTATTTGAGCAGCGGTAGGTTGGAAGTGCGCAGGTACTGATCAAACAAGAAGCTGAAATCGAATCCGGAAACGCGATTGATATACGCCTCGAACTCGGCCGTCGTCACCGTCTTGTGCCAGAACTCCTGCTGCAGGCCAAGCAAAACGGCGTGCCACTTTTCGTCATCGTTCAACACATGACGCATGGTGTGCAGCATATTGGCGCCTTTGGGGTACATATCTCCCGAGCCCGAATTGTTCAGACCATACTGGCCAATGATGGGTGCGCGATTGCCAATCCCTTTGCGAATGCCAACGTTGTAATCTTGCGCTTCGGCTTTGGTGTAGTAGTACTCCACATAGAGACTTTCCGCGTAGGTCCCGAAACTCTCATGAATCCACATATCCGCGGAATCTTTCATTGAGATGTTATTGCCCCACCACTCGTGGGCAGATTCGTGAATGATGATGTAATCAAATTTGAGCCCAACCCCAGTGCCGCTCAAATCGCGCCCGCGATAGCCATTCTTGAAACCGTTGCCGTAAGTCACTGAGCTCTGATGCTCCATACCCAAGTACGGCACCACCACCAACTTGTAGCTGTCTTCATAAAAGGGGTATTTGCCAAACCAGTGCTCGAAGGCAGCAATCGTAAGCGGCACCTGCTTGAATTGCTCGCGCGCTTTTTTCTCCTGACCCTTCAGCACCCAATACTCAAGATCCAGCTTGCCAAACTCTCCTTCGTAGACTCCCGGTATGTTGACGTAGTTACCAATATTGACGTTCACCCCGTAGTTGTTGATTGGGTTCAAAACTTGCCAATGAAAGGTGCTGGTCTTCGCCGCCGCATCTTCCGAGCGGGCGTGTAAGCGGCCATTCGAGACCGCAGTTAAGCCCTTCGGCACGGTGATGTGGATGTCCATACCATGGTCAGGTTCGTCAGCACCATGATCTTTATTGGGCCACCAAATGCTCGCGCCAATTCCCTGGCAAGTTGTGGCAATAAACGGCTTGCCCTGCTCATCCTCGCTCCAAGTGAAGCCACCACTCCACGGCGGATTGGTACTTTCCACCGGAGTGCCTTCATAGTAGATTTGAATTTGATCTTCTACCGCTGGCGCGAGCGCTTGTGCAAACTGAATCCAATAGACATTGCCTTCGCGCACGAACTCCAATTCTGCATCGCCGTGAACCACGCGCGTGATAGCCAAAGGCGGCTGTAAATCTACCTGCATCCGCTCGCCTGCCGTCAGCGTGCGGAAGGAAATGATGTTCGAACCCGCAATACTTTTGGTCTTCGGAAATACTTGCAAGGCGAGGTCGTAGTGCAGCACATCCCACCACTCGCGCTCCGGCGTAATCGAGCCGCGCAGTTGATCCTGGCGCGTGAATCCTTCCGGGATTGCCTGGTCTTCCGGACCGGAGGCTACCTGCGTGGCGCTGTGCGCGGCCGATGCCAGCAGTACCGATAGCAAGGACGCGACTAACAGGAGCGACTTAGAGGAGCGTTGGTGCATGCCCCTAGGTTAACGTATTCTCACCACGCTCAACTCACTCTGGATGGCGGCTCCTTGGGCTCAGGAGCCCAGCAGCTGCGCGAGCGTCTCCTTCAGCAATGCCATTCTGTAAGGTTTCTGAATGAATCCCGCCAAGCCCTTGCCGGTGAAGTTCTGGGTGGCGGTCTGACTGTTGTAGCCGCTACAAAGGATGACCTTAACATTGGGCTGCATGCGGCGCAGCTCGCGAAAAGTCTCTTCTCCATCCATGTGAGGCATGGTCAGATCGAGCAGTACGCAGACAATCTCTGCGCTGTGCTCCCGAAACACCTCCAGCGCCTCTCGGCCGTCTGCTGCTGTCAAAGCGGTGAAACCCATGTATTCCACCATCTGTCTTCCCATGGCACAAATCGTCTCCTCGTCATCGACGATCAGAATGGTTCCCTCACCGTGCCATGTCCCCGCTACGCCCTCTTCCTCCGGCAGCGCGGCACGGTGCACGGGCGACTCGCTCGCAGGAAAAAGGACCTTGAATGTCGTGCCCTTGCCAACCTCACTGTAGATTTTGATTGCACCCTTGTGGCCGCGCACAATGCCGAGCGTTGCTGACAAGCCTAGGCCGCGCCCAGTGAACTTGGTGGTGAAGAACGGATCAAAAATCTTCTCGAGGGTTTTGGCGTCCATGCCGCAACCCGTGTCGGCCACTTCGAGGTAGACATAGATGTCCTCGGCGAGTGGCTCCTCAAGACCGACGATCACGCTGGAGTCAATCCCCTCGAGGTAAGAATGGTCGCAGTGCATAGCGCCTGTGGAGATTGCGATGACGCCGCTTCGATTGCCAATCGCCTCCGTGGCGTTGATGATCAAGTTCACGATGATTTGGCGGATCTGTGTGGCGTCGCCGTTGAAGGGTGGTAGATTGTCGGCGAAGTTGTACTTGAGCACAGCCTTCTTAGAAATCGAGACCTCGAGCAGGTGGGCCATTTCCTCGATGAACTCGCCGAGGTCAATTGGTTCCACGACAAACCGGCCTTTGCCCGAGTAGGCCAGCATCTGCTTGGCCAGATCGGCGGCACGCCTGGATGCTTTTTCAATATCTTGGATGTTAATGCGAGCTGGGGAATGGGGTGAAAGGCGTTCCAGAGCCAGGTCTGCGTTGCCCAAAATGGTCGCCAGGATATTGTTGAAGTCATGAGCAATTCCACCGGCCAACACGCCTAGGCTCTCGAGTTTCTGCGCCTGCTGGATTTGCCTTTCGAGACCCAGTTTCTCCTCCTCGGCCCGCTTACGCTCGGTGATGTCGCGCGCGATCGCCACGAACCGCGGTTCCCTATCCATTTGCTGAACGAATTGAACGTTGATTTCTACCGGGATATCGTGGCCATCCTTGTGGCGATGCACGGTCTCGAAAAAGAGCGAAGACGGAGTGCCGGCGAGCAACCCCTGCACCATCTGCTGGAAGCTCGCCAGTGTGTGCGTCGGCCTGATGTCCAGAGGCGACATGGTGAGCAGTTCAGCCTCGCTATAGCCCACCTGCCGCATCGCGCCTTCGTTCACATAGACAAACCGGAAACCTTCCGGCCGGAACATGAAGACACATTCCAGCGTCTGATCGAGTGCGGACTTGAAGCGGGCAAGCTCGTTCTCGCTCTCCCGCAGCGCCTCTTCTGCCCACTTGCGCTCGGTGATGTCGAGGAAGGTCACCAGGACAGTCTTTAGGACTTTCTCTTCATCAAACCGAGGGAAGGCGTCGACCAGCACCCAGGTTAACTCTTCGGTATCGGGACGCACCACTCCCACTACGTAGTTATGAAGAGGCTTCAGAGTGTTGAGCACCTGAACGACCGGGAAGTCCTCCAATGGCATGACCGTTCCATCTTCGCGATGGAAAATCCAACGCAGATCTGCAGCGATCCTGCCCATGGCATCATCCTTTTCCAGGCCGAGCAACTTCAAGGCCAGCCTGTTGCAATAGAGAATACTCGTATCAGCTGAATGCTCTACAACCGCAGCCTGGATGTTGTCCAGGAGGTCACGATGCCTCTCTTCACTTTCCGTCCGTTCCCTGAGGAGCGTCTTCAGATGATCTAAGTTGTCCTTGTTCATTGACTCTCCCATTCACAGGGCAGGCCCAGTCCTAAGATGATTCCCCGCATGGGAAAAGGAGGGCTGGGCCGCGATTCAAGAGCTATCTAAAGGATAGTCAATCGAAAGAAATTCTGCCAGCCCAGACAGTGGATATCGCAAGTTACACGGCGACGAACACCATCGTGCTCTGATTCCTCTTTCTGACTTCCATCCGCGGACGGCATCTCGAACCTAGAGCTCGCAGCATTACCACAAACCCAAAACCCACACCCCAATCGGTGGCACTATTGCAGCTGCTGAGCGCACAGCTCGCTGACCAAACACACTGCGGGTTCTACCGCTTGTAGCAAAATGGCCACCCCAGCAGCTTGGCGTGGAATCGATACGGCAAGTTCCACTCGGCCTTCCGCATCGGCGGTGGTGGTGGTACTCCATAAGACGTTGCCAATACCTATCGTTGCTCCACAACTAGTGATGGTGCTGCCAGCAACGCGCCCGGCATAGAACGCAACCGTTGCGTTCGGGGTGAAGCCAAGACCATACAGCGTATTCACACGGCCAGCGAAACCTGGTTGGAATCCGGAGAGTCGCCCTTGATTTAAAATAGGCGTAATCTTGTAGGCCCGTTGCAATCCATTCAGCTGACCAGTGCCACAAATTTCGCCGAGTTCATTGATGTCACTGGCGCCAGTTAAAAGCCAGCCACTGCCCGGTGCAATCGCAGCATTGAGGTCAGTGGCAAAACCATTGGTCCACAAGCAGGCATGTTGTTGAGCACTTCCGTTGGTTGCATTGCCAACAATCTCGCCGAAATCATTGACGGCTTTTGCGTTGCCGCCCAAACCACCCAAAGTGGGTAGCGCTTGAATGGCGCCGGCATTCCATCGCGTAGCTTGGAAGTTGCCGCTTGCATCTTTCGAGCGGCCCACAACGACATTGAAATTGTTGATGTCATTGGCTTCGGTGAAAGTTCCAGCAAGGTTGCTCAGGGCCGCCATGCCGTTATTCCTCGACCAAAGAAACGCTTGAAAAACATCCGCCTGATCACGCGCCTTGCCCACTACATCGTTGCGATCATTAAGGGCTGCGCCGTAACTATCCATGCCGCCAAGGGTGCCAAGATCGAGCCAAACGCCATCGGGGCGGCTGACAAAAGCATGATTGCGAAAAACCAAATTCACGACCGTATTGGAAACAAAAGTTCCGGCGAGAAAACCATCGACATTAATCGCACTAGGTTTGGTGAAGTTGTGCACACCCACAATCATCGAAGTGAGGACGCCAGCATCCCAAGAGTAGCCGCGGAAGTCTAAGGAATTGAAGGTGTAATTTCCCACACAGACGTCGCTGTCGTTCAAGTCTCCCTTCCAAGTGGAGCCCGCGACCGGTGGTGCAATTTGCGTCAGTAAACCATCCGCCCACCAGAAGGATCGTTGCTGTATGCCAACCCCGCCAGGTGCAGTGCGGTCGTTTTCGCCGTGCACGTGACCGCGATTATTGATCCCGGCGGCGCGCACCCCATCGGTGGGCGTGGCGCTGAGGGTGCCTAAGTCTTCAATGGTGTACTGTTGCGCCAGGAGTGATGACGCACAAGCAAGGCTTAGTCCTAGGAAGGCAATGGAGGAAGAAATCTTCATGAGAAACTCTGTTGGACACCAGCCTGACACAGAACATCCAAACTGGCAATGGCCAGCCGCGACTACTTAGCGTTCTCCACCAGCGGCCAAGCGATTTTATCCAGCTCAGCGCCAGTTTTGAGGAGCGTCGAAAGCACTTCGGGATTTTGCTTACTGGGGCGTTGCTTCAACTTCGGCGGTGCGCCGTGCGGTGCGCTTAAGTGCTGCTTCGCGCAAGGCGCGCGCGGCTTCGATGGCCAGGAAAGTATTGCCGGTTGGGTTTAGGTGCACGCCATCGCTGGTCAGCACGCCATTGTGCAAATCCTGTGGGTTGAAGATGCGCAAGTAATCGAAAAAAGACTGACGCAAATCACACAGCGTGGCGCCTTCCTCGATCGCAACGCGGCGTGAAACCGCAGCGAAGTCGTCGAGCATTTTGTCGAGATCGTTTTTCCCTTGCGGCTGCTCGCCGATCACGCTCGGCGTAGTCAA
>CALFOT010000083.1 GCA_937919925.1 uncultured bacterium | reverse complement strand
TTTTATTTGGCAAAAACTGGTATTACACCCAGGGTGATTGTGATTTTCGCGACTAACGGAAATAAAGGGGGTTTTATCCTAAATTATGGTGACGGCACCTTCCTTTGCGCCTATCCGCTGAGCAGAGAGGCACAGAGTGCGGTTTCCCATTTCATCTTTGCGGGGCCCTGATAGGGGTCAGGCTAGTGGCGGCATCAAGCCGGGCACGGAAGTTTCCGCTATTGAAGAAGCTGCGGGGAATACAGAGCCCACCGCCGCCACCAGCGCCCCTCACCCCTATGCGGATGTGACTTCCCTCTATCCGAAAGTGCGGGAGCCGCGGGATACCGATGCCGTGGAATTTATTGCACCCAGCCTAGAATATGGCGGCGCGATTAACGATCTCTACGGAAAGGTCTTTGGCAACAAAAGGAGTCGCGCGCACTACAACTGGAAGTACTGGGATAATCCAGATGGGCCACCCGTCGGCACTTTCGCTCGCGAAAAATCCACGGGGCATTGCCTTGCTACTGGCATTGGGCAACGCCGGCGTGCTTCTGTAGCTGGCCGCGATAGTTTTGGAGCCCTATTGTGTGAGGTGGCTGCGGATCCCGAGTTGCGCGGGGGTGGTCGTTTATGGCGAGAAGTCATGATGGGCTTCAGTATTTACCCCAATGATGTTGACGGAATACATTGGGCCTACGGTGGTCAATCTACAGATGAAGCTATCAAGGTGGGGGCGCGCTGGTTTGGCTATCGAGTCATTTTTGAATTAGTGACCTGGGAGATACGCTTGGGCACGTGGCCGGCTTTGCATAAGCACCTTGCACGCTGTTGCGCTTGGGCAATCCCGGTGATTGCAGCGGTGTTGGATTTTTCAATTCGAACGTCGTGGCGCAAACGCGCGTGTGGGATTACCGTCAAAGAGATCGAAGAATTTGGCCCCGAATATGATGAACTGTGGGAGCGTTTCCGAAATCTTTATCCAGTTTGTTGGGGCTTCAGGATTTCGTGTGGGTCGTTCCAAGAATCGGGCATAGATCCAATCCACCGCAGTGGAAGTAAATCGCGTTCCGAAAACGATCTCTATTGCGGAATCCACAAGCCTGCCGCTTGATCTTTTGGATCTTCGCATTGATCGATTCTGCGCCAGCATTGTTCACTCTCATCACGATTGCATTGAGGATTCCCTCCAAGTGATTCTTGATCATCTTCGCAGCTTGGCGCATGGGCTCAAGACGACTTCGCATGGCCCAGCCAATCCATTTCATCCAAGCCTTTCTGCCCCAGCCGCGACGGAGGAAGCTCCACAGGCTCATCGCCACTTCTTTCAAATGCCAAGCACGTGAAGTCTTCAGTTTACTTTCGCGAAGCGATTCGAATCTATCCCAGGATTTATCCGACATCGTCGATGGATTCTTTAGCCATAGGAATCTACTGCCCTTCAAGCGGCCATCTCCTGTTTGCCAAAGGTCAGCATTCTCAGATCGCCGCACACGATCCACAGCTTCGCCGAGATGTTTGGCTACATGGAATTTGTCGAAGCAAATCTTGCTCTCTGCATCTGGCACGAATTCTCGTGTGGACCGCATGTAGGGTCGCCACATATCCATCGAGACGGACTCTATCTTCCTGAGATCATCAGGCTCTAAAGTACTCCAAAAACCATCTAATGAGGCCTTTCCATGCCCATCTGCAATATACTCCACGCGATTCCCATCCTGGTTTGTGACGACGGTCACATACTCATGACGCTTTTGAAAAGAAGTCTCATCGACTGCAATCCGGCGCATGCTGCTCTTGGTGCGCCGCGCCAAACCGCGCTTTACGGCTCGCCCGACAATGCCGTCAACTTGATCCCAAGAAAGATGGAGCAATCGCGCCACAGCTGCAAAGGATGCTTCTTTTAGCCAGGTAATTGCGAAGGCCTCGAAAAGAGCGGTGAAGCGTGAGCTTGACTCCGCCCACGGCACACTGACTTGGTGGACACCATGCTCTTGGCACTGAATGCGTGGCACTTCACAAACCACCACGGTGTGAAATTGGCAGGTATCAAGGTGCCTCCAGGTCCTCGTGCGACGATCGTAGCCGGGACAGGGCTTTTGGCACTGAGGGCAGCACAAAGGAGACTCCTGATCTCGGTCGACTCGGACCGTTATTTTGCCCTTCCAATGCTGAAAAGGATCAGGGGACTCAGGGTGCCAAGGGCGCTTGTCGATGTCCACGCTGACAACATGCCAGGGAGGCTCAACGCCAAGGATAGTGCGGTACAGATCGCGCTCAATCATGAACGCAGGATAAGGCTCACGCTGGGGACTTAGGGGGTGTTACCCACACGAAATCCTGAAGCCCCAGTTTGTTTTTGCCGTGATGCGGCAACGTTGAACTGGCGTTATGTTCAAAACCCGGTTAAGGGTCATCGTATTGTCGAAGCGCG
>CALFOT010000082.1 GCA_937919925.1 uncultured bacterium | reverse complement strand
GACATGGTGTTGGTTGGCTCCGTGCCCACTGCAGAAGTGACGGGAGTCACCACCAAGGCGAAGTCGGCATCTAATCCAGACGTTTCCAGGTGGGTGTCCAGGTTCACTTCGTCAGCGAAAATCTCAACTTTCCAAACACCGGCCGCAGGGTTCGCAACAATGACCTGTTCGACGGTGTCTTTGGTGTTGGAAACACCACCGACCGAACTGGCCATCGCCGCAGCCAAACCATTGTTACCCCAATAAACCGCGCCACCAGGAGCAGTGACACGCATCGACAAATCGTTAATGCGGTGCAAGTTCGAACTCGTGGTACCAGCGCGATCCGCATAAATCATGGTGGCGCGGAATTCCGGCGCACCCGCTGGCACCGTGACATCCCAGGCTGCGGCACCTTGATTGCCAAGTGTGACTTCTTCATCAATCACAAAAGTTTGGCTCCTGCCGTCGTAAGCACGGCGTAAATCAGGCTTACCCCAACCTTGGTGCATGCGCGTGAGATCGTGATTAGAGCCAGAGAACGTCCACTGCTTGGTGGAATTCAAAAGCAATGCCTTAGCAGTGGTGTTGTGAGGACGATTATCAAAAATATCGCCAGGACCGACGACATTGCCAAACACGCCATTGCCCCACATTTGGTAAATCAAACCTAAGTGACCTGCGACAATTGGCGTAGCGGCAGAAGTGCCACTAAAGCTGGTGTAATCATCACCACTTGCGTATCCACCTGGATCGGCATCCGAAGTCCACACGGAATCATAGTAGGCAGCGATATCTGGCTTGATACGCCCATCTTGAGCGGGACCGATGGAGGCGCCATAGTTCCAATTATCGTTGGCGTCATTGCTATCGTTGCCATGCCGGATACCCCCAACGGAAATGACATTTTTGGCCCAAGCTTCCGGGCGGGAATCTTGGTTGCCGGCATTGGATTGCGATTGCAAAATCGAGAAATCATTGAGGAAAATGATGTCGTCCATTTGCTGAGAAGTGGAATTGTAAGCCGTCGTGCGACCGCCTCCCCAACTGTTGGATTGATACACCGCACGGTAATTGAGCGCTGGATTGACTAGCTGCTCAGTATGCGTGTAGCGGCTGCCATAGTTACTGTAGTTGGCAAAAATGCCAGTGGCATCAGGCATCATGCCACGACTCTGACCACCGGGGGTCGAGTTGCCATTTGCGAAGTTAATCCCGTAGGTGCAGGTGCCGTGATCCGCAGAGCCGGTGCTTGTATGTAAGAGAGGTGGAGTCGACCAATCAGCATGAGTAATGTCCAGACCGGCATCCATCACTTCTGCACGCACGCCTTGGCCAGTAAAACCAGCAATCGTTTCCAGGTAGTTGGCACCCATTACGTTGCGCACGATATCCATGTCTACTTCCGGAGCACTCCAACGGTCTACACCCAGCACCAAAGGGCTGTGCAAAACTTCCAGTAGCTGACTGTTATCCAAGGTAGCGGAAACAATCCAACCTTGCTCATAGGCTTCCTGCACGGTGCCATCAAGTTGCTGGATCAAGGCAACCAAACTGTTCTTCTGCAAAGGTCCCCACTCACCCACCACGATGTTGTAACGGCGCGTATGAAAACCACCATTTCCCCATTCGCGCAGGAGTTCATTCTCCAACTTATAGGCCGGGTGGAACGGTCCAACCCACCGTACAAATGGCAATTTTGCTGCTGCCGCAGCGGCCTCGGGAGTCATCTGCCAAATGTTGGCGTGCATTCCAAGGAAGCGCTGGTCCACCCCACCTAGAGCGCGCAGTTCTTCGCGCCAAGATTCCACACCCTGAGTGATGTATTGCACAATCCAAAGTTGGTTATTGGTCGCATCCGCTGCGAGTTCCGCAGCAACTGCTGGCGCTTGATGCCGCAAGGGATCAAAGCTGCCGTAGCGCAATTCCAAGCGGTAATGAGTGGCGCGGTCGCGGCCAAAAGTGTCACCGCCGTCTAAGGACAAACGATACCAATCTTGTTCCAAACCACCAGCTGCTGGAGTGGTCCAAGTTTGGGCCACGACAGCGCCGCGCGTGAATGTTTGTATTTCCGGAGTTTGGCTTGCGGGAAGCAGTGCCATGACCCCGAGGAGCAAAGAGGATGTAATGAGAATCATGAAGGGACAAGGAAAGGGAAAACAGAGGAAACCGAGTGTAGCAGTTATCAGCGAGTTTGGGCTGCTGAGAACACTCTACAATGCTCGCCATGAGTACTTCGAATCACCAATTTGGTACCCGCGTGGTGCATGCCGGCTGGGAGCCCGACGAACAAACCGGAGCCGTCATGCCTCCCATCTATATGACGAGCACTTATGTCCAAGATGCACCCGGAAAACCGCGTAACGGATTTGAGTACTCGCGCACCCAGAACGTCACCCGTTTCGCTCTGCAAGATGCACTCGCCGATCTGGAAGGTGGCGCTGCGGGCTTCACTTTCACGTCGGGGATGGCGGCAATCCACACGCTGCTGCTCACGCTGAAACCTGGCGATCGCGTGGTTGCCGGCAACGATTTGTATGGTGGCACTTTCCGCCTGTTTAGCACCATCGCTACCCGTTTTGGTTTGCTGTTCGATTACATTGACGCTAGTGATACCAGCGCTTGGCAAAACCTGCCTAGTGACACACGTTTGGTCTATGTGGAAACGCCGTCGAATCCGTTACTGAAGCTCACTCCACTGCAAGTAGCCATTGATGCAGCACACCGAGTTGGTGCTGAGATTGCAGTCGATAACACCTTCGCCACACCCTACCTGCAACGGCCACTGCAACTCGGGGCCGATTACGTAATTCACTCCACTACCAAATATATTTCCGGGCACTCCGATGTAGTCGGTGGCGCGTTGATTATCCGTGATGAAGCCCGTAAAGAGGATATGTGGTTTCACCAAAATTCTGCCGGCACGGTCAACTCCCCTTTCGACGCCTTCCTCACTTTGCGCGGCTTGCGCACCTTAGAAGTTCGCATGGAGCGTCATTGTCACAACGCCATGGCCGTTGCGCAGTTTCTCGAGGCGCATCCCAAAGTTGCGAAGACCATCTACCCAGGTCTTGCCAGCCATCCTCAACACGAGTTAGCCACGCGGCAAATGCACGCCTTCGGCGGCATGGTGTGCTTTGAACTCCCTGGTGGCGAACAACCAGCACGCGCTTTCGTGAGCGCACTGAAAGTATTCGCACTTGCCGAATCCCTAGGCGGCGTGGAATCCTTGGTGGAGTTGCCCGCACCGATGACCCATGCATCAATCCCAGCGGCAACACGTCGCGCCATCGGAATCGAGGATGGGCTCGTGCGCTTGTCTATCGGTATCGAGGCTGCCGACGACTTGATCGCGGACTTACAGCAAGCGCTTGCTACGCTCTAGGATCGGTGGTTGCCGTCCGACGACGGCGGCGCTTGCCCAGGCGCAGGTGTTGGGTTGGCTTCGACATCTTTGCCCTGCTCAATACGCAACTTCAATACATTACCCACCTTAAACTTGACGACACGTTTAGGTGGTACAGGCACCTTCTCTAAAGTTTTCGGGTTTTGCGCAATGCGACCAGGACGCTGACGCACTTCGAACACTCCGAACTTGCGAAATTCAAGGCGGTTACCACCCACGAGCTCCTGCGAAACTTCATCCAGAAAGCGCTGAATGATGTCGCGCACCAAGACCTTCGTTTGGCCGGTTGAGGCGGAGATGCGCTGAATTAAATCGCGCTTGGTGACCGTGTGCTTTTCTTTGGGTTCCATACCTGGGAGGCAAAAGAAGTTCACCTACTTTAACCTTACTCCTTTTATCGACAACAGTTGGGAAGATTTAAAAGAGAATTGTTCCATTTCAGGATTTAAGCCTCGAGCAGGTAGGTGGCCGGACCCATATTGCAGGAGCTCACTTCCATGTGCGCACCAAAAACTCCATTTTCTACCTTAAGTCCTTTGCTGGAAAGCTCTTGCGAGAACTCACTGAGCAACACTTGGGCCTCCAAAGGCGCCAATGCCGTGGTGAAGGACGGGCGATTCCCCCGTCGCAAATCTGCCGCTAAGGTGAACTGAGAAACCAATAAAATTTCCCCCTTCACCGCAAAAATATCCAGGTTGGTCCGCCCGTCGAGATCTTCAAAGACCCGCAGCTTGGCGATACGAGCCGCCAAATGCTGTCCTTGGGCACTGGAATCGCCGAGTTGGCAGCCAAGAAAAATCAGCAAACCCAGCCGGATTTCCCCGACCACTGCGCCCATCACTACCACCTGGGCGGAACTTACCCGTTGCACGATTGCCCTCAAACTTGCGGCCCTCGGCCCAGCCACAGCTCAGCCTGCATGCGGCGGAGCAAGTCCGAGCCGCCTTGCGCTTTTTCAAGCTCCAAAAAGCGCTTCAGCCCCGGCACCGCTTCCTCCGCGCGGCGCAAATATTCGCGCAACAATAAGGCGCGGTTAAAAACGGCCACTCGGTCATCGGGATGGCCCTTTAGAAACTCATCCAGCACATCCAGGGCGGCTTCGGCCTGTCCGAGCGCGGCCAAAGCTGCGACTTGTAGATTAATGGTTTGCGAAGTGCCTGCTGGAAGGTCGACCGATTTCTGAAGCGCAATCTCCGGCTTGCCATCGCGCAAAGCGCGTCGCGCCAAGACATAAGTGGCGCGCTCTACCGAGTCGAATGGAGACCACGGTTCGGTTGCAGCAGCACGATAGGCTAAATCTCGGCGGTCGAACAAAGGCGCTAAAGTACCTAATAAACGCCATGCGCTGGCACATCCTGGGTAGTCATTGAGAACGTCCAGTAACTGCGCGAGCACTTCCGTATCGCCAGCGAAAGCCGCATTGGCCAACTGCATGACGCGCGCTTCGACCAGCTCATCATCTTGCCCCAGCGCCTCAAGCAACAAGCTGTCACGCAACTCCTTCGTAGGTGCAACCCGTGCCCACAAAAAGGCGTTCAAAGCAGTGGGCTGTTGTGCATAGAACGACTGAGCCAAGGAACGCACTTGCGCCAGCTCCAGCCGCTGCATTTGCAAATCCTGCTCGAATATGGCTAGGCGCACGGAGCTTGGATTTTGCCCACGCAACCGAGCGAGCTCCCCCAGCGGATCAAAAGGATTGTCCGCGGCAACCTGCCAAGCGCTTTCAAGCAAGGCCCAGTCATCTGCCTCTGCGGCGCGCGCGTTGGCCACATCTGCGAGGCTCGGCACTGCCGGTTCGCTGACAAATAGGCCACACGCCGGCAACCACAACGCGAGTGCCACAAGCAAAAAGGTCGGAGGGGAAAAGCCCACAAGGGTAGCCTACAATCCCCCCATGACATTTCTACGCCGCCTGAGCTTGCTTGCCTTGCTCGCTTCAGGCTCCTGCGCTGCTCCGGATTCTGAAATCCACCTGGCACCGTTATTTTCTCGGCACACCGCCCCCGACTATCAACACGCGGAGGGCTTAGGTGGGATTTTGCGTTTTCACGCCGAGGCCGACGTCACCTCATGGGCTTTGAGCCCGCTCCTGTGGCGAGAAAAAAATGGCCACGGCGATATCACCGCCTCGATGCTCGGCGGTCTTGGCGCCTACGAATACGATCCCGATCGCGACCGCAGCTACGCACGCTTCTTTCCGCTGTGGTCCTATCGCTCGGAGATACGACCAGATGGAATTCGCGATACTGATTGGGCGGCGTTGCTGTGGCTGATTGCGGGTGGCACCAGTTCCGATGGGTTGGAAAATTACTTTTGGATTTTTCCTTTCTTCGGCAGCGGCAAAGATTTTCTCACTTACGACGAGTTCCGATTTTTTCTGTTCCCCTTGTACTTAGAAAACCACAAGGAGGAACGAGATAGCTATCACTGGTTATGGCCTTTCTTCGGCCGCACCGAAGGCAGTGAAAAAGGCTGGCATTTTTGGCCCCTGCGCGGGGTCGCCGAAGTCGAAGGCCAATACAAACGTTCCTACACTCTGTGGCCGTTCTGGCATCGCGCGGAAGACGAACTGTACAAACCGTTTCCGCGTAAATCCTGGCTGCTGTTTCCACTCTTCGGCCGGGTTACCCAAGACGATTACCAAGCCACTACTGTTTTGCCGCCTTTCTTTGGCTGGGCTTCGCGCCCGTCCACGCAATTCTCCAGCTGGCAGTTTTGGCCGTTGATTAAATTCCAATCTGGTGGTGTGGATGCGCCACGTAAAATCCAGCGCTTCCTGCCCTTCTGGCTTCACTATGAAGATGAGTTCACGGCTTACTCCGTGCTGCTCTTCCCATTCTTCTGGCATCGCGAGGATCACGCCAACGGCATGGAACGCAACGGCAACTATTTTGTGCCGCTTTACATGTCTACCACAACCAAACGCGAGGATGGCACACGCGCGCGCAATTTTCGCTTGTGGCCGTTGCTTAGTTACGAATTTGAAGAAGGCCAACGCGAGCAATTCCGCATGCTTGATTTTGGCCTTCCCAAAGTTCTGGATCCAGATACTCTGGCGCGCAGTTTCGGCTTTTTCTACGAGTTTTGGGTAAGCCGCGAAAGCCTGAAACCGGCCCCAATTGTGGTCAAAGAGAAGCGCGCTTGGCTGAACCTCTACCATCAAGCAGAGGCTGGTGGGCATCGCCGCTGGAGCATCCCTATTGTGGGCGGCCAGTGGACTGAGCCCGACGGCACCACACATTCCTCCTGGCTGCTAGGCCTTTTGCGCTGGCGCAGCGGCGATAATGGCGGAATGGAGTCTCCTGCCTTCCCCGGCCCCGGCTGGCCTGATCTTCATCAGCTTGCCGCGCCAGCCGCAGGCGAGCAAATGGCAAACCCGTTTGATCAAAATCGGGAAGCTGACGCATGAATATCATTCAAAAAGCTGGAGCGCTGCTGCTCGCACCGCCCGTGGTCGATGCCGGTTACACCATGCATCTAGGCCTGGCTGCTTTAGCACGGCTGCGCCATCTGCCGCGACGTTGGCGCAGCCTGCTCGATCAAATGCACTTGTGTGGCGTAAAATCCATGCACGTGGTGTTGTTTGTCAATTTCTTCATTGGCATGATTTTGGCGTTACAGCTTGGCTTCGAGTTGTCCCGCTATGGGCAACAAGAAGCGGTTGGTTTTGCCGTTGCCGTGGCCATGATGCGTGAAATGGCGCCGATGATGACCGCCGTGGTCCTTGCCGCAAGCGTTGCCAGCGCCATGGCCGCCGAACTCGGCACCATGCGCGTCCAAGAAGAAGTCACGGCTCTGGAAGTGATGTCCATCGATATCTATAGCTATTTGGTGGTACCGCGGATGCTTGCACTTACTTTGATTGCTCCCATGCTCACTTTACTGGGTGCCGTCGTTGGTATTTTGGGTGGCGGACTCATCGCCTACTCGCAACTGGGGCTCGATTTCTCCGGCTATTTGCGCAACAGCTTAGATTCTCTCACCGATACCAGTTTCCTTGGCCTGCCGCGTAGCGTTTATGCCGGTTTGATCAAATCGATGATTTTCGGTTTTGTCATCAGCGTGATTGGCTGCGCCAACGGCCTGCGCGCTGAACACGGTGCCAGTGGCGTCGGTAACTCCACGCGTGCCGCGGTGCGCAACTCCATCATCATGATCATCGTGTTGAATTTCTTCCTCGGAAAAATCATCTACCAATGATCCGCTTAGAAGGAGTGAAGAAGGCTTTCGGCAGCCAACAGGTGCTCGACGACGTCAATTTTCACGTTCCCGCAGGCCACTCCTTAGTCATCATGGGGCCTTCTGGATCAGGCAAAAGCGTCATCTTGAAGCACATCATTGGTTTGTTGCAAGCGGATGCGGGGCGCGTGTTGGTGATGGACAAAGATGTCGGCACCCTGGATCGTGACGGCCTCGCGCAACTGCGGCGTCGCATGGGTTATCTATTTCAGCATTCCGCGCTGATTAACTGGCTGTCCGTATTTGATAACTTGGCCTTGCCGCTGCGTGAAACCACGAATATGAGCCATGCCGAAATCCGCGAACGCGTCATGCATGTTCTGGAGCTCGTACAAATGACTGCGGCAGAAGCAAAGCTACCAGCGGAGATTTCCGGAGGCATGCAAAAACGCGTCGGCCTAGCGCGAGCTTTGGTCACCGAACCAAACATCATTCTTTACGATGAACCTGAGGCTGGTCTGGATCCGGAGATGTCTAGCAGCGTGAGCCATACCATGCGACGCCTCAAAGAAGAACATGGCATGACTTCCGTTACGGTTACCCACAGTGTCAGTTGCGCACTGACCGTTGCCGATACTTTGGCGGTGTTTGAGCACGGCCACTTTTTGATTTCCGGGCCACCTACGGAAGTCCTCAACTCGGATTTGCCGCGCGTCCGCGAGTTCCTCGGCGCCCAACTCGATTGACATGAACAAAACTGCCCGCCGCGATTTCATTCTGGGATTGGTGTTCTTCGGCACCATCGCCCTACTGCTCTACTACACCATCGTATTGACCGGCTTTTCGTTCTCCGAGAAGACCTCCATGCAAGCGTGGTTCCCGGATGCACGCGGTCTCAAAGAAGGCGATGCCGTGCTCGTGGCAGGGCGTCCAAGTGGCACCGTGCGGGAAGTGATTTTTGATGATGAACGGCCCTCCGACCGACGCATTGGCGTCACCATGGAATTCACCAAGCCGCCCACCTTGCACGAAGGCTACGTGATGCGCATCGCGGAATTTACGGTCCTGGGCGGGCGTGTGATTGAGATTGAGCCAGGCTCAGGAATGACCCCCGTCATCCGCTCTGGTGCGGAGCTGGTTGGGTTAGTGGAACCTACCGCGCTGGAGAGTTTCAGCCAGCTGCTGGATGAAAACGCCGCAGACTTCCGCGCAATTGTGCAAAACTTACGCACGACTACCGATGACTTGGCGTTGGGGCGCGGAGTGGTCGGCGCACTGCTGCACGATGAAAAACTGCTCACCGACGTGCATGGCGTGGTGGATCATGTGACCGGCTTGATGGATGATTTGCGCGCCGGACGTGGCACTTTAGGCGCTCTACTGGTCGATGAGGGCCTGCGCAGCCGCGTGGTGGGCATTATGGAGGATACTCAAGCTAGCATTGCGGATATCCGCTCGATTGCTGCGGCGGCCAAAAATGGCGAAGGTTTACTCGGAGCCTTGATTAAGGATCCGGCCTTGCGCGAGGAAACGCTCGATCTGGTGCATAATTTGGATGATGTCTCCGGCCGTCTGAGCAAGGTTGTTTTAGATGCTACCGAGGGCAAGGGACTTCTTGGTACAATCATTGCTGATGAGGAAGTGGCCACCGATGCCGCAAACTTCCTAGCGGACCTTTCTGAGGTCGCGCGGCGCCTCAAGGATGGCGAAGGCAGTCTAGGACGCCTGCTCGCCGAAGAGCAAGCATACGATGAATTGCTGATAGCCCTGAAGTCCTTGAACAGCCAACTTGAAGACGCCCGTGAGGCGCAGCCGATTAGCACCTTTACGCAGTTGCTGTTCGGTACTTTCTGAGATAGAGCAATGCAGTTACGCAACATCGCGATCATCGCGCATGTCGACCATGGTAAAACTACCCTGGTCGACGGACTTTTTAAGCAAGCTGGAACCCTGATTCGTGGTCAGGAAGATTCTAACCGCTTGATGGACAGCAACGATATTGAGCGGGAGCGTGGTATCACGATCCTGTCAAAAAACGCTGCATTGGTGTGGCGAGGCGTGCGCGTGAACCTTGTGGATACCCCCGGGCACGCCGATTTTGGCGGCCAGGTGGAACGCGTGTTGTCCATGGCGGATGGTGTGTTGTTGGTAGTGGATGCTTTTGAAGGCGTGATGCCGCAGACGCGCTTCGTATTGCAGAAAGCGTTTCAGAATAAACTGCGGCCGCTGGTGGTCGTCAACAAAATGGATCGGAAGGATGCCCGCGCGGATGAAGTGCTGGGCGAGGTCTTTGACTTGTTTGTGGAATTGGGTGCCGAAGAAATGGCGCTGGATTTCCCGGTGATTTATGCCTCCGCCCGCGACGGCTGGGCAAGTCTTGATGAAAATGTGCGTGAAGGCGATATGGCACCCATGCTGGATGCGATTTTAGAGAACTTTGAGGCCCCGACGCTGGATGCTGCCGGTCCCCTGCAGTTCCAAATCTCCACTTTGGATTGGGATGACTACGTCGGCCGTATTGGTATTGGGCGAGTCACCAGCGGCGCGCTCCATGCCGGCGATGAGGTCATGTTGGTGGCGAACTCGGGCAAACGGAAACGCGGTCGCGTGAAAGAGCTGTACCATTTTGTGGGCATGGCGCGTGAAAAAACCGACAAGGTAGAAGCAGGTGATATCGCCTGCATTGCTGGTCTAGATTCGCTGGGTCTTGGTGACACCTTGTGTGATTTGACGATGATCAATCCACTGCCACCGATTACCGTGGAAGACCCCACAATCGAAATGGAGTTTATGGTGAATGACTCTCCGTTCGCAGGCAAGGAAGGCACCTTTGTGACTTCACGCCAAGTACAGGAGCGGATCGAACGCGCTGCGGTGATCGATCCAGCGCTGCGAGTCCGCATTGGACCCTCCGGTGGTTACTTGGTTGCCGGTCGCGGTGTGCTGCACCTTGGCATTTTGATTGAGAACATGCGCCGCGAAGGTTATGAGTTCGCAGTGGGCTCACCACGTGTTTTGCTCAAAGAAATTGACGGTAAACTCCACGAGCCGATCGAAAATGCGCGCGTCGACTTGCCTGAGGAAAGTATGGGCAAAGTCATTGAGTTCTTCGGCAAACGCGGTGCGGAAATCACCGATATGACTCGCCATGGCTCACGCGCATCTTTGTTCCTGCGCGTATCCACCGCTGGCCTGATTGGAGCAAGAACTCAAATTCTTACCCTTACCCGCGGCGAGGGTGTACTCACTTCGCTGCTCGCCGGTTATGGGCCGAAGGGCCAGGATATCGAAACGCGCCACAACGGGGTTCTAGTTTGTTCCGATACCGGCCAAGCAACCGCCTACTCTCTCGCTGCCTTGGAAGACCGTGGAGTTTTCTTTGTGCGCCCTGGAGTATCCATCTACGAAGGCATGATTGTTGGTGAAAACAACAAAGACAACGACATCACGATTAACGTGGTGCGGGCCAAGAAGATGAGCAACATTCGCTCCGCCAACAAAGACTTCACCGAAAAAATTCGTGGTGCCCGCGAAATGAGTTTGGAGCAGTTTCTAGAGTATCTCGATACCGACGAACTTCTCGAAGTCACGCCGTTATCGTTGCGTCTACGCAAGCGTCAGCTCCAAGAAAAAGTGCGCCTGCGTGCCGCTAAGTCGACGGTAGCTAGCGGCAAGGCATAAGGCGTGCACCAGCAAAGCTACAAGTTGTAGGTTTGCTGAATGTATTCCTTCCAACGCTGCTCGAGCAGATTGGTGGCGTCGCCGCTGATGTCGGCGAAGCACTTTTCGGTGAGTAAGCGAAGTTGGTTCTGAAAATCATCCTCCAGGATGATTTTGTTAATGCCACGCAGCCAAATTTGCCCTTCCTTGCCGGTATTGTCGGCAAGGAAGGAATAGAACGCACAGGACTTGGCCATGTCTTCGTTCTCGAAGGCAAATAGCTTCTTCAGAGTGAGTTGCGCCATTGGCGTGCCAGCGTGAAAAGCAACGCCAGCCATCACTTCACGCAAGCCCTTCATCACCACTTTGGTTTGGGGTGCCTCGGTTGCTTTCGCCTTTTTCTTAGGCCCTTGAGCGACGGTGCCCTCCATTTTAGGCGGCGGCTTGAACGCCGAGCAGGTGACATTGTTGCGATTCAGAAGATTAAAGGACAGGTAGTAACCGACACCTTCTTCCAGCCAATCCTGCAAGTCACTATCAATCCCATAGTGGTGGCGGGCGAGTTCATGACCAAGCCGGTGCACCACCACGCATTCCAAATCCAAATCAGCATCGCAGCGCCAATAGGACAATCCAAGTTTGCCCTTGGTGCGCGAGGAACCACTCGAAGCAAGGCTAGTTTTGCGTTGTTCGCCTTCCCCCCAGCCCATTCCATAGTACTCTTCGAGCATTTTTTCTTGATGCATGCTGCTATCTGTATTGAAGAAATACTCAATAAAAAGGGTCTCTGGGATTTTATCTAGAAACACGTCATTGAGATAAGGATCCACCGTGCCAACTCGGAAAGCCTCAATCGTTCGCTCGCCTAAAGCCAACAAATCCATAACGCGAGCGTCGCTAATTCCAGTGTGATAAATCATCCGTATGTGCTTACTTTCTTGCATTCGAAATTGAAGGTCGGCACCACCGACTTTGGTGGCGGCAGCAACTAGTGCATCCGGTGTGGGCACGGTTTTTACCGATTCCAAAGCCGCATTGATGCGATCGTCTTTGGCGGCATCGCTCAACTTGCTTTCACGCATAAGATCACGAGCCATTAAATTCGAAGCTTTTACATAGCCGGTTTGAGCAAGCCACGCTTGCAAGCCCTCCATTTCCATAACCAAACGAGTGTGCAGCGCGAACCACGCGCCACTGCCCTTTTCCGCTTCGAGTCGCGCCGCGCGCAGAGTTGCCATCGAATCCAAGCGGCGTTGATACTCGACCGACAAAGTAAAAAAACTCTCATTCAGCATAAAGGGTTTCAAATCACCAAAGCGTTCACCTGCAACGCCGATAACTTGACGCTTATTCGCCTTCTTCACCCCACCCTCATCAAGCACATAGGGCAGCTTGAGTGGGTCGGAAGGGTCTTGAACGAAAAATTCCAAGCGCGCATTCGTCGGGTAGGTGCGGTTTCCCGCTGCGTCGTAAATAAAACCGCCACGGATTTCAACCAGGACAACCTGATTGCCATTCCACTCGTAAAGGTAGTCTTTGTAGGACTTCTGGAACTTTGGATCTTTGAACTCCAGTGCGTAAATCTGCGCTGAAATTACCGAGGTTAGAGCCAAGCATGCGAGCAGCACGAGGAGGAATCGTTGCATCTTCATAGCCTACTCCATCCGGCCAGCCTGCAATACCATGCCCTGGGAGTTAACCTATAGTTTGAGACCAAGGCCTTCTCACACCCGTCTCCTTTGATGCTCCGGTTTCTTTTTCGCCCCGTCTTTTGTGGCCGTTTATTCGGCATCCCGGTGCTTGTGGCACCGGCGGTCTTTGTGCTGGTGCTGCTGGCGCTGCTTGCGGCGGCTGGGGAATCCCAAATGGCCGCAGTCAATGTCTTTTTGCTACTCGGCATCCTTGGCGTGGCCCTGCTGGTCCACGAATTCGCGCACGCTTTGGTCGCCCGAAAACTGGGTTTGAAGGTTCTTGATATTACTATTTGGCCACTTGGGGGCATGGCGCGTATGGAGGGGCTCAGTGGCCAACCCTCGCGCGAGGCCATCGTCGCCGCCGCAGGGCCGTTATCCAACCTTGCACTGGCTGGGGTCTGCGCCTTTTTGCCTGGCAACCTCGGTCAGGCTGCCCTATTCATGAACCTCATCCTCGGCCTGGGCAATTTAGTGCCCGCCTTCCCGCTTGATGGAGGCCGTCTGCTGCGCGCCTGGTTAGCGTTGCGTTCTCCAGTGGTGGATGCCACTTATGCAGCGGTGCGGCTGGCCAAAGCGATCGCTCTGCTTGCACTCCTGTTTGGCTTTTGGGGCAGCTCGCTTTGGATCGGCGTGGTGCTCGCCATTTACCTGTGGTGGAGCGGCCAAGCCGAGTTCATCCAGGTGATGTTGCGCGAGGGCCAACGGCCAAGTTTGACCACCACCGAGGTATGGCGTCGTGCATGTTATCCTTTCTTCGGTGGCTCCCCACCAGCTGTTGATGTGGAATCTCCGCCCCCGCATCACGCCCCTTCGGTCGATGAAGAGCTTGAAAACTTTCACGGACCTATGGAGCAATTCTTCAAAGAGCGCGATTCAAAATGATTTCAATTCTTGCCCTAGCCCTAGCCCTGTGCGCCTTGCCGCAAAACCCCATCGATTCCCCGGAGCACCTCAAGCCCTTGGTACCTGCACCCACGCAAACCGCAGCTGCGCCGCCAAATAAGCCGCAAGCGCAGCCCACCCAGCAAGCAGCAAGCTCGACATTGGGTAGCGAACGTCGGCAGGGATCCTTGCAGTCCGGGGCCTCGCAGGTTCCAGATAGCGGCGTTGGGCCACGCAAGCTTGATCCGAACCAAGCTGTTCCATTTGCGCACAACCGTACTTTGCTCAAAATTAATGGCGTCGCCATCCGCGCCTCCGAAATCAATGAGCTGGTGGCTTACTATCGCAGCTGCCAAACTGGGATTGCGGATTTGCAACTTACTGCGGCGGTCAACGCCCTGCTGCCGCTAAAAGTAATGTCTGCGCATTTCAAAAATGATCTGCCAGGCATGCTCGATCAGATCGATGCAGCTTATGCTGCGATTGTCGGTGGTGAAGATTTCGCCGCCGTGGTTAAACGCTATTCTGAAGATAGCGAGGCCCCCAATGCCGAAGGCCGTTATACCTTTGGGCGTGGCCGCGCCGTGCAGCCTTTTGATCGGCTCAGTTTTTCGTTGCCGTTAAACACCCTGTCACACCCCTTTCTGAGCGTTTATGGCTTCCATCTGATCGAGGTTCTCGATTATGAGCGCGCCGCAAAGCCCGCGGATGACCGCAGCACCATGCGCCATATTTTAATCATGTACCCCGGGATGATTGCCCTAGAAAAAGAGGGCAAAGATGTCCGCACGTGGATCAAAGAGCAAGTCAAAGCGGCCAAGATTGAAGTGGTCGAGGCCGGTATGGAGAACTTAGTACCCGCTGCCTACCGCAAGCAGATTGTTAGAGATTAGGCGCCAACTTAATGAGCACTTGATTGGCCTCTACCGTTTGACCGCTGGCAATCAACACTTCTTCCACTACGCCGCCGTGTAGACAAGCAACTTCGTTTTGCATCTTCATGGCCTCTAACACGGCAATCGCAGCACCTGGCAACAGGACATCGCCGACGGCAACCGCCAGTGAAATAATCACTCCTGGCATCGGTGCTTTGACCACTTCCGCTTTCGGCGGTCCGTGACCAGCCACTTCATCCGCGGCCTTTTCGCGCTCATCCTGGGCGACGATGGTGAAGGATTCTCCGGCGATGTTGACCAACAAGTGTTGTTCATCGGATTCCTCTATGGAAACAGCGTAGCTGCGGCCATTCAAAATCGCGGCATGCTGCCCGAGTCGATCAACATCTGTAAAGTCGGCCTGAATCACCCGATCCCCTAGCTGAATGACATAGCCGTCGCTGCGCTCATGTGCAATTTCAAGGGTAAATTCACGGCCACTTTGCGTTTTGAGGAAATATTTCATCGGACGCTCCCTCCATGCTGTTCGCGACGCGCTTGCGCAACCCAAAGATTCGCTCCAGCATCCTGGGTGGCCGTTTTGACCTGGCGCCGAGCACCAGCACGCTGGCGGTAAATCGCAGCAACCAGCGCGGCGACCTCTTCCAAATCATCTGGAGTCTCGCGTCGAACCGGATGTTCTTTGCGCTCTTCCATGTAGCGCTCCAAAAAGCCGGTGTCATAGTTGCCTTCCCGAAACTCTTGTGTTTGCAACAACTGTAACGCCACGCCAGCCGACGTTTTCACGCCGCCAATATGCAGCTCCTGCAAAATCCGCAACATCCGCCGCCGCGCTTGCTCACGATCACGGCCGTAAGCAATCAGCTTGGCGAGCATGGAATCGTAGTAGGGCGTGACTTCCATACCCCGATAAACACTGGAATCAATGCGCACTCCCGGCCCACATGGCCAGCGTAAATTGCGGATGGTGCCCAGGCTGGGCAGGAAGTTATTTTGCGGATCTTCGGCATTCAGACGCACTTCAATCGCGTGACCACGCGGCACCAAACCCACGCAATCTTCAATCGATTCTCCGCCGGCAATGCGAATCATTTGGCTGATAAGATCAATCCCATAGACTTCCTCGGTAATGCCATGCTCAACCTGAATCCGCGTGTTCATTTCGAGAAAATAAAACTCCCCCTGCGACCACAAAAACTCCACGGTGCCAGCAGAAATGTAATCCACCGCGCGCGCAGCAGCAACTGCAGCCGCGCCCATGCGCTGACGCGTCTTTTCATCAATCACTGGCGAAGGTGCTTCTTCAATCAGTTTTTGATGACGTCGTTGCAGCGAGCATTCACGCTCGCCAAAATGCAACAAATTGCCGTGCTGATCACCAAGCACTTGAATCTCAATATGGCGTGGCGCGATCAGGTATTTTTCCAAGTACATGCGGCCGTCGCCAAAAGCGTTTTGGGCTTCGCCGCTGGCAGTGAGGAACGCCGATTCGATTTCCCCAGCATGATGCACCACCCGGATGCCTTTGCCGCCGCCGCCGGCCGATGCCTTCAGCATAACCGGATAGCCAATTTGAGCGGCGGACTTTGCAGCCGCCGCCGCATCCGAAACCGCATCGGTATCGCCGGGCACCACCGGCACACCCGCGGCAAGCATCGCTTTACGCGAAGCGATTTTATCGCCCATAACAGCCATGGCATGCGCACTGGGGCCAATGAAACGCAAACCAGCGGATTCCACCGCATCCGCGAAAGCGCCGTTTTCGGCTAAAAAACCGAAGCCCGGATGGATGGCATCGGCGCCACAAGCTTTGGCGATCTCTAAAATTGCTTCCCCGCGCAGATAACTTTCCGCGGGGGTATTGCCGCCCAAAGCATAGGCTTCATTGGCAAAACGTACATGCAAAGCATTGCGGTCGGCAGCCGAATAAACTGCAACCGTATCAATCCCAAGGTCGCGGCAGGAACGCAAAATACGCACCGCAATTTCACCGCGGTTGGCAATCAGAATTTTCTTAATGGGGAAGTCTGGAGGAAGCATCGGACGGAACACCTAGAGAGGCCTAGAGAGGAATAGAGCCGTGTTTTTTCGGCGGGTTGGATACGCGTTTGCTGGCGAGTAATTCCAGCGCGCGAATCAAACGCGGGCGAGTGCGCGAAGGGATGATGACATCATCAATTAGGCCGCGTTCGGCCGCCAAATAGGGATTGGCGAACATGGTGCGGTATTCCTCAATTTTTTGCGCTTCCATCGCAGCCGAATCCGGCGCCGCTGCAATCTCGCGGCGGTGAATAATTTTTGCCGCACCTTCCGCCCCCATGACGGCAATCTCAGCTGCAGGCCACGAAACATTCCAATCCCCACGCGTGGATTTTGAGGATAGCACGCAGTAGGCTCCTCCATATGCTTTGCGCGTGACCACTGTCAATTTGGGCACCGTGGCTTCGCAGTAGGCATACAACAATTTTGCGCCACGGCGAATGATGCCGCCATGTTCTTGCACCGTGCCGGGCATAAAACCAGGCACATCTTCAAAAGTCACGATTGGAATGTTGAAACAATCACAAAAACGCACAAAGCGTGCCGCCTTTTCGCTGGAGTTGATGTCCAAAACACCGGCCATCACCATCGGTTGGTTGGCCACAATGCCA
Source organism: uncultured bacterium (assembly GCA_937919925.1). Lineage (GTDB taxonomy): Bacteria > Planctomycetota > UBA1135 > UBA1135 > UBA1135. The sequence continues at coordinate 5,159 of CALFOT010000082.1, read as the reverse complement.
ACGCTGCGCCCGGCTAGCCGCGCCAACCCAATCACGATATTACGCGCGTAGCCTGACTGGATTTCCATGAAATCGGCGTCGTCGACGACAGCAGTGATGACTTTCTTGATGTCGTAAGGCTGGTTTGGCAATTCCGGAATGATGCTATCCAATAAATCCTCGCAGCGATCGCTGGGATCGTCGCTGACATGCAAGGGCGGATCTTCGGTGTTGTTGGCGGGCAAAAATGACAGCAAGCGGCGAATACGTGCTAAGCACTCGGCGTCATCGCCGCAAGTGAAGTGACTCGTACCGGAGATCTCTTCGTGAACATGCGCGCCACCAAGATCTTCGGAAGTGACATCTTCATGGGTTACGGTCTTCACCACATCAGGCCCAGTGATGTGCATATAAGCACTCCCTTCCACCATCAAAATAAAATCGGTTAGGGCCGGTGAATAAACCGCGCCGCCGGCACATGGCCCCATGATGGCGGAAATTTGCGGGACCACACCACTGGCCAAAGTATTGCGCAAGAAGATCTCGGAATAGCCGGCTAGCGAAACCACGCCTTCTTGAATACGGGCACCACCAGAATCATTCAAGCCAATCATTGGAATGCCGACTTTCATCGCCAAATCCATGACTTTGCAGATTTTCATGGCATGCTCTTCGGCAAGACTGCCACCGAAGATGGTGAAGTCTTGCGCAAAAACCGCTACTGCGCGGCCGTCAATCGTGCCGCTGCCAGTCACCACGCCATCGCCTAGAGGGCGTTGTTGATCAAGCCCAAAATTGGAGCTGCGATGACGTCGGAAGGCATCCATCTCCTCGAAGGAGCCCTGGTCCAGTAACAGCTCAATACGCTCATGAGCCGTCAACTTGCCTTTTGCATGCTGGGCTTCGATGCGTGCAGCCCCCCCGCCAAGTTGCGCTTCGGCGCGCAAACTCTTTAGTTTTTCGATTGGATTTTGGTTCATGAATCGCTTGGGAATCCTTCGCCGCCTTCGACCAATTCGGTCAACACACCACCGCTTGCAGCAGGGTGTACGAAGGCAATGCGGGTGCCATGAGCGCCCCCGCGTGGTTGTTCGTCAATCAGGCGCGCGCCGCTATTTTTCACCTCTACGATGGCAGCCGCGCAATCCTCCACCGCCAACGCCACATGATGCAAACCAGGCCCACGCTTATCTAAAAAAGCGCGCACCGGAGATGTGGAATGAATGGGGCACACCAACTCAATGCGCGTTGCACCGGCGTACATCATCTGCACTTCCACCCCTTGCTCCGGGACCATCTCGCGCGCACCTTCACGCAAGCCAAGTTGATCTGCCCATTGGCGCGTGGCGACGTCGAGATCTTCGACGGCAATGGCGATGTGGTCGACTCCGAGGATGTTAGGCATGATTGGCGAGGCCATTTGGCCTTCAGGGAGAAGTATAGTCCAGCCCCGGACGACCACACTACCCACCGATTCTCCTATGGAAGCCCCAAACGTACCTCCCGCGGCTCAAATCCGCTTCCGTGCATACAGCCGCACGCGTTGGTCTGATGAAGATAATCAAGGTGTGCTCAACAATGCGGTCTACCTCACTTTGCTGGAGGAAGCGCGGCATCAGTACTGCTTGGAACTGGGTTTGATTGGGGTGCAGAACCAATTCACCTTCGTGCTTGGCCAAACTAATTTGCGCCACCTCACTCCCGGTCATGGCCCCGCCGATGTGGAGATTCAGATCGCTACCGTGCATCTGGGAGCGCGCTCCTTCCACCAGGTTTATCGCCTTGGCCCTCCAGGCGGCAGCATCGTGTGGGCCGAGGCCGAGGCGGTGTTGGTGATTTGGGACCGTGAAAACGGCGGCAGCGCCGTGATGCCCGATTTTTTCCGCAAGAAAATTGCGGATTTTGAGGGGTTCTAGGCCCGCAAGTGCGCTTGGGCTGCTAATCTGATGCTCCCTGGAAAATCCCAGATTCGCATGAATAGCCCCCTTTGCCTCGCCCTCCTGAGTTTGCTAGCCGCGCCGCTAGTGGCTCAATCCAACGCCACTAGCTCCTTGATGACTTACGGCGATGTCCTTGGTCAGCCGTTTAGCGCCCAGATGTCTGGCCTTACGCCCAATGCCACCACCATTTTGATCCCGTCATTCTTAAGCACGGGCAGCAGTTATCTGGTCGGGCAAAGTGGCGATGCGAATGACATGCTGGCCGTCGGCATCGATTTAGCTGCAAACGGTAATTATTTTACCGGCACTGCCAACGCCTTAGGCACCGCCACCTTCAACTTGGTGCTACCAAATAACCCGATTCTGCTGGATCGCAATATTTATTGGCAAGGTTTCACCCGCCCCGGCAGCAGCGGCGCCGCCCTCTATCAGGATTTTTCCAACATCCGTTTGATGAGTGGCAACCAAGCTAACCGCTGGCAAGCAATGGAGAATCGGGCTAGCCTCGCCAGTGCCAACTTGGCGTTCACCACTTGGGAAGTGGGCGAGTTAGCCGGCCGCCCCACGAAATTGTTCGTCTGCGGTGGTGGCCCTGCCTTACTGGTGGATGTCGCAACGCCCTATCCTACGATTAACCGCTGCTGGCAAGTGGATTCCGTCAGCGGACACCACACCATCTTGCCGGGCGTGATGAACTCAGGGCGCGCCTTCCATCAAGTGGTCAAACTACAAGATGGTCGCTTCATGGCCATTGGCGGCATTGAAGGTCCTTATGGTAGTGGCAACAATCACTACACCAAGGTGCTCAACACTTGCGAGATTTACAATCCAGTGACTGGCATTTGGACCGCCACTCCGAATATGGGTGCTTATCGCGCCGGCTGCAATGCAATGGTGCTTGCGGATGGCCGCGTGTATGTCGCCGGGGGCACCAGTGGCAACAACGCGCACGAAATGCACGATGTGGCCGATTTGCTGGGTTCGGCGCAAAAGTCTACGGAGTTTTACAACCCGGCCACCAACACTTGGAGTTGGGGACCGAATATGACCGAGTTCAAAGCGGGCGCTTCGGGGTTGGTATTGGCCGACGGCCGCTGGTTGGTGTCTGGCGGCATCACCCACACTTTGCTGTTTGGCATCCCGATTCCAGATTTCTCTGCCAACCAGCAGCTTTACTCTCCAAGCACCAACAGTTGGGCGAACACCGGCAGCATGCGGGATAAACGTGCACTCGGTGGTATCACCCAACTTCCAAACGGTAATGTTTACATCGCCGGTGGCGGCGGCGGCGATATTTTCAACATCGGACCCATTCGTAAAACGGAGATTTACAATTTGGCCACTGGCGTCACCACCGCAAAACCAAACCTCACTGCCGATGCGGCCTTCAACATCACAGTGACTTTAGCCGATGGGCGCGCCATGGTGGTTGGCGGTGCACGCGGCGATTTAGTGGATCCCATCCCACTGCCGAATGTATGGATTTACGATGACGCCCTGGGCACCCTCGTGAGCACCACCGCTTTGCCTGAAGCGCATGCCGGTGGTGTGGTGACCGTCTTTGAAGATGGCACCGTGTATTGTGGCGGTGGCGAATCGGATGCCGGCGTTGCCGTGCGCACCGCAGTTTCTCACTCGCTGTAACGCGGAGCTACCAACTCAGGCTGCAGCCAAACATTAGCGACCACACTTGTTGGTCAAAGACATCGCCGGATAAATCGGACAGCACCTCGTTATCGCCGCTAGTCCATTTCTCCGGCAAGGCGGTGATGATGGCCAAATGGTAATCAAAAAGATCCTCAGGGCCACCCCAAAGACTTGCCCCCACGGCTGCATGCAAGGTGTTGTAAGGCGCGACGCCTGAAAACACCGAGCCACGCACGGGATTGTTTGACCACCCCAATCCCCCGCGCACAGTCAGGCGCTGACCGAAATCCGCTTCATAGCCAGCGGAGACGACCACGCTATCACGCCAGCGCAGGCCGAGATCTACATCCACGGAGCCGTCACCGCCAAGGTAGCCGATGAACTCGGGATTGCTTGGGTTACTCAGGTGCACATTCCAATCTGAAAAAGTTGAGGACCAGTCGGTCCAAACCAATTTTGCGCTGAAGCGATCGTGGTTTTCAAGCGCGTGTGCGTAAGACAACCCGGCTTGACGCGGGAAAGCGATGCTACGCAAATCAAAGTCGTAGCGCGAAGTTGGGTCGTCAAGAAAATCGGCGCCCAAAATTTCTTCCAGGCCGTTGACAAAAGCCCCTAAATCAGCAGACAAATCGACATCGACTTGACCTTCCATATCGGTACTGGACGATTGCGGCCGAAACCAAAAGCCAACTTGGGTTTGAGCAGAGGCTTGCCAACTGGCGCCAAACTTTAAAAACATCGTGGGCATACCACTCTCTGCCGCGCCGTGAAATTCCGTCTGGAAGCTTTCCACGCCGCGGTCTTGCCCCAATTGTTGAATCAGTTCCCCCCAGCTCAGGTCGCCAAAGATATTTGCCAAACTCTCCGGTAAGGCACCTTGCAACTCTCCTAGTCCAAGTTCGGTCGCAGCAGTGGTTTCGAGGGTGGTATCGCGTATCGACATACCCAAGCCGAAACTCCACTGCTGATTCACACGCCAGGCAAAACTCGGCTCCAAAGCCAATTGCCGCAACTGCGTTTCCATGGGCACATCGTGCGGCATTGGCCCACCGCTACCATCTAGATTGACCGTCACAATGTTGAGCATGGTATTGCGCGTGGCCGCGAAGTCGGCGCCTAGAGTTGGCTGGAACGCCAAACTCCACACCACATCGGGCCCGAGGCTTGCAGCGTAAGCAAACCATGGACCAAAAGCTGCGTCTTGCTGTACCGTTACCGCGCGCCCAAATCGATCGGTGATCTCCGTTCGCGTATCGACAAAGCGCCCATAGAGTTCGACGCGTTGGGTGGATGCACCATGGCGACTGTGCGCACCAAACAGCTGCATCAGCGCCGCCGGGTTCGTGGAAGCATCCAAGGCGCTACTCCCCCACGCCATTCCTGCCCCGGAGGTGCCTGCAGAAAGCGGCGAAACGCCAGTAAGCTCTCCTCCCTGTTGCGCGCTTAGGGTTGATGTACACAGAAAAAGTAAGGCTGGTAAAAGTCTGAGCATTCCAAAGGCTGGGAGAAGGAGGAGAAAAGTCAGAGACCTTTTATGGCCGATTAAGCAACATCTTTTCTGTAAAAGTGGCAGGTTCATCAAATGCCTTCCAT
>CALFOT010000081.1 GCA_937919925.1 uncultured bacterium | reverse complement strand
CGGCATTTGATTTTTTCCTCACGATGCGAGGCCATCGTGAAGGCGCCCAAAGGGGTGCGGGGGCCCCTGAAGGTCCGGGCGAATTCGGTAAATTTGGTGAATTTCGTGGCGAGGGGGGTGGACCAGGTCGCGGCCAAGGCTTAGGCCCAGGCCATCGACGGGGTGGCCCAGGCGGCCCACCACCCAATGAGATCCCACAGCCCGAGCGGGAAATCGGCCCTCCCAGAGGAAGTCTGCCGCCACCCTCCCCCAATCCCCCGGGAAAAGGTAAGCCAGATAGCCCTGAAGAGGGCAATCGGCAGGGCCACCAGCGTTAATAAGTTAAGGCTGGCCCTTCAAACAGCGCATTATGCTTGTTTTCGTGTGGAAATAGGGCCCTTTCGATATGTTTCAAGGATTCCCGTGCGAATTACGGAGGTGGCTGCCGATTCCAATACGGCTTCCCCTCTGGGTTGTACGGCTTCCCCTCTGCACTGGTATCAATAGGATGAATGAACAACAAAAAGAGCCTGGTGATGACAGAAATGGCGCCGTCCACGCTGATTTGAGTGGAGCCAGCGCTCACTTTCGTTTTCGTACAGAAAGGCTGAAGGTCGCCTCGTTTGAGTTTGCATCGACCTGCAACTTCAACCTAGGCGGCGTTTTCCACAAAAGCCTTGGCGTTATTGATGTCTCAACCACTGGCCTTGGTATCCAAACCGAAAGCTCTCTTGAAGCAAAGCCAGGAACATTGCTGACGGATTTCCGTTTTGAACACCGCGGCAAGACCTTGTGGTCGGGAACTGCGCGGATCGCCAACATACGCACCGGCAACCCCAATTGTTACGGTGTGCAATTCCTGGGTCCGGTGCTGAATCTTCATGCGCTTCGCTTCAACGATGAGATTCTTGAAAATCGCGTCGGCAGTGCCCTGCACACGATGAGCGATTTTGAAACCTTGCCAAACTCGTGGCGAGCGCGATGCTTGGATTTATTTTTGCTTTTGGTGGAAGTGCGCCGCGCCCTAGAGGCCGCTGAAGCGATGGATCAGCTAGGATCCTGGCGTGAACCGTCTAATTCGTTTCGGCTCTGTGAAGCGATGTTCTTAAAGACCTGGCCCCGCTTTAAGCAGCTAATCGAGAAGCAGGAAATAGAGACGCTCGACCTCAGCCCCAGTCAGGTTGAACTTGGGCTTACTTTTGCCCAGCGTTTGTTCATGCTGGAGTATGAGGGCTGCGAGTTTCCTCATCGAGCTTACTTTAAGCCGCAAGGTTATGCCGGCGATTACCGCATGATGGAGCTTGCTCAGGCAGCCAATCTCGAAGGCGAGAGTCTTTTCCAGCGTTTCGTTCATTATTATGCGCAGCACACATCTCTCGGGCGGACCATCAAAGGTCGTGCGGAAGTTGCGTTAGAGGCAGCGAAGCAATTAGTTGATAGCGGCCGGCCAGTCAGGATTCTTTCTTTGGCTTGCGGCCCCGCTGTAGAATTGCGGCGATTGCTAGCCACCTATCCACGTTTTGAACATAAGGTTGAGATTATCTTGGTCGATCAGGATGAATCTGCCCTTGGCTCTTGTCTCGCCGAGCTCAATCAAGTGATTGGCTTACGTGGCGACAATCCACCGATAGAAATCAAATGCTTGCACTTCTCTTTGCGTCAATTGCTTGCCCCCAAACGCGGCGCTGAGCGCGAGTTAATTCAGGAAGAGATTCATGGAGTTGATCTAATCTACTCGATGGGTCTTTTCGATTATCTCCTTCAGCCGCTCGCGCGCCGCACTGTTGCTAGGCTTGCTTCTTATCTGAATCCGGGTGGCCGATTGTTAGTTGGAAACCTGATGAGGGTTCCTGACAGTTCTTGGCAGATTGAATTCGCAACTGCCTGGCATCTAATTTATCGGATCGAGGAAGAGATGCATGATTTGGCATCTGCAGTTGAAGGGGCGGCCAAGACCGGAGTGACGATCGATGAAACCGGCCATTGCTTATTCCTTGATGTCGTCCGCACAGGTCATTCGGTTTGCGATGCTTAGGCGGAAGCGCTCGCTATTGCTTGTCGTTCGAGTTCGGCTCCCAGGGGAAGTTTAATTAGAAACGCCGCGCCGCCTTCAGGTGGGGCGTAGTCGGCTTCGATTTTGCCACCGTGTGCTGTGACAATGTTCCGCACAATCGATAGCCCAAGGCCAGTGCCGTTTGCTTTGCCGAAGGTGGCGAAGGGCTGGAATAGATTCTTGGCAACTTCTTCTGGAATTCCAGGGCCGTTATCTGCCACTCGGATGTGGACTTCGTCGTCGAAGGCCGTGGCCTGGAGCCAAATCTTACGGTTTTCACGCTGATCCTCCATGACTAGTGCATCACGTGAATTGTTGACCAGATTCTCAATCACGCGCATGATGCGATCGCGGTCGAGAGTTAGAGCAACATTCGCTCCCAGATGAATTTCTTGTACCAGTTCGATTTCAACATTTTTCAACGAAGAATTGAAGTCTATTGCCATTTTCGCGAGAAATCCGCCCAGTGGCGTTGATTGAAGATTGAGCGTGAGATTGTTGCCGCGTACGAACTCCAGAAGTTCCTGGATCATATTGTTGATGCGGCGCACGGTGTTTTCGATGGCGGTTAAATCTCCATCGAAGCTATCAAGTGAGCCCGCCATATCGGCCTTCATGCGCAACAGTTCGATACGGTTAAAGATTGCGGTTAACGGGCCGCGCATATCGTGAGCGATGGTGCCAGTCATTTGGCCAACAGCTACCAAACGACTATCCCGTTCATCAAGGGTGCGTTCGACATCCGCCATGCGCAACTGCGCGGCAATCCGCGCCTCAATCTCAATCATCTTGAACGGTTTGCTGACGTAGTCCACCGCACCTAACTTCAAGCCACGCACCACCGCATCTGATCCGGTTTTTGCAGTCAACATGATGATTGGAGTTTTGTCGAAGGTTTTGTCCTTGCGCAACTCTTCTACCATCCCGAAGCCATCCAAATTTGGCATTTGGACATCCGAGATAATCATGTCAGGACGGTGACGTCGAGCAGCTTCTAAGCCAAGAAGGCCGTCGGCGGCGGTCTCAACTCGGTAACGCCGCGCGAGCGATTGGGAAACAAAAGCACGCATGTCAGGGTTGTCCTCGACTACGAGTAATAGAGGTGCCCCTTCCGGACCCTGGTTGGTGAGGGTATCGGTTTGCAGCGCGGATCTTCCGAGATCGGCGAATCTGGTTTGATTGCTGCTGACCCTTGCCACGGTCTGGATTTCTTCTTTGTTGGTGGTGGGATCCTGGGCTGCGGATTGTTCGAAGTCAGAAGATTCCAAAGTTGGCAGTTCAATCTTGAAAGTAGTTCCCTGTCCGAGTTCACTTCGTACGCCGAGTGAGCCACCGTGAAGCTCGACCAGCTCTTTAGAAAGAGAGAGTCCGAGCCCGGTTCCTTGAATTTTGCCAGTCTTTCCGCCGTCCACTTGATGGAAACGCACGAACACTTTCTCAATATCCGCCTGGGGGATACCGCAACCCGTGTCGGCCACTTCAATCCAAACTCTATCTTGATCGAACCCGGTGGTGACGGTGACCTTGCCGCCATCGGGCGTAAATTTCATCGCGTTGGACAGCAGGTTTGCACATGAAGTTTCAATTTGCTCCTGATCAAATGGAATTTCAGGAAGAACACAGGAATCAATCTGCCGCAGTTCAATACCGCGCTGCGCCGCATAGGGAGTCGCTCCAGCAACAAGTTGTTCGATGACGGAGGAAATCTGTCCAACTTCACGGTTGCAATCTTGGCGGCCGGCTTCCAGCTTGGAAAAATTCAGGATCATGTTCACCTGGCGCAGCAATCGGTGCGCGTTGGCGTTCATCGCGCTAAGCAAGGGTTGTGGGTCCCCAGCCTCGCCGCGAATCATCGATTCGAGCGGCCCAAGGATGAGCATCAGCGGTGTGCGTAGTTCGTGACTGACGTTGGCGAAGAATCCTGTTTTCGCCTTATCGAGCTCCTGCAGGCTGTCATTCGCCGTCTCAAGTTGAAGGCGCATGTGCAGATTTTCGCGGCGCGCACCTTCGACAGCTGCAGTTGCCATGCAGGTTAGGAGCCCGGTTCCGGTGAGGAAAAATATCGGTAAAAGGGCGGCGTCAACGGAGAAAGTTCCGTAGGCTAAGTTGCTGAAAAAATAAGTGGCGATGACGGCGACACTGAAGGATGTCGAAGCGAGAAAACGCCACGGGAAGAACAGTCCGGATACGAACATCGTCAACATGATCCCTACGTAGTAGGTGCTTTCGAAGCCGCCCAACATGTTGGTCATCATGGTGATTCCCCAGGCGCCGGTGTAAATGATGCCGCACGAAAGAATTGAAATATGACGCTTTCCCCAATCCGTATTGGTGAGGGCGAAGACTACGAGAGCGACTAATCCGAGAGAGACTCGAATGATAAGAAACGGCAACCAATGATCGCGTGCGTGCGCGAAATCCAGCCCAAGAAATGCGACATATAAAGGCACGCCTACTTTAAGTCCTAGGCGCAAGCGGCGGGTAAGGAGATCAAGCCCTTCGCGGCGGAAGATATCCTCGAAGCTTTCCACGCCTGGAGCAGCAACGGCCTCATCGGCCATTGTTGTTTTCCACTCAGGGTCGTTTTCCTTTTCTACGTTCATCGTCAAGGCGAGAAAGCCGGAACCCCGGCGTTTTACACAGGGATACTTCGGCAAATGGCGAGAATTTCTTGAAAAGGAGGAAAGCAGGCAGAAAGGGTGCTTTAGCCACCCGCAATTCTTGGTCGATAGGGAGCCATGGCTCGCATTCTAATTGCCGACGACGACTCCGAGATTCGCATTACCCTCCAGAAGCTGTTGCAGATGGTTGGGCATGAAGTGGAGCTCGCTAAAGATGGTCTTGAGGCCATCCGCATACTCGACTCCGGAACATTTGACCTAATGGTGACGGATATTGTGATGCCTAACCAGGAAGGCTTGGAAAGTATCATGCAAGCTCGTCAGAAGCATCCGGATCTGCACTTGATTGCAATGAGCGGTGGCGGCAAGGATCGTACTGAAAATTATCTGGGCATGGCAAAGTCATTTGGCGCCGACGCAATTTTTATGAAGCCGTTTTCGCCACGCGAAATGCTCGACAAGGTCAACGAACTGGTTAGCTAAACACAGCTGCAGTGCTGTTGCTCAGCTACCGCCGCGGATTAACTTCCGATCGGCGGTGCTAGCACATATTGGTACACCGCAACCACATGCGCCGCGCTTCCAGCCAGCACAAAGAGGTGCCAGATTGCGTGGAAGAATTTGATTTTCTCATCAAGAATAAAAAAGACGATGCCCAAAGTATAGGCGGCGCCGCCTATCATCAGCCAAGTCATGCCGCCGGCGGGCAAGCTAGCTTGCATGGGCTTCCATCCAATCACCGCGAACCAACCCATGCCAAGATAGAAAAAATTAGAAAGCGTATGAAAGCGGCCGGTGAAAAATATCTTGAATAATATGCCGATAACCGCCATGCCCCAAACTACGCCGAACATCGACCAGCCCCAAGCGCCGCGCAAAGTAATCAACGCAAACGGCGTATAGCTGCCGGCGATAAGCAAGTAAATGCAGGAATGATCGAGCACTTGCATGATGCTCTTGTGAATGGGGCGCCGCGCCATATGGTAGGCCGTAGATGCACCGTAGAGCAGCACCAAAGAAAGGGCAAAAACACTGCAACTGACAACCGCCAGGGAATCGCCACGTGCTGTTGCCGCGGCAACTAACAAAGGCGCGGCGGCGAGGCTGAAAACCAAACCTAAGGCGTGAGTTAGAGAATTGGCAATCTCTTCTAACTCAAGCGGCGGAACCGCAGCGCGCATATGGGCAGGCCGATAATCCATGATTCCTAATTAGTCTGTAGCGGTGCTTTGGTTACCCGAGTACAGCATCCACGCGGCGGAGGATATCCTGTTCGAGTTCGATCGCACGCGCCTGCAGCGTCGCGCCACGCTCGAGAAAATCTTGACGCGCAGCAGTATCGGCAAGATCGCCGCTATTGACGCGCACATTGAGGTAGGCACCCATCACCGCCGCGCGGCCGCACAGCGCGCCAACCGCGGCGTCAGATATGGAGGCTGGAATGCCGCTATCCACCATCGCAGAAGCAACCGCCATGGATTGGAGTGCAACTTCCATGATGCGAAATGGAACAGTAATCGCTTGCAGTACAGCATCTTGTGTCGCGGCATTTTTGAGTGCTTTTTGTTGTTCTGTTTGATTTGGCATTTTCCAAGTAGCCATGATGGCATGGAAGGCGTCGGTATCACGATCTACCAATGCGAGTAGCTCGGCATGACAAGCTTTGCCGCGCTCGGCCCAATCAGAAAACTCTTCCCAACGCGCATCCCAGCCGGTTTTATGTGCCGACAAGTTTGCCACCATCGTGCCGAGGGCTGCGCCAAGAGCGCCGAGCGTTGCGGCAACCGAGCCACCGCCTGGAGCCGGGCTTTCGGCGGCGGTTTCTTCGACAAAGCCTTTGAGAGATAAATCAACGAGAAGTTTGCGCTTGGTTTTTGCGGCTAAGACATATTCAATGATTTTTTCCTCGGGTCGGAATGGGTATAGCTCATCGAGCCCCATCGACTTCACCGCAATTTTGATTAACTCCGCATCACTGATGCCGGTGGAACGCTGTTGTTTGTGCAAGAAGTAACGTCCTGCATCGAGCATGGCGTTAAGTGGAATCAAGCCGACTAGCTCCGATCCAGAAACGCGTATTCCGCGCGCACGAGCCTTTTCACAAACCTCATCAAAGGCCACGTGAGCAGGGGTGATGGCAATATTAGTGAGGTTCATGGAAACCTGGCAAATGCCAAACTCCTCAATAAACCAACCGATACCCTTCACGCAAGGCAGTGAGCCTGCAATCCATAGTGGCTCGCCGTTGGCATCGCGCACAATTGCACCGATGAGCGGATCGGGCTCGCGGCGAACCCGGCCTTTTTCGCGGACGTCGAAAGCAATCGCGTTGGCGCGTCGCGAGGAAGTGGTGTTCAAGTTGACGTTATAGGCCACTAAGAAATCGCGTGCGCCGACTGCAGTGGCTCCACTGCGCGGTTGGAAAATGGCCGGGCCAAAATCCGGTGCCCAGTGCGGATTTTGCAGGCGCTCTTGTAGACCCTCGTATTCGCCGCAACGAACATCGGCGAGGTTGCGGCGTGCGGCGCTGCGTGCCGCATTTTCATAGCAGTAGATGGTAAGCCCCGCTTCTTCACCCAGGCGCTTTGCCAAAGTGTGTGCATAAGCCACCGTTTCCTCCATGGTGACACCAGCAATCGGTACTAGTGGGCAAACATCCATCGCGCCAAAACGCGGGTGTTCGCCATGGTGTTTCGACATGTCGATCAAAGCAGCAGAAACTTTTCCAGCAAGCACGGCGGCATCGAGGACCGCTTGCGGCGCACCCACAAAGGTGACCACCGTGCGGTTCGTGGCGGCGCCTGGATCAACATCCAATAATGACACACCATCCACAGATTCAATCGCATCGGTGATGCGCTTCATGACCGTCATATCCCGGCCTTCGCTGAAATTCGGGACGCACTCAATCAACTTGTTCATGTGTTTAACCCAGTTGGCGGCGAATGCGCGCATCCAAATCCGCTTGGTCGGCGGCGAAGGCGTACAACCCAGCTAAAGTGAAAAGGCCGTCCAGGCCAAACTGCTTGGCGGCAATGTTTGGCAGCCACGAATCACGTCGGGGGGCTTTACCTTCTTTGATGAGACGTGCAGTTTGCTCTTCGTTTAGGTGTGGCAACACGTCACTCATACCACCATCCCGTAGCGCGCTTTCAATCATTTGCGGAGTTAAATCGGCAGCTGGAACTGCGGCGAGAGAATCGCATACAGCACGGAAATTTGCGTCAACATTCCAAAGATCATTGAGGCCTTCGGTGTTGAGGCCAATTTCTTCGCCCCAACTTGGCTGGTAATCTTCCGCAGTGCAGTCGTGTATTTCGCGCGGCGCCGTATGCAGATATTCCTGGGCAACGGCTACCGGCATGGTGTAAACATCCAGGCCGGCGAGCGTTTCCACTTGCTCGCCACCGCGCATACTCGCGGCGATTTGTTGAGTAGGAACTCCGAGCCGTTGGCGCAGTTCTTTGAGCACCGCCTGCGAAGCCATGGTGGTGCGTTCGCCAACCCAACGGCCGTCGCACAAACCTTCACTGGCTGCATAAGCATTCAAACGACCAAGGAAAACGTTCACCCAATGTGATTGCGCCACGCAAGCCGTAAGGTAATTTTGACGCGCGCTGAAACCCAGCGTGAAGTTGACCGGAATGCCAGCTTCTTCCAGTTGCCGCGCCGCCACCAATCCGGAAGGCGTGAGTGGAACTTTCACAATGAAATCGCTGCACAGTGCGGCGTAGCGGCGGCCATACGCTACCGAGCGCTCCACATCGTGGGCCAAATCGGTGTGGAGCTCTACGGAAACCCGTGCACCGAAACGTTGCACCAAACGAAGGCCGTGGCGTGCGTTCAAAGCGAATGCGATTTCGAGCACGAGATTCTCCGGCGATAAACCAGGCATATCGGCAAGCGCAGCTGCGGCCGCAGCCGGAATCCAGCTGTCGTAAATCCCTTTTTGGATTTCCTTGTTCAACAAGGAGTTGTTGGTGGTGAGGGCCTTAAAGGAAGGGTTCCATAAAGCCGCAGCTTGGTCCATATCGCCGGTGTCCAGCCACAACTCCGTGCCAGTGGCCGTGACTTGCTGCCACAGCGGATTGGCCTTGCCGGGCAACGGAGTTTCGTTGATTCCGTCCAGGATGAGGGCGCTTAATAGAGAGGATGTTTGGGTAGGGGTCTCGCTCATTAGGCACACAGGATACGATTCGCGGGCCTCTTTTGGCTCCTCCACCATGCGCATTCCCGCCAGTGACTATGCCACTCTCCGTCAGCACCCCTGGCGCTGGGTGGATTTACGCAGTCCGGCTGAATTTGCGCGCGACCACGTGCCGACGTCCACCAACGTACCCCTGTTTGATGATCAGCAACGCGCCATCGTGGGCACTCTCTATCAAAAGGAGTCCCCGCAGAGCGCGTTTGAGGCTGGCTTGGCTTTTGTCGAGCAACGTTTGCCGTGTTTATTAGAGGCGCTGGTTGGCCAGCCGCTCGATCCTGCAGTTTGGCAACCGCGCTTTCATGACCTGGGTGCGTTTCTTGGGGGAGGGGCTGATATTTTGAAGCTCGATTTTCAAACGGAGATCACAGAGTCTCCCCAAACGCCTACTCTGGCTTTGTATTGTTGGCGCGGTGGCATGCGCTCGCGCTCGGTGGCGGCCTTGCTGAAGGCTTTGGGCGTGCCGGTCATTTTGCTGGAAGGCGGCTATAAAAGTTATCGCACTTGGGTGCGCGCGCAGTTGGTTGAGCGGCCACTACCCGCGCTAACGGTCTTGCGTGGGCCCACTGGGGTTGGCAAAACCCTCATTCTCGCGCAGTTGGAAGCGCAACGACCGCACTCCACGCTATGCCTAGAAAGCTTGGCAGATCACCGCTCTTCGGTGTTGGGCGCCGTCGGCAAAAAGCCGGTTAGCCAGCCGATGTTTGATTCGAAATTGGTGCAGCGACTGGAGCAGCTGGGCGTGGGCGCGGCATTTGTAGAAGGCGAGAGCCGCAAAGTGGGGGATGTTATTTTGCCCGAGAAGCTTTGGTTAGCGATGGAAGCTGGGCGGCAAGTGCAGTTGCAGGGCACTACGGCCACGAGAGTTGCGAACTTGATGGAAGATTATCTCGCCACCGAGGGCGCCATCGAGGCGATTTGTGAGCATCTACCTTTCCTTGAGGGGCGTATCGGCAAGAAATGGGCTGGGCAATTAGCTGTATGGCTGCGTGAGGGTCGCGCTGCGGAAGTCACTGAGATGCTGTTGGAGCGTTATTATGATCCTCTTTACGCCCATAGTGACAAGCGTCGGAACTGGTGTTCTACGTTGCAAGTGGAATCGCCAACGCTACTTGCCGAGCTTTTTGCTTGGCTCGATTGCGCCCCCCAGGCCGAGCTCAGCTAACAAGCGCGATTTCGCTAGAATGCTCTCGCAGTAGCCCCGCTGCATCCTCCCGATCGTCCAGCTTTCACGCTACCACCATGTGCGGATTCCTTGGTATTGCCGGCCTTGTTGGTCGCGACGTTGCACCTGAACTCTACGAAGGCTTAATTGCTCTTCAGCACCGTGGCCAAGATGCCGCAGGCATTCTGTCTTTCAACGGCATGTTTCATCTGCGTAAGCAGAACGGCATGGTGAGGGATATTTTTCGCTCGCAGGATATGCAGCGACTGCGCGGCAATTTGGCGATTGGCCATGTGCGTTATCCCACCGTTGGTTTGGGTGCCCAAGAAGATGCGCAGCCGTTCTATATGAACTTCCCTTTTGGGGTTGCCATGGCGCACAATGGAAACCTGACGAACTGGGTAGACCTGAAGGCAAATCAGTTCCCACTCGACAACATTTGTTTAGAGTCTTCGTGTGACGTGGAAGCCATTCTTTATGCATTCGCACAAGGCCTCTTGCGCACCATTGGCAGTGATCCTTTAGCGGATCGCATTGGCGCTGCAGTTGCCGCGGCCTTCCAGCGCGCCAAGGGCGCCTACTCTGTGTGCGGGATTTTATCGGAGGGCGTCATGTTTGCTTTCCGTGATCCGAGTGGCATAAAGCCGTGCATTGTGGGTCGCCGCGAATCAGAAGAAGGCATTGAATGGGCAGTCGCTTCGGAGTCGGTGGCTTTCGACGTGATCGGGTTCGAGCGTTTCCGCGATTTGCGTAACGGCGAAGCCATGGTGGTGGTGCCCGGCCAGGATCCGATATTCATTCAGGTGGCGGAAAGCGCGCACACGCCCTGCATTTTCGAATTGGTGTATTTTGCGCGTCCGGATAGTTTCCTCGATAAAATTAGCGTTTACAAGAGCCGCCGTCGTTTCGGCGAGGCTTTAGCCGCACAATGGCGCAGCTCCGGCGCTCCAGCGCCCGATGTGGTCATCCCCATTCCAGATTCTGCGCGCGATGCGGCATTGAGTATGGCGGAGGCGCTGGGGCTGCCTTATCGCGAAGGGTTTATCAAAAACCGTTACGTAGGCCGCACCTTCATCATGCCCAACCAGGAGGAGCGTCAGCGTTCGATTCGGCGTAAGCTGAATCCGATTCCGCTGGAGTTTCGCGGCAAGAACGTTTTGCTTGTTGATGATTCGATTGTGCGCGGCAACACCTCGCGCAAAATCATTGAGGTCGCGCGGAAAGCGGGCGCCGCCAAGGTTTACTTTGCGAGTACCTCGCCACCGCTGGTGGCGCCGTGCCCTTACGGCATTGACATGGCTACGGAAAAGGATTTTGTTGCACGGGGCAAAACCATCGACCAGGTGCGCGAAGAAATAGGCGCTGATTATTTGATGTACTTGGAGTTAGACCGGATGCTTGCTGCTGGCAGGGCGGGAAACGACAAGATTGTCAACTTTTGCAGTGGCTGTTTTACGGGCTGTTATCCTACCGCCGATGCCGCCGAACATTTGGCGGAGTTATCTGCAGAACGTGCTGCTGCGCGGAACTGAATCCACCGCCTCAAACGTCCATTTTCATTTAAAACTGCGCCCGTGATAGGTGCGGCTTTCCAATTTCGGGCACGTTTTGCGGGAGATTGTGAAAAAAAAGTGTAAAGGGGCTCATGGCCTTCGCCGATGGAATGGAGCCAAGAGAAGGGCCTACCGCTTTCACCGGGGCCTCTTCGGCGCAAACCCCGGACAAAAACAGATAAAGATGAAAATGATCGCTACCCAAAAGACTGGTTTCTCACTAGTTGAACTCACCATCGTTGTCGTGATTCTCGGCATTCTCGCAACTTTTGCAGTGCCGCGCTTTATGTCGTCGGTGGAGAAGACCAAAGCTGCGGAAGCTTTCACTTACCTATCTCAGGTGGAAAGTGGCCAGGCTCGTTATCACGCCGAACATGGCAAGTACATTAACAAAACGACTTCCCTAGATTTCACGATTGATGCCCCACAATACTTCACAGTTTCTGGCATCACTAGTTCGAACTGGGAAACCAAGTGGGAAATGACTCTCACTCGCAGTGGTGGCGCAGCAGGCTACGGTGCTTACAAGGTAGTTTTCAATCAAGACGGCTTTGATAGCGAAAAAAGTACGATTAAGGCTGAATTGGCCCCATCTCTCTAGGAAACGAATTTTTCCGTCGGACCGTTCCCTTGCTTGAGGGTGCGGTCCTTTTTCTTTTGGGATTCAAGAAGAAGGGAGGAGATGGCCGATGGGCATATGCCGGGCTTCCGCATCGGCGCCCTTTGCATAAGAAAAAAGATGAAACAAATCGGCAAGCACTACAAGGCCGGATTCTCCATGGTCGAATTGATGATCGCGGTGGTAATCCTTGGCATCCTCGCTACTCTGGCGGTACCACGCTTCTTGTCCTCGGTGGAGAGCACCAAGGCTGCCGAAGCCTTTTCTTATCTCACGCAGATTGAGTCTGCACAAGATCGGTATCAAGAAGCGAACCATCGTTACGCATGGAGCCTGCGTGATCTCGACGTCATGGTCGAAAGCCCGCAGTTTTTTTTCGTTTCCGGTCCGCTAAGTTCGAACTGGGAAACCAACTGGGAAATGAAACTGACCCGCAATGGCTCTTCCTCAAGCTTCGGGCGTTACACGGTGGTGTTTGATCAGGACGGATTCAACATGCGCAAGAGTTCGATTCCCACGGGGATTAAACCAGCCCTCTAGCGAAATATTCGCCCGATCTCTTCAGGGCGACGGGGCGTTTCCCCGATGAATGTTTTGCAGGCGCCGCAAGGGCGTCTTCTAGAGCGCGAGTTCTGGACAGTCATGAATTCAAACCCAACACCTACGCCAGCTGCCGGAGTCACAGGAGTTCTGATCCACAAGGATCGAATTACAATTTATGCCAGCGGGCACGGGCAGGATTCGGAGCATCCGCTCCATGGAACCACCTCGCCATTCGCCCCTGGAGAGCTTCAGGGCTTACCCGTTATGAAAGTAAATGGCTGCAAGAGGGAAGACAGATTTACCGCTTGTTGGTGACCTTGAAAACCCCGGCACCCGCCGCGCGCACCCTTGACATTCAAGCCATGCAAACTCTGCACCTGAACCCAACTCCTGCACCGGCCGCGATTGAAAATTTGGCCGGCCAACGCTTTCAGCAAGGCCAGTGCGTCGGCGAAATCAAAGAAGTTATGCGCGCCAAAGATGGCTGGGTATTGCGAATAATGGCCGCAGATGACGCTTTTGCGCAACTTTTTCATGCGCGCATTGTGCCCAAGGAAGATGGCCGCTGTCTGCTGCGGATCGATGAAGTTCCAAGACCTTATTACACCGCTGCGGTGCGGTTCATTTTGACCCACATTAGTTGTGTGCTAAAAGAATAATTAAGGTTCCCAGATATACGGGGTAATTATTCGTTTTTTCGGCCTAAAATACGGGCGTGGGGAGACCCAGAGGGCTTCCCCAAAAGGAGAAAACAATGCCTCGGAATACTACTCAGATCGCTCTCAGCAGCTTGATCTGTGCCGGATTCATCTCCGGCTCGCTAGCTGCCCAAACTGGACACGTTCTTAACGGCGAAGGCCCAGTGAACCAATCGATGGCAGGTGTTGCAACCGCAACCCCGCTGGACGCCTCAGGAGCCTTGCTGTGGAACTCAGCAACCATTACGGCTCTGAAAGGGAATAGCATCCAGTTCGGCATGGAAATGCTGAAGCCTTCCATCGACCTCAGCAGTGCTATGCCAACGGCGGGTGGACTCATGTCCGACACCACCAGCAGTGATTCTGCGGTGTCGCCCATCCCAAGCTTTTCGTTGGTCTACCACATTCCAGATTCGGATTTGACCTTCGGTATGAACGCAGTGGGGGTGAGCGGCTTTGGCGTGAACTACCCAGCCAGTAGTACCAACCCGCTGTTGATGGCACCACCAAATGGATTCGGTTCGGTTTACTCGAACTTCCAAATGTTGCAGTTGTCGCCAACCATCGCCTACAAAGTGAATAAGAACTGGTCGGTTGGTTTCGCGCCAAACATTGACCAAGCTTCGCTTGCCATTAACCCAGGCTGTTTCGCCGCACCGAACGATCCCGATGGAACTTTCGGCAACGGCGACGAGGTCTACCCCAGTGGTTTGAACGCGGCGACCTCATGGGGCTTCGGCGCCCAAGCAGGTGTGTTCTATCAAGGCACTGGCGATTGGGACTTTGGTGCCTCTTACAAGAGTCAGCAAGTTTTCAATGACTTCGAATTCAACTCAACCGATGCAGCAGGAGCCTTCCGTCAGTTGAAGCTCGACATGGACTTCCCAGCGATTGCATCGATTGGTTTGTCCTACCGCGGCGTCGACAAGATGGTCATCGGTTTGGATGCTCGTTACATCGATTACAAAAACACCGACGGCTTCGATCCTGCAGGTTTCGGTTCTGACGGCTCCGTTACTGGTTTCGGTTGGGACTCCATCATTGTGGTAGCCCTAGGTGCTCAGTATGAAGTCGATGAATGCCTCAGCGTCCGCGCTGGCTATGCTTTCAACGAGAATCCAATCTCGGATGAAAACTCCACCTTCAACGTGCCTGCTCCTGCCATCATTCAGCAGCATGCAAGTGTCGGTATGTCCTACTGCGTGGGTAACGATTGGTTCTTCGACATTGCTTACCAACACGGCTTCGAGAACTCCATCGAAGGCGAAATGGGCCACCCCCTGATGGGATTCATTCCTGGATCTAGTGTGGAAAACACGATGTCGACCGACAGCTTGATCATCGGTTTCCGCGTCTTGTTCTAGAACCCTCAGACTCCCAACCCCCTATAGCGAGACGCGTGCCTAAGGTGCGCGTCTCGCTGCGTTTATAGCGAATTCTATTCTGGCCAGAAACCAGAATATTGCAGAATAAATTGTATCTTTTTCCGCTTTTATGTCCCTAAGTAGATAGGACCAGCGGGTGACCGCCAAATCCCTCTCTCAGAACAATGCAAACAAACGATCTCAGCAGAAGGCGCTTCCTCCAAATAAGTGGAGTCAGCGGGCTGGCAGCAACTATGGGTTCGAGCCTTCCGTGGGAAAATCTAGAGACCCCGCTTGAGAGCCAGGAAGCTGGACTTGGGCAGGGCTCCATTATTCCGACGGTTTGCGAGATGTGCTTCTGGAAATGCGGCGTTCACGCGCGCGTCCACGATGGCAAGGTGGTTGCTCTTACTGGCAATCCTGATCACCCATTAAGCCGCGGTCGACTGTGTCCGCGCGGTGTTGGCGGTATCGGATCGTTGTACGATCCAGATCGCCTCAGCGAACCACTGATCCGTGTTGGCGAACGTGGCTCGCAAGAGTTCCGCGTAGCGACTTGGGAAGAAGCTTTGGATCGTACGGCGGAAGGCCTGCGCAAAGTTGCTGACCAGTATGGTCCGGAATCTTTGGCATTGTTCTACCACGGTGCTGGTGGCAGTTTTTTCAAAACCCTGTTCAAGGGAATGGGCACGGCAAACATTGCTGCTCCTTCTTACGCGCAGTGCCGCGGACCACGCGATGTCGGATTTGAACTAACCTTCGGCGAAGGTGCAGGTTCTCCAGAAATCGCTGACGTTCCAAATGCGCGCGTCATGGCCTTGATTGGCACGCATCTCGGCGAAAACATGCACAACACGTCGGTGCAAGATTTTTCCGCAGCCCTTGGAAAAGGCATGCGTTTGATTACGGTGGATCCGCGCTACTCCGTGGCGGCAGGAAAGTCCAAGTACTGGCTGCCGATTAAGCCTGGAACGGATATTGCATTGCTGCTTGGTTGGGCCAACGTCATCATCCGTGAAGGTTGGTATGACGCTGCCTACATCGAAAAAAATGCCGTCGGCTTTGACAAGTTCCGCGCCGAAGTTGCGAAGTACACGCCGGAAGCGGTCTACATTGAAACCGGCATCAAACCCGAACAGTTGATTGCTACTGCGCGGGAACTGGCGCAGGCCGCACCACACTCTCTGGTCCACCCAGGACGCCGCGTGACTTGGTACGGCGATGACACGCAACGATGCCGCGCGGTTGCGTTGGTAAACGGTCTATTGGGCAACTGGGGGCAACCTGGCGGCTTCTACATGTCTTCCAGCATTCCGCTGAAGCAAGCAGAGAATCAACCACCGGTACCCGAGCACCAAGCAGCTTCTGACCGACCCGCAGGTTCCTACCCATACGCTGGAAGCGTGTTGGCCAACGGCTTGCGCGAAGCTACGTTGACTGGCGATCCGAACGAGCTGAAAGCTTGGATGGTCTACGGCACGAACCTACCGATGGTGTTGCCAGACCCACGCAAAACGCTCGCCGCGATTCAAAAATTAGATTTCATGGTGGCGATTGATATCTTGCCGATGGAAATCACCGGATGGGCCGATGTCGTGCTTCCTGAGTGCACTTACCTGGAACGTCATGATGATCTCATTGCGCCTTGGTATCGCGAGCCATACGTGGCTTTGCGTCAGCCTGTGGTCGAACCCATGGGTAACTCGAAGCCTGGTTGGTGGATGGCGAAAGAACTAGGCAAACGTTTGGGCTTGGAGCAACATTTCCCTTGGGAAACTGCCAACGACATGATTGGCGACCGCCTCAACGCAAGTGGCTTTAGTGCCGCACAGCAAGCGAACCTGTACAAAAAAGGAGTCATCCTTAAGCAGGCCGATCCGATGTACTTGCCTGCGGGTGCGCCGCTAGATTTAGCGACGCCAAGTGGCAAGATCGAGTTCTGGTCACAACAGCTGGCTGATACCGGTTTCGATCCGGTTCCGGTTTATCGTCGGCCCGAGCAACCCGGACCAGGGACCTTCCGCCTGCTGACGGGGCGTTCCCCAGTGCACACTTTCGGGCGCACGGCCAACAACAGCCGCCTGCTTGATCAGTACCCTGAAAACGAGGTCTGGCTGAATCGAGCCACTGCGGTTGATATGGGGTTGCGCAGTGGTGACCGCGTGATGATGAAGAACCAAGATGGAGCTGAAACCGGCCCCGTCAAGGTGAAGGCCACCGAGCGCATTCGCGGAGACTGTGTTTACATGGTTCATGGCTTCGGCCATAAAGACCCGCGAATGCGTCGTGCGCACAATAACGGTGGCGACGACAACGCACTCACCACGCGCTACAAAGTAGACCCCATCATGGGAGCTACGGGATACAGCGTGAACTTCGTGTCTCTTGAGAAGGTGGAGGTCTAACATGACTCGTACCGCTCACAAATACGGCATGGTGGTCGATACGATCGCCTGTGTAGGCTGCAGCGCTTGCACCCTTGCTTGCCGCTCGGAAAATGAAGTACCCGAAGGCCTTTCGCGCCGTTGGGTCAATCAAGAAACGCGCGGTAGCTTCCCGGACTTGAAGATGAAAATCTGGTCCGAGAGTTGCCAACACTGCGAGAACGCGCCATGCGTGAAGAACTGCCCAACTGGCGCTTCCTTCATCGACGATTTCACCGGTACTGTGCAGGTCGAGCGCGATTTGTGCACTGGCTGCAAAGCTTGCATGGCATCGTGCCCATACGATGCACGCTACATTCACCCAACGGGTTATGTAGACAAGTGCACTTTGTGCCACCATCGCATCACGGGCGGTTTAGAAACTGCTTGCGAAACGGTTTGCCCGACGTCGGCCATCGTGGTTGGCGACTTAAACGATCCCGGCTCTGAGATTTCGCAGTTGTTGCGTAAACGCAAGTTTGAACAACGGCGCACGGCAGCTGGTACTCGTCCTAAATTCTTCTTATTGGTGTAGGTGTGGTCATGCAACATTCCGACTACGTAGAACTCACCTCGACGCGTTTGAACCCGCACGTTGATCCTGCCCTCACCGTTTGGGGTTGGGAAGTACCGGTCTACTTGTTCATGGGTGGCTTGGTCGCTGGACTCCTGTTCCTTTACTCGGTGGTTGTTTTGCTCCGCCGCGAGGAAAGATATCCAACGGTCGCCAAAACCGTGCCGCTGTTGGCCACGCCTTTGCTCGGCATCGGCTTGTTCTTCTTGTTCCTCGATCTCGAGTTTAAGGCGCACGTCTTCCGCTTCTACACCAGCTTCCAGTTTTACTCGCCGATGTCGTGGGGGTCATGGATTCTGCTGGTGGTGTTCGGTGTTGGAGGAGTTCAGTTCCTCTATACGCTGGCCGAGCTAGAACCCTTTCGCAAGACCGCAATCGGCAAATGGAGTGTCTGGGGCCTGTTTAAGAAAATCTCAGGCAACACCCGTCGCAAGCTGGCCTGGTGGACTCTGATCCTGGGCATAGCACTCGGTATCTACACCGGTTTGCTGTTGGCCTCGCTGACGGCACGCCCCATGTGGAACTCCGCACTGGTCGGCCCCATGTTTCTCATCAGTGGCCTTTCTGCAGGAACGGCACTCACCATGTTGTTAGCGCGTGCGCGTGCAGAACGTGACATCCTGGTGCGCTTCGACTTGCTGCTGGTGTTCATGGAACTCGCCGTCATCTTAATGTGGGTGGGTGCGATGGCACACGGCAGCGAAGCCGGTTTAGAAGCTGCCCACCAAATCCTCGGTGGTGCTTACACCGCAGTTTTCTGGTCACTCGTTGTAGTGGCTGGCCTGATTGTCCCTGCAGTTTTGGAAGTGCAGTCCTTACGCGGCAAGTGGCCCCACACGGTGGTTGCTCCCGCATTGATTCTCGTCGGTGGTTTGGTCTTGCGCCTAGTCATGGTGCAAGCCGGACAGAGCTTCGGATATGGAGCCTAACATCATGAACAACCCCAAACCTCTTTGGTCTCCTTACGCTGCGGGCTTCGGCCTCGGCTTGGTCCTGCTCGCCGCGATTTTGGTGCTGGGCAGTGGTCTCGGAGCTTCCGGTGGCTTTGCCAAGATTGGTGCTCTTGCGGTCAACACCGTGGCACCCGAACACTTAGCAGGGCTTGAACACGGTAAGACTTTGATTGCCGGTGAGCAGCACTTCTTGAAAGACGAACTGATTTTCGCGCTACTTGGCGTCGCAATCGGCGGCTTCTTGAGTGCTTTCCGCAGTCGTCGTGTGGTGAAAGCCGGCACGGTGGAACGCGGTCCCAACACCAGTAAAAAACGTCGCCTCATCATGGCTGTCAGTGGCGGAATCATGATGGGACTGGCCGCGCGCATTGCTCGCGGTTGCACCAGTGGCCAAGCCCTGACCGGCGGCGCAATGTTGTCGCTCGGTAGCTGGGCTTTCATGATTGCTGTCTTTGCAGGCGGCTTCGGTCTTGCTTACTTCGTACGGAAACAGTGGCTATGAACTTTCCCTTCAACGCATTTCACGAATTTGGCCTGGATGCCACCTTGTTGATCTCGCTGATGATCGGCTTCGGTTTCGGCTTCATGCTTGAAAACGGCGGCTTCGGCAGCTCGAAAGTTCTCGCCGGCATTTTCTACGGCAAAGACTGGCGCGTTCTCAAAGTCATGTTCTCGGCAATCGTCACTGCCATGCTCGGCCTTTACGCAGTGCAAGGCATGGGTTGGATTGCCATGGACCAAATCGCCTTCCGTCCGACTTACCTGGGTGGGCAAGTCGTCGGCGGCTTGTTACTCGGTTTCGGTTTTGTTACGGCTGGTTATTGCCCCGGCACTTCGGTGGTGGGCATTGTTAGCGGCAAACTTGATGCCGTCTTCGCCATGTTCGGCATGTTGATTGGAATCGGCGTGTTCGAAGAAGCGTTCTCCGTGTTTGCTGGAGTGCGTGATTGGGGAGACATGGGCATTGTGAGCCTGTCCGATTGGATGGGTATCTCAAATGGATTCATTGTTCTGATGGTTGTGGCCATGGCCGTCGGCGCTTTCTCTGTCGTAGGTTATTTCGAACGTAAGGTTAAGAGAGAAGCCTTGCCTCGTCGTGCTTACGCCAGCGTGGGCGTCACGGTCATGGGCGCAGCTTTGGTTGCTGTAGTACAGTTCATTGGCCCTGGCGACGCCCGCGCGATGGGAGTCGTTGAAGTCAACGCAAGTGCTCCAGCAATCGAAGCTGTGGAACTGGCAGAACTCGCTGTCGAAGGTCGTAGCGATTATCTGATTATGGACCTACGCCAAGTGGATTCCATGGCGATTGAATTGCCCGGTGCATGGAATGTAGATGCCGCCACCTTGATCAACCAGCGCACCTGTCCAGACCTGCCTAGTGACCGGCGCCTTATCTTGGTCGATGACCAGGATTTAGGCAAAGCGCGTGAAGTGGCCTTTGCGCTGCGCAGAAAAGGGCTCGATGCAGTGGTACTGGAAGGGGGCGCACGGGCTTGGGATAGCCAAGTCCTGCAGGAAACGGGAATGGCAGCAGCAGCTCAAAGTTACCGCATGATGATGAACGGTAAGAGCCCCATCCTAGATGGTGCTGCACCTCCGCCAGTGCCAAAGGAGAATGCTGCACCGCCCAAGCGTGAGGGCAAAAAAGGCGGCGGCTGTTCTTAGGGAAACTCTGGCTTAGCCCAAAGTCACTCAAACGCCGCGGACTTTATGGAACTTGGTGAACAACCAGGTGAATCAGAAAGTCCGCGGCGTTGCGCGTATCTGCACCTTCGTAAGTTGTGTAAAGGCATTGATCAATGCCGCCGCCAGCGTTTGGCAGTTCCAACAAAGCAGCTGATGGGCGTAGTGGGTAAGCCACTGCAGTTGGGATCTCCAGCATGTCTTGCTGGATCGAACGCGCCACAATCAAGGCGTTCTGGCTTGCATACTCGCGGGTTGCAAGTGTGAAGCGAGTTGCGTTTGCACCACATACAGTGGTTGGCAACGTATCTTCAAACAGCACGCTGTTTGCCCAATAAAGGTTGCGTACCGAAGCTGCTGAACCTTGATAGGTGATTTCGCGCGTAAGGATTTTGTCGGTGCGATACCAAAGATCATCATGCCCCCAAGCCAGAGTGATTGCATTACGCGTATCAAAACGGCTGGTAGAGAGGTTTGGCCGGCGTTGTCCACGCGCAGGGTCACGCGTGAAGAAATTCGTGTTGATTTCCGTCATAGGCGTAGCCGACTGAAATCCAGAAAAACGCTTCACTACGATTCTGCCAAGGTTGGCACCAGTGACACCACCGTGACCATTGAGCCAAAACTCTTCATAGGCCAACACCATATGAAAGTGGTCGTCAAGGACAACGGCAAGGACAAGGACAAGGACAAGGACGGCGGCAAGGGTGGCAAAGGCAGAGGAAAGGAATGACCCCATCACCCAATCCATCCCGGCGCCGCACTGGCCACACTCTATTGGAGCTAACCATCGTGGTGACCATGCTGTCCCTGCTTGCCACCATGGTGGCGCGCGCGCAGCGGCCCTTTTCAGAAATGATTTTGGAGCTGCAAGATCGCTCAAAAACGATTAGCGAGTTACATCTTGCCGTAGATTATTTGGCACGCGATTTTGGAGGAGCCGCACAGGTGGAACGCCAATCAGAAACCGCATTGTTGGTCCGTCGTGAAACCGCAGTTGGCCGCAAGTTTGGTCTCTTGGCGAAGGAAGCTGATCGCGGCATTCAATACAGCTACAAAGACGGAACTCTCACTCGTGTAGATTTACACACAGGTACTGCGTTTGTGGTTGCTACTGGTTTGACCGGATTCGATGTCGGACGTTTGCGCAATCAGGAAATACATATCAAAATTGCAGATGGCATTGATCCGGAACGCCACGAAGTTACTTTGGTATGGAGGCAGCGATGAAATTGAGAAACAAAAAATACAGTCGCACAGATGGCTCCCGTCAGCGTGGCTCAGCCATGTTATTGGTCATCATGATGAGCGTTTTTACTATGGGTATTTGGGCGGTAAATTTCCGCAGCACCCGTGACGCCATCGAGACCGAAGGATTTCACAAGGATTCCCCATACTTTGAAGGTCGCATCGTCAATGCTCTTGCCTTCGCCGGAAGAATGCTTGAAAACGAGAAGCTTGCAGGCTCCCGGTACCAGTTTCTTTTCACGGGCCAGGATGACCGCGGCCGTTTTTTTACTACCGTGGAACTTTTCAAAGGCGCGAATGGAAAAATCGAAGCGCGCGCGTATCCCGCGTCTGACCAGGAGCTGCGCGGTTTGCCGCGAAATCCAGCAAGTTTCCAATAACAGTATTTTTTCTGTCACAAAGGCGCTTGGGCCGAGAATCCAGGAAAGCTGGTCGTTAGGATGTTCTGTAGTTACCGGCTTCCCCAATGCCAAGCTCCGCCTCGACCGCCCCTCATTTTCCCGCCACCACGCTCACTTCCAGCCGTGAGCCAGTGCCAACTTTTTTGGAAGTAAGCGGCCGATATCGTGTGCGCTTCACCATCCATGCGGCAGATGTTGCCGCTGCCTGCCGTCTGCGCTACGAGGTTTTTAACCTGGAGATGGGCGAGGGCCTTGCTTCAGCCCATGCCACTGGCGAAGACCGCGATTTCTTCGATGCTAGCTGCCACCATCTGATCGTGGAGTATTTCCCAGATGGCATCGCCAGCCTCAGCGCGGGGCGACCCCCGGAAGTCGTTGGCACCTATCGTTTGCAAACCGCCGCGACTGCCCGCAGTGCAAAAACTGGGTTTTACAGCAGTGAGTTTTTCGACTTAAGTTCGCTGCCGGAAGCCATGCTGGCAAACGCCGTCGAGCTGGGCCGCGCCTGCGTGCGCCAAGATCACCGCAACCGTCGTACCCTATTCTTGTTGTGGCGCGGTTTGGCTGCCTATGTGCTGTGGCACGACAAGCGCTGGTTTTTCGGCTGCAATTCGCTGCCGACGGAATCCCATCTCGAAGGCCAGCGTATGTTGAGCTATCTCGAACGTCACGGCCATGTCCATGCGAACCTTCGAGTCCAGCCACATGAAGGATTTCGCTGTATGCCGAACCCCCTGCCGCATCCAGATGACTCTCTCACGCTAGAGATTCCATCTCTGTTCGGAATATATTTGCGCTACGGCGCTAAGGTATGCGGGCCTCCCGCTCATGACTGGCGCTTCCACACCGTAGATTTCTTTACCGTTGTGGATTTGCAGGAAATGGATGAGCGCACGTTCCAAAACTTCGCAGCCCACTAATTGCCGCATTGCCGGGTTTCCTTCGCATCGCCATTCGCGCCCCGCTGATTCTACTCAGCATCCTGATCCTCGTGATCAGCTGGGTTTTGCCATGGATTGTGTGGCGCTTTTCCGCCCGCGCAGGCTCGCACCTTCGCGTGCGCTTGATGACCATGTGGGCGCGCGTTGCGTTACGCATCATGGGCTTTCACGTGACCCGAGAAGGTCCGTTGCCGCAAGTGCCATTCTTTTTGGTCACGAATCATCTTTCCTATATGGATGTGTTGGTGTTGTGGAGTCAGATGAATGTTTATTTTCTTGGCAAAGCCGAACTCGCACATTGGCCAGGTCTCGGTCCGCTGATTCGTGCCGCAGGCACCATGTTCATTGACCGCACCCGCAAAACTGCGGTGCTGCCAGCGGTAGCAGCTATCCAGGAGCGTTTAGCGCTTGGCAACGGCGTTGTCGTTTTCCCGGAAGGTACCAGCAGTTCCGGGGGGCGCATTTTGCGCTTGCGTCGCAACATGTTTGAAGTGGCTTTGCGTGCCAACATGCCCGTGCACGTTGGCTGCATTTTCTATGCAATACCTGATGTGCGTTTCCCTGTGGAACTGAAACTGTGCTGGTGGGGCGCCATGACATTTTCTGATCACCTGCTCGGGGTATTCCAAATTCCGCGCGTCGAGGTGCGCCTGCGTTTGGCACCGGAACCCATCATCGGGGAGAGCCGCCTCGCACTGGCAGAAAAAGTGGCGGAGCGGATGAACGAAATGTTCGAACCGTTGCACGATTGGAGCCGCTTAAACCCCAGCGATGACGACGGCATTCCGGATTAGCAAATGCCTGATGCAGAGATCATCCTGTTGATGCTGAGTCTGGCTGCAGCGACTCTGATTTCGGAAGACCTTGCCTGCATAAGCGCTGGCCTGATGGTTTCCCAAGGCCGCATCCATTGGTTGGCCGCAAGTCTGGCGTGCTATTGCGGTATTCTGGCTGGCGATATGCTTCTCTATTTGGCCGGCCGTTATTTGGGCCGTCCGGCATTGCGCCGCCGCCCCCTTCGTTGGCTTACGAACGAAGCAGCGGTAGCACGAGCTTCGGCTTGGTTTTCCCGGCGCGGGCTTGCGGTGATTTTTATTTCGCGGTTTACGCCTGGCTTGCGTTTGCCAACTTATTTCGCCGCTGGTGTGTTGCGTACGAATCCACTCAGTTTCTTTCTGTATTTCAGTTTGGCTTGCTTGTTGTGGGCGCCAAGTTTAGTGTGGTTTGCCAGTCAGTTTGGCGAGCACGCCGAATATGTTTTGCAGCGTTTCGAGGACCACGCGCTCGGGATCTTGGTTGCACTTGGCGGGCTAGTTTTGTTGATGACGCGCCTCATCGTGCCGCTTTTTTCTTGGCGTGGCAGGCGTTTGATGGTCGGGGCAATACGCCGCCAATGGTGTTGGGAATACTGGCCTCGTTGGCGTCTTTACTGGCCGGTGCTTGTCACCATCCTTTGGCAAGCCATTCGTCAGCGCAGCTTTACGCTCGTTACCGCCGTGAACCCAGCCCTCGAAGGCGGTGGCCTGGTTGGCGAATCAAAGGGAGCGCTACTTACCAAGCTTGCCGGAGAAGGCGTACCGGCCATGTGTTTATTCCCCGCCGCAGAAACGGTAAGAGACCGCCTTTTGCGGCTTGAGCGCTGGCGTCATCAGCATGCCATCGCTTACCCTTTCATCCTGAAGCCCGATGCTGGCGAGCGTGGCAACGGAGTGGTGTTGATTCACAACCAAGCACAGGCAGCCGCTTGGTTTACGGATTTTCCGCGCGCTGCGCTTGCGCAACCATTCATCCATGGCTTGGAGTTTGGCATTTCCTACTTGCGTTTCCCCGGCGCAAAATATGGCAATGTGGTGAGTCTTTCGGCCAAGCAGCCGCCAGTCGTTTGCGGGGACGGCAAAAAGAATCTCGAGCAATTAATCCTTCAACATCCTCGGCATGTAGCGATGGCGCGCAGTTTGTTGGCCACCCATGCCGAGCGCATATTTGATGTGCCGACGGCTGGGAAAATCGTGGAATTGAGTCCACTCGGCACGCACAGTCGTGGCGCTGCGTTTTTCGACTGCAACGATTTGTTGACACCTGCTCTCGAAAAGGTCGTCGATGAAATTAGTCAGCGCGCGTCGGGTTTTTACCTTGGCCGCTATGACATACGCGTGCCGTCGGTGGCCGACCTCCAAACTGGCCGTAACATTCAGGTTTTAGAACTCAACGGATTGACCGGCGAGCCGGCGCATATCTATGATCCGCAGCACTCCGTTGCCTATGCGCGCAGAGTACTGCGTCAAACATGGCGCGATGCCTTCCGCATCGCGGCAGCCAACGTCAACGCTGGCGCAACTGCCAGCACGCTGCAGGAGTTGTGGAAACTGTTCCGCACGAGCCGCTGAGTGCTTCGTTAGAGCTCCAGGTGTGGCGGACCTTTGAGATCAAACTTACGTCGCTCGACTAAAAAATGGTCGCCGTGAATGCGACGTTTGCGAAACCCGAGAAGGTGAAATATTTCAACCAGGAACCAGCGCGCGATCCGTCGGTCGACGTGGAGAGCCTCTTGGCCATGGCCGCCGCGTATACGCCGGACCCCAGGTAGTAAGTGAATTGCGCGATCGAAACGGAGTCGACGCATCCACCTTGAGGTCGCCAGCCAGGCGGGGTGAATCTCCAGTGCCAGGAAAAAACCATCATCCCCTTTGCCTTGATAGAGGGGCAAAATCATGCGTGATTTGTAGTTGGCACGAATGCCCCCAGCAATTTGATCATCGGCCACAATTTCGTGCGGCTGCAGAGGGCGAAAATTGCGATAACCAGGTCGCATTTGGAAGCCGTCGGCCTCGGTAATGGCGTGGCGGTAACGGACACCCAGCCAGCGCGGCAGACCGTTGCGACTGGTTTCGAGTAACTTGGCGGCATCTCTTGCCTGAGGGCATTCGCTTTCGCGCAGACAGCGCGCGCCGACTAACGCCCGCCAAATTGCAGCGGCATGATTGCTTACGGAGGAAGTAGCACGGTGCTGTCCTGCTTCAAACCCCATCGTAATCATGCCGGCATTATTTAAGTGTTCCAGTAGTGCTCCTTCCAGCTGCTCCTCTAAACCTAAAATTACTGGCACTGGAAAGCTTTGCGCAAACTTGCGGTTGCGGATGGTGTCGCCGATGCAGGCGAAGGGCTCGCCTTCGGCCGACGAAGTGTGCAAATCCAAAAAGTAAAAAGGGCCGCGCTGACCACGAACCATTGTGCGGATGGTGGCGAGCAATTCCCGCTGTTCGAGAGTTTCCGCACAGCCGTCGTTCAGGCTCTCAAGAGTCTCCATGCGAGAAGGTTTCCAGGCACGGTTTAAATCGTGATCAATAAAGCGGGTACCCACTTCCAGAGCGCGAATGTTGCCGCTCAATCCAACCAGTGTGCCACGCATTTTCGGCTGGGTGCTTTGCAAAATTTCAAACACCTGTTGCAGAGCATGAATTCCAGCCGGTTCGTTGCCGTGGATGCCACCCACGCAGAGCACCAAAGGCCCAGGTTGCTGGCCCTCATAACGGCCGAGGACACGCGAGTAGTGCTGCAAAGCGGGTGCGGTAGATGAGGCTGGATTCAAGCTAGTGGCAGGGGGAGGCTCACCCAATTCATCGCCTAAATAGGGTTAATCCTTGAGTTTTTGCTCGAGTAAACGAGCGGCAATGCCCATCAAAATGTCTTCCGTAATGAGCCCTATAAGCCGGTGTTTGGCATCCACTACAGGCAAGCAGGATATCTTCTTTTGGCGCATCAACGCAATAGCATCCAGGGTCCTGGTTTCTGGGCTCACGCAAATTGGGTGGGCGTCCATGACTTCTGAAACAGGCACTTGAACATCTTCGGAACCTCGGTTGAAAGCAAAGCGCATCAGTACACGGTGGGTGAGTAGCCCCACCAGAATGTGATCATCATCCTCCACTGGAATATGGCGCAAATGCCACCAATCCATCATATTGGCCGCAAGGTCGACCAATTCGGTTTGGCGCACCGTGAACAAATCAGTATTCATCAGCGAGGAAATCCGTTCGTACTGATCGCTCCACGACATGCTCGTATCACAGACTTCCGCCAGCGGCCACTCGTGCAGGGGCGCACCTGTTTCCTGGTTGTGAATGGAGCAGCTCACCAAAGCGGACAAAGTTTCTGAAACATTGGCGGTGCGGCGCATCTCCACTGCCGAAGAAAGCATCCATTGCGCACCAGTTTTTTCTTGCGTGACTCGCTCGCGGATGACGCCGAGCAGACGGCTGATATCGGCTTCATCCACTTGACGACTTTCGAGTCCGCGGCGTGCCAGAGGCAACAGAACGGTAAGAATCAAATCGTGCGTGGGGTAGGTTTTATGATCAACCCAACGCAACTGCGCATCCAAGCCCAAGCGAGCGGCGGCCAGCAAGTTATTTTTGGCATCGTCGAATTCAAAGCGGCCACGTGGATCGCCGTATTCCTCAGCCATGCCACGCATCAGGCCAAGCCAAAACGCAGCGTTGGCAATTTCATCCACCACCGAAGGCCCTGCTGGAAGCAGACGGTTTTCAATGCGCAAGTGCGGCTTGCCAGCGCTAATGCCATAACAGGCACGATTCCAACGATAGATGGTGCCAGTGTGCATCCGCAGGGCATTGAGGAGCGGCGGCCGTCCGGCAGCAATCGCCTCCATAGGGCTCTCATAGTTTTCGGCACCGATTAACGAGCGAAAGCGGGCGATGTCTTCGCGGTAAAGCTCTACCACAGAATCCTTTACCCAAGATGTACCGAACATGACACGCGGCATCATTTCGCGCAAGTGCAGTTCAGAGGAGCGGGTATCGACGGATTGTTGAAACAGCGCCAACCGTGTTTCACGCCATAACCGTTTCGCAAACAGAATCGGCGAGTTGACCGCACAGGAGAGCACCGGCGCAGCGATTAGTTGCGCTAGGTTGTAGTGCAGCGGAAACTGATTGGCGGAAACTTGTAAATGCACCTGATAGGAAGTGTTACAGGCCTCCAGCATGATGGTGCCATGAGTGAGTTGCAGTTCATCAATACCCTTAATACGCAGCTGGAAATCACCGCCTCGCATGCGGGCCAGCGCATCATTCAACGCGTAATAACGTGGATTTGGGGTCATGTTATCGAGCGACATGTCCTCCATTTCCAGAGTGGGAAGGATGCCTGTTAAGACGACGTGGCCGCCGGCCTCGCGCGCAGCAACCCGCGCCTTATTGACGAGTTCGTTATTTTGGCGCTCGAGCTTGGCGAGACAATCGCCGTGAAAATCCAGTGGATCGAGATTGCACTCCAGGTTGAACTGCGCCAACTCCGGAGTGAAATGGGAGTCCTCTACGGCCTCAAGAATGCGACCACCAAGATTCGCGGGGCGCATCGCGCGGTCGACTAGGAACATCTCTTGTTCCGCACCGATGCGCTGGCGATCGTTCTCGAACATATCGTTTTTGAGCATGTACTCAAGCGCCTGCATGTCACGCAGCAGTGCCTTGGTGAACAGCCGCAGCTGCTCCTCATCCCGATAGGAGTTGACGTTGAAGTCGCCCATGGAACCCATATTAGCGACCCCTCCTAAGCAGCGACCGCTAATCCACATAGGCATGATTTGGGATAATGGAAACGCCCAGCATGGTGAAAAATGCCCGCGTGTATTTGGTGAACATGGAATTGCATGAAAGGAGTTTTATGTCATGCGCCCTTTTTTTCGGAGCCTACAAGCGGTCAACAGAAGGAAAAAAAGGGGCAAGGCACTTCACTGGCGCTCGCGATGCAGAAGATTGCCCCGCGTCATCAATAGGTTGAGGAATGCTGGCCAGATAAAAAGCGAAAACCTATATTTAGCCGTAACAAAAGGGAATGCATGGCGGTTGACGCCCTGCGACCCAGGGGAACCGAGGAAAGGTTAAAAATTATTGCCGAAAAATGCGTCAGCTTAAATCCCAATTACACGAAAATTTCCAATCCCAAAAGGAAAGCAAATTGCTATGGTCATGAACCCCCGCCCTTTATTGGGCGAACATTCATTCCCCCATTTGTTTTCCTGTGGAACCCTAATGTCCCGCAAACCAGCTCCCCCGAAATCACCTTTTCTCGACCAGCGCCTTGCCGACGACTGGCTTGCAACCTGTCAGCAATATCAAGCGTTTCTCGAGGTTCCGCCCCGTCAACGTTTTCACTATCTAGGAAAGTTATTCGAGTTACTTTGTCCGTGGATTGAGAAAGCAATTCAAGGCGTCACCATCCGGCACTTTCTGTTGTTGCCTAAGGAAATGGTGATTGCGCGAATGTTCGCCAAATCATGTCGCCGCGAGAGCTTGCCGAAGTCGCATTTGATATTCCAAATTTGGATTGAATCCATCATTCTTCGCGATGTGGCAAACCCCTGCAACGAGCTTGGTGCGACGAATGGCGCCAGTGGCGAACCTTCGGCGCAACTCCAGCAGCGCTTCAATCGTTTGCCCATTGAAGACCGTGCTTTGCTGTACCTGTATATGGTGGAGCGTTGCAGCGTAGAAGAGGTTGCGAGCTATACCGGGATTCCGCAGGGGTCCGCGGCAGAAAATCTGGTTCGAATTTGGGCGCGTGTTCAAGGGGGCGCCCCAGCCTTGCAGTTGCCGCGTGGCTGGCGCGCGCCGCAAGCGCGAGAATCAAACTTTGTTCATGAGGAGCGCGATACGGATTTGGAGTGAAGTCGCTCTCCTCTCAGCGGTTGCAGGTTTTGCACGGCGTCTGCCAAGCGGAAACCAGACGGGTTTTGGCCTGGCGCCTTCATCAAGCCGCAACCTTGCTAGAGATGCGTCGCGATGGCTTGGCGGGCTATTTCCCAGATTCCAGTTTGCTTGGTCCAAGTTTGCGCGATTTACAGGCTGAGGTAAACGAACTGGGCCATGAACACTTGGATTTACGCGTGCTCAAGCCGTTGGAGTTATGCGCGCGGTCACGCGAGCTCGGCAATGATTCTGCTCACCTGGATTTAACCATTGCTGCGTGCCTTTTTCGTTCTGGAGCCGTGCAAGAGGGCCGCGACATGTATGTGCAGGCCTTGCTGAGAGCGACCTGTCGCGCCATGCGAGCTCGCTGCTTGACCAGCATCGCCGCGATTCATTTCGTCGAGGGAGATCTCTTGGCTGCCGCTAGTTTTTCACGCGCGGCGATGACGGAAGACTCTGGATTGCAGCTGGTGCATAGTAATGCACAGGAAATTGAGGCAATCCTTCAAGAAACAGGTTATTAGAGCTGTTTTTCTTGGGTTTCTCATGAGTTGTCCACAATTTTTCCCCTTTCTAACACTGTTCTAGACAAGTTTTCCCCAAGGGAAATCCAAGTGGTTGCGACCAGATTTCTCGAATTTGAGAAACTATCGGTGTTACCCTAGCACTGATACGTCCTAGTCTTACTTAACCAAATGAGCTTCGCCCCCCTAAAAACCGAACAGATTGAAAGCTTCGCCGCCCGGCTGGAAGCTTTTGCTCGTGAGGTTGGGCATAGCCGTTTGCTGGAATTTAGCAGCCGCTTGGGCGATTTAGATTCCCGCGAGCGTGATCGATTGTCTACGGAACTGATGGCGATCTATGCGGAAACGGCCTCGAACGAAGCTTTCGGGCTTCTTTTCGAGCTGAACCAAGATGGGGTGATGCGGTTGATTTACCATCACCTGCGGCGTAGCTTTTTTTCGGTAGGTGCAAACGATGTTTTGCAAGAGGTGTTTTTCAACATCTACCGCTACCCGAAGAATTTCGATTCCACCAAGCCGTCGGCGTTCCGCAACTGGACTCACTCCATCGTGCGCAACACCACGTTGAAGCATAGCCGTAAGGCTCAGCGCAACCACGTGGTCTCCTTAACTAGCCCCGACCGCGATTCCGACCGTGATCTACCGAACCTCGAGCCCGAGGATTTCGACGGCCTCACGCCACTCCAGCAATCGGAAGATAAGGAAACCAACGAGCAGCTCATTGGCGCCTGGATGCTCTACCTGCACTTCTACCAAGAGGCCTATCGCTGTCTCACGCCGCGCGAAAAACGCGCCTTGTATTTGGTAGAGGTTGATGGCCTTGCCTACAAAGATGCAGCTGCGGAACTTGAAGTGCGGGTTGAGAACCTCAAAATGCGGATCTTCCGCGCACGGCGCAAGATTTTCACGATTATGAAGCGTAAGTTTTCCGCCGCTGGAGAAGCGTCGCCCGAGCGTGAAAAATCCGCTCCATTTAGCACCCGCGCCGACGCCGGCCGGGCAAGTGCGGCAGATGATCGCATGTTTGCTCCGGCTCCGGCAGTCGAGAAATCGGCGCGCCCCAGAGGCCGGTTCACCACGTTGAAGTCCGCCAAACAGAAGATTGTTCGTAACCTGGAGGAAGGCGCATGAGCTTCTACGATGCGTCGGCCGATCGCACGGCTTTTACGGGCTTCCATGATGCCATTCGCAACGGGAGTTCCGCATCACCGATGGTTTGTGCCGGATTCCAGCGCGGCTTAAGCGCACTTTTTGATGGCGAAGTTCCTGAAGAGCATGCCCGTCGCACCTTAGCTCACTTAGAAGCTTGTTCTGATTGCTCAGATTTCTTCCACGCAGTGCGTTTACAGGCTTTGGCTCATCGCGATATGGCCGTGCCCGGTTCGCTGGCGCGTCGCTTATCGCGCCTACCTGGTCATGATATTTTTGAGGGCCTCACGGATTCGGAAATCGTTCGTCGTTTGGCCGGTACTCTCTATGAACTGGGCAAGGCTTACACTCTGGCTGGCACAGATGGTGAATACCTGGTGCGTATTGCCGAGGAGCCCGTTGAAATTGATAGTTTCGAGAGCGGTGAAGCCGCTGAAATCGCAAACCTAGCGCAGCGTAGTGGTGTTTGTGAAACTCCTTTTACGCCCATGGCAGGCAGCGCTTCTTCTCATCTCGAAAAAGCACGTGGTTTTCTTTCTGAGGCTTTGCGCCTCAAGCCACGTTTTGCAGAAGCCCACATTTACCTTGGTTTTGTACACCAAGCCCAAAACAACCAAGATTTGGCCCAAGCTGAGTACCTTGAGGTTTTCTTGAATACGGATCGACTCTTGAATCGCGCACACGCCGCTATTCAACTTGGCTTGATTCATGATCGCAACAAAGACCACCGTCGGGCCTTACGATACTACCGCTGGGTGGTTACGAGTGGCTTGGTTCACCACCAGCCAGAATTCGCCTTTGTTCTTTACAACATCGCAGTTGAGCATATTTCGCTTTGCGAAATGCCAAAAGCGTTGGAAATGCTGTGTTTGATTCGCAGCGAATACAGTGAGCTTTGGCCAACCGTTGTGGATTGGCTGCAGAGCTCCGATCACCTTCTGGAGTCGCTGCAGGTCGACAGGACTTGCCGCACAGAACTCGAACAACTGGAACCGGCATTTTTTGCCGCTTAATACGATGAAAAATAGGACAGCATTCAAGTACCTTATGAAGCCGGCATTTTTTGCCGCGCTCCTAGGTGGGATGTTCCTTCTTGCCACTTCTCCGCTACTGATTTCGTCACAGGGGAATGTGGAGAATGGTGGTACCGGAGACCACGGCGATAACCCAGTAGTTGGTAGCCTTCCTTGCGCGATCAACCCAGAGCTGGACTTGATGTTTGGTGCCGGCTCTTCAGGGAATTCTTTGGTAGCGGTGCTCGGCATGCTCGGTGGCCAGGATTTAAGCAATCAAATTCTTGATGCGAATGGCACGCCTTATGGAATGTTAAACCGCGGCGGCCTCTACACTACAGTCGGCTTAGTGCACGATGGCTTCATCCAAGTTGCGCGCGCAGATGCACGCAAGGCATTTATGTGGCTACAGCAATGGTTGCCTAATGACTACCTTGGAGGCACGGCAACCCTGACCTCTACGATTGGTAATAACTCGCGTTCGATTACCACAAATGTAATTAACCTGCCCCTGATGATGATTGCAGCCTCGCCTGCCCCGGTGGCCAATGGCGTGGTTAGGATTCAAAGCGTCAATAATGTTGCGCCGGTCTTGGTGATCAATATCTCTGCAGTCGGAAATCTTGTGACAGTGAGTTACACGCCAGAATAACCATGGAACCGCGAGTTGTGGTTCCGCAAGGGGACCTCGGGGGTATTGCCCCCGAGGTCCTTCTTCATTCTCTAAGCGACGGCACTTTGCGTGAGGCGTGTAGGCCGTTAATCCTTGGACATCGTGTTGCCCTTACAGCAATTGCTGCTGAGTTAGGAATTGCCATTGAGTTGCAGTCGGTCGCGCGTGCTGAGGATGCTTTCTCCCTGCCACCAGAATCACCAGTTCCTGTTTTGGAATTGGAATCTCCCATGCCAACCGCCGCACCAGGGGTGCCGTCGGCAGAGTTTGGCATGGCCAGCGTCGAGGCGGTTTTGCGCTGCGCCAATTTGTGTATCGAAAAGGAAGCGGATGTGATGGTCACGCCGCCCATTCATAAAATAAGTATGCATCTGGCGGGCTATCCGTTTGAAGGGCAAACGCAAATCCTTGGCGAAACTTGTCGTTCCAATCGTTATGGAATGTTGGCCTGCTCGGGTGACCTGCGGGTGTTGGTCGCAACGCGCCACATGTCTTTGCGCCAGGCCATTGGCAAATTGGATCCCCGTTTCGTGGCCAAGCAAATTCGTCTTGCGCATGAAGCCGCCAGTGAAACGCTAGGGATTTCCGCGCCGCGAATTGTGCTTGCAGGGCTGAATCCTCACGCGGGAGAAGGCGGGGCTTTTGGCGATGAGGAACAACTGGTACTTGAGCCAGCTATTGCAATTGCTCGTGAAGAGTGGGGCTTTCACACCGCTGGCCCAGCGGTACCCGATGTCGTCTTTGGTCAAGGCTATCGCGGCGAATGGGATATTGTTATTGCGCTTTACCACGATCAGGCATTCCTGCCATTGCGCATGTTGCCTCGAGAATCCGCCTTCACGGTTTTCGTTGGCAGCAACATCTTGCGCACCTCACCCATGCATGGGGCGGCCTACGATATCGCCCGCACCGGCAAGGCCGATTCGCGCGCATTTCGCTTTAGCTTAGAGCGCGGAATCGACCTCGCAAAACGGCGCCTTACATCCGCGTAAGGTAGCGATCCACTTCCCAAGGGTGGACCATCGCGATGTACTCTTGCCACTCC
The DNA here is from genome assembly GCA_937919925.1 of uncultured bacterium. Taxonomy (GTDB): domain Bacteria; phylum Planctomycetota; class UBA1135; order UBA1135; family UBA1135. Next base: position 21,021 of record CALFOT010000081.1, on the reverse strand, counting down.
GCCCGCTTGGCGTGAATGAACTGTGTAAAGGCGTGTTCCCCGAGAGCTTCTTTGATCAGTGCGCTTTTCTCAAGCTGCAAAATTGCTTCGCCTAAGTTGGCTGGCAAACTCTTGATTTTCAAGCGTGCACGTTCGCGCTGACTCATCTTATAAACGTTGCCGGTTACTGGCAGTGGTGGGTCAATTTTGTTGCGGATGCCATCAAGGCCGGCAGCGAGCATCACGGCGAACGCCAAGTATGGATTACACGAAGGATCTGGCATGCGCATTTCGCAACGCGTACCGATGCCGCGGCGGGCCGGAACGCGAATCAGCGGCGAGCGGTTGCGCATCGACCAAGCGAGATGTGTAGGTGCTTCATAGCCGGGCACCAAACGCTTGTAGGAGTTGACGGTGGGGTTGGTGATTGCGCAGAGTGAACGGCCGTGTTCGAGCAGGCCACCGACATACCAGCGCATCAAGTCGGAAACGCCATCGTCGGCCGCGCCCTCTTGGAAGAAAATGTTTTTGCCACCTTCAAACAGGGACATGTGCACGTGCATACCTGAACCGTTGATACCAAAAATAGGCTTCGGCATAAAGGTGGCGTGCAGACCCATATCTCGCGCGATCTTGCGCACGACAAAACGGAACACGGTGAGCTTGTCGGCGGTTTCGACGGCGTCGCCATATTTGAAATCGATTTCGTGTTGACCGGCTGCAACCTCGTGGTGCGAAGCTTCGATTTCAAAACCGAGTTGCTCAAGGGCGATGACGATTTCGCGACGACACTGCTCACCAAGGTCGGTGGGGGCGAGATCGAAATAGCCGGCGGCATCGTGGGTGATGGTGGTGGCTTCGCCATCCTTGGTGCGCTGGAACAGAAAAAACTCCGCCTCGGGACCGGCGTTCATTTCATAACCCATCGCCTTGGCTTCGGCACAAACGCGCTTCAGGATGCCGCGAGGGCAGCCCTCAAAAGGAGTGCCTTCGGGAAGGCGGAAGACATCGCAGATGATGTGTGCAATCAGACCGTGGCGGCTGTAACTGAGGCCTTCACTGGGCCACGGGTCTACCCGATAAGTGTTGAGATCTGGGCTCAGCAACATGTCCGACTCTTCAATCCGAGTGAAGCCCTCAATCGAGGAGCCATCAAACATGATTTCGCCATCGAGAGCTTTCTCGAACTGGCTGGCCGGCACTTCCACGTTTTTGTTGGTGCCGGAGATATCGGTGAACTGCAAGCGCAGAAAACGGACATCGTGCTTGCGCATATGGGCGAGAATGGCATCTCGGCTCATGTTTTTAGTGACATCGAGGCAGGCTTGGGTGACGGCGCTGAGGTTTTCCATGGTGAAATTGGAGGCGAGGCAGTGGGTGAAGGGACTTAGGAACGCGCAAATGATAGAGTTTCCAAGTAGGAAATACAGTTTAATTGCGAAATCTGAAAAAGTACAGCGCATTACGCCGAAAAAAACGCATGAAATCAAGAAAGTGACAGTTGATATGTGCAAAATATGCCCACGGCGTCATCCGGAAAAAAACTACCAAAACATCCAAATATTAATCACGAATTTCGCCGACCTATTTCAGAGTATGTGGTATTCTATTCATAACAACCCCGCCTGATAGGCGAAACTACTCATGGAACGCTTCGGACTCGTAGGCATTTCCCATCGTCGTGCTTCGGCAGAGGAAATCGGATTCTTCGCCAAGAAACCCACCCAGCTGGAAGAGCTGCGTCTCGCCTTGGGTGTGGATGAGCTCATCATGCTCTCCACCTGCAACCGCGTGGAGGTGTACTGGGTTTGTCATGACCGTCAATCACCGGATTACGTCCTCCGTTCTTTTGCCAATTGGATGTTCCCGGATTCTCCAGAGCTGCGTGCTTTGGCCGATTCCACTTGTATCGCCATGAGTGGCGACGCCGTCCATCGCCACCTCAACGCTCTATTGTGTGGCTTGGATTCTTTGGTGCTCGGCGATGAGCAAGTTGTAGGCCAGTTCCGCAAGGCGCTGATTGAGGCACGCGAGCAGGAAGTTTGTGGTCAGTGGCTCGGTATGCTCGCTGATGAAGCTTTGAAGTTATCGTGCCATGTGCGCGAGCAAGTGGATTACGCCAACATGCCAACTTCGGTTTCGGAAGTGGCCGCCGATGTGTTGCGTAGGCAGGTGCAAGGAGAAGGTGGTCGCGTGGTGTTGGTGGGCAGCGGCGAAATGACCACTACTTTGGCATCGCGTTTGTCTGGTTGGAACGGCATCAAACTGCATTTTGTCAACCGCACGGGCGCCAAGGCAGAAGAACTTGCGCAGCGTTTTGGAGGCACCTGGCAGCAGCTGGAACATTTTCAAGTCTGGCCGCAAGATTTTGATTACATGGTCACCGCCACGGCTTCCGAAGAACCCGTTATTTCCGCGGAATTGTGCGCGAGCTTGCCAAAACAAGAGCGCCCACGCCTGATCCTGGATCTCGGCGTGCCTGCGGATACCGAGCCAGCAATCTCGGCGCTTCCCCGCTTTACGCGCTTGGATGTGCTCGAAGTCGGCCGCCGCGTCGAAGAAAATCAGAAGGTTGCCGAGAAGCTCGGCCGTGAGGTGCGCCCTTACTTGCGCGAAGGCTCCTTAAAGTTCCGGGAGAAGATTTTCCGCCGTAATCTTGGGCCAGTTGCGCAAAAACTGCGCGAATCAGTGGAGGCACGCAGCCAAAACGAGGTCGATCGCTGGCTGGTCACGCGCCTCTCGCACTTAAGTGAAGAAGATAGTCAGTTGTTTGTAGCCTTTGCAAAACGGCTCGCCGAGCAGACCGTGCAGGTACCATTGATTGCACTGCGTCAGACTCTACGCGAGCTTCCGATGGGGGATGCCCTTTTGGAACGCCTGCGCGAAACCGGGCGTCGTTTGGCACAAAAAGATTTAGGTAAATGAAAAAGCTCAGGCTTGCGACACGTGGTAGCGATCTTGCTACCACTCAATCAGGCATGGTGGCCGCTGCGGTAGAAGCCGCAACCGGCGCCGTCACGGAACTTGTGATTGTGAAAACAATTGGCGACGCGCGCCTCGATGTGCACCTTGCGGAAGTGGGGAGTGTCGGATTGTTTACCAAAGAAGTTCAAGATGCGGTGCTTGATGGGCGCGCCGATTATGCGGTGCACTCGCTCAAGGATCTTCCCGCCGAACAAACTGCTGGCTTGTGCTGCGCAGCGATTCCGGTGCGTGAAGATACACGCGACTGGCTGCTGATTCGACCTGGATTCTATGGTGATCGTGGCGCGGGGTTGTTGCCGCTGATTCCTGGAACTCGAGTTGGCACATCAGCAGCCCGTCGTACCGCTTTTCTTGCCGATATGGCGCCAGATTGTACGGCTGTATTATTGCGCGGCAACGTGCCAACCAGGGTCAACAAACTCATCGCTGGCGATTACGACGCCATCCTTTTGGCGGGTGCAGGTCTGCGCCGCTTGGATCTTGATTTGGCGAATCTTCAGGTCGTGAAGTTGGATCCAATGCTATGGCCAGGAGCCCCTGGTCAAGGAGCCTTGGCGATAGAGTGTCGTGCCGATGATCAAGAAACGCGTGATTTGATTGGCCAATTGCATCACCCCGCCACCGCCGCAACGGTCGAGGCGGAACGCAGTTTGTTGCGTGCATTGGGTGGTGGTTGCGGTTTGCCTTTGGGCGCCTCGGCATTGGCGGTAGATGGCGGTTTTCAACTCGTTGCGGCTCTTGGTCCAACGGAAGATTTCCCCGGCAAACTGCGTCGTGCAAAGATCACAGCTACGGATGTCACCTCCGCTAGTGCGGCCGCCCTTGAGGCGTTGCTGGCCGCTGAGGTGATCTGATGAAGCATGCGCCCGTGCTCTGGATTGGGCGCGCGTTGGAACAAGCCGCTCGCTGGGCCGAAGCAGCGCAATCTTGTGGTTGTAAAGCCTTGGCCTTGCCGCTGATTGGCACCAAGGCCCTGCCAATTTCAGCCTCCGATCGAGCCTTGGTGCTTGGATTAGGCGCTGAAGACTGTTTGTTTTTGACCAGCGCTGAGGCTGTCCGCCAATACTTTGTATTGAATACAGAAGAAGGGGTGCTTCCGTGCTGCCGGATTGCCGTGGTTGGACCTGCGACGGCTTTGTCTTTGCGTGCCGGCACATCCACGATTCCCGGAATCGAGCCCGATCTCATCGCCCCTGAGAACACCGGCGCATCGCTCGCCAACGCCTTCCTTGCCAGCGCACCTAGCCGAACCGCCAAACTGGTTTTTTTCGGTGCTCAGAACCCGAGCCCAGCGCTTGGCTTCACGCTCGCGGCAGGAGGGCTGCCGCTAAGGGTGGTAGCGGCTTATGATATTGCAAGGCTCGTGGGTCCACCTCCCCCGCTTGGGGAGTTGGTTTTGCTTTTTTCACCCAGTGGAGTCGCAAGTCTACGCAAGAGGGTTGTGCAAACGAGCGATCACCCGGTACTCGCAGTTGGTCCAACCACCGCAACTGCAGCCCACCAAGCCGGCTTCCCACTTCGGGGTGTGCTGGCCCGCCCACACCCTTCCGCACTCATCGAATTCTTAAAGGAATGAACGATTACCGACTCGATTTGATCCACCGGCCGCGCCGCTTGCGCGCCAATGAGAATCTCCGCGAAATCGTCGCAGAGATTGATTTGCGCACGCGTCATTTAGTACAGGGGCACTTCGTCATTCCCGGCAGTAGTGAACAACAAGAGATTTCTTCGATGCCGGGCGTGAGCCGTTACACGGCGGATCGGTTAATCCCAGTCGTAGAGCGCGATTTAGCCAATGGTGTGCGCGCGGTGATGTTATTTGGCGTGCCCGATGTAAAAAACCCACAAGCCACCGGCGCCTTAGATGCGGATGGTGAGGTGCCGAACGCGGTGCGGTTGTTGAAGACCGCTTTTGGTGATGAGCTCACCGTGATGACGGATGTTTGCTTGTGCCCCTACACGGATCACGGTCACTGTGGTTTTATCGAAGGCGAAGAAGTAGTCAATGATAGTAGTGTTGCCACGCTGGCACAGATGGCTGCCGTCCTTGCGGAGGCTGGCGCAGATTTTGTCGGCCCTTCCGACATGATGGATGGCCGCATTTCTGAAATACGTCACCATTTAGATGACGCTGGCTTTGAGCGCACGTCCATCATTGCTTATTCGGCGAAGTATGCCAGTGCTTTTTATGGGCCCTTCCGGGATGCCGCCGGTTCGTCACCCAGCTTCGGGGATCGCCGTAGTTACCAAATGGATTTCCGCAACTCGCGCGAAGCCATCCGGGAAGTGTTGTTAGACCTTGAAGAAGGTGCCGACGTCGTCATGGTGAAGCCTGCGCTTGCCTATCTCGACATCATTCGCGCAGTGCGCGAGGTCTCTACCGTGCCGGTCGCCGCTTACAACGTGAGTGGTGAATACGCGATGGTACAACTTGCCGTGCGTGAAGGCATTGCCGAGGAACGCGCCATGGTGCTGGAAGTTTTAGGCGGAATTCGTCGCGCCGGCGCCGATCTCATCATCACCTACCACGCCAGCCGAGCGGCTGCAGAAGGTTGGTTGTCATGACCACAATTACTCCATCCACACAAACCTCCCAGGATTTATTCACACGCGCCTGCGCAGTGATGCCCGGCGGAGTGAGTTCTCCTGTGCGCGCCTACCAATCGGTGGGCGGCCAACCATTTTTTATTGCCTCAGGATCTGGTTGCCATGTGCGCACCGAAGATGGCAATGAGTACCTGGATTTCGTCGGCTCATGGGGGCCGTTGATTTTGGGCCACGCGCATCCTGCGGTTACTAGCGCGGTACAAAAGGCGGTTGCTCTTGGCACCAGCTTTGGTGCCCCGTGTCTTCCTGAAACGGAACTTGCTGAAAAAATCTGCGCGATGTCGCCGGTGCTCGACAAAGTGCGTTTTGTCAACTCTGGCACCGAGGCCACGATGTCGGCATTGCGTTTGGCGCGCGCGGTTACCGGACGCGATGGCTTCATCAAGTTTGATGGTTGTTACCATGGCCACGCCGATTCGTTTCTGGTGAAGGCAGGTTCCGGCCTTGCAACCTTTGGGGAGAGTTCGTCGGCGGGGGTCCCAACGGCATGTAGTGCTCTTACCGGCGTATTGCCGCTCGATAATGAGAAGGCCCTGGAGGAATGGTTTGCCGCCAACGGCGATCAAACCGCAGCCGTTTTTGTAGAAGGCATTCCGGCCAACTGTGGCTTGTTACCGCAGCGCAAAGAGTGGTGGAAGAAACTGCGCGAAGTCACACGCGCGCACGGCACGTTGTTGGTGGTGGATGAAGTCATCACCGGCTTTCGCGTTGCCCCAGGTGGGTTCTGCAGCCTGGAAGGCATTGATGCAGATTTAGTGACTTACGGCAAAATCATTGGCGGCGGTCTTCCGGTTGGCGCCTATGGTGGCCGCAAAGATTTAATGGATAGAATTTGTCCTGATGGCAATGTCTATCAGGCGGGCACTTTAAGCGGCAATCCGCTCTGCATGGCAGCCGGCATTGCTGCGCTTGACGCCATCGTTGCGCAAGATGGTTGGCAGCGCCTGGAACAACTGGGCAGCCATTGGGAAAGATTGTTGCAGCCGTTACTTGCACGCGAAATCGCGGCCGGCCATCCACTGACTCTCACCCGGCGTGGCTCCCTGTTCTGGTTGTGTTTTGATGCAACAGAAGCTCCGCGTACCTTTGCAGCCATTCCAAGTAGTGGCGCCAAGCGTTTTGCGCGATTTTTTCACGAACTGCTATCGCGTAGCATCATGATTGCGCCTTCGGCATATGAAGTAGGCTTTCTTAACTTGGCGATGGATGAAGAAATTCTTACCCAAGCCGCGGTCGCCTTTGGTGAAGCCTTGGAGGCGAGTCGATGAACAACACAATTTTGATGCGCGCATTGCGCGGCGAAAAAGTAGAGCGCACTCCGATGTGGCTCATGCGTCAGGCAGGTCGCGTACTTCCGGAATATCGTCAGCTAAAAGCGGAACACGGCTTTGTAAAAATGGCGAGTACGCCAGAGTTGGCCGCGCGTGTAACTTTGCAGCCGATTGAACGTTTCGGCTGGGATGGTGCGATTTTGTTCGCGGACATTCTCACGCCATTGATGCCACTCGATTTTGGCATTGATTTCGCCCCGGGTCCAGTATTTGCCCGGCCACTTGAAGGCGCAGCAGATTTGCATCGCGTGAAAGAAGTACCGGCCGGGGGGTTAGCTCACGTGGAAGAGGCCATCCGGCTAGTGCTGCAGGAGTTGCCACCTGAATGCACGATGCTCGGTTTTGCTGGCGCACCGTTTACGATGGCTTCCTATCTTTTGGATGGCGGGGGCAGCCGTGAGCACGCGCGTTTGCGTGCAGCCGTTTACAGTGGCGAAGCGTGGTTCCCTGAGTTGCTCGAGCGCCTTGCCGATATGACTATCGGCTATTTACAAACGCAAATCGAAGCAGGCTGTCAAGCCGTGCAGCTTTTTGATACTTGGGCTGGCTTACTAGATGAAACCACTTATCGGCGCTATGCCTTGCCGGCCGTGCAGCGTATTTTTCGCGCACTCAAAGGGAAAGCTCCTTTGCTTTATTTGATCAAAGATGGAGCACATTTGTTCGACGCCATGTTGGCATCAGAGGCCGACGGCTTGAGCCTTGATTGGCGTATGCCATTTGCTGCCTCGCGCGCTGCCGCAGGCGATTTAATCGTGCAGGGCAACATGGATCCTGGCGTGCTGCTCGGAACGGCAGAAGAAGTACGGCGAGCTGCCTTAGCGGTGCTCGACGCCAACGCTGGTCGGCCAGGCCACGTGTTTAATCTAGGTCATGGTTTGCTACCGCAGACCAAGATTGAAAACCTCCTGGTTCTCAAAGAAACGGTGCACTCTTATGGAAACGCCAGAGTCTGAAGTCCCCGCCGCGTTGGTTGCTAAGTACGATACTTCTGGCCCACGTTACACCTCCTATCCAACCGCCCCAGTGTGGACGGATGCTTTCGGCGATTCCGAATGGAATGCCGCCTTGGCAGAGGCGAATGCCCATGGTGGCGAAACACTTGCTCTGTATGTGCACCTGCCGTTTTGCAAAGAACGTTGCTTGTTCTGCGCCTGCAATGTGGTGATCACCCAGCGCGAAGATGTGTTGCAGGCTTACCTTAAGCGCTTGCGCAAAGAGATTGCTACGGTGGCCTCCAAGTTGCCAAACCGGCGTAAGGTCAGTGGCATTCATTGGGGTGGAGGAACGCCAACCCACCTTAAACCGGCCGAAATTGAATCGGTTTGGGATTGCTTGATGGAGCATTTTGAGTTGGTTGCAGATGCGGAAGTCTCGATCGAAGTGCACCCGCCGGTGACCACTCGCGAACAGATGGAAACCTTGGCCCGTCTCGGTTTTAATCGGGTAAGTTTTGGCGTACAAGACCTCGACCCCGGTGTGCAGGAGATGATCAATCGCCACCAGTCCTTGAAGCAGACTGAAGATGTTTTGATTTGGGCGCGGGAGCTCGGCTTCAACAGCGTGAACTTTGACCTCATCTACGGGTTGCCCGGGCAAACTTTAGAAACCTGGAACTACACGCTGGATCAGGTGGCGCGTTTGTTGCCCGATCGTTTGGCAATCTACTCTTACGCGCATGTGCCATGGTTGCACCCACATCAAAACCGCATGCCAGCAGATCAGTTGCCGGCCCCAGATCTCAAGCTGGAGTTGTTGCGTACTGCATCGCGTCGGCTAGAAGCAGAAGGGGGTTACCAGGAAATCGGTTTCGATCACTTTGCTTTACCTACCGATGAACTGGCCACTGCCGTTCAAGATCGTAAGTTGTATCGCAACTTCATGGGCTACACGGTGAAACCCGCGCGCGATTACATCGGCTTTGGCATGACGGCGATTTCCGAAGTTGGTCATGCCTTCGCGCAAAACCACAGCAAGCTGAATCGTTACAATGAAGCAGTCGACAGCGGCCATTGTGCTGTTTCAAAGGGCCACACCTTAAGCCTTGAGGATCAAGTGCGGAAGTTAATCATTGAGCGCTTGATGTGCAATCAGCAGATTACTTTCGAGGAAGTGGAAGCGCTTTCCAAGCAGCCATTTTGTGAGCATTTTGCCAGTCAGTGGCAAGCTTTAGAAGGTTTTGAAGCAGATGGTTTGGTCGTACGCGGCAAACAGGATCTCACCGTAACGAAGTTGGGTCGCAACTTCTTGCGCAACATTTGTATGTTGTTTGACTCTTACTTGGATGAGCAGCTACGCGAAGGCCGCTTCTCGAAAACGGTTTAAGCACTTATGGAACGTACTGGCGTGCTGTTGCTGCAAATGGGAGGGCCTCGCTCTCTCGATGAGGTCGAGTCTTACATCCAGCGTTTGTTCAATGACCCCTATTTGGTGCGTTTGCCATTTTGGGTTAACCTTTTTCGCGGCCCGTTGTCGCGCAGGGTAGCTCGCAAACGCGCGCCAGAAGTTCGTGAGCAATACGCTTTGATTGGCGGATCCTCGCCGAACAATCGCGTAACCGCCGAACAAGCGGCGGCCTTGCAGTTGGATTTGGGCGCAGACTTCCGTTGCTACGCGGCGATGGCCTATACGCCGCCCACGATCGGCGAGGCGTTACGCGCCGCCATGAAAGATGGTTGCACGCGTTGGGTGGCGGTTTCCATGTTCCCGCAATACTGCACGGCAAGCACTGAAGCTGCGTTTGCGGAACTACGTACGGAAATTGCTGCTGCAGGGGTGGATGCTGGAAGAGTGGCTTGGGTAGAGCGTTGGGGAGACAATCCCGCCTACCTTGATGCCCTCGCGGCGGACGTCAAAAAAACGGTGAAGGCTGCCGTGGATGAGGGGCCAGGCGCGCCGCATTTGGTGATTTCTGCACATGGGATTCCCATTTCCTATATTGAAAGTGGCGATCCCTACATTCAAGAAATTGAGAGCAGCTTGGCCGGCTTGCGTCAACGTTTGCCAGCCTCCATCCCCATCACTTTAGCCTTTCAGTCGCGCGCCACCCCAGTCAAGTGGAAGGAACCTTCTACGATTGATACTTTGACCAAGCTTGGGCAAGAGGGCGTACGCAACATTGTGGTACTGCCGATTTCCTTTGTGAATGATCACATTGAAACCTTGTACGAAATTGATATACAGTTGGCCGACATCGCGCGTTCGTTTGGCGTGGAAAGTTATCGGCGCGTACCGGTGTTTAATGTGGACTCGCGCTTGACTGCCATCTTGCGTGAGCTTGTTCTGGAAAAAGTAGCCGCTCAATAACATGGAAATTTTTGATACTGCAGTTGTTGGCGGTGGCCTTGCTGGGCTTGGCGTCGCTACCTTACTTCGTGAGCGTGGCAAGAACGTCGTGCTGTTCGAAAAGGAAGACCAACCCGGCGGCAAAGTTCGCAGCGTACGCGAAGATGGTTTTGTGGTTGAGCTGGGACCACTTGGCTGGTTGGATCGTGAGCCAGTGGTGAGTGATTTGGTAGCCGGTCTCGGGCTGAAGCCATTGATTGCCAAGGATGTCCAAAAGGATCGTTCGTTATTCAAAGATGGTGGCTTGATTGCCTTACCTAGTGACGGCCCCAGCTTCTTGATGAGTAAGGTGCTTCCTTTTCACGCCAAGATGCGTTTAGCAGCAGAGCTATTTATTCCGGCGCGACGCCACGGTGAAGAAAGCGTTGAGAGTTTTTCCACGCGCCGCTTTGGAAAGCATGTGGCCAATACTTTATTTGGCGCGATGGTTTCTGGAATCTACGGCGGTGACCCGCAGAAACTTTCCGTGCACGCAGCATTTCCACTGATGGCTGGTTGGGAATTCGAATCGGGGTCGTGTATGCGCGGCGCTTTGAAACACATGCGCAAGAAGAGGCGTGATATTAAACAGGGGCGTCTAAAGAAAACGAGTGGTACTTTGTGCAGCCTAGCGGGCGGTTTGGGTGATTTTACCGATGCGGCCGCCCAGAATTTGGGAGCCAATTATCGCGGTGGCCAAGCTCTTGAAGCGGTAACCCGCGAAGGGAATTTTTGGGAGTTTCATCAAGCTGGCGCGGTAGTCGCGCGCGCGCACCATTTAGTGTTGGCAACGCCCGCGCGTGAATCCGCGCGTTTGCTTGGTGCTGTGGGAAAAGAGTTGGCCCAAGTTGCCGCTACGATTCCCGGCAACAATTTGTGTGTCGTCACCGGCGCTTGGCGCCGCGATCAAGTACAACACGAGCTGCAGTCCTTCGGTTTCATTGCGTTGCGCAATCACGGATTCCGGCCACTTGGCGTGCAGTATGCCAGTTCCATTTTCCCCGATCAATCGCCCAGCGATATGGTGCAATTGCGCGTGCTGATTGGCGGAAGTTTTGATCCCGACGTAGCCGATCTCAGTGATCAAGAATTGCAGGCCGCTTGTTTTGATCCGCTGCATAAACTGCTCGGCGTTCAGGGTGATCCCGAACGCGTTTGGATGCGCCGTGTTGCTGGTGGGATTCCGCAATACACCGTTGGCCACTTGAGCCGCGTGGCCGCCTTTGATGCTATGGAGGAGAAAATGCCGGGGCTCCATTTTGCTGGCGACTCTCTGCATGGCGTGGGTGTGAATGCTGTGTTGAAGCGTGCGTTGGTGGTTGCCGATCGCTTGTGTGCGAGCCGTTAACCCGCCGCAGTACGGATTAGCGGCTCAAGCAAGTGGTCAACAGGTTCCGCAAACAACCTCAAATGAAGTAGCATCGTCGTGCGTGAAATCGCGCTCGACCATTGCTTTTACTTCCAGTTTTCATCAGCCTCTACGCCGCGCTGCCTATCCAGCAGCCGGGTCCTGATTACCGTTTACCAACCAAAGTTTTACCCGCCACAATTGAGGGGGAATCCACAGAAGGCCAAGATGCCATCACTGGTTTCAAGGTTCCGGAAGGCACTCTGATTCGTTTGTTTGCGGCCGAGCCCATGTTGGCCAATCCAGTAGCGCTGGAAGTGGATCGCAATGGCCGTGTGTTGGTGGCGGAAACTTTTCGTCAAGAAACAGAAGGCATTCCAGACAACCGCACTTTTCCGGAGTGGCTGCAAGATGATCTACGCCTCCAAACAGTAGAGGAGCGCGGCGCCATGATGCTGCGCCACCATCCACAGTTTGCAACCGAGTGGACTGATCGCGAAGATCGGATCACCGCACTTATCGATACCGATGGCGACGGCAAGGCTGATCAATCCACAATTTTTGCATCAGGATTTAGCGGGTTGCTTGACGGCACGGGTGCCGGCCTATTAGCGCGTGGGGATGATGTGTATTACACCTGCATTCCGAAGCTGTGGAAACTCACGGATGCAGATCACGACGGCGTCGCCGAAAGCGGCACGGCTCTGCATCATGGGTTTGGTGTGCGTGTGGCTTTCCGAGGTCATGATATGCATGGCTTGGTGCTCGGCCCTGATCGCCGGCTGTATTGGTCGATTGGTGATCGTGGCTATCACGTCATCACTGCCGAAGGTGAGTTGCTTGCGGAGCCTGGTCGCGGTGCGGTTTTTCGCTCCAATCTTGATGGCAGTGGTCTCGAGGTTTTTGCAACCGGATTGCGCAACCCGCAAGAACTTGCCTTTGACGACTATGGAAATTTATTCACAGTGGATAATAACTGTGATGCCGGCGATCAAGCACGCTTGGTATATTTGATGGAAGGCGGTGATAGCGGTTGGCGGATGAATTTTCAGTACCTTCCCGATCGCGGCCCCTGGATGAGTGAGGAATGGTGGAAGCCGCAACCCGATGGGGAAGCGCATCCAGCATTTTTGAATGCGCCGATTGAAAACATTACTGCTGGGCCATCAGGCTTGGCGTGTTATCCAGGTGTTGGTATGCAGCCTGGCATGGAGAATAATTTCTTCGTCTGTGATTTCCGTGGTGGCTCTAGTTACAGCGGCATCGTGCGTTTCAGCGTGGAGCCCTACGGCGGCGGCTTCCGCTTTGGCGATCAAGAAGAGTTTTGGTGGGGCATGTTGGTCACCGATGTGTGTTTTGGGCCCAGCGGGGATATGTGGGCGAGCGATTGGGTGAGTGGTTGGGTTGGTCCAGGCAAGGGCCGTATTTACCGTGCCAGTTTTGCAGGGGCAGATCAAGATTTGCAGGCCTCCACGGCGAGTCTTTTGGCGGGTGATTTCGCGGCACTTCCAGTCGATCAACTCGCGCAATTACTGCACCACGCCGATCGTCGCGTGCGTTTTGAAGCACAGTGGGAATTGGTTGATCGCGGCGCATTTTCGGCTTTGAAAGAGGTGGCGCTGGCACAACCCTCCAACCAAGTTGATGGTGGTGAGCGCCTTGCGGAACTGTCGCGATTGCACGCTATTTGGGGATTGGGCATGTTGTTGCCGCAACACCTAGATGTTGCCGCCCTTTCTATCTTGTTAAAAGACAACAACCCACGCGTGCGCGCGGCACTGTTAAGTATTCTGCGCGGCCAGCTCGAAAGTTTGCAGCTCGACGCAAGCGGTAAAGCCCCAATCATCATGGCTTTGCGCGACCCAGACTTGAAGGTGCGCTTTCAGGCCGCGTACTTGGTTGGCGAAATGCGCAGCCCGGGCGACGACATGAAAATCTTGGCCGCATTAGATGAAAAAAGCGTGGGCGACCGTTTTGTATTGCATGCAGTCTCGCGGGGCTTAGCGGCAGCGATGCCAGAAACCACGTTGGTGACCTTTACTGGCAATCCTAACCGCAACCATCGTTTGGCTGCGGTACTCGCATTACGCTGGCAAGGGAGCACTCTACTCAGCCGTTTCCTTGCAGATAGCGATCCACTGATTGCCGCCGAAGCCGCCTGCGCTATTTATGACTTGAACTTGACAGCCGCATGGCCGCAATTGGCTTCGATGTTGCCACAACATCAGAAGCTGCCTCGCTCTATGGTTCGCCGTGCGCTCGCCGCCTGCCAACAGCTTGGTCAGCCGCAACATGCGCAAATGATTTTTGATTTTGTTCATAGTGAAGGCGTCGACGAAGAGTTGCTCAAAGAAGCACGTGAGTACATTATCAATTGGGATCGTCCTCAAGAGTTTGATCCCATCTTGAATGAATTCCGTAGTTATGGTGAGCGTGCGAGTGATTGGTTTTATGATAAGCAACTCGATTTTCCTACGGCGGCGGTGTTGGATGCTGTCGACCGCGGGCGCGCGGTATTCGCTGAAAATTTGATCACTGGATGCACCAAGTGCCATAGTTTGCACGGCGTGACTCCTGCAGGCGTGCTCAATCCCGCTGGCCCAGAGTTATCGAGCATTGGCAACAAGTACAGTCCCGCGGACATTCGTAAATCCATTCTGGAACCCGCAGCCATGATTGCGGAAGGTTTCGAGCTACGGGATCCTGAGGGCAATGTTTTGGCTTTCTCGGTGATGCCGCCAACCTTTGGCTCCATGTTAAGTGCCGCCGAACTGGACGACCTCGTGGCTTTTCTTTCTGCACAGCGCCTAACCCGGCGCATTTTGGTGCACATCGATTCACAAGGATACGAACATGAAGTGTGTAAAGCCGATGAAAATGGTTTATCACTAGTGGAACGCAACATGCTCGCTTGGGCGGAACGCGATGCACGCTATGAAGTTGTTGTAGATCGTGGTTATGAACGGTTCACGAAAGAAGGCCTAGCAGAATTTGATGCGGTGTTTTTCTACACTACCGGCGAGCTACCGATGACTGCAGAAATGAAGCAGGCCTTTCTCGACTTTGTACGTGGAGGGGGTGTGTTTGCCGGATCGCACTGCGCCACCGACACCTTCTACGAGTGGGCTGAATACGGTGATTTGATTGGCGCGTATTTCGACGGCCACCCCTGGCACGAAGAGGTCAAGATGATTGTTGAAAACCCGTTGCATCCAGCAACGCGTCATCTAAAAAGTGGCTTCACCTTTACCGACGAAATCTATCAGTTTCGCAATCCGTATAGCCGTGCTCGCCAAAATATTTTGTTGTCACTCGACACCGAAACCGTGGCGATGAACCGGGATTCCATCAAACGTACCGACGGCGATTTCGCTCTCAGTTGGGAGCGCGCAGAAGGGCAGGGTGCCGTTTTTTACACGGCGCTTGGACACCGCCCAGAGATTTGGAATGCGCCGTGGTTTCGTCAACATTTGATGGAGGGAATCCTCACGGCTATGACGCGACAGCCGCAACCTCCAGAAATGGAGCAGCAAGGCTATTACATTGATCTTGGCGCAGGCCAAAAAATGCGCATGCTGCCGGTCACTGGAGCGGATAGTAAAACGTTTTGGATCTCCGCAACAGAAATCACTTGGGATCAATACGACCGTTTTTTCCTGCGCGAGGAAGAGCAAGTACAGGTTGATGGCATCACCGGCCCAAGTCGTTCGGTGTTTCCCGTAACGCGTGGCTTTGGCCACGATGGATTCCCTGCGCTTGGAATGACGTTCGCTGCTGCCAATGAATTTTGTCGCTGGCTGAGCCTAAGCGCTCCCGGCACTTTCCGCTTACCAACTCAAGAAGAATGGCAGCTTGCAGCAGGTGAGGCGATTGCGCCTGCCGAGCTCCAAGGCTTTGCTTGGCATGTTGGCAACTCGGATGACATCCCGCATCGCGTGGGCCAGAAAAAGCCGAACCGCTTCGGCCTATATGATTTT
Source organism: uncultured bacterium (assembly GCA_937919925.1). Lineage (GTDB taxonomy): Bacteria > Planctomycetota > UBA1135 > UBA1135 > UBA1135. Next base: position 5,470 of record CALFOT010000081.1, on the reverse strand, counting down.
TTCGGCAACGTCGCCGAATGGGTTACAAGTTCCAACCCGCGCGGCCGTTTAATGGGCGGAAGTTATCAAGATCTAGCCACCGCCATTGGTCCTGAAACTTTCGCCGATTATGAAATTTCCTGGCAGCAGCGCGATCCTCAGTGGCCAAAGAGTATCTGGTGGATGTCGGACGGCGGTTTTGCCGGTTTTCGCGTTGTTACCCTTGACGGCCCTGCAAAGTGACTTGCACACTACACCTTCTCGTTTCCCCTAGCTCCTTCATGCGATGACCCACGAAATCCCTAGACGAAATTTTTTGAAAGCTGCCGGCGTCGGCGCTGCTGCCATTCCTTTTGCAGGTCTTGTGACCCCCATCGCTGGCAAGCCGATGAGCGGCCCGCTGCGCGTCGGGCTTGTAGGCTGCGGCGGTCGCGGCACAGGTGCTGCCATGCAAGCGTTGGCGGCCGATAAAGATGTGATTCTTTATGCGATGGGCGATTTGTTTGCTGACCGTTTGGCAAGCAGCCATGCGAGCTTACAGGAAAACTTCCAAAATCGCGTGCAGGTTGAAGAATCGCGCCGCTTTACTGGTTTTGATGCTTACCAGAAAGTCATCGCAGAAGTCGATGTCATTTTGTTTGCAACGCCACCAGCCTTCCGGGCCGCGCACATTGCCGCGGCGGTAGAAGCCGGCTTGCATGTGTTTTGTGAAAAACCAGTTGCAGTGGATGCCTTTGGGGTGCGCTCTGTTTTGGAAACTGCCAAACTTGCACGCCAGAAGGGATTGTCGCTGGCAAGTGGTTTCTGCTGGCGCGCCGCATATGGTCACCGTGCGCTTTACGACCGCGTCCATTCTGGTGGCATTGGCGAGGTGCGTCACGTTTACGCCACGTATCTCACTGGCGGCCTGTGGTACAAAGAGCGCCAGCCGGAATGGACCGATCTGGAATACCAACTCAGGAATTGGCTCTACTACACCGCATTAAGTGGCGACCACATCACCGAACAAGCGATACACAGCATCGACAAAATCATGTGGGCGAAACAGGATGTGCCGCCCGTCAGCGCAACAGCTCTTGGTGGCCGCCAAGTGCGCACCGAAGCAAAGTGGGGCAACATTTATGATCACTTTGGGGTGCTCTATGAATGGGAAGATGGCACCATGGGGCACATGCAGTGTCGTCAACAAAACGGCACGCACATGGAAAACTTGGATCGTATAGTCGGCGCAAACGGCGTAGCCTTCATTGATGGTTGGGCGAATCACTTTGAAACAACTGGAGATTTCCCGTGGAAATATGCCGGCCCGAGCAACGATATGTACCAAACGGAACATGATGAGTTGTTCGCCAGCATTCGCGCTGGTGCGGCGATGAACCAAGGCGAGGCCATGGCGCACAGCACACTTGCCGCTTTGATGGGGCGCATGTCGGCCTACACTGGTCAGCGGATTACTTGGGAGCAAGCGCTCAACTCTCAAGAGAAGCTCACGCCGGATCACTGGGCGTTTGGACCGGGAGTGCCTGCACCCATCGCGCAGCCAGGCGTGACCAAATTTTTCTAGGAGCTTCTGTTGGAGAGTGTTGCTGATTGGCCGTTCAAGAAGAGCGGTCAATCCTGAAGTTCCATCCAAGGAACCGCATGGGGTGCGAGGTAGGAGCTATCCATCAGGCCCTTCATTTCACCACCAGTGGCGTAACCTATTGCGCTCAGTTCATCCTCTTTTGCTTGTGATAGCTCGACCGCATTGAGGGCAGACATATCGCGCTCCACAATCCAACCTTCGGCAAACATACGTGCTCGTAACTGCCCGAAAATCGCAAGCTGATCCGCTGCAATATTGTTGCGTTCACCTGGGTCTGCAGCCAAGCGAAACAGCCAACCGCGCTTCGGACTAAGATCCTGCCACAGCGCGGAAACAATCATTTTGTAGCCCTCGGCGCGATAACAGCGTAAAGCTCCGGCATTGCCAGAAAGCGCGGTACCGAGGTGATCTGTTTCGGCAAAGGCGGGCCGGCCTTCGAGCGCATTGGCATTAGAGAAAAACGGAGTCAGCGAAGCACCTTGCATTTCGCGGGCGCTATCCGGCCAGGCGAGGTTGGCGACGTCAAGCAAAGTCGGTAAGACATCAATGTGGCGAACTTGCTCGCCATGGATTCCAGCACTCCACCCCATTTGCGCGCCAAGCGCAGGGCTCCAAGCAAACTGCAACGGCGCGCGAATGAGTTCGTCATACAAAGTGTGGCCATGACCAAGATCGCCGTGGTCGAGAAATTCCTCGCCATGATCCGCGACGATGACAACGAGGATGTCATTGCGCGAAGCGAGTAGCTCTTCCACAAAAACACCGACTTGATCATCGAGGTAACGAATTTCCTCTGCATACGACAAGCGCAAACTTTCCACTTGCTCGGTGCTGAAAGTTGTCCCCTGACTGTTACGAAATTCTTCTTCTGCGGGCCCATCAAGGTGGGCTTCAACTCCGGTGTGGTTGAACAATCCAGTGTATTGCGGCGCGGGATCGTAAGGGTAGTGAGCATCATTTAGGTGCAAATACAGGAAAGATGCGTGGTCAGGGGCAGCTGCGAGCCAATCTTTCGCCGTGGCAATCAGCGGCTCGGCGGTGCTAGTGGCATCATGCACAAAAAACTGAAAGCCTGGGGCGAAACCAAAATCGGGGGTGATGTTTGGATTGGAAGAAAGCGCCATCGTGCGATAACCGCCAGCGGCGAACGCCTCGCCTACGGCGCGCATTTTGGGATTGAGGAAAGTGCTGCGCGTGGTGGCTTCATGGGCGCTTGGCACTTGGCTGGTCATCAAACTGCCAACCGCAGGCTTGGTCCAGGATGCCTGCGAAATACTTTGCGTAAACGCGGCGCCGGCATGCGCAAGTGCATCGAGACGCGGGGTGGTATTCAACTCACTGCCGCCCCAACCTACATAATCTAGGCGAATGGAATCCAGCAGGATGAAAACAACCGTTGGTTTGCCGCTGGTGCTGGGGGCAAGGACCCGGGCAATCACTTGAGGCAAGAGTGCGAGCGCCAAGCACATCGCACACACCCATGGTTTCGCGGCAAAAGTGACGAGCGCGGACCACGGACGAAGCGCCGTCAAACGGTTAGACTGAGATGCGAAAGCGAGGAGCAGCCCAGCCAGAGCCAGAGCTGCTGCAAGCAACAAGCGCCGTCCGCCAGGATCGGCAGACCAGGTAAGCCAAAACAGCAAGCCGTCGCCAGTGTCCGACCACCCCTCAGAAGACCACATGCCAAACGCACGCCAAGAACCAGTGAGTGCGGATGCCATTGCAACCGAAGAGACCACGAAGAGAAGTTTTCTCATGGATGTGAAGCAGTATATCCCACCTGCACGGATGCCCAAGGCTTCTGCGGAGGTGGAGTATGTAGAGGCTACGCGTGCCGATGGCCCCGCAATCAACGCTTTGTACAACAAGGTGTTCCACATGAACCGCAGCCTGGATCATTATGAATGGAAATACTGGCGAAATCCGGCGGGCCCGCCTACTGGAATGTTGGCGCGCGAAAAGGCAACCGGGCGTTGTATGGCCACCGGGATCGGTCAGCGTCGCCGCGCTTGGGTGAACGGCAAAGATAGTTATGGCGCTTTGTTGTGTGAGAGCGCCTCGGATCCTGATGATCGCCGTGGCGGGCGGGTGTGGCGTGAAGTCATGCTCGGTTTTGGCGTGACCACGAACGACAACCACGGCATTGTGTGGGCGTATGGAGGACAGTCCTCGGATGCCGCCATCAAGATCGGCTCCCGCTGGTTTGGTTATCGCATTATGATGGAATTGGTGCCGTGGGAAATCCGCATCGGCACGCGTTCGTCGATTCGTCGTCATCTTGGCCATTTCGATGGCCTTTTCGGACCGCTTGCAGCGTTGATTGCAAACAAGCTTTATCGTATGCGCTGGCGCAAACGCGATTTCGGCCTGCAAACGAGCATCGTCGATCGTTTCGGCCCAGAGTTTGACGAGCTGTGGGAGCGCTATCGAGATTTGTATCCGGCGTGTTTCTATCGTGATGCCGCAACTTTGAACTGGCGTTACATGGATAACCCGATTTGGAAGCACCGCGTGCTTTCTGCGCACCGCGAAGGCAAGTTGGTGGGTTATATGGTGTGGCGCGAATGGAGTGAAAACGGCGAGATGATTGCAACGGTGCTGGATTGTTGGCACGGCAAAGACCAAGAGGTTTTACAGACTTTGATTGACGTCGCGCGCCGCCAAGCACTTGCTGACGGCTGCGTGTTCCTGCGCTTTGCGGTGCAAGAGGGCGGCCCCGAACAGGAGGCTTTTCAATCTTTCCGCTCCGGCCGCCAGAGCCCGCATGAGGGGGTGGATAAAATCATCTGCACCCCAATGCCGGGCTCCACACCGATGGACCAACCGCCGGAAGCTTATGAGCAGCTACGCACCGTTTTATTTGGCAAAAACTGGTATTACACCCAGGGTGATTGTGATTTTCGCGACTAGAGAATTAGAGGGTGTTTTCTCCTAAATTTGGGTGACGTCACCCTGCTCTGTGCCTATTTACGAGTTAAGGCGGCACAGAGTGCGGTTTCCCATTCCATCCTCGCGGGGCCCTGTCAGAGGTCAGGCCAGTGGCGGCTTCAAGCCGGGCATTGAGCCTATCGCTGTTGAAAAAGCTGAACCAACAAGGCGCTCCACACTTGCGGGTACGAACTCTCCCCGCCCCTATGCAGACGTGCTTTCTCTCTACCCGAAGTTGCGCGAACCGCGGGATACCGAGACTGTGGAATTCATTGTGCCTAGTTTCGAGCACGGCGGCGTGATTAACGATCTCTACCGTAAGGCGTTCGGCATACAAAGAAGCCTAGCGCACTACCTTTGGAAGTACTGGGATAACCCAGCCGGGCCGCCCGTTGGCTCGTTCGCTCGCGAAAAATCAACGGGGCATTGTCTTGCTACGAGTATTGGGCAGCGTCGTCGCGCTTCGGTCGCTGGCCGCGATAGTTTTGGAGCCCTATTGTGTGAAGTGGCTTCGGATCCTGAGTTGCGCGGGGGTGGCCGATTATGGCGTGAAGTGATGAATGGCTTCAGCATGTACTCCAATGATGTCGACGGAGTTCATTGGGCTTATGGAGGGCAATCTACAGACGAAGTGATCAAGATGGGAGCGCGCTGGTTCGGTTATCGCGTCATTTTCCATTTAGTAACCTGGGAAATTCGCTTGAGCACGCGGGCAGCTTTGCGGCATCATCTTGCGCGTAGCCTTGCCTGGCTGACTCCTGTGCTTGCACCGGTGCTAGATTTTGCGATTCGAACAACATGGCGCAAACGCGAGTGTGGGATTTCGGTCAAAGAGATTGAAAAGTTTGGCCCCGAGTTCGATGAATTATGGGAGCGTTTCCGGAACCTGTACCCAGTTTGTTTTTGCCGTGATGCGGCAACCCTGAACTGGCGTTATGTTCAAAACCCGGTTAAGGGTCATCGTATTGTCGAAGCGCG
>CALFOT010000080.1 GCA_937919925.1 uncultured bacterium | reverse complement strand
GGGTGTAGATTTCCCAAAAATCGCACATAAACCTGCATTTGGCCCTGCCGAGGGGCTCTGTATGGAGCCAAATCAAGCTGCAGTATTCATTGTCTTGCATTTAAGAGGCTCTCCTCAGTAACCCGATAGGGGAACTGAACTCTTTTTGTCCTTACATGCCCTCCCATCACAATCACTCTTCTCGTGCTCTAGGACAGCAATCACAATCACTCTTCTCGTGCTCTAGGACAGCAGTTGCTGCGCCTGCTGCCCCTGTTCATTGTTGCCACCACCGCCACGGCCATTCTGTTGTCCGGCTGTCCAAGTGGGGGTTCTCATCCTGAAGGAACTACCAGTAATCAGCAGAATAACCCGCCCGAAACACCTTCTACACCCAGTGCACCAACCGCTCACCAAGCTCGTGGCGTGGATGCCACGGGAGGAACCATCGATTTGCGCTTTGATAGCCCAGTCGATGTAACTTCGGCAATGGAAGTCTCCAACTACAGCGCAAGTGGTGGCCAGGTATTGACGTCGGTGGAAGTCCTTGCGGACAGCAACACCGTCCGCCTACATTTTGAAACGATGCTGTTGCCTGGCAGTGACACGCTTTCTGTTTCCGGCGTGCACAACACGGACGGGCAAGCTTTCCCAGCTGTGAGCGGGCTCAGCTTTGAGTAGTGATGATATCCGTGCACCGCGGGTCATTTCGGTAACGTTGGAGGCTGTGCCTGGTTTGGGCAACGACCTCTTGGTGGTGGTTTTTGATGACGACATGGTGCGCGCCGACGTGCTCACCATGAGCAACTACGCCTTGCAGTATCCGCAAGGAACCGCGCTCACGCTGCACTCCGAGAATGCGAATTTTGATGCTGTGACCCGCACTTTACGAGTCGTTTTGCAGGGTGATGGGAACCAAAATTTCGATCTCTTGGTTGGCACGGATTGGAGTTTGTCGATGAGCGCTTTGCGTGATCTTGGCGGCAACACTTTGGTCGAGGGGAGCAATCTTTCCGGCAGTGTTTCTGGCGATTCGCAAGCCCCGCAGGTTTTGGCGGTGACTCAAAACAGTTTGGTGGATGCGGGCGGCAGCGTAGTTGACATTGCAGTCAACGAAGCGCTGGATCTCAATAGCTCCACGGTGTGGAGTAATTTCCTCACCAGCAATGGCGGCGTGGCCGTGCAAGTGGATTGGCTAGCCGTGCCAGAAACCCTGCGCATTACTTTGGATCGCCCGGTTTCCCCTGGTGTGGATACTTTCAGTATCAGTGGCTTGAGCGATCCGGCTGGCAATGTTTCTACGGAAACCAGCACCTATACCATCGAAACTAATGACGGCATCGCGCCGACCTTATCCACCGTACTTGCATCAACTCATGCAGGTTACTTTAATGATGAGATCACCGTCGTTTTTGACGAGCGTATCCATCCCGGTGATGCCGTAGATTCCACCAAATACACCATCGAATCTCCAGTTGGCACACCCCTCGATCTGAGCAATGCCGAGTTTGTCTATGACAACACTTTGTGGCAAACCACCATTCGTTTGGGCGGTTCGTACTTATGGCAAAACTCCACCGTGGCCACACACCGCCAACTTGCCGTTCAGGGCGGCGCGAAAAAAGGAGATCATTATGGCGCCAGCGCGACGGGCATCGGCGACTTGGATAGTGATGGTTTCCCCGACATGGTGATTGGCGCGCCGCGCCACGATTTGCCCGGAGATGAAGCTGCCGGTGCCGCTTACATTTTGTCAGGCCGCACGCAAGACCTTATTCGCCGCCTTGACGGTCCTATGGAAGGGGCGTACTTTGGCCAATCGGTGGCGGCGTTGTCGGATCAAAATGGGGATGGCATCGACGACATCTTGGTCGGTGCACCTCGCAATGACACGGACGGTGGCCATAAATCGGGCAGCCTCTTTGTTTACTCCGGTGCGGATGGCAGCCTGCTGTTGCAGGTGGATGGTCAATGGAACAACCAGGAACTTGGTGAGTACGTCGCCAATGCTGGCGATGTGGATCACGACGGCATCGATGATTTGTTGGCGGGAATGCCCAAGGGCACGTTTAACAACAATCATGAGTCTGGACTCGTCCAGGTTTACTCAGGAGTGGATGGACATTTGATTCACACTTGGGGGGGAGCAGATAATGAAGATCGCGCCGGCGCAGCGCTCGCAGGTAATTTTGATTGGAATCAAGATGGCTATGCGGATGTTCTCTTCGGCGCCGAACGCGCGGATCTGAGTGCGGGCAACGATGCCGGCGCCGCCTACCTTTACTCCGGCAAAACCGGTGCGTTACTCCGCACTTTTGAAGGCCTTGCGCGCGGCGACCGTTTTGGTCATGCGGTGGCGCTGGCGGGTGATTGGGATGGCGATTCCATTCCAGACATCGCTATCGGTGCGCACTATGCCAAAGTTGGTGAGCGCAATAAGGCTGGTTCGGTGTACATCTATGCTGGCATCGACGGCAGCTTGCTATTCCGCATCGATGGTCAAGCAGCTGGTGATGAGCTCGGTTGGGCCATCGCAGGCGGCAACGATCTTAACGGCGACGACATTGCCGATTTGCTAGTTGGCGCACCCGGAGTCGAAGGCTCGCAGAATCATCAAAACAATCGCGACAACAACGACGACGATGATGATGATGACGACAACGATGAGGGTGGCGGAAACGGCCACCAAAATGATGGCGCTGTACTGGTTTATTCGGGCGCCGATGCCAGTTTGTTGCGCACCTACACGAATCAGGGCGACGGCAAAGACTTCGGGCAGATTCTGGCTTGGGCCGGTGACCTCGATCGCGATACTTGCGCCGATCTTCTTTTGGCCGGGGAATACGCCGATCACAATGGCCTGTCCGCAACTGGGCGCGTTCGCGTAGAAGCAGGTTCAGCCTCATTGCCGTACACCGTTGCCGCATCAGGCACCGAGTTAACGACTGGAAACAGTGTGCAAATTCAGGTCGATACGATGCGTGACCTTGCTGGTAATCGCATGCCACTACCCTTCACGCAAAGCGTGGTTTTAGATGGCGATTCGCAGGCACCCTTAGGCATCGACGTGGTGCGCAACTTGTGGATTGATGCCAGTGGCGCAACGATGGATTTGCGCTTTGACGAGGCCGTGGATTTGACCGCCAGCCCCAACGCCACCTTCACCACCAATGGTGCGGCCAATTTATTGGGCGTTACTTTGATGGATCAAGGAACCTTGGTGCGTTTATGGTTCGATGCGCCGTTGACTCCAGGCAGTGCCATAATCACCGCGAGTAACATAAAGGATCCAGCAGGTAATCTCATGACGACTTGGAGTGGTACGGTTACCGAGGAATCGGGCTTGGCTCCGATCTTTCAAGCAACTCGTTTCACGCTGTTAGAAAACAGCAATCGCGCGGGCATTCAAGTGGATTTTTCACAGCCGATTCTGGAGTTCGATGGCGTTTCCGCCGGGCTTTGGTCGTTGTCGATGGCGGGGAATCCCGCAGTCGATTTAGCTGACGCAACCTTCACCTACGATGCAGCACAACACAGGTTATGGATCACCTTGCCCACCACGCCCAACATGCTGGTTGGCGCGGGTTACACCCTGACTGTAACCAGCCTGCGTGATGGTCACGGTAACTTCGCAGCGAGTCTGCAGAGTAACGGCGTGGTGATTGGCGAATAATCACGGCTGCGGCGCTAGTCTCTGCGAGCAGATTCCGTCTGTGTTGGGGCTGGCAGCAGCCCTTCCAGGAAAAAGGCAGACAGCTCCGCGCGTCCAGCGAGTTTGGCCTTCTTGTACACCGCAACAGAATGTTGACGTGCCGTGCGTTCACTGCGACCGCTAAAGCGAGCGATATCTTTATGGCTGAAGCCGCGCAGCAGAAATTGCGCGACTTCACACTCAGCAGGGGTCAGCTGCCAATCGCTGAATTGTTCGGCGAGGGCGTGATGGAAACCGTCGATGAAAAGGGAAGCCCGCTGACGCCACTCTTCCTGAGTTTGATGGGATTGCTCTAAGGAGTAGCGCACTGCGAGGAGGTCCTTTTCCGACCTACGCCAGGAGCGCCACAACCAAATGCCTGCAGACATGGAGCACAGGAGGAGGGCAATCTCAAAAGTGAGATGAACCGGTTGCCGCTCCTGTGGCGAATCAAAACTGATATCGGCAATCCCCCAGGCACAGATGATGAACATCAGAATGGCAAGCCATCGCTGCGTAAGGAGGGATGAGTTTGTGTTCATGAAGTAAGAAGTGTCCGGCGGATGCCCGAGGATGATGGTGCTGCCACGCCAATTCATCAAGTAGAGCATAAGACCTAGAACATTTGTCCGCCAAGAGCCGTAGGTACATGCATGATTCCAGATCCCTTGCACCCTGCACTTGTCCACATGCCGTTGGCGCTTGTGGTTCTCCTGCCAATGTTTACGCTGGCAGCCCTATTGGTCATGAGGCGTGGCGCGCAACCTCGCTCCATTTGGCTGGTAGTCATGGCGTTGCAAGTGATTCTCAGTATCAGTACATGGGCTGCCGTTGAAACTGGCGAGAGGGATGAGGACTACTTTGAACACGGGTCTAGCGAAGAAGCTTTCGAGGCTCATGAAGAGCTCGCCGAAGGGTTTGAAATCTTCGCAATGGTGGTTTTGCCATTGGCTGCAGCCGGATTTTTGGCCGGCCGACTCGGGCAAGCCGCTCGCTACCTTTATCTGGCAGCAACCATTGGCTTATTGGTGGTGGGAGCCATGGTGGGGCATCGCGGCGGAGCCATCATCTACCCCAACGGTGCCGAGGCCACGGCCGAAGCCCTCACTTCCTAAAGTCGGAAGGGATGTGCAAGTTGCGGGACTTTCGCTGCAAGGCTTCTGGCCGCACCACGAAGCTGATCTCCGGATACCCGCGCAATGAGAAGGTGAGCCTAGCTTTGGCTAGAGGTGTTTCTACGCGAAACAAATAGGTGTCCTTCTCGAAATCGAGGGGGACTCTTTGTTTTTGCAGCGGATTACGGCGTATTCCTGGCTCTAAAACAACCCCCTCAATCGGGCTAAGGGTCAGGGCAAGATCGCTTTTTTGATTTCCCTGTAACGCTAACCATGCTGGATCAAAGATTAAGTCTCCTGAAATTTCATAAGGGCGGCTTTCGTGCACGATGTGTTGGCCGATGTCCAAAACCCCTGGGCACGCGCTTAAGTCAAATTCTAATGGATACTCCCACATGGCTGGCTTGCCAGCGCCCATAGCCTGGCCAGGAAGAAAGTCAGAAGTGAGTAGGATTTTTATTTTGGTGGCAGCTATATTTTTCATCTCAAAATTACCGTTCCTATCCGTGGTGACTCGCGTGAGGGGTGCGCCCATGTTGTGTAGGGTGGACCCATCCTGTTCAGGATCGTTCGAGTAGCACAAAATCACGCGGTTGACAAAAGGATCGCCGTCTTGGTTCACTACCGAACCAAGAATGGAATGAGATCCTCTGCCGAGGTGGATGTCTCCAAAGTCGTAGGCCTGCCCGGCGTACAAAGTGACGAGCTGTGGGGAGGGTGGACTCCAGCTGCCATCGGCTGGTGTTGTTTCTGGGTTGGTGTAGAGAGACAAGCGGAAATCGCCCGGGGCAATCTCGGTGATGTGAAATTCTCCCAGCTCATTGGTGAGATCATCCATGGCTTGAATGCCTTGCTGCTGATGCATCCCATTCATCCGCAGCTGGACACCCGGAAGTGGTTTCCCCTGAGGATCCAGCACCCTGCCGAAGACCGCCGCAGGTAAAGACACCGCCAAATCAAGGCGTTGCTTCAAACCGGCTTCCACTTTCACGATGGACTTTACAAAATTATGCGGGTTGTTGGGATCTGTAGCATTTCCGCGCAAGGCGGAGTTTCTTGACTGGCGTAAAGGTGGTAGGAATCCGCCGGCCAGAGAAGATGGATCCACCATGAATTCATAATATTTGTTGGCTGCAAGCTCGACGCAATACTGCAGCTCTTCTCCGCAAATCTTGGCTGTGGCAATCTGTTTCGAGCGCTCAAAAACGAATACGTTTCCCACTGGTATTGGGGTTCCAGTACTGTCAAGGATTTGGCCGAAAACGGTTCCGGATTGGTTTTCTGCCCCGCTTGGATCGGTTGCGGCTTGGGCCACTGTTGCTGGAAGTTGGTTGCTGACAGGGCTTCTTTGGATGATCGGTGCCTGCGGAAGCAACAGAGTGGCTTCCGTTGCCAAAGATGAGAGGGGAGCATCCACAGTCGTTGTCGTTGGGACAACGACTGTGGAATTGTGATCCGGCCAGATCAGCCAGGATGCAAAGAGAGCAGCAACACCAAGAATGAGAAATGGTCGCATCGATTTCATGGTGCTTATACCAGCATGGCTGTGAGAACTCCAAGTGCCTCAAGCACAGGCACGAGAGCATTCAGGAAGTCTTCAAGATGGTTATCGCCATCTTCGCCATCTTCACCATCTTCTGCAGCTGGGCCGCCTGGTTTGGTGCCACCATCGCCACCATCGCCGCCATCGCCGCCAGCAAAAAGACCATCGCCACCATCACCACCGTCGCCGCCAGCGCCGCCGCCATCTACGCCATCGCCGCCATCGCCGCCATTGCCGCCATCATCGCCGAAGAAAACATCATCATCGCCGTCGCCACCGCTACCACCATCACCGCCAAAGCCGCCAGCGGGGCCACTTTCGCCACCGCCACCGCCGTAGCCGCCATCATCTTCGGTGCCACCATCGCCGCCGTTACCGCCATTGCCAGAACCAAATCCAGAACCACCAGGACCGCCATTCGGAGGAGTTCCTGGAGGGGCTCCCGGTGTGCCAGCTGGCGTATCACCAGGCCAGCCATCGGAGCCATTCGGTTGCAGTAAGGTGCCGTTTTGACCGAAGCTGTAACCCGGTGGATAACTGTAGTAAGACTGCGCAGATATCCCACTGCTGCAGAACAAGAGCGCCAGAAGCGCGAAAATGAGAATCTTTAGTTTCATGCTGTTTTAAAAAGGGCGAATTGCCCAATCACTAAGAAGACGCACAGCAAATTCCTCGGCACAAAATATTGCTGACACTTTTTCAATCAGGCATATTGCGTAGGATAGACGTATGACGGAAGCTCGGCAGCCCCAAGATGAGGTCGCGCGTTGGCAGATGCTGGAACAAGCCTTTGCCGACGCCATTGCGCTTCCGCGCTTGGAGCAAGCCGCGAAAGTCATGCAGCTCCGCGCGACGGATTCCGCGTTAGCGGATGAACTCGAGGAACTGCTGGCAGCTGCAACGGAACCGGGCTCCATGCGTTTTGAGAAACCGGAAATCGCGCCACACTTCATCGAACCTGCAGCGGCAGCGGAACGTCGTTTGGGCGAACAATTTGGGCCGTTTCGTTTAGAAGCGGTGCTTGGCAGCGGTGGCATGGGGGAGGTGTATCGCGCGCAGCGCCATGAAGGTTTTGAGCAAACAGTGGCTGTCAAGCTGTTACGGGCAGCCATGGGCGGTACGATTTTTGCGCAACGGTTTGTGCGCGAACGCGCCACTCTTGCGCGCCTGAATCATCCGCATATTGCAGGCTTGGTCGATGGCGGCACGACCACAGATGGCACTCCGTGGTTGGCGATGGAGTACATCGACGGCCTCACTTTGCTGGATTACTGCGCGCAAGTGGAGCTGAGTGTGCGTCAAAAAATTCGCTTGATGCTAGAAGTCGCCGAGGCGGTGCAGTTTGCGCACCAGCAATTGGTCGTTCATCGCGATTTGAAACCCGGCAATATTATGGTTCGCGCAGATGGCCATGCATCCTTGCTTGATTTTGGCATTGCCAAATTATTGGTTGCGGAAGATGCGCAAGATGGCTTGCTACAAGAAGAACTCACTTTGCCGCAAATGCCCATTTTCACCCCGGAATATGCTAGTCCTGAGCAAATGCGCGGGGAAGTAGTGGGGACGGCCAGTGATATTTATGCACTCGGCGTGATTTTATTTCGTCTGCTCAGTGGTGGCTTGCCGTTTTGTGCTGACGATCGCACCAGCTTTGATTTGGCGCGCATTGTGAGTGAAGAAGCGCCGCCGTCATTATGCAGTTTGGTGCCACGTTTCCCTCGCGATTTGGATGCTATTGTGGCACATTGTTTGCGCAAAGAACCGGCGCGCCGTTACCCAACGGTGCAAGCCTTGGCCGACGACCTGGAGCGGTGGTTACGTGGTTTGCCGGTGAAGGCGCGGCCGGATTCCATGTGGTATCGCGGTCGCCGGTTTTTTATGCGCAATCGGGTGGCTGTTTCTCTCACTGCGCTGGTCCTGATTGTCAGTGGTACTGGGCTTGCTGCATGGCTAGAACAAAGCCGAGTTGCAACGCGCAAAGGACTGACCGCAGGTCGAGTGTCCGAGTTTCTGATTGATTTTTTCGGCAAGCCTGATCCCTGGGCGCAAGGTCTTTCTGACATGAGCATGGAAGATTTTTTCACGAACGATTTGGAAACGCTATTTGAAGATCTCAACGAAGAACCACAAGTTGCGCGGGAACTGGCTGCCGCACTCGGTCGTGTGTTGCTCAACCTTGGCGATGAAAAGCGCGCGATTCCCTTACTCACTCGCGCCCGCGATGCCGTCGCCGACGCGGCCACAGCAGATCCCATCAGTCAATCCGATATCAACTTCGATTTAGGGGTTGCTGCGCGCCGCGCTGGCCAACTATTAGCCGCCGAGACGGCTTTGCGGGCCAGCCTCACTTTACGCCAAGAGGCATTTGGCGAGAAACACGAAGAAGTGGCGTCGGCGTGGAATACGCTGGGTTTGGTGCATCACACCATGGGAGAGTTCGACCAGGCAGAAACGGAATACTTGCATGCTTTAGAATTGCGTGAACTTCTGCATGGAGCTTATGGCAAGGAGCTCGCGAGCACCTTGAACAACTTGGGTGCACTGGCCCTTGACGCACAACGCAACGAAGAGGCCATAGCTTTTTTTCAACGTGCTCGCGATATCCAAACACGGCTGTATCAACATCAGGAGCACCCTGATTTAGCCACTACGCTGAATAACTTAGGGATGGCTTATCAAACTAGCGGGCGCCTTGATGAAGCGGAGAAACTTTTCCTTGAATCACTTGCGATGCGTCGGCGTATTTTGCCTGCCGATCATCCGCACCTTGCCGGTAGCTTGAATAATCTTGGCTTAATCGAAGAGCAGCGTGGGCGTCTGCAAGAGGCCGCATTGTTGTTTCGCGAAGCGCTTGCTTTGGCCTCAGCGAAGGCTCCCCAAGGGCATCCACTGCTGCAACGGATTCGCGAAAATCTTGAAGCCGTTAGCGAGTAGTTGTCTTGCAACTTAACGCGTAAAACGATCGGTAGTGCGGGAAGGCACGCCGGAGGATTCGCGAAACAAACCATCCACATGCCAGAGAGCTTGGCCCAAGGAACGCGGCCGCCGTATATGCACACTGCGGTTGACTGCAGCTGGTAAAGGTTCGCCGAAAGCGTAGCTCAAATCCGCCCACAAACCGAGTGCTGGATTTTGCGCATCTTGAAAACGCGATCCATCGACGGGGTTCAGGTACAAAAATGGCTCCCAAAGTTTAGTAGCGGGGATTAAATCACCCTGTTGCGCATTGGTGTTGCGTAGCCAACTTGGAAACAGCAGAGCGTCGGCAATACCATCGTTATCCGTATCCGCGTTGACCGCATGGTTGGGGTGGAGTGCCGATAAATCACTAAACGGCATCCGCGCAACCCCATAACCAGGCGTGGCTGCACCAATTACGACGCCATCTGATCCGCCTTCTTGCAATGGTGTCGTGCCTGCCCCGAGCCATTGTGCGGGCGGGTTCACGCGCCAATCGCCGCCGCGATCCACTACCGGGTATTGCCATCCTTCTGCAGCTGCGCCATGACCATCTGTGAAGGTAACGAGTCCGGCGGCATCTTGGAGCTGGGTGAAGATATCGAACTGTTGCAGCGTGCCGAAACCTTTCCGCAAGCCCCAACCCAAGCGCCATTGCAGCTCTGCCATTTTGGGCGCACCCTGTACGGGTTGATCGACAAATATTTCTAAGCTGTGGCCCCCTGAGGGGGCAGTGGAGCACGTTGCAATATCATCATGCAAGGCAGGTCCGTAATCAAAGCTCTGTAAATAATGTGTTGCTGAGTCGAGATTGATGACCTTGAGCAACAACTCTTGATTTTGCCCATCCGTTGGCAGCGGTACAGCAAAACCGGTGAGGGGGTCATGCCCTTCCAGTAAATCAAGTGAATCTAAATACACCTCATGGTTTGCAAAAACTAAAATAGCATCATAAGGGCCCAAACGGTTGGGGCCGACGATACCCGGCTGAATGCCTTCAAGCGCCAATAAATCGAGCGCCTCTTGGGGGAATAAGTTGCGATGGCTCAGCTCTTGTTGCCATTGATCATGCGTACCAAGTGGCGCAATCTGAGGGTTGTTGAGCATGGCCTGCACTACAGCTGGGCTTGCGCCTTGCAAAACTGCCTCGGCGATTGCCAATACCTTTTTCTCGGGAGCAGCATCCCCAATCTGTGCCAAACCTAATGTCGCCAATTGCGCCATCATGACTTGGCCACGTGGGTCCCGTCGCAAAGCTTGTGTTTGTGGATTCAAAGACTCCCATACCGGCTGAATAAATAAACTACGATCGGGAGTGGCATACCAACCCCAAATCTGTAAACCCCGAATCGTGCCCAGCGGGCCATGGTTCATGGAGATTTCGGTAATCTCATCCTTGCCGAGAGATTTCCATGCGGCATCAAAACCTTTGGAAGGCAACTTGCCGGCGCCGAAAGGATCCACATCTTGTAACAAAGTAGTGGGCGCAAAGCTTTCGGTGGTGGTGCTGTAAACCTTGTAATGGACCAGCAACATGTCGCGAAAATCAGCTTGTGGGGGAATCAATAAGAAGTAAGTATCGGTATCAACTTCTTCATCAAAATACATCAGGTTGACATTCACTTCCCATACTGGGCGCACATGACCGTCCAAACCTGGCGCCACCAAACCGCGATTCTCGGCACGTTTGGTTTTGTATTCACCCTGTACATGATCGGCAAGCCAACCACCGCGGTTGGTATTCAGTAGCGCGAAGCCGTCGTAAATGCGCCCCTGGGTGTTGCCGAACAAAACTGCTTTTATTTGCCCAGCAAGAGTCATCATCGCCGCGGCTTGATTGTTGGCCGAAGCATCATCTAAATCGCGCAAGGCGTTGCGCAAATCGCGGTTTGGGCTGCTCACACCTGCGGCCAAGATTGGCTGACCGGTTGCGCTGACCCCCTGATCTGCAGGCTTTCTTTTGATGCGGCCAACGATATTGATCTGCTCCGAAGCACCATCTACTTGGTGACTGGCCGGTAGGCGCCATGGGCGGCCGGCATACTCGAGAATGACTGAGTCGAGTAGACCAGGGTCATTGGGATTCTGAGCAGCAGCTGCGGATGGCAGCGCGGCAAACAGTAGAAACAGCAAAAGGGGGCGGTACATGGGGTGAAGGTGGAGAGTTTTTGTTCCATAACAGTATGCGTCAAAAAAAGGCTCGGCCCCTCATTTTTGGCAAGAAAAATACAGTTCGAGATATTTAGAGCTTTAGGTACCTTAGCCGAGAGCACGCGCTAACCACGCCTTTGCGAAAGCCCAGTCACGTTCCGCAGTGCTGTGGCCAATTCCCAGACTATCGGCAGCCTCTTCAATGGTCAGACCACCAAAGAAACGCAGCTCTACGAGTTTTGCTTTGCGTTCATCCAGTACCGCAAGAGTGTTCAGAGCGTCATCCAGTTCCAAAATCTGTTGCTCACCCCAAGTGCCCACCTCATTCAGACTGCTCTGGGTCTGGAATAGAGGGTTCTCGCCGCGCTTTTGGGCTGCCTTGCTCCGCGCATGATCCACCAACAAACGTCGAATCGCGCGTGCTGCCAAGCGAAAAAAATGGGCGCGGTTCTCTATCGAATGGGCATCGACTCCCACCAAGCGCAAATACGCTTCGTGCACTAAGGCGGTGGCTTGCAAGGTGTGATTGGCGCGCTCGCGGCGCAAATAGGAGGCCGCCAAGTTGCGCAAATCTTCGTAAATCAATGGGAATAGTGCTTCCGCTGCCTTTTCATTACCGGCGGAGAGGTCAATCAGGAGGCGCGTCGCTTCGTTCGTGGGTTCGAATGCCATGCTGCAAGGATAAGCGGAGGAATGAGGGCTTTCCCCCAGAATTTGCGCTCATCTTTGCGGACAAGGAATCGACCTTCATGGGGAGATTGAAATGTTTGACTTTGGGCTGGCGTTCGGGGGAGCGTCGGCCCTTTTTTAATTTTTCTTGGGGGGCGCAGGCAGATTTTGCGCATTTCCTGGTGAACTGGGAAGGCAACTCGTGCTCCCCACTTCATTTCCTCAACCACGAACCACCATCATCATGAAAAACTTGATTCAGAAAACCCTACTGTTGCTGACGTCCACCGTCGTCATCTTCGCCCTCGCTGCGCCGCAAAGCACCGCAGCTTTCCGTAACGTCAACGATTTGATCTGGGATGCAAATGCAACGCAAGGTCAGTACATCCTCAAGGGTAAGTACAAGGAGTCGCCAGAAAACGGCTTGGTGGACCAATCCCTAGAAGCAGAAGTCAAAAACGTTGGCGCTGGCACGTTGGTGAACTTCTCCGTTGATGGCTACTTTGTCGGCAGCGCAGTGGCTAACAGCGTTGGTACTGCGAACCTAACCATCGATATTCTCGGCCTTCCGGATGACGGCACTGGTCGCGTTGATGGTCCTCGTGCCGAAACCGGCAGCATCCTGCGTGCTTACCGCGGGCCGCAAGGAATCTCGGCATCTTTTGTGCCACGGCCTTAATACCACTAGAAGCACTTTTCTTTGGAAGTCCGCTCACGCGGACTTCCGTTTTTTTTGTGTAGAGCAGCGGCGTGCGCAATCGTGCGCCAGCTTGGCTACCAGTATTTTTCCGTGTGAATTTCGCCGGGCACCTTTTTGGTTTGCTCGACAAAACCCTCTTTGCCCAGGCGTTCGATCATGCCTTCAATCATGCCGGGATTACCGCACAGCAACACGCGCGTATTCGCGGGTGTGGGTTTGGCACCCAACGCCGCTTCCACCAATCCACGGTCCCACAAATCTTGCACATAACCAACTTGCCCAGACCAAACAGCCATTTCTTCTTGGGGCCGACTAATCACCGGCAGATAATGGAATGTGGGGCAGAAACGTTGCAAGGCGATTAGCTCGCCGTAATAACCTAAATCCCAACTGTGGCGCGCGCCGAGTAAAACCACCGTATGCAAATCGGGGGTAAGTTCCAACTCACTGCGCAACATGCTCATGTACGGAGCTAGGCCAGTGCCGGTGGCCACCAGAATCAGGTTTTTGCCGCTGGCGACTTCCGAAAGCGTGAACGTGCCTTTTACTTTCTCGCCCAAGAACACACGATCGCCAGGTTTCAACGCAAATAGGCGTGGCGTCAAAGCGCCGGATTGCACCAAAGTGATATAAAACTCGAGATGTTTTTGATCTTCGGGTGCCGACGCAATGCTGTAAGCGCGGCGGATGAGTTTGCCGTTGTCCTCAAGTTCCGTTTCCGGATCCGAATAAGGCGAACGCGGTGCTGCATGGGGCAGACCCAAAACCGCAAACTGCCCCGATTTCCAAGCCGGTAACTCCCAGCCATCAGGAGCTACCCGCAAAATGATGAGACCGGCAGCAACCTCAATTCGGTGCGTGACGATGGCGTTCAGTTCTAAATCAGCGATGATGACATTCCTGCAGCAAGGGCGCAGCAGTAGGCGCTGCAGCCGTCATACAACTATAGGGGCAGCCAAGGGCCAACCGTGAAGGCCGGCCCCCAGAACTGCAGAACCTACATCACTGGCTCAATGCCAAGCTTGTCGAAGCCTTTGGCCGTAAAGTTCTTCTGGAACATGCCGCGTAATTTCTCAGCAGCAGTATCGTAAGCAGCTTTATCCGTCCAAGTGTTCCTTGGATTGAGAATCTCACTGGGTACACCTGGGCAGGAGGTGGGCATCTTCAGATTCAGCACCGGGTGCATTTCCGTTGCCACGTGATCCAAATCGCCATTTAGTGCTGCATCCAACAACGCCCGCGTGTGCTTGATCGAAATGCGCTTACCAACACCGTAAGGGCCACCGCCCCAACCGGTATTCAACAAGATGCAACGCGTGTGGTGCTGCTCCATTTTTCCTGCCAACAACTCGGCATACTTGCTTGGGAACTGCGCCATAAATGGAGCACCGAAACAAGCCGAGAACGCTGCTTGCGGCTCGGTAATGCCAACTTCGGTACCAGCCAACTTTGCCGTGAAGCCGGAAACGAAGTGGTACATGACCGCCTTCTTATCCAAAATCGAAACAGGTGGCAGGACGCCGAAAGCATCCGCAGTGAGCAGCACGATCGTTTCTGGGTGGCCACCTTTTGCGCCTGGCATCACGTTTGGATTCGCCGCTAGCGGGTAGCTGAAGCGGGTATTTTCGGTCACCGAACTGTCGTACAAATCGAGTTCTTGAGGATCGAGGTCCTCCATCTTGCGGCCTGGCAGTGGTGGTACGTTCTCGATGATGGTTCCCGCCATGGAAAGCGCAGCAGCGATGACGGGTTCCGCACTTTTATCTAAATCAATCAGTTTGGCGTAGCAGCCCCCTTCCAGGTTGGAAACACCAATGCTGGTCCAAGCGTGTTCATCGTCGCCGATGAGCTTACGTTTTGGATCGGCAGATAACGTAGTCTTGCCGGTGCCGGACAAACCAAACAAAATCGCGCCGTCGCCGTTTTCGCCGACGTTGGCCGAACAGTGCATGCTCATTTCGCCCATTTCAGGCAGCAAGTAGTTCATGACGGTGAACATCGATTTCTTCACCACACCGCAGTAATCGGCGCGGCCAGCCACCAGTACGCGGCGGTTTTTGAAATCTAGGCAGGCAATGCGGGTGCCCGGCGTGCCGTCGCGTTCCGGATCACAATGAAAACTTGGCGCGTTGATCATGGTCCAGCGCTTGCCATCTTCATCGGCGACACCTTCAATGCCATGCATAAACATGTTGTGGCAGAAGAAACTGTGGGCGGCATACTCACTCACCAAGCGGTAGGGGCGGGCGTAACTTGGATCCGAACCGCAATAAACATCTTTCACGTAAAGATGGCTGGCGTTTTCGTTGAGGTGTGCCACCACGCGCTCAAACAAAGCGTCAAACTTGGCCGGCGCGAACTTTTGGAAATCGGGCTTCCACCAGATTTTGTCTTCTAACTCGGGGTGCGCCACGCCAAAAGTATCTTTCACCGGGCGGCCAGTGCAGGTTGGATCGGTGTAAAAAACCAGCGGGCCGTGAACACCGAGCTTGGTGCGAAACGCCTTCGGATCCGTATCCGGGCCGCCAACGCGGGTACGCCCACGGTCATGGGCGATGGCTTCCTCAAAAAGCTCTTCTTTTGACAGGTTGATGCGGAGTTCAACCCCGCGGAGCCCAAATTGGGCCTCTAGTTCAGCAGCATGGCTGGATGTGGCTGTGGAATCGATCATTTCAATGTCTTTAGAGGGTTGGTGCGGGGGTAAGGCGCAATATTGTATCTAGACGGGAAAAAATATTTCCAAGAAAAGGACTACCACGGTAGTTGTTGGGTGGTAGGTTAGCGCACATGAGCCGATTACACCGCCTCGGAGACCTTCAGCTAGCCATCATGCATGTCTTATGGGCAAGCGGAGAGGCATCCAGTGCGGAAGTCCATACCGCTCTACTCCAAGAGCATGGTTTGGCGCCTACCACCATCGCCACCATGCTGAAGAAAATGGAGGATAAGGGCGTAATTTGCCACCGCGCAGAGGGGCGTCAGTTCATCTACCAGCCGGCCGTCGCCGAAGAAGATGTCCGCCAGACCATGGTCAGTGAACTGGTTGGCAACGTTTTCCGTGGCGATCACGCAGCGCTGGTCAATCATTTGCTAACGGAGGGCGATTTCGACCCGGATGAGCTCGCGGTGCTGCGCGCCCGGATTGAGGGGGCTCGCCGCGAGGAGGGGGGCAGCAATGTCTAATACGGCCCTTTTTGCTGGTAGCTGGCTTTTCACTTTCCTGCTCCACAGCACAGTGTGGTTGGGTGGTGCATGGCTACTGCTCCGTTGGCTTTTTTCCGCCAGTCCGGCAACCCGCGAGTGGATTTGGAAGGGTGCCACCATCGGCGCGTTACTTTCGCCCACCCTGCAATTGACTGCGCCCCAATGGTTTCAAATTGACGGCATCGGTGGACGTTTCGCGCTCGGAACTGCGGTCACGGAAGCCACTACTTCTGTCCGTGAAAAGGAAGCCCTGGACAATCCTTTGGCTTTGATTACAGCAGGCAGCCCCCAGCCTCAAACTTTCCTTATTCGCTCCGCACCAGAAAGCGCCAAGTTGCTGGAAGTATCTGGCAGTGGTTTTCTCAACTCTTTCCCTGCGGCCAAGAAGCTGATTTTTGTGCGGGAAGCTGCTTATCCGCCAGCCACCGTTGGTTCTTTGCCCATCGGCCCCGGCTCGTGGCCGGAAGGCACTGCGCCACCGGATCCTACTGATATCACCTTGAGCGCCACCACCGAAATCCAAAGCGGTCAGGCTGGCATACCTCTGTGGCTGTCCCTATTGCTCACTTTGTGGGCCACGGGCGCCGTTTTGGGCGTCAGTCTTTGGAGCTGGCGTTTGTTCGTTCTGAAACGCGAACTCCGTAAACGCTTGCCCCTGACCAGCGGCGCTTTACTGCGCAACGTACAAAGCGATCTCTCTCGTTTTGGACGCGGTGGTCAGCGGGTGCGCCTTTCTGTTTCGGATCGGATCCATGTGCCGGTTGCATTCGGTTTGCTGCGTGGCGAAGTTTGTTTGCCGATGCGCGCCTTGTCGGATTTAGATGCTTCCCATCAGCGCAGCATGATTGGCCACGAGCTCGCCCACTTACGCCGACGGGATCCGCTGTGGCTGACTTTTTACAACGTCATCCAGAACGTGTTGTTTATGCAACCGCTGCTGGTTCTTGCTCGGCGCGAAGCGATGCACGCGGCCGAAGAGCTGTGTGATTCCTGGGCTTGTAATGGAACTGGTAATCGCTTCGCAATGGCCGAATGCCTCACGCAGGTGGCGGATTGGTTGCGCCCAGAAAAACGCGATTTGCCGGTGGCGTGTATGGCTCAAGCAGCATCGCCTTTGAAGCGCCGCGTGGAGCGTTTGCTGGATAGTAAAACGGCAACTCTCGATCCAGCGCGCGCCGGGCGTGCGGCATTTATCCTGGTTGCACTGCTGCTTGCCATGGCCTTGGTAGCACCTGGAGTTGCTGCTCACTTCACGTCGGCAGGTGCTAAGACCATTGCCGTTAGCGTGGATTTTTTGAGTGCCGATGTGAGCCTCGCTCAGGCGCGCATTCAATACCTACAAACCGAAATTACTGCTCTCGAGCAGGAAATAACTCTCGCCGATTTTAGTGTCGGCGGCGTTGGCGAAATCCGCCAGACCTTAGATCAACTGCGCCAGCAATTGAGTTTGCTGCAGAAAATTACCTCAGAAATCAGCCGGGATATCCCCGCGACTAACGAATCATGAAACTCTCCCTACTTTGTTCCATCGGCCTGTTGATGGCCGCTCCACTTACCGCGCAGTCGGAAGTGGATTCCGTCAAAATCGCGCTCGAATTACTTCAACAGAGCCAAACGCAAGCTGCAGCGGGTCATTTAGATGTTGCAGCCGAGCTTGCTGCTGCTGCCCAAGCCCTTCTCAGTGCTCAGAAAAATGGTGTGGTAGTTGATGTGCGCCCTCATTTAATTCAGGGTGATGCACGCCTTCATGTTTTGGGCGACGGACAACTCCATGAAGCAACGGAAGGCAAAGAACTTCGTGAAGTCATCAAGCTGGAAAACTTGCCGGATGGCGCTCACATCATCATCGATGGTGAGGGCAACGTGAGCTTTGGCGAAGAAGGAGGCCCGCTTCACGTCATCGAAGGGGATGGCCTCCACGAAATTTTCGAGTTGCGGATGACTAACGAAGACGGCTGCGGCGATGAAAATTGCGAAGGCTGTGAAGAATGTGACATCACCTGTGAAGTCGAATGCGAAAGCGAGGAAAGCGGTGATTTTGAGTGGTCCGAAATCGAAAAAATTGAAACAGAACTCGGAGCTCTAGAGAACATGCGCGGTCAGTTTCATGTGATGCGCAGCAACGATTCACGCGGCCCCCACGCCATACAAGATAGTGGCGATGTTCAAATGCAATTGCGTGCTGTACACCTCGAGCTGCAAGCCTTACGTCTGGAGCTTCAAGCTCTGCGGATGCAAATGGGGGCGATGCGCGGCGGTATGGGACATTCGATGGCGCCGATGCCGATGATGGGTGGACGTAACGCGAGGCCAGGGCAACCAGGTATGCCAGGGATGCAGATGCTGGGCGATTTTTTCGGTGGCAAAGACGGCCATACGATGAAATTTGGCGACGGCGGCGAGATGGATTTTGATTTTGACGTAGAAGGAATGCTTCAAGGTCTTCATGAAGGTCCCGCCAGCGGTGGCGACGTTCACACGGAGTTCAAGGTCATCCATAACGGCAAAACCTACGAAGGTGAAGAAGCCCGTAAATTGATGGAAGAGCTCGGCATGCAAGACATGGGTGGTAAAATGAGGATTCGAATGGGTGGCTCGAATGCTCCGCATCCTCCGCATCCTCCGGTTCCAGCCGTTCCAGCCGTTCCGGGTGGGCGCTCCCACGAGATTCACGACCACGAGGAGCTCTAAAGAACTTGCTGGTAACGCTCTCCAGGCATCTGCTTGGAGAGCGTTCTCCAATTTGAGGGAAAGGGTTGGTTTTGAGGCTCTTTTCCCGCCTCGGTGACGGGCTTTTTACGCCGCCGCGTTATATTGGTGGGTCAATCTGCCAGCGTCGCCCTATGTTGGCCGTGGCCAGCCTCAATTTCGGCTCCAGCTTCAGACTTCGAACTTCTCTCCATGGCTTCCAGCCCCATCGTGATCGTTTCTGCGGTCCGCACACCGATCGGCCGCTTTAACGGCGCCTTTTCGCACACCCCTGCCACCGAACTCGGCGCGGTGGCGGTCAAGGCAGCGCTGGCCCAAGCGAATCTAGAGGCAAGCGCGGTGGAGCAGGTGATTTTCGGCATGGGACGTCAGGCGGGGGCCAAGCCCAACCCAGCTCGTCAAGTTCAGTTTGGCGCAGGCATTCCACAACAAGCCACCGCATGGACAGTAAACATGGCTTGTGCTTCCGGCATGAAAACCATTGCGCTCGCCGCCGACGAAATCCGTCTGGGCCGCGCAAAAGTTGTGGTTGCTGGTGGCATGGAAAACATGACCCGCGTGCCGTTTATGCTCGATCGTATGCGTGAAGGTTATCGCCTAGGAGATGCGCCGCTGATTGATGGCATGTATCACGATGGCTTCCGTTGTCCGCTGTCGGGCATGATTATGGGAGAAACGGCGGAGCTGCTCGCGCAGGAGCGCAGCATTTCGCGTGCTGAGCAAGATGCTTTTGCAAAAGAATCCCAAGACCGCGCCAATGCTGCTTGGCAGGCAGCACGGTTTGACGCAGAGATTGTTCCGGTTACGGTGAAAACGCGCAAGGGCGAAACCGTGATGGACCGCGATGAACATATCCGCGTTTCCACAACCATGGCGGATTTGGCCAAGCTGCCAGCCGTGTTTGCCAAAGAGAATGGCACCGTCACGCCCGGCAATGCTTCGGGCATCACCGATGGCGCCGCGGCGCTGATCTTGATGAGCGCCGCAGAAGCGGAACGCCGCGGCATCGAGCCACTTGCGGAGTTCCTTGATTACCAGCAGTCGGGCACCGATCCTAAGCGCATGGGCATGGGGCCAGTACCGGCCACACACACTCTGTTTGAGCGCAATCGCTGGAGTCTAGATGATTTCGGTTTGTTCGAACTGAACGAGGCATTCGCCGCGCAAGCGTTGGCGTGCCTCCAGGAGCTGCCCATTCCGCGCGAGCTTCTCAACGTCAATGGCGGTGCGATTGCACTGGGTCATCCGATTGGATGTACCGGCGCGCGCATCGTTGTCACTTTGCTGCATGAGATGCGGCGTAGGAAAGTAGAGCGTGGGCTCGCGTCGCTGTGTGTCAGCGGTGGGCTCGGCATTACTTCCGCATTTAAATTAGTCTGAAATGAAGAAACTACTGATCCTTCCTCTGCTCGTTTTTGCTGCTTGTAGCGATAACATACAAATCGACAACACCACTGGCGTACAAAATGTCAGCAACACCGTGGCCAACGCGGATTCCCTGCCGGCTGGGGCTTCTGCCGCAGGCGCCAAGGCAAACCAAGCTGCAGGTACGGCCGCGTCGCCGCTGACCATGCCGGAACTTCAGCAAGAGCCGATTGCGGAAAAGGTGGTCGTCAACGTGAAGCCGAAACGCGAAGGGCAATTTCACTTCGAGGGCACGGAGGTCTCCGATGCGCAACTTAGTGAGTTTTACGTTGAAGTCGATGCTTCGATTGATGGCAAGAGTGTAGGCACCATGACTTTTGTGTTCTGGCCAGAAAAAGCGCCTATCACTGTGCGTAACTTTTTGCGTTACTGTGATGAAGGTTTTTACGACGGCAAGATTTACCATCGCATTCTGCGCGAGTTTATGATCCAAGGTGGTTCCTCGGATAACACTGCTGCTGGTAAAGGTCCAAACGGCACCATCAAAGGCGAGTTCTCCAATGATCCGCAATGGGCGCACCGCTACGGCGTGTTGTCGATGGCGCGCGGTGGCGATCCTGATTCGGCCTCTGGCCAATACTTTGTGATTACCGATTCGGAGAGCCCTTCCGTGCACGCATTGGATGGCAAATATGCATCCTTCGGCATCATGGTGCATGGAGTGAAAACCCTGGAAGCGATCGCCGAAGTGAAAACCAAGGCGAACCCCATGAGCGGTGAGCCATCGCAGCCACTGCAACGCGCCATCGTAGACACGGTGCGCGTGATGCGGGGCACGCCCAGCGTCAGTGAAGCAATCAAACGCCCCGCCTTCGATTTGCATGGTGAAGCCGAGCGCGTGAAGATTCAGCACATTCTGATTTCTTTCGCCGGTACCGGCACAGAAGCTACGCGCACCAAGGAAGAGGCGGAGGCTTTGGCCAAGGATATTCTTGCACAAGCCCAAAACGGTGCCGATTTTGATGCGCTGGTGCGCTCCAACACCGATGATCCAGGGAGTGTCGCAAGCACTCCACCTGGCTCGTACCCGTTACTCAATAACCGCCAGAAAGCGCCAGGCGAAGATTTGGTGATGGCCCTACAAACCAAGCTGCTTGCCGAAGTCGAAGCGGAAACCAAAACCATGGAAGCCGCCAAGGCCGAGTTTATGGCTTCGGAAGTGTTCAAGAGTTTCTCTGCAACTCGGTGGATGCCGCGTGGCCAAATGGTTTCCGGTTTTGGGGATACCGCTTTCTCCTTGCAAGTCGGTGAAATCGGCATCTGCAACTTCGACCCCGCCGCAAGCAAGTTTGGCTGGCACATCATCAAGCGCTACGAATAAAAACATGACTGATCTCACGATTCCACAAGACCTCGATGATGCGCAGCTCAAAGATGTGCTGCTCGATATTCAGGTCAACGTCGGCGGCGAAAACGTCGGCACCATCACTCTTGAGTTCTGGCCAGAAGCCGCACCCGCAACGGTGCGCAATTTTCTGCGCTATGCCGCCGAGGGTTACTACAACGGCAAGACCTTCCACCGGGTGATTCCAAATTTCATGGTGCAGGGCGGTTGCCCAACGGGAACTGGAACCGGCAGCGGTAAGTACGGCAACATCAACGGCGAGTTTTCTAGCAGTTCAGAGCACACGCATGGGCGTGGCGTCATTTCGATGGCGCGCTCCGCCGATCCAAACTCGGCAAGTTGCCAGTTCTTCATCTGCCATGGTGCCGCTGATTTCCTGGATGGCCAGTACGCCGCATTTGGTTGCATGATCGAAGGCGATTCAGCTCTCGATAAACTCGCAGCTGTTGCCACTGGCGGCGGTGGCGAAAATAGCACACCCAAACAGTCCTGCTTGATTCAAGCGATGACTCTGCGGAGTCGGATTTAATCATGACTACTGAAACAGCTAAGGAAGAATCCACCAGCGAGGACTATCAGTTTCTTAAGGTGGAAGTGGATGAGCAAGGCATTGCCTGGTTAGAAATTCATCGTCCCGAGGCACTCAATGCTTTGAATGCCGAAGTTCTTGATGAACTGCGTGATGCGATTGTGGAGCTGGTCTCTTACGAGGATGTTTTCGCCATCATCATTACCGGTGCGGGCGAAAAAGCTTTTGTGGCTGGTGCCGATATCTCGCAGTTTGTTGATATGGAACCTGCGGAAGCACGTGCCATGAGTCAGAACGGCCAGGATGTGATGGCGACCATTGAAGCAAGTCCGATTCCCGTGATTGCCATGATCAACGGTTTTGCACTCGGTGGCGGCCTAGAGTTGGCGATGGCTTGTCACTTGCGGGTGGCGTCCAGCACCGCCAAGCTGGGTTTACCGGAAGTCGGCCTTGGGTTGATTCCTGGCTTTGCTGGCACCCAACGTTTGTCGCGCCTGGCTTCGCCCGGTGTCGCACGCGAATGGATTCTGACGGGCGATATGTACAGCGCCGCACAAGCTCTTGCTGTCGGTGTAGTCAATCGCGTCGTGGCTCCAGAAGAGCTACGCAGCGCCACGATTCAGTTAGCCACCACCATCATCAAGCGTGGCCCGGTTGCGGTGGCCACAGCACTCGAAGTCATTCGTCGTGGACTGGAAGTTGGTCAAACCGAAGGCGAGAACATTGAAGCAGACTGCTTCGGTTTCTTGTTCTCAACAGAAGATCAAAAAGAGGGCGCGCAAGCGTTTCTTGACAAGAGAAAGCCGGAATTCCACGGCCGCTAAGGAAAAAATAGAACGCAGTTTAGGAACCCACAATCATGAGCAAAACCTACAAAATTGCTGTAGTTGCCGGCGACGGCATCGGCCCAGAAGTTGTCCGCGAAGGTCTGCGCGTCTTAAAGTTTGCAGCCGAGCATTGGGGTTTCGATTACTCCCTCACCGAGTACCCCTATGGCACGGATCATTGGTTAGCCACTGGCGGGGAGAATGGCGGAGAGATTTTTCCCGACGAAGCCTTCGCAGCAGCCCAACAGCACGACGCCCTTCTGCTGGGCGCGATTGGCGATCCTCGCGCTCCAGTGGGCTTGATTGAACGCGGCGTGATTGGCAAGTTGCGCTGGGAAGGTGGCTTGTACATCAACCTGCGCCCTATCAGGTTGTACGATTCTCGTTGGTGCCCTTTGAAAGACAAATCACCGCAAGACGTCGACATGGTGATTGTGCGTGAAAACACCGAGGATGCATACGTGTTTCCACCAGAGTTTGTCGATAAGGGCGGCCCGAATGAAATCGCTTCGCAGCCTATGCGCTACACGCGTGCTGGTACCGAGCGGGTAATTCGTTACGCATTTGAACTTGCCATGACGCGTCCGCGCAAACAGTTGTTGCTTATCGATAAGGCCAATGCTGTGCGTGCACATGACATCTACACGCGCGTATTTGCCGAAGTCGCCAAGGAGTACCCGGAGGTCAAAACGGATCACGCCTACATCGATGCAGCTTGTATGTGGATGGTCAAAAACCCGGAATGGTTTGATGTGGCGGTGACGACCAATCTGTTCGGAGACATCATCACGGATCTCGGCGCGATGGTCCAGGGCGGCATGGGTGTGGCTGCTTCGGGCAACATCAACCCCGGTAAGTTCTCGTTGTTTGAGCCGATTCACGGTTCGATGCCGAAGGCTACGGGCAAGAACACGGCGAACCCAGTGGCTACCATCAATGCTGTCGGCATGATGTTGGATCACTTGGGTGAAAAGCAAGCAGCAGCGGCCGTCGAAGCGGCGGTAGCTGCTCTGTTGCAGTCCCCCAAAGTGAAAGGTTTGAAGGCGGGCCTGCACTCCACTACAGAGTGGGGAGATATGGTTTTGGAACAATTGCAACTTGGGTTGGCAACTTCTGCTGCCGCACTCAGTAGCTAGTCCGCAATCGCAAGCGAGTCCCAGGGTTGGCTGTTTCACAGTAGCCCAGAGAGGGGTGTTTTGTAGCGTTGACCTCATGGCCCAGGCCGATTCGTCTACAATCCAAACCGATGCGTTCTGGGCTCCTTGTGCTGCTCGTGGCAACTTTGATGTTGCTGTGGTGGATTTTGTCGGCTCCGCCCGAGATGGATGTGTCCGCTCCGCATTCGGTGGTTCCATCGGATCCGCCTCCCGTCGCGGTGTTGGCACCGGGGCGTACATCGCTTGAAGCGCCGGCTATAGCCGTCGCCGCGCAAGATTCCTCGTTCGCGCGCGGCAATCTTGCCGATGTGCTGGTCACCCAGCGCGCTGGATATATTCCAGTGCAGGTATGGGGGAGTGACTCTCCATTGTCAGGGGTAGACGTCGCGATGCTGCCTTTTGCAAAACTTGGTGAAGTCATGACGGAGATCGATTTGTGGCCATTTATCATCACCGAAGAAGTCGTGTTGAAATTTGGTCAGCGCTTGAAGACCGATCAAAACGGTGTGGCCCACATCGCGCTGCGTGAAGGCCCTTGTTATGTTGCCGCGCAAGTGGGCACGCCGTCGGCAATGGCTACGCTGATTCCGCAAACGTGGGATGGGGAAGTCGTGCGCTTGTGGCTACGTGTGGAGCCACCGTTACAAGTGCTGGTGCATTACGCCAATGGCCAGGCGGTGGTGGGTGTACCGGTTTATCTCGGTTGTGCGGATGCCGGCAACAATGCTTTATTACTTGGGGAGGAGCGCCGTCAGCGTACCTCTCTTTCCGGGAGCGCCACTTTTTCTCTCACCGCTAGCGCGCGACGCATTCTGGGTTCCTCCGGCCAAGTGGATGCGGAAGTTGCGGCTCTGGCCCCGGCACTCGGATATGCCGCGGGCGACCTCGATACGCTATTAACCAGCGCACTATTTGTGGTGGTTCCGGTGTTCGCAGGAGAGCGCCTAGCGGTAGCGCTGCCGACGCCATTTGATTTTTCCGTTCCCGTGCAACTCCAATTGTCAGAAGCTGGGTCCTTGGTCATGCATGTCTTTGGTGCGGAGGGCCAATTTTTGGACAGTCATGCGGAAATTTCCGAAGTGAGCTCCGGCAGGCCGCAGAGGAATTCGCAACGCGATTTCGTTTATGCCTTTGCAGTTCCTGCGGGGCGCGCGACGCTTGCTTCGCTTGCCATCCATAAAAAATATCGCGTGGAAGTGCAAGTGATGGGGATTGGCGGAAAAATGATTCGTGATTTTGATGGACCCCAAAGTAGTGGTGATTCGGTGCTCCTCGAGTTTGTGCCTGATAATGTGGCACGCGTCGGCGCGCTGTTAGTGGATGCCGGAGGCCAAGCTTTGGTGAGCACGCAAGTTACGTTGGCTTTTTTCAGTCAAGGTAGACGTGAGGAGTTGGCCGTCGTTACGGATGAGAAAGGGCGCCTAGAGGCTTTTGTGCCTTCCGTTTTGGCCGCTAAGCCCCTCACTGCCATTGAGATTTTGGATGGATATTTTGAGCGCGACTCGCCGGCGGACTCCGTTTCTCCTGGCCAAGCGGATGCTGGCGCCAACGGCAAGATGCGTAAGCTGCGCAGCACGCGAATCGCTCTGCAGGGGGTGCTGGCCAGCTTCGAGGATCTCGGCACGCTGACGCTGAAATAGAAACTCCGACGGCTGGTCGCTGCTACAATCGTGCGCAAAATCACGGGCCATTCTTCCCTGTGAAAACCTTCGGATACCACGCATGAACAAGCAATTAGTGATCGTCGGCGGTGCACGCACTGCCATGGCTGAATTCTCTGGCACCCCAGGCTATGGCCTACTCAAAACCGTCAGCGCGATTGATCTTGGTGCACATGCCATCCGCGCAGCGCTCGAGCGTTCTGGAGTCAAGGCCGAGCAAGTGGATCACGTCATCATGGGCAACGCTTTGCAAACTTCTGCAGATGCAATTTATGGCGCGCGTCACGCAAGTCTAAAAGCGGGGCTCGGCGTGGAGGTTCCGGCGCTGACGGTGAATCGTTTGTGTGGTTCTGGCATTCAGTCGGTCATCAATGCTGCGCATATGATTTTGTTGGGTGAAGCCAGCGTGGTGGTTGCCGGTGGCATGGAGAATATGTCGCAGGCGCCGCACGTGATGCGCGGTGGTCGCGATGGTTATCGCTTTGGCGCGCCGCCGAAAATCGAAGATTCGTTATTTGAATCGTTGATGGA
This sequence comes from uncultured bacterium, assembly GCA_937919925.1. Lineage (GTDB taxonomy): Bacteria > Planctomycetota > UBA1135 > UBA1135 > UBA1135. The sequence goes on along the minus strand of CALFOT010000080.1, from coordinate 29,764 downwards.
TCCTTATGCCGGTTTATTCATGGCGCAAACCGCAGAGAAACTCGCCGGGCAATATGGAATCACGCGCGAAGCGCAAGATGAGTACGCATTGCGTAGTCACCAGCTCGGCGCGGCTGCGGTGCAAAATGGAGTTTTTGCTGCCGAAATAGAGCCTCTAACCGTGACGGTTGGGCGCAAGGAATTTGTGGTCGATAGCGATGATCACATTCGTCCGGAAACGACCTTGGAGGGCTTACAAAAACTGCGCCCTGCATTTGGCAAAGATGGCACGGTGACGGCCGGCAATGCTTCTGGCATTGTGGATGGCGGCGCAGCCCTGATTGTGACCACCGCCGAGCGCGCTGCTGCCGAGGGCTGGACCATCCGTGCCACCATTCGCTCGTGGGGTGTGGCAGGGGTGGATCCAACCATCATGGGCTTTGGCCCGGTGCCCTCCATGAAGCTCGCGGCTCAGCGGGGCGGGATTGCCGTCGGTGATGTGGATTTGATTGAAATCAACGAAGCATTCTCGGCGCAATATCTTGCGTGTGAGAAAGCTTTGGAGTTGGATCGCAACAAGTGCAATGTGAACGGTGGGGCGGTTGCGATTGGACATCCACTCGGTGCTACCGGCACGCGTTTGCTTCTGACTTTGATGCATCAGCTCGAGCGCAGTAGTCAATCTACTGGCATGGCGTCGGCGTGTATCGGCGGTGGTCAGGGGATTGCGATGTTGCTCGAACGCTAAGGATCTGTACTTGCCTGACTCGAGGCTACGGCCAGCGAAACGCTTGCAACAGGCGCTTTCCACTCGCCGCCACACTGGCCTAAAGAAATCAGAGCTTCCCAAGAAAATCAAGCAGCTGCTGATGAAATTCAGCCGTTGCTTGCACATAACAGGGGTGTTCGGCGTTGGCGAAAATAAACAGCTGCGCATGGGGCGTGGCAGCCGCTAACTCTTGGCCTTGTGCAAGCGGAATGACGGCATCGTTTGCGCCCCACAGCACCAGGGTGGGGATTTGGCATTGCCCCATTGCATTTAGGAATTGCGAGATCCGGACCGGTGCGATGGGAATGAAAGCCCGCACGCGCTGTGGGTGCAGGGTTACCAAAGGGAAGGCATAGGCACCACTCATGGAGGGCGCAACGAGCGCGCATTTTTCGATGTGCATGGCGTCGACCAATTCGATTAGAAAGCCTTCTAGCACATGCGGCCATTTGCCGGACTCACCCTTTTCAGGCAGATCGACGGCAATTGCCCGATAGCCTGCTTGGGCGAGTCTTTGCAGCGTGCCTAGCTCCTCCCAGGTTGCGGAAGTAAAGGCTGCGCCGTGCAGCAACAAAACGACTTCGCCATCCAGCGGGCCAGCCGCGCGGTAATGAATGTTGGTGTTGCGTACTTGCATATCATCTTCCAATAGAGCTCCAGGCTCGGGTTGGCCGCATGCGCCGAGTAGAAGGGCAGTGATGAGCGGCAGCAACAGGCGCGGGGGAAAGGGGTGCATGCGCTTGGAATCTAACACGGCCGCAGACAGCAGACGTGGAGGCTTGGGGGTGCGGCCTGCTAGGATGCTGGTTGGGAGAGCTTGCAGGAACAAAAAAGGAGTGATGGATGGAACCGCAATTTTGGACAGATCGCTGGAAAGAAGGCAACATTGGCTTCCATCGGCCAAGTGTCAACGAGCACTTGCTGGAGTTTTGGCCGCAAATTGATGCTGCGCCATCCGCCAGCGTGTTGGTACCGTTGTGCGGCAAATCGCTGGATTTGCATTGGCTGGTCGAGCAAGGGCACACCGTGATGGGCAATGAAGTGGTGGATTTGGCCGTGCAAGATTTCTTCAAAGAAGCGCAGTGGTTGCCTAAGTGTGAACCATGGGGCGCTTTGCAACGCTATTCCTGTGGCGCGCTGCATATTTTGTGCGGCGATTTCTTCGCGTTAACGCCGCAAGATATTGAAGGTGTTAGCGCTTGGTACGATCGTGCTGCCCAAGTGGCCTTGCCGCCAGAAATGCGCCAGGCCTATTACCAACAGTTGGCAAACTTGCTGCCGGTGGGTGCCGTCGGCTTGAGTCTCTCTTTTGAATACCCACAGGATCAAAAATCCGGTCCACCCTTTTCGGTTGAGGAAGACGAGCTTCGCGCGCTTTGTAATGGGCGCTTCAGCATCGAGTTACTGGCCCGCCAGGATCGTTTAGCTGTGGAGCCACGCTTGGCCGCACAAGGTTTGACGCGCGCCGACGAAGCGATTTATCGCATGGTGCGTTGTTAGCAGCAACGAGTCATCCAAACGCGCCGTCCCGCGCAGTACCAACTGCAACCGTGCTCTTGCTAGAGTAGGCGCGTGTTGGAGCGCGTCACCCAACCGGGAGTAGGTCTCGATCTGCGACCATTTTTTAGGCCTCATCAAGCTGCGCTGGTGGCCGGGTGTGCGCTGGCCGTGGCCGTGGCCGACATCATGCTGGCGCATTTCGTCGCGGCTTATGTTTATTCCTGGACCCGCGCGATTCTTCCCATTGCCGCGTTATTGCTACTGGATGGGCAGCGCCGGAGGCAGCCGGGCTCAGGTTGGCCTAGTTCCACTCCCTACGGCGGCTGGCGTTTGTGGGGCCAAATCAGTTTGTTGGTGATGGCTTTGGCGCTGTTGTTTTGGGGTGCGTTGGCGTGGCTAAGTTCCATGGTTGCGTGGCTACCACGGCTGGCGCAACTGGATCCACACGACTTGCCGGCATGGTTGCTGTATGCCTGCGTGTTGGCGCCGCTATTTGAGGAGGGGGTTTATCGCCTGCTGCTGTGCACGGCATTGGCTACCTGCTTGCGCCAGCGCACGGTAATTCTAATCAGTGGCACCCTGTTTGCGTTGCTGCACATCGCCTATGGCAATTTCGCACTGACTAATGGAGTGGCTGGCTACTTGCTTGCGTGGGCCTATGTAAAAAGTGGCAGTCTGTGGCTGCCGATTCTTTGGCACAGCGTTGGCAATCTGGCGATTTTGCTCGCGCAAGTGGTGCTTTTTCAACTGGCCGCGAATTAGCACAACGATTTTTTGAATCTGCGTCGACTAACCAAGGCGCCGCCCACGCTGGTACAATATGCTGCTGACGGCTGGGGGATTCCCGGTTGTAAAAGGCACGAAAATGACTGATTCCTGGCCGCCCGAAGCTGTTCGCCTCAACCCGAACAAGCGCGTACTGTTCCTTACCAAAGATTTGGAACTGATTAAGCAGCAGCTCTACCACGGGCTCAACTTGCGCATGCAAGATTTGCAAGTGGCCGATTTGCTCGATGACATCAATACCGACGTCATGACTCCGGCGTGGGTTTGTTTCCGCCATCGTCCGGCCGATATCGCGCTGGACGCTTATGCTGGTTTGCTAGATGAAAAGGGCGCGCGCGTTTTCCAATCGCGGGCGCTGATGGACGGTGGTTTTGAGGCCATCGTTTCGGGTTACCGCAAAGGCACCGGCTCCAGTCGTGAGACCGCACCGCAGTGTGAGCGTTGGAGTGGCATCCGTTATGTTTTCGCGGCCAGCTTTGCGCCGATTCACGAGCGCAATAACATCAATCTTGGTCAGCTGATGGGGGATCATGCGCAGCTGGCGCGTTTGCAAGACGGCGCAGCGATTCCGCTGTTGGAGTTCACCGAGCGTTTTGATCCCGTCACGCGCACGATTTTGGAGCAAGGCGGTTTGTTCGCCTTTTCCAAGCAGGTGGTCGCAGGCGAAATCGAATTGCCGGCCAACGCTACCGGCAAGCGTCCGATGACGATGGCCGAAAAAATGATCGCAGCGAAAATGCTGAACCCTGGAGCAGAGGGTGCTTACGTGGCGCCGCATGATCCGGTGCTGGCGAGAGTCGATGGGGGTTACAGTCACGAGTTCACCACCGCCCAGGTGCATGATTTCCTCACGGAAGAATTCGGTAAGGATTACCAAGTGCAAAACCCAGAGAAGCTGGCGGTCTTTGAAGATCACTTGCTGTACGCCGACGGAGTTGCGCGCTTTGCTCCCTTCATCAGTCAGATTCAAACCCTGCGTGATTTGCAAAACGAGTTTCAAGCGCATACTGGGGTGCGCGATTACCAAGCCAAAAATGGCGTCAGTCCGGGTATCTGCCACCAGATTGCTCGCGAAGAGTTTGTCGATCCGGGGGATTTTATTCAGGCCACGGATTCTCACACTTGTATGGGTGGGGGCTCCAATGCGCTCACTTACGGCGTGGGTGCCACTGAATACGCAGCGCTCATTCATTCCGGCTTCACTTTTGTGAAAGTGCCGGAATCGATTCGCTTTGAACTTACTGGCGCGCTTGCTTCTAGCTGCACCGCCAAAGATGTGATGTTGCACATCCTCAATACTTTTGCCAAGCGCGAAGACACGCTGAATCGTTCGATGGAGTTCGGCGGCCCTGGGCTTGCCAGTTTGTCGGTGGATGAACGTGCAACCTTGTGCAATATGGCTACGGAATGCACTGCGCGTACCGGCATTTGCGAAGGCGACTCGTTGTTGGCTGCATGGTTAGCCGCGCGCCGTCCCGGCAAGACCGCGGCTGAAATCGCAGCAACCTTCGTGGCTCCTGATGCGGATGCGGTTTATGTCGGCGGCATCCACACGATTGATTTGAGCGCGATTGTGCCGATGGTCGCAACCCCTGGTGATCCAACTTACGGCGCCAACATTGCGGAGCTCAGCAATATCGCCATCGATATTGCCTATGGTGGTTCCTGCACTGCAGGGAAAATCGAAGACATCGCGTTCTATGCCAAAGTTTGCCAAGAAGCCGTCGACGCTGGCCTCAAAGTGGCCGCAGGAGTGCAGTTTTTCCTCCAGTTTGGCTCCACCGAAGTACAAGACTACGCGCGCGCGCATGGTTGGCTGGAGCTCTTTGCACAAGCTGGCCTCACTTTGATCAACCCTGGTTGTGGTGCGTGTATCGGCTGTGGACCGGGCGTTTCCGAAACCACCGAACAAGTTACGGTGAGTGCGATCAATCGTAATTTCGCTGGCCGCAGTGGTCCTGGCCAACTGTACTTAGCAAGTCCGTTAACTGTTGCAGCATCGGCTTTCACGGGCTACATCGTGCCTTTTCATGAAGGTATGTTCGCCTTGGCTCAAGCCAGCAGTGGCGCCTGATGTCTGCAGAAATCAAACCGAATACTTTCTGCACGGCCGTGACTTGCATGGATGGGCGTATTCAAGATTCGGTAACGGCGTATTTACGTGAGTACTTCCACACTCAGTGGGTCGATATTGTTTCCGAGGCCGGCCCAGTGAGCTCCATCGCCATCGGCAATCAACGGATTAGTAAAGCCGTGGTGAAACGCGTGCAACTGTCGCTGGATGCGCACGGGTCTTGTGGTATAGCTCTGGTCGCACACGAAGATTGCGCGGCGATTCCTGGGGACTTGGCGCAAAAAAAACCCATTGCATTGGAAGCGCAAAGGCGTTTGCGGCTCCTTTTTCCAACAATTGATGTGATTGCCATTTGGGCAAATCTTGACGGCACGATCATTTTCTTGGGTTAGTGCAAACCCCATCCACCCACAGCCTTCGTGAATTGCGGCGCATCATGCCGCTGTTTCGACGCTACTCGGTGCGTTATGTGTTGGGTGTGGTCGCCTTAGTTGGCGCGGTGGTGTTACGTATTTCAGTACCCTACATTTTGGGCCGTACCGTCGATGTGTTGCGCGTTGCTGCGGCCAATCCAACCGCCAGTGGGGTAGATGCCAACGAACTCACGCGCCTTGCACTCTATGGCGGCTTGGCCATCGCTGCAGTGGCGGTGTTGGGGGGCGCCTTACGCACCATGAGCCGCTTGTTCGTGCTGGGCAATAGTCGTCGCGCCGTATGCGATTTACGCAACGATGTCATGGAGCATTTGCTGAAGTTGTCGCCGTCTTATTTCGGTCGCAATGCTACCGGAAAACTGATGTCGCGCTGCGTTAATGATGTGCAGTTCGTGCAAAGCTTGCTGGGTCCAGTATTCATGTACCTTGCCGAAACCGGCTTGCTGTATCTAGTGAGTTTGGCTTTTATGCTGCAAATCAGCATTCCACTCACTCTGCTTGCGATTGTTCCCTTTCCATTTTTCTTGTGGCGCGCCCGGATTATTGCCACGCGGATTCAAGTGGATTCACGCGCGGCACAAGAGGCGCTTGCCGAAGTCAGCGGCAAAGTCGAGGAAAGTTTGTCCGGCAGCATGGTGATTCGTTCGCTGGCGTTGGAAGATTTTGACCTGGAGCGGTTTGAAAAGCGTTGTTCCACTTACCGTGATTTGAATATTAAAGTGAGTCGCGAGCGGGCCAAGCTTGGGCTTGGCATGAACATTCTGGCAGCAATGAGTACTTTGGTGGTGCTGGTTGTTGGCGGGCCGATGGCGGTGAAGGGCAGCATCAGTCTGGGCGATTTTGTGGCGATGGTGTTTTATCTAAACATGCTCGCGGCACCCACCGGCGTGCTTGGATTTGTGATTAGCTCCTTACAACGCGGAACCGCCGCACTGGCACGCGTGGGCCAAATGCTCGATGAAAAGCCCACTTTGGTGAATCCGCCGTCTCCGGCGGCCAGCACCGGGTTGTTGGCGCCTTCCCTAACCGTAGCGCACCTCACGATTGTGTTGGAGAATGAAAAAGGTGAGCCGCGCAAAGTATTGGATAACGTCAGCTTCGAGGTTCCGGGTGGTTCGGTGCTGGGGGTGGTTGGCCCAACGGGTTCCGGCAAGAGTGTGTTGCTGAGTGTGTTGGCGCGGCAGTTGGAGGTGGAGCGTTCGCAAGTGGCTTATGCCGGAGTGGATGTACATGATCGTGGCCTAGCTGATTTGCGCGGGGATATTGGTTATGTTCCACAAGAGGCTTTTCTTTTTAGCGCATCCCTGGCCGACAACATCGCGCTTGGTCGCCCCCATGCTTCACGCGCCAAAATCGCAGATGCCGTTGCCGTTAGCCATTTGGCGCAGGACCTTGATCAACTTCCCGAAGGCTATGAAACCATCGTCGGCGAACGCGGTTTGAATTTATCCGGCGGGCAACGGCAGCGCGCCGCCTTGGCGCGAGCCATCTTGATTGAACCGCAAGTGCTGTTGCTGGATGATCCATTTAGTGCCGTGGATGCCAGCACCACCGATGAAATTCTCACCGCCCTAAATTCCTTTATGGCACAACGCACCACGGTGTTGGTTGCGCATCGTGTGGCCACTGTGCAACACGCCGATCACATCATTGTGTTGGAAGAAGGACGGATCGTCGAACGCGGCAACCATATCGAATTACTCGCTGCCGACGGCTTGTATGCATCCTTACATCGCCGTCAGCAACAACGCGCGAGCTTGCGCGAAGAACTTGGGGAGGAAGGCTAGTGGCAGGCCCTTCTCATCATGGTTTGGAACCGGGTGATCGCCCCGGCACAGCCCTAGATGGGCGGTTATTGGCTCGTTTATGGCCGTTTGTGCGTCCTCACGCGCATTTGCTGTGGCTGGGTTTGCTCTGCCTACTGCTGCTTTCGGCTTGCCGCTTAGCCATGCCGTGGCTGGTGAAAGTTGCCATTGATGACTATTTATCGGTTGGGGATTTAGACGGCTACTATCCCTTACTGGTGGCCTTTTTGCTGGTTGGAATCTTGAACGGGGTGTTGCGTCGCACGCAGCATATTGCGATGGAAACCGCTGGGCAAAATGCCTTGCTGGATTTGCGCTTGGCTATTTTCCGTCACTTGCAGCAGTTGCAGGCATCGTTTTTTGACCGTACCTCGACGGGGCGCTTGGTCGGCCGCGTGACCACAGATGTGGAAGCGCTGCAGGAAATGTTTGCAAGTGGCGTGGTCACCATCATTGGCGACCTCATTTTCCTGTTCGCTACTTTGGCGATTCTGTTTGCGCTGCATGTCAAACTTGCGCTGATTTCTTTGCTGGTGGTGCCGTTCTTGTTGATTGTAACCTTAATCATTCGGATCAAAGTGCGCAGCGCTTATGTAAGTATGCGCGCCAAGTTGTCGGAGATGAACGGGTTTTTGCACGAGTGCATTAGCGGCATGGGTGTGGTGCAGATGTTTAATCGTGAGGCAGCCACGCAAAAGGAATATGTGGCCATAGCCTCTGGCGTGCGCGATTCTCAGCTAAAAACAGTGTGGTGGGAAACCTCGTTATCGACCTCGGTGGAGTTGCTTTCCTCGCTCACCGGGGCATTGATTTTGTGGTACGGCGGCGGTTTGGTGGCCGAGAATTGGCGAACAGATGGCATTCAAGGCGGATTAACCCTGGGCGTGTTATTCGCATTTATTGACTACATGCAGAAGTTTTTTCATCCGCTCAACGAGCTGAGTTTGAAATACACGGTCATGCAAAACGCCATGACCGCCAGTCGCCGCATCTTTGATTTGTTGGATGTGGAAGAGCGCTTGCCGGAGCAAACAAACACCGTCGATCCCGGCGAAGTCGTTGGTGAGCTCAGGTTTGAGAACGTCAGTTTTGGTTACAACCCGGAAGTGCCGGTACTGAAAAACTTGAGTTTCTCAGTGGCGCCGGGCGAGAAGGTGGCCTTGGTGGGGGCGACCGGTGCCGGCAAAACCACTGTGCTGAAGTTGCTCACCCGGCTTTACGATCCTACTGATGGTCGCATTTTGCTCGATGGAGTGGATATTCGAGAGTATGCCTTGCGAGATTTGCGCAAGCGTATCGGCTTGGTGCCGCAAGATGTGTTTTTGTTTGAAGGCGATATTCTTGAGAACATTCGCCTGGGGCATCCTGAGGTTAGTGATGAGCGCGCAATCGCCGCCGCATCGCGTCTTCATTTAGATGAGATTGTCGCGCGGTTCCCAGGCGGCTGGCATGAACCAGTGCGCGAACGGGGTCGCAATTTGTCGGCCGGGGAGAAACAACTACTTTCATTTGCCCGGGTATTTGCAGCTAGCCCGCGGGTGTTGGTGCTGGATGAGGCCACCAGCAATGTGGATTCGCACACCGAGCATCTGTTGCAAGAAGCGGTGCATGACATCATGGAAGGGCGTACTTCGATTGCAATTGCCCACCGCCTTTCCACGGTCCGGGATGTGGATCGGATTTTGCTGTTCCATAAGGGCGAGTTAGTCGAGCAAGGTAGTCACGCAGACTTGCTTGCAGCCGGTGGGAAGTATGCTGCCCTGGTGGCTTTGCAATACGGCGACGAATAGGATTTTCCAGCGTAAGTCATTTTATTTAAAGTAGTTAAGAAAATAAGCCCGCGCAGTCGAATTCTGGTCAAATAGGCGATATTTCCGTCTTCAATGGTGCTATTCTATGCCCGCTTTGAGGTCCACCTTCGCGACCCACGTAGGCTACAAATTTGCACCTGCTGGGTTCCTAATGGGAAGGTCAACAACATTAAAACCATGAATCCTACGACTAAGACACTCGCCGCAACTCTGATTGGCGCCGCCTTTTTTGTCTCCCCATCCTTCGCCCAAGGCGAAGCGCCTACCAACACCACGCTCGCACCCAATCGTTGCGTAGAATGCCATGAAAAGGAAACTCCTGGCATCGTAGATCACTGGCGCAATAGTACGCACTCAGCTCTCGACGTCACCTGTATCGATTGCCACAAGGCAAATGAAACCGATGCCGACGGCTGGAATCACGAAGGTGATTTCATCGCCACCATCGTGACTCCGCGTGATTGCGCGGCATGCCACGAAGATGAGGCCGACGAGTTCCTCCATTCGCACCACGCAAATGCCGGACGCATTATTCACTCCCTGGATAACCGCCTCGCAGAAGTTGCGGAAGGCAACCGCGAGCCTTTCAATCCACACGGGCTTACCCCGGGTCGCGAAGACTTCGGTATTGTCAATGGCTTAGCTTCGGCACAAAGTGGTTGCTGGCAGTGCCATGGCTCAAAAGTGGCATTCGAGGGCAAGGATGGCACTCTCGTGACGGTCGATCAACTCGCTCCCGATGCCGACGGCAAGCCAACCAACCTTGCTGCGGTAGCCAACATCAAACATGATGCTGCCGGTAAGCCAGTATTCGATTTTGGCACTTGGCCAAACACGGGCATTGGCCGGAAGAACTTCGATGGCACAGATGGCTCCTGCACGGCCTGCCATAGCCGCCACGATTTCTCTGCTCGCCGCGCGCGTCAGCCGGAGAACTGTGGCAAATGTCACCTCGGTCCTGACCACCCACAAAAAGAGGTTTACGAAGAGTCGAAGCACGGCATCGCTTACCGCGATATGAAAGATCAAATGAATCTTGATTCAGAGTCTTGGGTGCTCGGCGTGGATTACAACGCGGCCCCTACTTGTGCAAGCTGTCACATGTCAGGCAACAAAAACAACGGTGGCGTGATTTCACACGATCCCGGCAAACGCATTTCGTGGAACAACCGACCGCCCGCCTCGGTAGTGATGGACACTATCAATGGTGAAGTGGTCAAGGAAGCCGATCCGGCTAAGCGTCGTGCCATCATCGAAGCGGCAGGCGATGATTTTGATTCCTGGCAAGCCAAGCGCAACCGCATGAAAGATGCCTGCCATAACTGCCACTCTCCAGGTTACGTGGAAAACTTCTACGGCCAATACGACGAATTCATCAACAACTACAACCAAAAGTTTGCTGTGCCAGGCTTGGCATTGATGGCGTCCTTGAAAGATAACAAGGTTCGGACCGGCCCCATGTTTGATGAAGAAATTGAGTGGATTTGGTTCTACATTTGGCACCACGAAGGACGTCGCGCGCGTCACGGTGCTTCGATGATGGCTCCTGACTACTCGCACTGGCACGGCATGTTTGAAGTCGCGGATCGTTGGTACAACGAATTCTTGCCGCTGGCGCTGGAAATGTGTGATGAAGCAGAGCACCTAGGTAACAAAGCCGGTGCTGATGTTGTTCGTCAATTCGTTGCCGACATCAAAGCACGTCCAGAACACCAGTGGGCTGATGTGGAAACGAATAAGGTCAAAGAAGGCCGTAAGTTCGATTACGACAAGTAACGATGGAAAATAATTTGGTTGGGATCTTGGCACGAGTCGATTTCGACTCGAATCCAGATTTGTGTCAAGATCTCGACCTAATAGGGGGCGCTGCTGCCTGACCTTCTATCCATTGGATGAGGTGCCTGCTGCTTTTTGTTTTTCAGCGTAAGTTGATTTATTTCCCGGTAGATGATTACGGCATCGCGCCGCATCAAGTCATGGTGCTGTCGCTAGAGGATGTCACCTTGCGTGGTTGGGCACTCCATCCGGAGGCTTCCAAAGCCGTCCTATATTTTGGCGGCAACGCCGAAGCGATTGAATTCAACATGGATCATTTTCTACAACTGTTCCCCGACCGAGCGATTTTCTTGATGCCCTACCGGGGCTACGGAGCCAGCGACGGCGCGCCTAATGAATCTGCTCTGTATGCCGATGCACTTGCAGTGTTTGATCGAGTCGCCGCCGAACATACACAAGTTAGTGTGATTGGCCGCAGCCTCGGCAGTGGGGTGGCAACGTATGTGGCGGCACACCGTAAAGTTGAAAAGCTGGTGTTGGTCACCCCTTTTGATAGCATTGTGGCGCTCGCTCAGCAGCAGTTGCCATTTTTACCGGTCACTTATCTACTGCTCGATCGCTATGAATCCATCGCCCGTGTAGCTCAAATCAGCGCGCCAACGTTGATGTTGGTGGCGGAGAAGGATCAAGTGGTGCCACGCGGCAACAGTGATCGCCTGGCCGCCGCATTTGACCCAGAGCAGCTCCAGGTCGTGACCGTAAAAGGGGCAAATCACAACACGATTAGCAATATTCCAGCTTTTTCAACGTCCCTTCGCGCCTTTTTGTAGACTCCACAGGTTCTCTCTACCCTCCAACCCAGGAACTCCATGGAATTTCTTGCCGTACTTTGGTTGCCGATTTTGTTGTCGGCTGTTTTCGTTTTTATCGCTAGCTCCGTGATGCACATGCTGCTGAAGTACCACGCTAGCGGTTGCATGAAACTTGATGCAGAAGAAGGAGTGCGCGCCGCCATGAAAGGGCAAACAATCAAGCCTGGTTTCTACCCTATTCCATATTGCAAGATGGAAGAAATGGGCAACCCTGAAATTGTGGCGAAATACGATGAGGGTCCAGTGGCGTATATCACCGTCTTGCCGAACGGTGTGCCGTCAATGAGTAAGAGTCTCACGCAGTGGTTCCTGTTCACTCTAGGCGTCGGCGTGTTCGTGGCTTACATTGCCCACCTTACCTTGGCTGACGGCACCGATTACTTGATGGCCTTCCGCGTGACGGGTGCCATCGCCACCCTGGCCTATTGCAGTGGCACCATCATGGACTCCATCTGGATGGGCCAACCGTGGAAATCATGCCTCAAATTTTTGTTTGATGGCTTGCTCTATGGTTTAGTCACCGCCGGCACCTTCGGTTGGCTGTGGCCCCAGGTGTAGAATGTTCGGCTTCTATGTTTGAAGCCGAAACTCTGCCCACGCTCACCACTTCCCGTCTCAGTTTGCGTGCTTTGCGCGTGACGGATGCTGGTGTTGTGTTCGACATTTTTCGCGATCCAGAGGTGATGCGTTATTGGAGCTGCTTGCCGTTTGCGAGTCCGTCGCAAGCGGAGCAGCTCATTGCCAAAACGCACCTTGGGTTTGAGCAACGCACTTTTTTCCAGTGGGGCATTGCCCATGCCGAAGACGACCGCATCATCGGCACCTGCACGCTGTTCGCCCTGGATTTGCAAAATCTGCGCACCGAGGTTGGTTTCATACTTGCGCGCTCCTGCTGGGGGCAAGGCTACATGCAGGAAGTTTTGCAAGCGTTGTTTACCTACGCTTTTGGGCCACTGGGTCTGCATCGCATCGAAGCTGACGTCGACCCCCGTAATGAACGCTCCTTGGCGACTCTCAAAGCCCAAGGGTTTCAAAGGGAAGGCTTACTGCGTGAACGTTGGCTCGTGGCCGGCGAACGTCAGGATTCCGTATTCCTCGGCTTGCTGCATGCCGACTGGCTGGCTGCGGCTTCACAAATGCCAGCCGCGACGGAAGTTTAGGCGTGGCGCCGCAAGGTTATGAGGCTGCAGGTAACAAGCCCAAATCGCTGAGAAATTTACGGCTACTCGCCAACGCCATTTGATGAATGCCGGTGGTGGGGCCATGGGCAATGGCCTGCAAGCTTGCTTCTTGGGGGTTATCAAGGCCGGCAGCAGCATAGAGCGCCGGGGAGCAAAAACTCTTCACCAGCAGTGGCGGAATTTGAGCAAGGAAACCGGTAACTGTCTGCAGTTCGGCTTCCGTTGCCGCCAGCCCCATCTCGGCTTCCATGACGGCCACGCAGTTCTGCAAAGCCGCGCGATCAAAAGACATATGTCGCGCTTCTTCGACGGAATGCAAATGATTGATGCGCCGCACAATCGGTTGCAAGCTCATATCGCGCGCCAGGCGTCGGTTGTAAACATCTAACACGCTTTCCACCAAAAACGCCAAACTCAAAAAAACCAAGCGCGCAGAGTGGCCACTCGAATCATTGAGGAATTTTGGCAACTCATCAGGCAATAAACTACCGCAATACCGTTTGCAGTAACTAGAGAACCAATGGCTGTGACGTTCTTCCTCTTGCGTGAAAACCTGCAAATAGGCATCCACTGGCGAATCTTCATGGCGTTCGCGCACATCGCGAAGCCCGTGAATTAACTTCTGCTCACTGTGGAAGGAAATCGAAAATAGATTGCGCAACTCCTGAAAACGTAACTGTTGTCGTTGTGCCTCGCTGAGTTCGGCACCGATCGCGGTGTGCGTTAGGGAATCCAAATCCTCTGACCAGAATCCGCCCATTGCAAAATCAAGCCGATTCGGCCACGGCAAACGTCCATTGGCAATCTTTTCCCCACGCAGGGAGATATCGCTCAATTTGGCGACGATAGCTTCCATGTCTGGAGGAGAGGGGACACGCGTCATGAGGCCAAAATATACTCGACCACCTGCTCCCTAACCTTGTTGAGTAACCCTCATTAAACTTTAATCTGAGTTAATACACTGCCCGCCCTAAGCAATTTCAGCAAGTTCCGCCCAGCGCTCCAGATCGGTTTCCATCGCCACAGCGAGTTCATTGCGTTCATTCTGTAACTTTTGCGCAACGCTTTGATTTCCTTGATACGTTTGCGGTGCGAGCAGTTCTTGGTCCAGTGCAGCAAGGCGCTGCTCACTTTCGGCAATACGCTTTTCCAACAGCGCGTACTCCGTGCGTTCCTTGAAGTTCAGCTTGCGCGGCTTGGTGAGAGAAGGCGTAACTGGGCGTTTGCTCTGCGAGTTCGAAGCCGTCGGCGCCATGTTCAACGCTGCAGCCGTGGCCGATCCGGTTTCCGATTCGATTTTGGCGGCGCGCTCGAGCAAGGAGCTGATATTGCCTGTGTGCAGGAAAACTTTGCCGCTGCCATCCAAATAAAGAATGTGCGTGGCGACGCGATCGAGGAACCAGCGGTCGTGACTTACCACAATGGAGACTCCCACAAAAGCACATAACGCTTCTTCGAGCGCGCGCAAAGTGGCTAAGTCTAAGTCGTTGGTGGGTTCGTCGAGAATCAGAACGTTGCAATCCTGAAGGAGTAACTTGGCCAACAGCACCCGTCCGCGTTCTCCGCCGGAGAGTGAGCCAACCTTGACGAACTTTTTGTTTCCCGGGAACAGGAAGCTGTCTAGAAAACTGACCACATGCAATTTGCGATCGCCGACTAAAACATGATCGGATTTACCGGCAACCTCTTCGGCGACCGTAGCTTCGGGATTGAGATCCTCGCGTTTTTGTTCGATGGAACCGAACTTGACCGTTTCGCCGATGATAATTTCCCCTTCTGTCGGCTGCAGTTGCCCAAGCATCAGTTTCAGCAAAGTCGTTTTGCCGGCACCGTTGGGGCCCACCACGCCAAGGCGCATACCTTGCCCTAGTTCGACATTGAGCTCTTCAATAATCGACTGATCTCCATAGGAAAAGTTCACATCGGCGATGTTCACCACCTTGGAACCCAAGCGCGGGCCCGGCGGAATCGCCATCTCCAAATGCTTCGGCAAAATCAACGGAGTGGCTGCGGCAAGCTCGTGATAACGCTCGATACGGGCGTTTGCCTTGGTTGCACGCGCCAATACGCCTGCGCGCATCCATGCTGTTTCGCGTTTCAACAAGCCCAGTCGGGCATGCTCACTTTTTGCTTCACCGGCCATCCGATCCGCGCGTTGCTCGACATAACGGACGTAGTTGCCCTCATATTCAAAGGTGCGGCCGCCATCAATTTCAACAATACGGTTGACCACGCGGTCGAGCAAAAATCGGTCGTGAGTGACCAGGACCAGCGGCACTCGCAGAGTCATCAAGCGCTTTTCCAGCCACGCAACCACGAAGGCATCTAAGTGGTTGGTGGGCTCATCCAAAAGCATGACGTCAGGCTGATCGACCAATAAACGCGCCAATGCTACGCGTCGGGCTTCCCCGCCAGATAGTTGACCGCATAAGGCATGCGGATCCGGTAAACCCACGCCGTCAATCGCGGCGTCGATTTGATAATCAATATCGTGCCCGCCCATCTCATCGAGCTGGTGTTGCAGATGTTCTTGCCGCACCGACAAAGTCTCCATGCGCTTTGCGGTAAGCTTCGGATCGGCCATTTCTACATATAGCGCATCCAATTCACCCAATAAGTCAGTGCGCCCGGCCAAACCAGAACGCACCGCATCGTGAATGCTTTGATCGTGGGGGAGCTTGGGTTCCTGCTCCAAAAAACCTACTCTTAAGCCGCGGCGACAAACGCGCTCGCCGGCGTCTGGAACTTCAATCCCAGCAAGCATCCGCAGCAGCGTGGATTTTCCGGCGCCGTTGGGGCCAATGAGACCAATGCGGTCCGCTGAGCCAACGACTAACGATACGTCTTTGAACAGCGGACGCTTCTCGTCGTAGGCTTTGGCAACGTTGGAGAGGGTGATGAGGGCCATAGCGCGCGGCCTAGCGACGGGAGGTTGACGTCGTCGGCGCGGCTAATCATAAGGTGGCCGGGAGCCAGAAAAAAAACCATGAGCGTGCTCGCCTAAAACACGCTCATGGCCCGAACCTTTTCATACCGTTGTCCTAGCACCTTTATGCAGATCCAGCCTCAACCGAGGCGGTTTTGCAGGCACTTTTTGCATAGCGCAATCACTTTCTATATTTCGAGCATTGGATTTGCCGTTCGTGGATTTGCTGAGGGGAGGGCCAACTGGGGGAGTCCAGAGGCGCCCCCTCATAGCGGTTGGGGCGCTGCTCCCCATGAGGTGAAGTCGGCGGAAAGCTTGAGTTTCTGCGGTTTCCCAGAGGATGACAATATGCTTGACGCGCACGGTTTTGTACCTTATTCTGAATAAACCGACCAGTCGGTATGGAAACCATGACGCCTCCGCCCGCCACACAATCGACCTCCGAAAGGCTGCTACTCGCAGCTCAGGAGCTGTTTTTGGAGCGCAATTATGCCGACGTCACGATGGATCAAATTTGTGCTGCTACTGAGGTTACCAAGGGCGCGCTCTATCATCATTACTCCGGTAAAGAAGAGCTTTATCTGGCGATGCTACATCAGGATTTGGCGGCCAAACGCGAGCTTTTTGCTGCCGCCGCCGCGATGCAGGGTAGTTGCCGGGAATGCCTGCATAAGCTCACCAACGACTTCCTTAGTTTGCCGGCGGTCAACCGTGGGCTGATCACTTTGGTGCGTCGCGACATCAACATTTTTTCCGCCGCAGCGCGTGCCGATTTAGTGCGCGCCTATCAGAGTGCACTACCCGAGCAAGTGCAAATCATCCTTGAGAACGGTATGGCAAATGGTGAAATCGTACGCACCGATTCCCGACTCCTCTCGTGGGAGTTCGTCGCTTTGGTAGAGGTCACTTTAAGTCCTTATGCCGAACAAGTACTGCCGACGGTCGCGGCCAAACTCGACCACGTACTCGCTGTTTTCTTAAAGGGGGCGGCTGCTCCCCAATCCGCAATTCGCTCATGAGCCATCCCATCTTTGACACTTGGCAAGGCCAGCCCCTCAGTGAGGTGCTGATGTTATGCCGCGACTTAACCGAAGATCCTGATTACCCAACGGTGCAACGTTGGCGCGCCAACGGCGGCAAGGTACTGGGGCACTTCCAGGTTTATTTCCCGGAAGAAATCGCCCATGCTGCAGGTATGTTGCCGGTCAAGCTACGCGGTTCCACCTTGGCGCCAGACCAATCGGATTCGCGCTTCGGCTCCTACTTGTGCTCCATCCTAAAGACCTCTTTGGAGTTGTCACTGGGCGGCAAGTTGGAGTTAGACATGTTCGTTTCGCACCCGATTTGCGATGCCGCGCGCAACCTCGCGGCCATCTGGGGGCGTAATCATGATTACCCTTGCGAAATTCTGTATTTGCCGCAGAACCCGAATTCGGCGGCAAGTATCGGCTATCTGCGTAACGAATACGCGCGCATGATGCGCACGGTAGAAGGAGTCGTTGGGCATGCCATCAGCGAGGAATCGCTGCGCGCCTCGATTGTGGTGTTTAATGAAAACCGTCGTTGGTTGCGCGAGTTGTATCGCATCAAGCGTGAGACTCCGTGGAAAATTGCTGCTGAAGATGCTTATTCTTTGGTGGCTATGGCTGGCATGATTCCGCGCGAAGAGCACAACGAGTTGATGAAATATGTCCTGCCTCTCATCGAGGCTTCTGAAAACAAAAAAGATGATCGCCTACGCGTGGTTTTTGAGGGTGGCTTTTGCGAACAACCACCTCTGGACTTGGTGCGTTTAATTGGGCGCTCCGCTTACTTGGTCGATGATGATTTACTGATTGGATTGCGCTACATCCTTTCCGATATCCCGGCGGCTGAAGATCCACTTCAGGATCTTGCTCACGCCTACATCGAACAATCCACTTACTCGCCGGTGCAGCATGATTTGCGCAAGCCCAAGGAAAAGATGTTGGTCGCGCGCTACATGGCCGCGCAAGGCGAAGCCGTCATTGTTACGGCCGCCAAAATGTGTGAGCCAGGTTTGGAAGAACAGGTGGCCTACATCCACGAACTCGAAGCGCTGGGTATCCCGCACTTCGTCAGCGAATTCGAGGAGCGCATGACCAGCTTCTCGGACCTAGAGCTTCAGCTCGAAACTTTCATGGAAAACATCCTCTTTGCATAGGCGCTCATCAGATGTCAAATCAACCTACTCAAGAAATCGTCGGCCGCGGCAATAATGATGGCGCGCGTTTGTTCCGCGAATGGTTCGCAGAGCTAAACGACACTGCAGAAAAAGGCGAAGGGGCCGCATACGTCTTTGTGATGGGCAGCTTCAACGAAGTCCTCAAAGCATTTGACTTGCCCGTGGTTTTCCCAGAGATCAACTCCTTGCAAACGGCAGTGCGGCGGGTGGCACACGAGTATCTCGAACAAGCGGAAGACTATGGCTATTCGCCCGATATTTGCGGCTATGTAAAGGCCGATATCGCCACGCAATTGCGCGGTGGTCAGCACCCCATGGGCCGGATTCCGAAGCCGAGGTTGGCGGTTTTAACCAACGCCTGTAATACCTACCTGAAGTGGGCGGAGGCGTGGGAGCGGATGTACCAAATGCCGATGGTGACTTTGGATATTCCAGGCACGCGTACGGCTGGCGGCCAAACTTGGAAAGGCTGCAGTGATTTTGAAAATGATCGTTTGTATGTGCAAAAGCAAATCGAAGAGTTGATTACGGTTTGCGAGAAGGTTACCGGCAAAAAACTTGATATCGACAAATTGCGCGATGTCATGGGGCACGCCAACGGCATGAGTAAAAGTTGGAAAGAGCTTTTGGAGCTCAACGCTCATCGCCCTTCCGTGTTCAATGCACTCACCGATGGCACTATTTATCTTGGTGTTGCGAACGGATTCCGCGGGGAACAAGCTGGTGCCGAATACTTCGCCAACTTGGTTGAGGAAATGAAGTACAAGGTGGCCAACAACATTGGCACCTTAACGGAAGAGGAGTACCGGCTGTGCTTCGTGGGTGTGCCTTGCTACCCCATCTTCCGCCGCTTCAATGAAATGTTCAGCGAGTGGAAGGGAACTTTTGTGCACTCCACCTACTTGTGGTTTGCGTCAGGAGGCTCCAATAAGGGCTTTGAGTACGATTTAAACGATCCAATTGCCAGCTTGGCGGAAGGCACATTGGTGAGCGTTCGCGACGCCATGGACAGCATGTTCCACCAAGATGTGGTGATTGAAAACATGTGCAAAGACTTCGATCTGGATGGCATCGTTTATCACCCAATCAAGAGTTGCCGCACGGTTTCCACCGGTCTGGCAGATGCCCGCCGCGCTTTGAGCGATCGTTTTGAAATGCCAAGTTTGTTCATCGAGTCCGACATGATGGATAAACGTGTGGTCGCGGAAGCGCAGTTGAAAAACCGCGCCGATGCATTCTTCGAGGGACTTGCTTCCCGTCGTTTACAGGCTGCTGCCGCAGCCGCCAAATAAGGCTTCCTTACTACCCACAAGAAATAGAACTATGAGTTACTCAGCAGGTGTAGATGTCGGCTCGACACAAACCAAAGCCGTGGTGATTGATGAAAATCGCAACATTGTTGCACGGTCCCTACTGGATACTGGCGCCAACGTCGTGCAAGCGGCCGAGAACGCCTTCAAAGAGGCAATCGAGAGCCAAGGCATTCGTGAGGAAGAAGTGGAGTGGGTAATCGGAACTGGCTACGGCCGTTACCGCGTCACCTTCGGCAACGATCAAATTACCGAGATTAGTTGCCATGGTCGTGGTGCGGCGCATATTTTCCCGGGCACCCGCACCGTGGTGGATATGGGTGGCCAAGACACCAAAGCCATTCGGGTCAACGAGAAAGGCGAAATCGATGATTTCTGTATGAACGATAAATGCGCCGCAGGCACCGGTCGTTTTCTGGGCGCGGCCTCGGCGGCGCTGGATATCCCTCTCAATGAGCTCGGCACGGTGGCGTTGAAGTCGGATCGCGGGGTGCGCATTTCCACCACTTGCACCGTGTTTGCGGAATCGGAAGTGCTCGCTTGGCTCGGCAAAGGCAAGCGTGTCGAAGACATCCTTTGGGGTGTACACGAATCGATTGCCACGCGCTCCAAAGGCTTGCTGCGCCGCGTTGGCATTGTGGATGAAGTGACTTTCACCGGCGGCGTTTCGCGTAACCAGGCAATGGTCAAAGCACTGGAAGACGCACTCGAATGCAAACTCAATGTCAGTGAAGAGTGCCACTATATGGGTGCTCTCGGCGCTGCATTATTTGCCATGGATCACATTCAATCGAGCCGCAACCCCATGGCCCAGGAGGCCTCCAAATGAGCATTACCGCCGGAATCGACGTAGGTTCAACCTACACTAAAGCAATCCTTGTGGATGGCGACGGCAACATGGTGGCGCGTCATATGCAACCTACCGGCTTCAAGCTGGCTGAAGTTGCGGAGCGCTGCTTCGAGGAGATCATGGATATGGCAAACCTCAAGCGCAGTGATGTGGAATACGTCATTGCGACTGGTTTCGGTCGTCATCAAGTGGCCTTCAAAGATTTGCATGTAACGGATTTGACTGCATCTGCGCGGGGTGCGCATATGCTGTTTCCCGGCACACGCTCGATCCTTGATGTGGGTGGGCAAACGATGAAGGCGATTCGCTTAGAGGAGGAAAAGGGGATGGTGAAATCCTTCCGCCTGAATGACAAGTGCGCTGCTGGTACCGGAGCTTTTTTGGAGAAAACCGCGCGCTACATGGGTTACGAAACTGCGGACATCGGACCCTTGTTGGTCACTTCGCGCAGCCCAGTAGAAATATCTGGTGTGTGTGCTGTGTTCGCGGAATCAGAGGTCATCAACCAGTTGTCGCTGGGCACCCCGCCCGCGGAAATCATGCAGGGTGCGATTGAATCACTCACCGGCCGCGCGGTGCAGTTGATGAAGCGTGCGAAAGCCGAGAGCGAGTTCACGCTGATTGGCGGCATCATGCGTTTTCCAACCATGCCCGCAGCAGTGCGTGAACGCGTCGAGGCGGTCGTCAATTTGCCCGGTGCTGCAGATAATGATGTGGCAATGGCCCAGTTTGTCACCGCTCTCGGTGCTGCGGTTCTTGGACAGCGTCGTCTAGAAAAAATAGCCGAGACTGCGCACGTGGCCTAATGGAACCACAGCCGATCAAGGCGGATCAAGATTTGCTTCAGGACGGCTGGGAACGCAGGTTCCTGGCCGATGCCAACCGGCTTGAGGAAGCGGTGCAGCTGTACCGCTCACTTGGCTTGGAAATCAAAGCCGAGCCATTGGGGCCGAGCGATTTCGGTCCAGATTGCCAGGGCTGCGCCAGCGATGTTTGCAAAACCTATGTGCTAATCTACACACGCAAACCGCCACCCTAGGCCATTCATGTTGCTCAGCCTCCTCCTTATCTCCACTCTGTTCGGCGCTCCTCCCCAAGAACCCGGTGGCCCCAAGTTTGTTTTTTTGAACCAACAGCGCGGCCCGTTCGAAGCGCCAACCGCCGTTCTTGCTGCCTTTGAACAAGCTGCCAAGGTATGGCAAGACGTGTTGGTCGATGATGTCACGATTTACGTGATCACATCGTTCGCGGAACTCGATGCCGACGCTGGCCTAGGTGGTTGGAAACCCGAGTTTTTGGAGTTTCCGGCGGAAGATGTTTATGCAGCCTTGCGCGAAGATGCTTCTAGTCCTAACGATCGGCGTGCGTTACGTGCTATGCCCTTGCCAGGCGAGCCCAGAGTCATTCCTGGCGAGAACGGGCAAGACCGCAAGGTGTTCACATTGAATGCATGGCTGACTAGCCGCGAAGGCGAGTATCGGCAGCGCTCACTCACTCATCTCAGTTTAACTTTGGCGCAGGCCAAGGCTTTGGTGCTCATACCTGCCGAGGAAGAAAGTTGGGACATGACTTTGAACATCAACTCCGATATCCATTGGGATATGGATCCTAGTGATGGCATTGAGAGTGGCCAGTTCGATTTGGTTGGTACCTTGGTGCGCGAAATTGGTCATGGCTTAGGTTTTTTCTCTGGCCTAGATTCGCCGCTTTATATTGTGCAGCCAGAGAAGGTGTTTGGCATTTTCGATTTGTTTCGTTTTAACGATGGTAGTGGCGAGGCACGTTGGGATCTCGGCCGTGGCGGCAATCCTTTCTTGTCGATTGTTGACGGCCGCGAGTCTTTGGGGTTACTGTGTGCGGATCCTGAACCAGGTGCAGGATATTGGCGCATAGCTGCCGCCGACGCATCTCCTCTGGGCATGATGAGTGGCGAAGAAATTCGTGGGCGTGAGGGTGTTTTGCAGGAATGTGATCGCGTCGCCATCGACTTAGTTGGGTGGGAAGTGCGCGGGCTCATGGATCGTGCACCGGCGCGAGAAATGAGCAAAGATGGGCAACTATTACGTTCTCCGAAGATGGAGCTGCGTCGCGCGGAAGCCTTAAACCAGTGGTATCGAGACGCTCCTGATTGGGCCCTTGCCGGCATTGTTTTGACTGCTTACGGCAAGCGTTGGCATCCGGTTGGGTTGGAAAGTTTTATTGCGGCGTTGGCAGGCAAAGATGTGTATCTGCAAGCCTACGCCATGGAAGGCCTACTTAACACCGATGAAGAAATGTTGCCGTCTTTGATGAGCGAACAGCTGGTGGAAGTACTGATTCAAACATCCTTACATTCCAAAGACGAGTATTTCAACGCGCGGGTCTTAACGTTACTAAATCGCGCTTTACCCCAAGCGCAGGCCACCAAGGCTACTCAATGGAAGCGCTGGTGGGCTCTCAATAAGGATGGTTATTTGCCTGCCGAATGGACTCTGCCCGCCCTGCCTTTAGGAGCAGAGAGTAACGAAGAAAGTGTGGCGCAAGGTTTTGTCGAACGCGCTTTTGATCTGTACACAGCAGGCATGGAGTTGGTCATTGTTATTGACGCTACCGGTTCGATGCAGGGCGCGATCGATGCTTCCGTAGAGGCGTTACAGGATTTTTCAGCGATTATGGAAGGTATTTCACCGCGGTTCCGAATGGGTTTGGTGGAGTATCGCGATCACGAGGATATGAAGAATGGTGCCAAAATTACCGAAGCATTGAATAAAAACGTGACGAAAATCCGCAAGGAGTTGACCAAGGTTCGCGCTAGTGGTGG
Source organism: uncultured bacterium (assembly GCA_937919925.1). Classification (GTDB taxonomy): domain Bacteria; phylum Planctomycetota; class UBA1135; order UBA1135; family UBA1135. The sequence continues at coordinate 6,688 of CALFOT010000080.1, read as the reverse complement.
TGGTGATTTTCCTGAGGCGGTGTTGGCCGGGTTGCAAGTCGCTTTGTCAAAGAAAATGGGCTGGGAAGAGTCTGCCAACAAGTTGCTCGTGGTGGTGGGGGATGCTCCGCCGCACCCGGGCACGATGGAAGAAATCCTGACTTTAGTCCGCGAGGCGTATGACTCTCCCTTTGGCCAAAAGGCATCCGAAGTGTTGGAACATACTGGCGGGAAATCGGGAGCTAAGCTAGGTGTACGTCCGTTTGTCACTTCGACGATAGGCGTTGGTGCCACCAAGATTGAGGAGACCACCAGCAAAACTTTTGCGCAAATTGCTGCAGCTGGGGGTGGTGCTTATTCGGAAGTCCTTACTGCTGGCGGTGGTACGCGCTCGGCCAGCGTTGAGATTGCCGAGCATATTTTGACTTTGTCTTTCGGTTCGCGCTGGCGCAGCCAAATGCACGATTTCGTACGCATTTACATGGAGTACCGCAATGCCGGCACTTTCCAATAGGCTGGCAATCCCCACATAGTTGTTAGACTTGTGGTGGATGTGGTATTTCGCCAACGCAGGAGAATATGAGGGGCCTTATCAAGAGGACTATCTTGGGCGGCAACTGCGGCGCGGAGCCATTCACCGCGGCACTTTGGTGTGGCGCGAGGGAATGGCCGCATGGCTGCCGCTGGGGCAAACGGAATTAGCGAAGTTGCTCGTAACACAGATGCCGTGGCAGACGTCGGCGCGTGGTGAGCCTAAGCCCCAAGTGGCTGAGGGATCTAGACCAAGCCAAGCCGCAGTACAAAACCATTTGGAGGCTTACGAGCAGAGCGGTTTTGAAAAACCACAATTACTTGGTCAGCGCATCGATGCCTCCCAGCCACGTTCTTCCACGGAACGAAAGTCGCGAACGGTTTCGTCTCCCTACTCATGGCTTTCTATCGCTGGCCTGACTCAAGTAGCCACAGTGTTACTCGCTCTGTCCGCTGCCGCCTCTTTGCTGCAGGTAGCGGGATTCTTCGTTTTTGTTTGGCCAAGTGAGTATCACTTTTACGCAACGTTTCCTCCTGTTCTCCAAGGAGAGCAACTTTATGCAGCACTTTTTTTTCTTACCTGGTCCGTCTGTCTGCTTTGGTTTCTCCGCGCGCTACACAATCTCCAAACCCTTGGCGACCAAGCTGTGGGTATGAGGCCTATCGTAGTTTTCGCTAGTTTTTTTGCGCCGATTTTGCATTTGTTTTACCCCTACCTCGCCATGCGTCACTTGTGGAATAGGAGTCATGCTCCGAGCCATCTTGAAGTCAAAAGGGTGAGTCCCGTGGCGTCGCTGTTTTGGCTCGGGTGGATTTTGAGTGGTTTTTTTGAGGATGGAATTTTTCACATCCAAATTGGGCGGCACGAGCTTTACTACACGAAGCTGGTGCTCTTTGCGCAGCTGTTGCCCGGGTTACTTGGTTTTATCACCCCGCTGCTCGCCATTCTTTTTATGCGCGCTATTTGGCGGGCCCAGCAGGAGGCCCACATTGCGGGGGAAAATGGTTGAGCATGGCCCCATGGAGCCCCTGCGCTATGGGGCGGTTTAGGAATTGGAGCGGAAGGACGATAGGCTTCTGATAGTACAGACATGGAACTACAGCCAGAACAAGATGCTCCCCATCATCGTTACGAAAGAATCGTAACTTGGGTGCCCTTACCGCTCAGCATCGTTTTTATCCTGACGATGGCGAGCGATCGATTCCGCCCTTTCCTATCACCTTTTCTGCATGAAAACGGTCCCCTGGAGCTTGCCACGTTTGTAGTTTCCTTGTGCGCGGCCTACTTCGGCCTTCGCTTGGCGCTTGCCCGCCGTAAGACTGCTCCTTGGCTGCAGACCCTTTTTTTTTGGTTGTTTGGCATGGGCCTGCTCCTAGTTTCTTTAGAAGAAATCGCCTGGGGTCAGAGTTTTTTTGGTTTTGCTTCTCCTGAGTACTTCGAGGATCACAACATCCAAGGCGAGACCACTTTGCATAATCTTGGCGGCGCCCACGGTTATTCACACTATCTCTATTTGTGGTTTTTCCTTGGTGGACTTCTCGGCACATATCTGCCAAAAAAAATTCTTGGCGAGTTACGTGTGCCGGCGATTGCAGTTCCAACGCTGTGGATCATAGGTATCTTGACTGGGCTTGAGTTTTTGATTCTCAATTTCGATCTGGATTGGGCGCAGCGCGGCATCGGCCGCAAGGCTCCGGAGCTCATTGAATTCTGGGTGGCCTGGGTTGGTTTTCTCTATTGCGGAACAATCTGGCTCAAGCTATCTCCTTGTAAACCGGCCAACTCCGCGTAAGGGCAGAATCCCAGCACTTTTCAGTGGCCTTGAAGACCACCGTAGGTCTCGCCTTCAGTTTCGTCACTGCCCATCCGATGAAGGCGTATGGGTTCCCACCACGTCACTGCAGGAGTGCATGCTCCCTTCGTGCTCGCGGCGTTTGTGACGTTGCTGCTGGCGCCCAAAATTTCTGCGCAAACCCTGGCCAGTTTCGAAACCATGGCTCCGGTTCGGACCAGCGCGGAAATTTCAACCTGGACCACCATGCCCAGTTTAAGCGCCACATGGCGTGACCGATCTGGCTGGCTCATCGGCGGGCACTTATTCAATCCTACTGACAAGAATGCAGCTATGTTCGGAAGGCTCAATTATGCGGCCACCAATCCTGCTTTCTCTTTCGATCAGGAGCACCCGTCTTTCCTCACCGCAGGTTTGGGGTACCAAGATGCTGACGGCTGGCGCTTCGGCGCAGAAGTTCACCTTATTGACGTCGTGGATACCGGCGGCCTTGATCGAGACGGCTTCACTACCGATATCGATTCTCTGGCTATCCAATGGCAAAGCTCTCCCGTGGTGGCGCTTGGAGGGGTCATCCCACTTGGCGATCACGTCACGCTTTGCAGTGGATTCACCTGGAATCGTAATCAAGTGCGTCCGCTGGACCACGCTTTCAATGCCTTGGCCCCAGGTTTATTCCAGAGCAGTTTTAGTGTAGGCCTGTACTGGCAGCAATCCCACCAAATGAAGTGGTTTGCCAATTTCCGCAGTGGCTACGCCGATTATTTGCCCGCCGATATGACGGGTGCGCTGGGCAACTTCGCCACCAGCCATAACGATGGCGCGTTGGATGTAGTGGCACTGACATTTGGAATCGAATTAGCGCTGTAACCGCTTTCCGTTCGAAGCCTGGCACGGGTGTGCGGCAATTGCTGCACAAAACCCAGATGGCCGTTAAAGTCGACCTATGCGAATACTCTCCGCGCTACTCTCCGGTTGCCTGATTTGGGCGGCTGCTCCGTTGTTGGCTCTAGCTCCGCCGGCAGATGCCATGGCCACTCCCCAAGAGGCTGCTCCGTGGGTAGCCAAAGATTTAGCCGGCATTTGGGATTTCACCATTGGCGAGGAAGGGCCCGATGCTTTCCGCACGGAAATGGTTTTGACCTTCGCAGCAGACACCCTTAGCGGCGTGCTGAATCTTGGCAGTAACCTTGCTTGTACGGATCTCACATGGGCTGTCGATCGTGCGGCGTTGAGTTTCTCTGTGGAAATGGGTGCTGGGCATTCCTTGAATTTCACCATGACACGCGACGGCAACAAAATCGTGGGTTCCGTTTTTGATGGTGATGAGGAAGTCGATGCTATTTCGGCGCAACTCAATATTGAGAAGACCAAAGCTGCTGTGGCGAAAGCCGCGGCCATTGCCCGCGGTGAAGTGGTGGAAGGCGTCGCTATGGGCGACCGCGCACCAGATGTTTCCGGCACCGATTTAGAGGGCGTAAAATTCAAACTATCGGACTACAAAGGGAAAATTGTAATGCTCGATTTCTGGGGTGATTGGTGAGGCCCTTGCCGCAGTTTGTATGCACACGAACGGTCGTTCGTGACGGAAATGGCAGGCAGGCCTTTTGCTCTGATTGGTGTGAATAGTGATCCGGAACTTGAGAAAGCTCAAGCTGCTGTAAAGAAGAATGAATTAAATTGGCGTAGTTTCCAAAACGAACGCCAAGACTTAGCAGCGATTTCTGAGGACTGGGCGGTGCAAGGCTGGCCCACGGTGATTGTGATGGATGCCAAGCAAAACATTATGTATCGCGGCCATGATGGTCACGAGGCCACCAAGATTGCGCAGCAGCTGGTGGTGCAATTGGAGAAGCACGCGGCGGAAAAGGAGTTGGTGAAAATCGGCACCCATGTGGGAAGTACCGCGGCGGATATCGTGGGGCTGGATCTCGATGGCGAGTCCTTCAGCCTTTATGCCTTTAAGGGACAAGTCCTTATGCTTGATTTCTGGGGAGATTGGTGAGGCCCTTGCCGCAACCTGTATGCACACGAGCGGTCGTTCGTGACAGAAATGGAGGGCAAAAATTTCACACTCATCGGTGTGAATAGTGATAAGCTTGAGGATGGGAGAGCTGCGGCGAAGAAAAATGAGCTCAATTGGCGCAGTTTCCAAAACATTCAGGAAGGCGGCAAAATTTCCACTCTGTGGGAAGTCAACGCTTGGCCTACCATCCTCGTCATCGATCAAAATCTGAAGATTGTTTACCGCGGCCACGATGGTCATGAAGCAAGCAAAATAGCCAAAGGCTTGGTGGGCACACCCACGGTAGACGGCTAACAAGCCGGTTTTTCTTCCTTCTCGCTAGCCTTTGATTGTTACCTCCTTACTAACCTTGCTGCTGTGTGCTTGCCCTCTCCACGAGGGCGAGCACGAGCAGATTGAGACGGCTACCGTGGCGCTGGAGCAGGCACCGCAGAGTGTGAGCTTGCGTTTGACGCGTGCCGAGCTGTATCTCTTACACGGTGATCTGGACTGCTGTGCGAGCGATTTAGAAATTGCTACGGGATTGGCGGGGGAGTCTACAGCGGTCGTGTTCTTAGGTGCGCGCTTGTTGTTCGCGCGCCAACAATATAAGCCGGCCCTATTGCACATTGATGAAGTTTTAGCCGCCAACTTGGAGCCCTCCTCGCGCTGCTCAGCTTTGCATTTTCGTGCAGATTGTTTGACTGCTCTGCACCAAACCCAAGCCGCGATTGTGGCTTGGACGGAGCTGCTGCTTGCCCATCCTCAACCGCAACCCGATTGGTATTTACAGCGGGCAACCCTTCAGGCCACACTGGGGGAAGAGGGTACCGCACTGGCGCTTGCTGGATTGGATCAAGGCCTGCAGCGTCTTGGCAATGCCGTACCCCTGCTTTTACGGGCTGCCGCTTTGGAAGAACAGTTAGGTCTTACCGATGCGGCGCTCGCTCGTCTGCAAATCTTGGCCGATCACAGTGAGCGCAAGGAAACTTGGCTGCAGCGCCAGGGTGCGTTGCTCCAACGGGCTGGGCGTACGGCCCAAGCTCGAGATTATTTTGAACAGGCATTGTCAGCCTGGCAACGGCTGCCCGCAAAGAAGCAGGGAACTTTTTCGATGCAGCGCTTGTACGCGGAAATCACCACTAGCTTGGAGACTCTGAACGATGCCTAGGAGTTACTTCGTATGGTTTTTTAGCTGTGTAGCCTGCTTCGTTTTGACTCCAACAGCAACGGCGCAACTTATCCCCGCGGGCGCCACTTGGAAATATCTCGATGATGGGTCCGATCAAGGTAGTGCGTGGCAAACCCCAGGATTTAATGACAGTTCCTGGCTCGCTGGGCCCGCGCATTTGGGGTATGGCGATGGCGATGAGGAAACGGTGCTTTCCTTTGGGCCGAATGCCTCCAATAAATATATCACCACCTACTTCCGGCATGAGTTTAGCGTTGCCAACCCGGCGAACATTGTCGATTTAACTTTGAAGTTACTCGATGATGATGGCTCGGTGGTTTATCTCAACGGCATCGAAGTCTTGCGTAACAATATGCCTACGGGCAATGTGAATTATCTTACACCGGCTGCAGGTGCCGTTGGGCCTCGAGAAAATCACTTTGATTATTTTTCTTTAGCGCCAAGTCTCCTGCTTGCCGGTACCAATATTCTTGCTGTGGAGTTGCATCAGTCCAGCGGCACAAGCTCGGATATCAGCTTTGATTTGGAGCTGCTCGGCGACTTACCGGCGGCGGTTGTGCGCGGCCCCTATCTGCAGATGGCTGGCCCCGATCGCATGCAGCTGCGCTGGCGCACGCCTTTTGCCCAAAATAGCCGTGTGCAATTGGGCGCGGCTCCGGGTGCCTTCACCCAAGTGGTTGATGATTTGACCGTCACCACCGAGCACACAGTGTTGATTACCGGCTTGGCTCCTGAAACGGTGTATTTTTATTCTGTAGGAGATACTGCGGGGGTCGCTGCGGGGGATGACAGAGAGCATTGGTTTCGCACATCCCCACTTGCAGGCTCCCAGCGGCCAGGACGTTTTTGGCTACTCGGTGATGCTGGCACGGGCACTGTGGATCAACTTGCTGTGCGCGATGCCTATCTTGCCTTTGGTGGCAGTCGCGTCACCGATTTGATGATTTTGCTGGGCGATAATGCCTATGGCATTGGTACTGATCCGCAGTATCAGAACGGAATTTTTGATGTATACGCGGAAACTTTGCGTAACACGCCATTGTTGTCCACGCGCGGCAACCATGATGGCACTGCTTCTACCTATTATGATATTTTTGACTTCCCAACCGCTGCTGAGAATGGCGGCTTGGCGTCGGGTTCCGAAGCCTACTATGCTTTCGATTTCGGTAATGTACATTTCATTTGTTT
>CALFOT010000079.1 GCA_937919925.1 uncultured bacterium | reverse complement strand
GGAAATTTCACCTTCCATATTACGATGCCCGACTAAGACAAAAAGTTTCACCGTGCTGCCTGGCTTGTAGGGCCATTTCGAAAATTGGCGTTCGGCCTTTTCAAGTTTGCCGATGTTACGCAGATAAGCCGTGGCGTAATTGTGACCATGTTCCAACTGACCGAGAGTCCCGTAGTGATAATGCAGGCCGTTGCCGCTCTTTGTGGTGACGCCAACGTGATTGGTGGGGATGTATTCCACAAGCTCATCTTCCTCGCACACCTGTTTTTGCCCAAGGCTAATGGCGTACATATTACTGCGATTATCCATGCCCCAAACCGTTTTACAACTCAGCTCGCCGATGTAGAAGTGGAGTTGTGGAAGGGCTAGATCCCTGCGCCAGCTGGCAATGAAGTTTTTGAGGTTGGCACCGTACTGGTTTCGGAAGTCATCGTGAAACATATCGTTCTCCCCTTGATGCCAAAAAAATCCCTCCACACGATATTTGATTTTCTTGTCATCCAATTTCTTTAAAGAATCCTTCACCAACTGGAGGGCAAGAGGGTAAAGCTTGAACCCGCTTGGCTCATCTGGATTCCAATCGCCGCCAAGGTGCGTGCCGCCAGAAGCACATTTGATGATGGCAATAGGGGCTTTGATGTTGCTCGATAAAATGTGCCCAAAACTTAACTCGGGGCCCACCACGTTATTCAGCGGCTGGAGGGTGCTCCAACCTTCCGAGCGGTTCATGCTCTCACGACCAATGGCATAGGAGTATTTGATTTTGGATTGCTCCTCGCCACAACCAACGAAGGGTGGGAAACGATCCACATCATGCGCGTCGGAATCGGAGCCAACCATATTCGATTGCCCAGCAAAAATGAAAACCCGCAAGGTCTTCACATCTTCCTTGGCAGCATTCTGCTGTTGAGCAGGGCCGGGGAGCGGAAGCAGGCTGATGAACAGCAGACAAAACAGTAGGAGTACAAGTTTCGAGTTAGTTTGGTATTTCATCTTAGGTGGAGGCCTAGCTTCATTGTAGGCCGACGCCATCCATGGGGTGGTGCGGCCGCGGATTTTCGCTCTTCAGCCCTCATGTTGGTTAGAATAATCGCATGACAACTCGCTCGATCCTTTGTTTGGTTATGCAAGCCTTTGGTATTTTCTTTTTCGTGAAGGGCTTTGTGATGATCATCATCTTTCTTTTGCCGTTCTTGACCAACCTATCTTTTGCAGGCCTGGAGGATAATTCCTTTTGGCTCCTGTCGATAGCCCAAGGGATGGTGATTGTTTTTTGCTCACTGCTCTTGTTGTTTCAATGCAAGCGGCTTGCTGCAGTGCTGATTAAGGAAGATGTTGCTCTGCCAGAAGGGCCGCTCAGCACTCCGTCGCCACTTGCACAAATTTGGTTTTGGATTGCCATCATTGGCCTGCATAACATTGTGCAGCCGGCTGGAATTTTGCTCAACCGTCTGGTGGTGAACTACCCCACCGGGATGCAGGTCAATGATTATTCCGCAGGCAGTATTCTCAGCAATCGTTCCACCGGTCCGCACCTGGTACTTTTTCTTCTTTCGCTGGCGCTTATCGTATTGTGCAAACCCATCGGCCGTTTGATTCAGACAAAGGGCGGAGGTGATAATTTGAAGAAAGGAATACAATAGGGGAGATGAACCCGCTGAAACAAAGCCTTTCCCTGCTGGTGACGTGTTGCACCTTGCTTTCTCTCAGCTGTGGCTCGGATGCCGTGATGGAAAGACCGGGTGTTCCTTTCCCAGAGTTTGCCTTGGCAAGTCACGATGGCGGCACCGTGACCAAAGCAGATCTTCTTGGCAGCACCAGTGTGATTTGGTTTTACCCCAAAGCCGCAACGCCTGGCTGAACCAAACAAGGCTGCGGATTCCGTGATGAATACGCACAATATTTGGCCAAAGGAATGCAGGTGTTTGGAGTGTCTTTTGATAGTCCCGAAGACAACGCTGCGTTTGCCGCGAAGAATGAATTCCCTTTCCAACTTCTGTCCGATAGCGACCGCAGCTTGGCCTTGGCGCTCGGCTTAGTGGATTCGGCCGCTACTTGGTGGGCACCGCGCGTGACTTTTGTGGTGTCGCCAGAAGGCATCATCGAGCAAGTCATTGAAACGGAGAACGTCAGCACGCAAGCCGCTGAAATTTTTCAGGCGAAATTTACGATGAGTGATTAGACCACGCGCGTGCAGTTAACCTCGAATCTGCACATTCCGCGCTGCTGTGGTTTCTAAGATTTGTTTGGCGGCGGCGGCAATCGAAGCGGGATCGAGTTGGTGATACTGGTAAATATCCTGCGGTGTGCCGGATTTACTAAAGCGTGAAACGCACAGCGTTTTCTGCGGGACACCGACAATCGAGCCGGCATTATCCAACAAACCGGATTCGCCATCACAAACGCCCACAATCGGCACGAAGCGGCCGGCTAGAGCGCGGGCTTCTGGCGCAGAAATAGCACCTTTGTCTAACCCGGCTGGGACGAGCTGCAAATCGCCGTTTATGCCCAATTGTGCAAGTTGCGCATAGCCGTCGCGCTCGGCAAAACGCCCCAGCAACAAATCGGCGCTGGTCACCACCACCACGTCGGCGAAAACGCCATCAGCTAACAAGGCATCAGACGCTTGCAAGGCTTCCGGTACCAAAGCGCCCATGGCTAAAATCGTGGTGACATTATCACCGGGTAAGTAACCAGCTTCGGCCGAGCGGTCGAGCAACTTATAACCACCGGCAAGTACGTCGCGACGAATCACGCCATAGATGGATTCTGTGGATTCACCAGCAAAACGCGCCTGTGCTTTGAGGCGCTTGAGGAATTCTTTTTGCGGCAAGCCGCGCGTGGATGCGCGGATCAACACACCCTCGCGATCCTTTTGATCTTCTTCCAAATGGCGACGCGTGGCGTCGGCCAAAACCCATTCCATTTCCTTGGCGAAAGCTGGCTCCCAAGTAATCAAGGAGGGGAACTGGATATCGGATTTCCACGAATGTTGCGCGCCTTCCGGAGAGAGCGACACACCTGAGGGCGTACCTACCAAAATGAACGAAGAGCGCCAGTAAACGTTGTAATAAAGCTGGTCTAAGGCACGCTTGATGAAGAAGTCATAAACCGTCATCAGCGGCAACAGTGGCACACCAGAAAAGCGCCTCATTTGCCCAAAGGAGCCCGCCGCAGACATGCAGTTGGCTTCCGCGATTTCAAAACGAATATGTCGAGTCCACGGGGAGGAACGCACATAAAGCTCGGGGCGGCCACGTTGATTCCAACCATATTCGGCTTCTAAATTGACATCCACCTCCGGGCCGTAAACTTTTTCATCCATGGCCGGACTGATGTTGGTGGAAGTGCCAACATCGGGGGACATAGTCAGCGCCAATTCCGCAGCGCGTTGCCAAGATTTGTCTAAACCAGTAGGTTCACTGCCGGTTTCGAAGCCGCCGGCTTTCAATTCATCAAAAGTGCCGACGCGCACAATCTTGCCAGCCACTTGTCCCCAAACCCACTGCGTGTTGGCGTAAGGAACCAAATCCATATTCAAACCAAAATCGAGTGGCAGGGGGCCGCTTTGCGCCAAGCGCTCCACCACGGCTTGCTGGTTACTTTCGATCCGCGCCTCAACAGCTTTGACCTCCTCACGGAAATAGTTTTGCCGCTTGTTGAGGAAGGTGCGCTCGCTCCCATTTGCTTGCCAGTTGCCATCCATCGAGTAGGGCTGATCCCAATCCAGGCCTTCCGCTTTCAGGAGGCTCGCCACCTCTTCTTTCTCGGGAATGGTGGAGTGATTGCCGGGTTCCGCGGCGCACTGCAGCCCCCAACCTTTTAGCGTGTGGGCGACAATCAAAGTGGGCACGCGTTCGTCGCGCCGCGCTTCTTTGTAGGCGTTCAGCACCACATTCATATCGTGGCCACCCATATCCGCCATCGCGCGTAGCAATTCCGCATCCTCGATACGGTCTAAGAACTCCTTGGAAACGCCCGACTCACCCAAGTATTTGTGCGCCAGTTTTGCATCTTGCAACGCCAAAATGGCTTGCAACTCATAATCGGTAAGCCCGGTTTCTAGGGCTTGTTGGAACAAATCGCCGCCTTTGGTGGCAAAAAGTTTTTCACGCAGCGCACCATGACGGAGCTGCAGCACATCCCAGCCGTTCGCCTCAAAAGTTTTTTGAATCCGATCGGCATCGCTACCGCGCAAACCGCGCTGGTTCGGAATACGCGTGCCATCCAAGTTCTGGCGGTTGTAATCAACAATCCAAGTGACATTGCCCAGTTCGCGTTCGGCAATATCGGGCATAGCTTCCATCAATGAGCCTTCGCGTAATTCGGAATCACCAATGATGCACCAAAAATGTTTTGGCAGATCGGTGGACCAGCCATGATCGACCGAGTAGCGAAAGGCAAGAGCCAAATAGGCAGCATTCACCGGCGGAATTCCCACGGTTCCAGACGGCAGTACGCGCCAGGAATCTGGGTCACTATCAGCATGATAGGATTGAAATACAGCTTTGCCGTCGCGCGAAAAATCACGCAGCCGCGCCATGATGTCGGCGCCTTCTTGCTCGTTAAACCAGGAGCCATCCGCATGGCGGAAAAATCCTTGCGCGCGGTTCAGTGCATGGTCCAACGGCGCAAGGTGAGGTTTCGCACAATAAAAATCGGTGCCCTTGCGCGCAACCAGGTGTAAGGCGGTGGCCAAATGCAGCGAAGAGGCACAAGAAGCGGGGTGGCCGCCGACTTTGGGATCACCGGAAACCTTATTGGGCCGGTGGTTGGCATCCCAAATCATGCGCACAGTCCACGCCAAGGCGCGTTGTGCGATTTGGTTGAGGGTGGCCACATCTTCCAGAGGAAGTGGGGAAGAAGCCGAGTTCTTTTTAGCCATGCACAAGGGGTTCAGCAATAACGCCGAAACTGAGTTTAACTTCGCCTGGCGATTTTGTTGGCCATTCGATCCGCGATAGCGTGATGGAGTGCGATCCCAAAGTAGCGGTTAACTTTCCACTTGGAATCCACTTCAGCTTGCCGCGGGGCACGGTGGATGTGTTCGAAGTCAGCGATTTTTTTGACGGCCCTGCCGTCCGTCTCAAAGGTTTCAGGCAAAAGGCTGCCGATTCGGCTCAGGTGCAAGGTTGGCGCTGCCGTTATGAGGGCGTCATGAGACTCTACCCACATGCCCACCCAACACGAGAGCGCGGCTCCATTCTGCTGCTGGTGTTCCTAATCATCGCCCTGCTGGCTGCAGCGGCGATGTCTAGCCTCGACCAAACTAGCAGCATCGTCAATGAGGTGCGCGATGTTAGGCAAGTCACCCAGGCCGGGTTGCTGGCCGAATCCGGCCTCAATTACGGCTATGCACGCCTTAGCTTGGATCAGGATTGGCCCGGTACGGGTGTCAATAATGTGGTGTTAGCCTTTGAGCAAGCGTTCTCGGTGACGGCAGGAGCGGCCAACCCAGGCAGCGGCAATGGCCGTTACGTCATCGTTTCGGAGGGCATCACTTCCGACGGTTTGAGTCGGCTGCGTGCGGAGCTAGATTTGATGCCTGGAGTGCCTGCAAGTAACGAACTTGCACTGCTGTTCCTCGGCGGAGAATTCCAGATGTTGGACAGCACGATTCTGGGGGATTTGCTCATTACGGACAAGGCCATGTCGTAGATGACCTTGTTTTTGATGACGACCTCGGCTGGATTACCCAATCGGCCGGGCCCACGGATTCTTTGAAATACGAATTCACCAACACCAATTTGTTGGGGGATCTCTACAAGTACAGCACCAAAAATTACTTCATTGGAAGCGCGGAGCACCGCATTAGTGCGCACGTCGCTATGCCGGAATTTGATCTTGAGCAATACTTAGTGCCAGGTCCGGACCGGATTATCTACACCGATGAAACCAACATTCAGAACGTTTCTCATGAGGAGACGGCAGTGTTTGTGCTGGAGCCTGGGAAGAACCTCAGTTTGAGCGGCTGCGACTTTCCAGGCGGCGTGATCATTGTGGTGGACGAAAGTTACAACCCAGCCGATGGGCCACTCAACAAAGTCTTGATCAAAAAAGGCACCAAGATTGGCGGTGGAAGTGGTGGAGCCAGTGCGAACATCGGCCTCATCGCGCCCGGCACGGAATTGCAGTACACCTATGAAGGCGGAGCCGCTGCTGGTCAGAATGACATCGAGGGCTTAACGGTGGTCAACAGTGTGCACATGGTGCGCCAGATCCGCATCAAGGGAATGGTGCTGGTGCTGACGGAAATCAAGCATTTCTGGGATACGGTGATTGAGTTTGATCCTGAAGTTGCAGCGAATCTTCCTGCCGGGGTGGACTTCCGTTTTCCAGGCAGCATGACCGATGTTTTAGAAGTACGTGAGTTTTTCGAGTACTTCGAACACGAAGACGACTTTGGCGATTTTGACTTTGGCGATTTCGGTGACGATGACGGCTTCGGCGATGATGACGAGGACGATGGTGATGATGACCATGACGGATTCGATGACGATGACGATGACGATGATGACGACGACGGCCACGGCCAGAGCGATGATGACCACGGCCAGAGCGATGATGACCATGGCCAGAGCGATGATGACCACGGCCACGGCGGTAGTGGCCACTAAGGGCGTCGCACTGCAGTAGACTGCTTGCATGCTCGTTGTATCCCTTGCGTTCGCCGCCGTGCTTTTTGCTTCCCCACAAGAGCCGGCGGTTCTCGCATTGAGGGTGACCCCAATCGAGTTTGATGCCGGAGAGCATGGCCGTTTTCCGAGTCTCTCAGCCTCTGCTCAGGATACTCTGCATCTATGCTGGTTTGCACCCGGCACTGAGCTAGGCACAACCCAGTTACAACACAGTGTGTGGCGTGACAAGGCTTGGCAGCCCAGCACGAGCCTGGCGTCTGGCCGGGATTGGTTGGTGAATTGGGCTGACTTCGCCAAGTATCAAGAAGATGCGCAAGGCCATGCTGTTGCGAGTTGGCAGACCTTTTCCGCCGACAAACGCGGCTATGGTGTTACCCGCAAGCTGAGAAAAAAAGTGGATGGCTCCTGGTCTGCTGCAACTTCCTTGCACTTGGACCGCGCAGGTGTGGAGCATGGATTTGTTGCCTTCGCCGCACTTGGCGCCGGTCGTTTTTTTGCGACTTGGTTACAGAGCACGGCTACTGGCCCGCCCACCAATTTGCGCTACACCATCCTGAATGTGGATGGCGTGCCGTCGGAAGAATTTGTGCTAGATGATTTAGTTTGCGATTGTTGTAGCACCGCAGCCATTGCCTTGCCCAGTGGCGAGGTGGTGGTTGCGTATCGCAATCGCAGCACGGATGAAGTACGCGATTTGCGGGTGGTGCGCGGTAACCCTGCCGATCCAAATAGCTGGACGGCACCAACCGCCGTAGATAAAGAAGGGTGGAAAACCCAATCCTGTCCAGTCAACGGCCCGGCGTTGGCCAATGACGGCAATTTCATATCCCTGGTTTTTTACACCGAGGGTGCTACCGGCATGCCACAAGTGAAGTACCTTTCCTCCAAGGATGGTGGCAAGAGTTTTGGTTTGCCATTGCCCATCGCGGGTGGCAAAACTTGCCTCGGTCGCGTTGCGGTGGCGCAATTGCCCGCAGGTGGCCCGGCCATCGTTGCGTGGTTAGAGCAAAGTGAGAGTGGCGCCCACTGGGTTGCGTGTGCCATTCCCCGCAGCGGCCAGCCGAGCGCGGTGGTCCCAATCGCTGCCGTCACCGGTGCGCGTGCCGACGGATTCCTGCAACTCGCCGCCAGCGCCAACACCGTGTTCGCCGCATGGACCAGCAGCAACCCAGCGCCGACGGCGGTAAAGCTGGCACGAATCGAGCTGAAATAACCGCGTTACTGCGCTGCGAGTGCTTCGTCGAGCATCTTGACCAACTGATCGCGACTGTAGGCAAATGGCTGCTTTGCATTGAGCTGAGCCAAGCGCATCAAGGCCGCGCGAATCGTGACCTCGGCCTCGCCTTGGTTCGGCACCACCAAGTAACGGCGCTGCGGATTCTCATCCGACATGGCATGCAAAAAAGCTGCGGCGACGTCATCCGGGTCTTGGAAGTGCGCGCGATCTTGTGGCCCACCAAGAACACGATTCATCTGCTCTGCAAATAACGAACCCTCTGTGCTGTAGCCGTTGGCGGCAAGTCGTTCCACCATATTGACGCTGATGCGGGATTTGTAGTTGCCAGGTTCGACAATGCTCACTTTCACCTCAAAGCGTTCCATTTCCGCAGCGAGTACATCGGTGTAAGCTTCGATGGCGAACTTGCTCATCGTGTACGGACCGCCTAATCCCCAAGTGACGGTGCCGGAGAGGGAGCCGGTTGTGGATATCCGCCCCTTGCTTGCGATGAGGAGTGGCGCGAAAGCCTGCGTCACGCGGAAGGGGCCCAAGACATTGACATTCAGTTGGAAGGCAAAGGTCCTCCTCCGAAACTTCCATCAATGGTGCCATCACCACAACCCCGGCATTGTTGATCAAACCGAATAATCCACGGCCACCATCCTTCACGGTTTGTACGGCGGCTTCAATTTCGGCTGGAATCGTGACATCCAAGCGAATCGCTTGCACATTTTCAAGCGCATTCAATGCCGCCAAATCCTTTTCTTTACGTGCGCCGGCATAAACAAAAAATCCGCGCGAAGCAAGCAACTCGGTGGTCACGCGACCAATCCCCGAGCTTGCGCCGGTGACCAAAATAGCTTTGCGTGCAGGAGCAACGCTGGTTGCAGTTTGCGCGGCAAGTGCTGGATTCCAAGCGGGAATCACAGCAACCGCGAGCAGGAACAGGAGGAGGGGAAATCGGCGCATATTCTCACCGTATCCACCTCTAGCCAGCACGAGTCAAAAAATCAGGAAACGTCCCAGGTCTCACCGCTATTGAGTAGGCTCGCCAAACTGCCGACGCCCAGCATTTCGGTGATTTGCGTGACTTGCTGTTGGATTTGTTCATCCAACACCGGCCGCTGCTCTTGGCGGAACAATCCAATCGGCACAGGAATTTCAGCGTTCTCCGCAGCCTGGCAAATCCGGAAAGCATTCGCGCCCGTAGGCCCATCGGTTTTCCAAATGCTGGCTTCTTGGGGGGTACAAACTTCGATGGTATCTGGCGTGATGCGCAAACCTTGCTCGAGATCTCTGCCAAATAATAGTGGTTGGCCAGGGCGGAGATCCACTTGGCGGTTGTCTCGCACACTTTTCTCAGTAATGTGTTCGAAGGCGCCATCATTAAAAATGACGCAATTTTGCAAAATTTCCACGAAAGCAAAACCCTTGTGCTCATGGGCCGCTAACAAGATCTCTTTCAGGTGGTTGATTTGAGTATCCACCGTGCGTGCCACAAAACTGGCGCCTGCACCTAAGGCCAATGCGATGGGATTAAATGGCGCATCGAGCGAACCATACGGCGACGACGGCGTGCTTTTCCCTGGCACAGTCGTGGGTGAATACTGGCCCTTGGTTAAGCCATAGATACGGTTGTTGAACAACAGCACCTTGAGATTTAAGTTGCGCCGCATGGCGTGAATCAGGTGATTGCCGCCAATCGACAGGGCGTCGCCATCACCGGTGATCACCCAAACATCTAAGTCTGGGTTGGCAATTTTCACGCCACTGGCGATTGCTGGTGCGCGCCCGTGAATCGTGTGAAAGCCAAAAGTATCCATGTAGTAGGGGAAGCGGCTAGAACAGCCAATGCCCGAAATTACGGCGAACTTTTCCTTCGGTACGTTGAAGGATGCAAAGGCCTGCTGCACAGCATTGAGGATGGCGTAGTCACCGCAGCCGGGGCACCAACGCACCTCTTGGTCGGAAACAAAATCCTTTTTCTTGTGTATGGGAGCTTCAGTGATCGTCATAACTAGGCTTCTCCTGCTCCATCGAGCTGGGATTCGATGTGGCGCGCGAGTTCTGCAGCCATGAATGGCTTGCCTTGCACTTTTGGCAGGGAGATGGCGTCGATTAAATATTCGGCGCGAATTAAGCGGCTCAGTTGGCCGCGGTTCAATTCCGGAATGAGCACTTTTTTGTAGCGCTTGAGCACGGCACCGAGATCCTTGGGTAGCGGCCATACATAACGCAAATGCAGTTGTGCTACCGACAGGCCTTCCGCTTGACAGCGATTCACCGCACCGCGAATGGCACCAAAAGTGGAGCCCCAACCAAGTACCAGCAAGTCTGCTTGCTGTGGGCCGTAAACTTGCAGCGGCGCGTAGCTAGCGGCGACCCGCTGCACTTTTTCCTCGCGCAGTTGGATCATGCGTTCGTGGTTTTCTGGATCGTAAGAAACCGCGCCAGTGATGTCGGCTTTTTCTAAACCGCCGAGGCGATGTTCCAATCCAGGTGTACCAGGGATGGCCCATGGGCGCGCCAAAGTTTCGCTGTTTCGTGCGTAGGGCTGGAAGTTGGTGGCGTCGCTATGAAACTGCACTGGGAAGGGTTTTAGCGAGTCCACGGAGGGCACCAAAAAGGGTTCCGAGCCGTTGCCGATATAACCATCCGAAAGCAGAATGACCGGGGTCATGTAGGTGGTGGCAATGCGCACCGCTTCGAGGGCGGTGGCAAAACAATCCGCTGGGGAAGCGGCGGCAAGTACCGGCAAGGGGCATTCCCCGCTGCGGCCGAAAAGAGACTGCAGCAAGTCGGCTTGTTCGGTTTTGGTGGGTAAGCCGGTACTCGGACCAGCCCGTTGTACATTGACCACCACCAGTGGCAACTCCACCATTACCGCCAAACCAAGCGCCTCGGATTTGAGCGCAAGGCCTGGACCGGAAGTGCCAGTCATGCCAAGGGAACCGGCGTAGCTGGCGCCAATCGCCGAACAGACGGCGGCAATCTCATCTTCGGCTTGGAAGGTTGTGACGTTGTAGTTTTTGTAGCGCGCAAGAGCATGCAGCACATCGGAGGCCGGAGTGATTGGGTAAGAGCCGTAGAACAACGGCAATTCAGCAAGCTGGCAACCCGCCACTAAGCCAAGCGCCAACGCCTGGTTACCGCCCATATTGCGGTAAGTACCGCGCGGCAAGGGTGCAGCATCAACTTGATACACCACCTTGAACAATTCGGAATTCGCCGCGATGTTGGCACCCGCGCGTAACGCCAAAAGGTTCGCTTCGAGGATTTGCGGCTTCTTCGCGAATTTTTTGGTGAGCCATGCTTCGGTGTGATCGAGTGGACGCGAGTAAGCGTAGTAAAGCATGCCCAGCGCCAGCAAGTTTTTACATCGCAGCGCATCCTTATTACTCAAACCGGTGCTCTCGACGGCCTTCAAAGTGGCAACGTTGAGATCGATGGCCAGCAACTGATAATCGACAGCAAGCTGTGGATCATCGAGTGGGTTGGTGGCATAGTGGGCTTTGGCTAAATCGCGTGCACCAAAATTGCCGGTATTCACAATCAACAGGCCACCTTCTTTGAGGTCTAGAATATTGACTTTGAACGCAGCCGGGTTCATCGCCACTAAGACGTCGGGCTGATCGCCAGGGGTGTGAATATCTTTTGAGGAAAAGCGTACTTGATAGCCCGAGACTCCGAACAGAGTGCCGACAGGAGCGCGAATTTCCGCCGGGTAATCCGGGAAGGTTGCCAAATCGTTGCCGAGATGGGCAGAGGTATCGGTGAATTGACTACCAGTCAGCTGCATGCCGTCGCCGGAGTCACCGGCAAAGCGGATGACAACTTCTTCGACTTGCTGCAGAGGGATTTCTTGTTGGGGAGGAACCATGGAAGCGCGCGCGGGGCAAAGCGGAGCCCGTCAAAAGACTCTAAGCTCCTATTGTAGCGGTTCAAGCCCCCGTGCTGTAGCCTCAGGCCGGAAGCGCTCCCTGCCTCGACAACGCTCCCAATAGAACATGTTCGCCACTCTCCTTCTCACTCTGGTTTTTTCCCAGGAAGTCTCTCCAGGGGTCTCCCAGGAGCCTGCCTCGTTAAGCCGTTGGACGGCCGCCTTGGAAGCCATCGCACCTGCTCAACGCGCGGGGCTCGAGTTTCTGTTGGCGCACATGCCGCCAGCCGATCGCGAATCCTTGAGTATCGATTTGGTGGTGGAGAATGTGGAATACGCTTATAAAGCTTGGCAAGCAGCGCCTTGGTTTGAGGCCATTAGCGAGGAGATTTTCTTCAATGAGATTTTACCTTACGCGAACATTAACGAGCGTCGCGATCGTTGGCGCAAAGATTTTTTTGAGCGCTTTGGGCCCCTAGTGAAAGACGCCAAATCTCCGGCCGAGGCGGCGGCGCTGCTCAACAACCTAGTCTTTCCGTTGGTGGGCGTCATTTATTCCACCGCACGCCCCAAGGCCGATCAATCCCCCTACGAATCCATCGAGGCTGGCATGGCGTCTTGTACTGGTTTGTCGGTGTTGCTGGTGGATGCGTGTCGCGCCGTCGGTGTGCCAGCGCGTTTTGTCGGCACGCCGTTGTGGGCCGATGGTAGTGGCAATCATTCGTGGGTCGAAGTTTGGGACGACGGCTGGCACTTCACTGGAGCTGCGGAACCTACTGGAAATAGGCTCGATTCTGCTTGGTTTACCGGCCGCGCTGCGCAAGCCCGCGTGGATGACCGCGAGCGCGCGATTTATGCGGTGAGTTATCGGCGAACTCCGCTTGCCTTACCCATGGTGTGGCAACCCGATGCCGCCACGGTGTATGCCGTCAATGTTACCGAACGTTATTTGGGGGGAGAAGATTTGCCCGTGGGTAGCGGCCATCTGCGCGTGCGTTGCCGCGCTGCAAATGGCAAACGCTTGGCCCGCGCCTTCCATATGGTTGGGCAAGATGGTGCGGCTTTGTGTGCTGGAACCACCCACAATGAAAGCTTTGACGCCAATGATCACACCACCGTGATTTTGCCATTGGGTACCGCAGGAGTGATTTATTTCGATCATGAGCCCCACGAGGGGGCCACTCACGGCCTTTCGTTTACGTTCCAGTTTGCCGACGACCAGAGCCTGCTGGATGTGGATTTAGCACTTCTACCCAAGGTGCAAATTCTGACGCCGCAGGATTTGTTAGTGCGCGAATATCAAGCGCGTATCCGCCAGGAGCGTGCGGCCGAAATGGCGGCGCATGAGCTCACCCTGGGCGCTTTAAAAATGCCGTTTGCTTACAAAATTTTTGGTGAAAAACCAGCGAGTGGGCGCAGCTTGTATATTTCGATGCATGGCGGTGGCGGTGCCCCCAAAGAGGTCAATGATCAGCAGTGGGAAAATCAAAAACGCCTCTATGAGCCTGCCGAGGGCATTTATTTAGCTCCGCGGGCCGCAACCGATACTTGGAATTTATGGCATCAGGCCCATATCGATAAGTTCTTTGATCGCCTGATTGAAAATATGATTGTGTTTGAGGATGTCAACCCAGACCGCATTTACCTCATGGGGTACTCCGCTGGAGGCGATGGTGTTTATCAACTTGCGCCCCGTATGGCCGATCGTTTTGCCGCCGCAGCGATGATGGCCGGGCACCCGAATGAAACCAAAGCAGATGGTTTGCGCAACTTGCCCTTTACTTTGCACATGGGGGCAGAGGATGCCGCATATGAGCGCAATAAAATTGCTGCGCAGTGGCAGCGACAGCTAGAAACACTTGCAGCCTCCGATCCAGGTGGTTACCCACACTTCGTGCAGATTCATGCGGGCAAAGGCCACTGGATGGATCGCGAGGATGCTGTCGCAGTGGAGTGGATGGCGCAGTACACCCGCGATTTACGCCCGCAGAAAATTGTTTGGCTACAAGACGATGTCGTGCATGCGCGTTTTTATTGGTTGCAGGTGGAGGAACCGCACGCACGGAGCCGCGTGGAGGTCGAGCGTGTTGGCCAAGTGTTTACCATTCTTTCTGCCACCGACATCCACCAGCTCAGCATTCGTTTGGATGCGAGCATGGTGTCGTTCGAGGAAGAAGTCATCGTGCAGTACCAAGGCAAAGAACTCTTTCGTGGCAAGGTGGAAGCGAGTATCGATATGCTGCGCAAAACCCTACAAGAACGCGGCGATCCGCACGGCATGTTTTCCGCAGAGATCCGGGTAACCCTGCCGTAGCCGCTGCTTCAAGCTCGCAGAGCGCTCACTAAGAGGAAGCAAATGCTTAATCCGAGCGCCACTGGGATAGCCAACAAGAAAGTCAGCACACTGGCCGCCAGCACCCTGCGGGGGCGCAAGCCGATAATCCGTTGTTGTGCACGCACGAAATAAAACGGCGGGTAGATCATCGCAATCAGCACAATCAAAAACGTGGGCAGCGGAAGAATTCTCAGTGCGCTTACTATGAGGTAAAGAAAGGACATAAAGTGCAGGTTGAATACAAAGTGATCGAAGTATAGGAACTCACGTCGCACCCAGACCAAGCGCAGGATTGCAGCTAAAAAAGGAAGGAAGAGAAACAGCGC
>CALFOT010000078.1 GCA_937919925.1 uncultured bacterium | reverse complement strand
CTCCCACCTTACACTTTCATACCAATAAATAATTTTCCAGTTGCCGTCGCGCAGGGCGGTGAAAGGTTCGTAACGATCCCCCGTCGGTCCCCACTTGTGCGGATAGTTCCAAGCGAGCAAACGCGATGGCAAAGCTGTGCCGTGTTCCCATTGCGCGCGTAGATCCACGCCACCGGTTTCGATTGTGGCGAGGCGGGCGCTCGACACCCCACCCAAACGAGCGAAGGTCGTGTAGAAGTCAGTGGTGATCACTGGAGTTGCAACCAAAGATCCAGCCGAAGCAAAGTGCTGCGGTTGCCTGTAGCCCAAAACATCGCCAGCCCACGCCACCACCAAAGGAACGCGGAGCCCGCCTTCAAAACCTGATCCCTTGCCGCTGCGTAAGGGTGCGTTATGCGTACCGGCGCCCGTTCCAGCCGGAGTTTTGCCGCGTCCACCAGCGCTGTAGCCGCCGTTGTCAGAAGTAAAAACGATGATGGTGTTGGCCGCGAGGTCGAGATCGTGGAGCTTAGCGAGCAAACGTCCGAGGCTGTCATCCACCCCTTCGATGAGAGAAGCGTAGGCGGCTTCCTGCTTATCAAGGCCAGCGTCACGGTAAGCAGCAGCGTAGCGTTCGTCAGCTTGAATCGGGGTGTGTACGGCATAGTGGCTAAAGTCCAGAAAGAATGGCCGCCCGTCGGCCGCTGCAGCCTCGAGCTCGGATTCCATCTCGCGCGTCAACGCTTCCGTGAGAAAAATATCCTGCCCGTGGTACTGCTCCAAACCTGGCACACCCCATGGTCCCTCCTTGTCGTTGCCGAAATTTTTGCTGCCGTAATAACTACCAGGCGCACCGGCCGCGTGCCCGGCAATATTGACGTCGAAGCCAAGCTTGGTTGGATCCGCTCCCGGCTCGCCGAGAGCTGCGAAATGAGCCTTGCCAATAAAAATAGTGCGGTAGCCTTGTTCGCGTAGGAGTTCCGGCAATAGATCAGGACTGGGTGCCAGACCCGATCGACACCAGTCTGGATCGGCCAACTCTGGCATCGCGCGCGAAAAATCGCGGTCGGTGTAGAGCGTCCAATCACTGATTTGGGTGCGCGCTGGCAATAAACCTGACAGCAAGGCTGCGCGGGTTGGAGTACAAACGGAACCCGAAGCATAAGCATTCGAGTAACGCAAGCCGACGGCCGCCAATCGTTCGAGATTGGGCGTGCGGTAACGCGCTTGAAATGCCGTTGGTAAGGAAGTAAACGCAACGCTCGTGTCTTGCCAGCCGAGATCGTCGACCAGAATCAACACGATGTTCGGTTGCTGAGCCACGGGGCTTTGGCCTAGCGGAGCGCGGCAGCCAAGCAGTGAAGCGGTTGCCAGCAGAAGAACGCAAGGGAGACGGAGAAACAACACCCCTGCAGGTTAGCGGATGGCCTCCCTGAGCGAAACCAAGGCCGTGCGGTAGCTTTAGTCGCTTAGGGTAAACGGCCAACCGAAGAATTGCTGTGCATCCGCTGAGCTCGGATCCACCCATCGCGGCCAACATTCAAACACTACTTCTTTACCAAACCGAATCACCCCATAACCGGGCATACGATCGTAAAGAGATGCCGGCTCAAGCCCGGTGTTGATTGGATTCGCCACGGCAATCACCGTAATCGGATTGCCGAAGCCATCGATAAAATCGCCGGTGTAATGTGGCGCACCTTCGGCGGCGTTCTTACCCCAGATAGGAGGCCACCAACGACGCGGCCAAGTATTCGCCATCGCCGGAGAAGTAAACACATACGCCCCACTATCGGAATAACGCAGCAAACTACCCAAATGCTGATCGCCAGCAAGGTGGATGGCATCGGCATCGCCAATCATCTTTACCGCGCGATTACGCGCTGACTGCGGCCATCCGCCTGAATCAGTATCGGCGGCAAATTTATAACCTTGTGGGTACTCTCCTTTTTCGGGTATGCGTAACGACGGTAATACGCTGCCGCTTTTTGCTGTTTCGGGCAAGGTGGCGAGATTACAAAATGGTGTCTGCGACAGCACTACCTTTTGATATTTTTCACTTTTGCGTTTCGCCCAACTCTGTAAGAACTTTTCTTGGCGCACCCCTAAAAGATGCGCACCTGATACATCGGCATTGCGAGCATCAAAACCTTCGGTTTGCGCCCAGCCATTGACAAACTTGCCTTCAGCTGCAACATCGCTGGCAGAATCCTTAAACTGCCGGTCAGCGATGACGGCAAAATCAACATTCGCGTAGCGGAAATCGGTGTAGTAAACACTCATGCCTGATTCACACTTTTGCCGATCGGTACTGGGTGGTAAGTGCGCAGTTTGGGTTTCATGGACCACGTTCACAAAATCGATGGGATGTACATAACCTCCTGAATCTTGTGCCGTTAAGCCGCGCGACGGATCTGCCTTGGCGCGCCGTCCACCGGCACCCCACAAATTGCCTTGGTAGATATCGTGGTCATCGGGGATGCTTACGCTGGGCAAATGCCGAGTCAATTCCCCCATCGACCAGTAAAATCGATACCACTTATAAAGGTAATCGAGGGTAAGCTTTTCTAAATTGCGTGCGTCAACCGGATCGATATCACCTTCGTAAAGTTGGTCGCCGGCGAAGTAAAGCATATCCACCTTCTGCATTTTGACATGGTCAACAATCTCTTGGTGCGGGAACCATATTGAGTTTGCGTTCCATTGCAAATCGCCGACATAATGCTTTAGGCAATTCAGCGAGGCCAATGAAAATTCAGATTTTGGCTCTGCTGCGAAGGTGCCGCGGTATTCATAATCACGGAATTCGTCGGCGTGCAACACGATTTTGTACTGCTCGCTGACACTCAGATCGCGAGTAAGATTAAACAGCACATTCCATGATGCCGTCTTCAACGTGGAAGTGCTTGCAGTTTGCCACTTGCCATGCCGTTCAACCAACAGGGATGCCGTCAAATTCTGATAATTCTCCAAGGGTACGAGTTGTGCATTCAAACGTACCCGGTGACCCGTTTGCGTGTATTGAACACCAACCACGGGCCCGAATCTGTGATTCGAATCGAACTGTGCTAAATCGCCCGTATTAGTGAAATCACGAAAAGCATAGCCGCCATCGTTGGCGCCTAAGTGGGACACCAAGCCAAATAAGCCATCAATATTGTGATGCGCAATACCTTCGGCTTTGCATGTAGAAACGACTGTATCGCTATCCCCTTGGAATGATGTCAAGGTAACTGTTGCATCAAGCTCGTTGACCTCGATAGCGATTTGCAGACGTAAAGCCTCGTTCAAACCCGAGCGCAAAAAATTCTGTCCTAAACATATCTGGCGTAGTTCCCCCGCTTGCAACGCCCCGCCGATCGACCAAGATCCGCTTTTTACCTGACTCTGTGAATTGTCATACAAAGCAATGTCGCCATTCAAATTAATCGTAGCCAACAACCCACCATCATGCGCCGGACGATGATGCACTTGCGCTGATAAGCGATAATCAATATCGCTACTTCCTGCGCCGAAAATAATACCGCCGAAGCCAGCGTATAACGGCGCATCATGCGTGCCATCCACCATCACACTAAAACTATGCTTTCCCACTTGTGCATTCAATCTCTGATCTAGAGTCATCAAAGTACGCAATGGGTATTGCGTGGCACTCTCTATACATTCCACGCGCTCGCCAACCACACGCCAATCCTGGAGGCGATTGGCCCACGCATTTGCAGCAACCCAAGTACGTGGCGTAGAGCTTAACTTTTGGGGTTGAGGTGGGATTTCTCGGATTTTAATCGCGCGCCATTTCACATCCGTCACGCCACCGTCATGCACTTGAAATGCAATGATGCCAGAGCTCAGAGCATCGTCGTGATAATCGCAAGCTGGCACGCCGTTAATCCAAGATTGGATG
Organism: uncultured bacterium; assembly: GCA_937919925.1. Classification (GTDB taxonomy): domain Bacteria; phylum Planctomycetota; class UBA1135; order UBA1135; family UBA1135. Next base: position 732 of record CALFOT010000078.1, on the reverse strand, counting down.
TGATCGCCGACTGCAAGAATCCTAAAGTCTGTCCACTCACCTAAGGTCATCGCCGCGCGCGCCGCAGCATAGGAATCACCTTCGAGAGGTTGGAGCCAACCACGGCCACCTTCGTCATATAAACCGCCGGTATAGGCCCGCGGTTCGCCATCGATCTCAAGTTGATAACCACGTAAGCGCGCGCCATCCATGGTGGAGCGGATCTGGATGCCACTGTTGCCGCCAGCCGCCATTTGCACCTGGCAAGTGAATTCAAAATCGGCATACTCGCGCGGCGAGTGCAAAAAAGCATTACCCCCGCTGGCGCCGACGCCATGCAAAGTACCTTCGGTAACGGTGTAGGTAGCTTTGCCACCGACATGCACCCAGTCTTCGAGTGAGTCGCCGCCAAGTTGCTGCACAAAATTAATATGCGAATGGGACGGGGCGATGCACGTAGAAAGACTGAAAAGAAGGAGAGCTAACTTCGGCAGCATGGGTGGATGTTAACCACCCAAGCCTTGCTGTCTAGCCAGTTTGTTATGCAAAATGGCGCTTCGGAGATCGTTTGTGAGATTGCAACAACCCTGGGCTGACCTAAGGCCCAAGCTGAACTGTGGCGGAAACAGGAAAGTGATCCGACGGCCAGATGCCGTCAAAACAATCGGCGTGAATCTGCGCAGTGAGCGGCAGGATCGCGGGCGCACAGAGGATGTAATCAATGCGTCGGCCGCCGTCGGCATCTAGAAAACC
>CALFOT010000077.1 GCA_937919925.1 uncultured bacterium | reverse complement strand
CACGGTGAAACTTTTTGTCTTAGTCGGGCATCGTAATATGGAAGGTGAAATTTCCTTTGTTGCGGATTTGCAGAAATCCAAAAACGCCAGTTTAGAAAAGAACAATTTCAAAATAGCTTTCGGCTATAGCCTTGGTGGCGGCTACAAAGTCTCGGATGGATGGGAGCCCTTAGGGCCAACTGGCATGTATAGCACCTTCGGTCCGGAATTAAGCTTTGCTTCGAACCTGCAGAAAAAAGTGAAGGGCAACATAGCCATTGCCAAATTTACCCACAGTGGCTCTCAAATTATTGACTGGACTCCCAATGGCAGTGATGCCAAATCGCGCAACCTCTACCCAAGCTTGATTGCTTTTATTCAAGAGCAAATCAAGACTCTTGAAGACCAAGGGCATCCAGTGGAGCTGGAAGGTATTTTCTATCACCTCGGTGAAAACGATATGTCGTTCGGCCCCTACAAAGATCAGGCGGCTGAGTGGGTGCAAGAAATCGTTGAACAGAGCCGCATAGACTTGAAGGATGAGAATCTACGCTGGTTCATCAGTCAGCAAGCTCCAACGGATTTTGAGGGAGCATCCAAGACCGATATCACGCTACAACTCAGGGATTGGGCGGAAGCAAATGAAAATAACAATCACTTGGAAGCGCGAGACCTTCTGAACAAGGGCGAGCCCATCCTCATGGACAGCGACGGGGTCATGAAACTTGGATTGCTGCTATCCAACGCCTATTTGCAGCAGCGGTAGGCATCGTAGCGAGCTTCTTTCGGAATCAATCCCGCAGCCCCAGTATTCTCAGCTGCGCAGCACTTAACGTAAGGGTGTAGTCTTCGGCTCCACCCGGGATGGAGAAGTCGAAGCTTGCTCCACCGTTCCCCTCTTGCAGGCGCAAAGTGGCACCGTTTATGGGAAAGCTCTCGAAGCTGAATTGGCGCTCTTCAAAGCCCTCTATTCCGTAAACGGAAAGAGGGCGGGGCTCAGAACTGAGCTGTTCACCACCGATGGGCATGAAGGAACCTGCCTCAAGTACAAGACCTGCTCGCAAACCAGGCGCCGCCTCAAAGCTTCCGGGACGCAACGGAAGATGGTCCACGGCTATGACGTGAAGGGTTTTTGGCAGCCCGGGTTCGAGAACGACTTGATGCTCCGAAAGACCACTCGGAAGCGATTCCAACCAAATCGCCTTTGGCAGATAACCCCTTTCATGAATCATGAAATGGCCTTTATGCTTCAACATTGGGGGAGAACGAAACTTCCCCTGAGTATCCGTTCTACCAGAAGATTCTCTGCGGATGGCACCTTGCACGAAGCTCACTAGCGTGATTTCGATTCCTTCGATGGGTTGAAAGGAAGGCGCGCCTAACACTTGGATTGCAACCACCACCACGCCGTCGGCAAGTTCACCCTGCGTCAAAATCACTGGATTGGGGCCGGTGTGGACGCGCGCTACCGTTTCCGCCATCTTGGTGCCGGTGTAGAGTTCATACTCTCCGGCAGCTAAACCGGGGAATGCAAAACTGCCGTCGCTTGCGGTTTTTACTTGTTGCGCCCCAGCGAAGTAGGACAAACTCTCTTTTCGCGAGTTCCCACCAAATGCTGGCGGACCTTGCAAGATAATCGAAGCCCTCGCGATGCCGTTGCCCTCCGCATCGTGCAAAAAACCAAACAGTTGCGCGGCGGGATGTAAAACAATCTCATGAAATCCACTCGGAGGAGATGGCCAATTTTGACCATAGAAAGCAAAGCCGTCTGCAAGCACCATGAGACTGGAAAAACCAACGCCACTCAATTCGGGAAGCTTAAAGTTGCCCTCTGCATCCGTTGTTGTGACCTGCCAGCCGGAAGGATGCGAAGGTCCTCGCGCCATCACATGGCCAGATGGTAAGGCATGCGAATACGCCCAAGCACGGACTTCGGCGTGCGCTACCGGAGCATTTAGTTCATCGATGACTCGACCAGAAAATCCAGTGCCAGTACCGAGGGTGATCGTGACCTCTGTTTGCGCAGCACTGAGCTCGACAGAGGCATCCACAAAATCACGGTGCTGCGTCTGGATACTTCCAAAGGGAGCCATGGCCAAAGCCATGACTGCCTTGCCATCTTCATCGGTTCGGATGGGCTGGCGCGCGGGCGGGCTGCCCGGGGAGAATTCACCCACAAGCAAAGGAGTAGCTTGATACGAGGCATTCAGGATGACCTCGCCGATAGGCAACGCGCTGCCGTCTTGCACGAAAACATGAACCTCACGCAGAGGGAACAACGGCACAACCACGGTCGCGCCATCGTCTTCTTCTCCGAGAACGGCGCGGTATTGAACCGGGGCAAAACCCTTCGCTGTCCAAAAAAGGTTGGCTCTCAATTCCCCTGAGACAAAAGGAACTGTGATGCTGCCGCTGTCATCGGTGACGAAACTTTGATGGAAAGAAACAGGTTGGCTAGTTGTCCGCGATGGTCCCACTGCATCCTCATGGACCCAAGCGCCGTTGCGATCCTCTGTAGAACTTATCTGCACCGGCTTACCAACCACCGGCGCCTTTTCCGGTCCGACAAAAACGAGAGTGATGTGATACAGCGGCGGGATGGCCACCACCCACTCGAGCAGCTCCCCGGCAGGAACCGTGATTTCTCGCCACGCGCGGTGCCGCTGCTCCACACCTTTCATTTTGATCTCAACAAAGATACGCAAAGAACCATTAGGAATTCTTGCATATAGGTTGCCGTCAGCATCAGTGACCCCCTCTACCTCCAAGAGCGCTTTTTGAGTTGGTGCATCAAATAGCGAAAGCTTGAGCTCAGTTCCTTGCAGCGGAGTGTTTGACCCGCGAGCCAGCACTCTGACTTTCAAGGTTGCGGCGGTCACCAACTCCTCCGCCGGTTCGGGGTGAGTCTTTGCAACTGTCGGTTGCTGTTCCGCTGCGGCTACGGCGGAGCTGCGCACCAGCACCTCTCCCAGCTCCTGGCCTTGCTCCGTGGAGGAAACTACGCTTACGGCCGCGTTCTGCTCAGCAACGCTTTCAGATTGGGTTGGCAACGAAAGAACCCACCCAGCAAATACCAATAATGTGCAAAGAGCAACAAGGACTAAGGCATGGATGCGTTGAAACATTGGGTCGATTCCAGTTAAAAGGATCCCGCCAAGGATACTTGATTTCGACAGCGCAATACTGCTGGAACCAAGGATTCGATGGACGGTGCTTCCCGCTGCGTTCACAATGTTCCTTGCAGCCTTTCCCATCCATCATAGATTTGACGGTCCCCCACCCTTTTCAAAGCAAAAGTTTCATGAGCAAAATCCTCGTCTTTGCCGGCAGCGCTCGGCGCGATTCCTTCAATAAAAAACTTGCCGCCATCGCCGCTGCAAAAGCAACCGCCTGCGGTGCCGAAGTGGAGTTGATTGATTTAGCCGATTACCCCATGCCTCTTTACGACGGCGATTTGGAAGAAGGTCAAGGTGTACCAGCCACGGTTGCTGCCGTGCGCAACAAGATGATTGCTGCCGACGCCCTGATTCTTGCTTGTCCGGAATACAACAGTTCGATCACACCGCTGCTGAAAAATGTAATCGATTGGACTTCTCGCCCGGATGGTGAGGTTGCTGCGCCGCTGGCGGCCTATACAGGAAAGGTTGCTGCCATCATCAGCGCTTCACCCGGCGGTTTGGGCGGCATGCGTGGATTGGTCCATGTGCGCGCCATTCTTTCCAGCATTGGTGTGTTGGTGATTCCTGGCGACGTCGCCATCGCCAGCGCCTTTCAAGCCTTTGGCGAGAATGGGCAATTGGTGGATGAGGGCACCGATCAGCGCTTAACCGCTGCGGTGCAATCCTTGGTCCGCACTACGTTGGCTTTGCAGCAATAACAACGCAGAGCGTGCTCTGTCAGGCAAACGGCTACTTGGCAAAGGAACATGCGCAAGTACCCCACCAACTTTTACATCCACTTCTTCCGCTTGAAGAGCCAAATCTGCCCCCCAGCAATCAAGCCCAATAACACGCAGAAGAACGTGAAGGCCCACGGGTTTTCTGTTCCGGGAATGCCGCCCACATTGATGCCAAGCAAACCGGTCAGAAGGCCGAGTGGCAGGAAGATTCCGGCAACGATGGACAACACGTACATGGTCTTATTCATCTGCTCGGAAAGACTACTGTTTAGCTCCTCTTGCGTTACCGTAGCACGGTCCCGAATCGCATCTAAGTCTTCCACATAGCGCGTGGTGCGATCGCCGATTTCCCGCAAGCGCATTCTTTCGAGATCGCTGAGCCAGGTAACTTTTTCACTTTGCAGACGCGCAATCACGTCACGTTGCGGGGCGATATAGCGACGCATACTGATCACTTGCCGACGGATGTTGGCCAACTTCGGGCGAAGTTCATAGGTTTGCTCGGTCAAGACCTCGTCTTCGAGAGCATCGAAGGCGTCGTCAATATCGGCAATGGCATCGCCCATACGCGCACCGAGACGATCGCTAAGTTCCTCGAGGAAAGATCCCGCGCCAACGGGGCCCGATCCGGCATCGGTCGCCTGGCGCAGATCTTCGACCGCCATGATTTTGCGGCGCCTCATCGTGACGATACGGTGCTACTCAAGCCAAAACCGGATCGACACCATGTCTTCCGGTTCGGCACCCTGATTGAGATTCACGCCGCGTAAAATCACCAGCAT